>JAFTIR010000003.1 GCA_017456765.1 Clostridia bacterium | reverse complement strand
GCGAGTTCAGCGAAGTACTTGATTGTACGAACCATCTGGCTTGTGTAGGAGTTTTCGTTGTCGTACCAAGAAACTACCTGTACCTGATATGTGTCGTCGTCAATCTTAGCTACCATTGTCTGTGTAGCATCGAAGAGAGAACCGTATCTCATACCGATAACGTCAGAGGATACGATATCATCTGTGTTGTAACCAAAGGATTCGTTAGCTGCTGCCTTCATAGCTGCGTTGATGCCGTCCTTTGTGATGTCCTTGCCCTTAACAACTGCAACGAGGATTGTTGTAGAACCTGTGCAAGTAGGAACTCTCTGAGCAGAACCGATGAGCTTGCCGTTGAGTTCGGGGATTACAAGACCGATAGCCTTAGCAGCACCTGTGGAGTTAGGAACGATGTTCTGAGCACCTGCTCTTGCTCTTCTGAAGTCACCCTTTCTGTGAGGACCATCGAGAATCATCTGGTCACCTGTGTAAGCATGAACTGTTGTCATGATACCGGACTGGATGGGAGCGTAATCGTTGAGAGCCTTAGCCATGGGAGCAAGGCAGTTTGTTGTACAGGAAGCAGCAGAAATGATTGTGTCTTCCTTTGTAAGTGTGTTTTCGTTAACGCTGTAAACGATTGTGGGAAGATCATTACCTGCGGGAGCAGAAATAACTACCTTCTTAGCACCTGCGTCGATGTGTGCCTGAGACTTTTCCTTGGAGCAGTAGAAACCTGTACATTCAAGAACTACGTCTACACCAAGCTGTCCCCAAGGACAATCCTTTGCGTCCTTTTCAGCATAAATCTTGAGAGTCTTGCCGTCAACTGTGATTGTGCCTGCTTCATCATCAGCAGAAACTGTGTGAAGGTTTTCACCGAGTGTTCCGCAGTAACCGCCCTGAGCTGTGTCATACTTGAGAAGGTTTGCGAGCATGGAAGGCTTTGTAAGGTCGTTGATAGCAACAACATCGTAACCTTCTGCACCGAACATCTGTCTGAATGCAAGACGACCGATACGGCCAAAGCCGTTAATAGCAACTTTAACTGACATTTTTAATTCCTCCGAATTTTTATAAAAATTAGTGATTTAATTTTTCACAACTAATATTCTAATACCTTTTTTTATTTTTTTCAAGTATCTTTGTTAAAGTTTTCATATTCTTCATACTTTATATATACTATTACCACCAGACCATAAAAATATATCCGTTATTTATTCATTTTATCAAAAGTGTACAAACTATTTAACAATTACATATTGAAAAAAGAGGGGTGCCGTGGTATACTGTCAGCGTTACGGACAGTTTTAGTTGTGTCCCAATCTCAAAAGAAAGGCGGTGTTGACAAAGTGGGTATATTTTTTAAGGATAAAGTGAAAACTTATCCCGAGAACATTCCCGAGGATACCTTAAATGCTTTTCGCGCGGCAGACGGAATTGATTCGGCGTTTGAAATACTTGTGCGAAAATATGAAAAGCTTGTCAGCACCTGCGTATACAGTATTGTAGGAAATCCCGAAGATACAATGGACATATCTCAGGAAACATTTTTAAAGGTGTACAAATCAATCGGCTCATTCAAAGGTGACAGCGAATTTTCGACCTGGCTGTATAGGATTGCGAAAAACACAGCCCTTGACTTTGTGCGGCGACGAAAACAGAATACAGTCAGCATAGACAGCTCGGGCGAGGAAAATGAAGGATTTGACATTCCCGACGAGAGCACTTCAGCAAGTCCCGAAAAAAAGGCGCTGCAGAATGAAAAAAAGGAAATTCTGAAAAAAGCTATGGAAAAGCTCTCGGACGAGCACCGTGAAATTATTATTCTACGCGACCTTAACGATTATTCATACGAGGCAATTGCCTCGATGCTCGAAATAGAAGTGGGAACGGTAAAATCAAGGTTATTCAGGGCAAGAGAGGCTCTTCGAAAAATTCTTTTAAAAGAAAATTATTTTTAGTGGGAACTTTTAGAAAAAGCAAACGTCAAATGCAATGTAAAGAAAATAAACGGGAAAGGAGTGCATGATTTGGATAACAAGAATTTTTGTGAACAGGTCGAAATTGCAATATATTCCGACACAGAGTTATCACAGGAGCAGAAAAACCACATCGAAAACTGCGAAAGCTGCCGCGCACTTCTTTCACAGATAAATTCCATAAAAAAAGAACTCGGTGTTCTTGAATACTCCGGAATCAGTGAAGGAAAAATAGCCGACGCCGTGATGTCCGAAATAAGGGATAGGAAATTATCGGCTGCTTCCCCGAAATTCAAAATCACCCATCATTTAGGCACTGCCGCCGCAATTGTTATAATTCTCGCTGCAGCGCTTATGATAAAGAACCCATCGGAAACAAAGAATTTCGATGCAAATGACAAAGAAAACGGCACAAAGATTGTCTACGACACGAAAAACAACAACCACGTTTTAAGAGGTGTCGACGAACCTTTGGCGCAAGAAGTTATCGAAGAAAGCGTTACCCGGGACACGGCACTCGGTGCAGAAATTACCGAGTACAATGATACAGTTAACGGCACAGCTGAGCGCACTTTGCTTTTAAAATCCGCCAAAACACAGTCTGTTCCCACATCGGTTGCAGAGGATGATAAAGAATCCGTGCAAGCGCAAGCGGATATGGATGAAGGCACTACAAACGACTCCGCTGTTCTCATGTTTTCCAAGAGTCCCGAAAGTGCAGAACAAAGTACCGCTGAAACTGCATACCTTACTTCCGATGAAATGCCATCTCTTGAAGAGTCATATACCGAAGAAGAAATTTTTGCAGATGCCGATGACGCAATTATAAAATTCTCCGCCGCTCAGGAAAAGTATATTTTTGAAGGCATTGATTTCAAATCGGGCGACGAAAACTTTGACTACAACATTTCGCTTGCAAATCAGAGGCTTTATGAGCTTTTCGGTGAGGGGTATGTTCTTTCAAAGGAAAAACTTATAGCCCTCAATGTTAACAATGCAAAATTTTCCAATTATGCTCCAAAAATCACAGAAAGAATGTTCAATTTATATAAAAACGTTTTTGATATATTTGAATGACAAAAAGCGCTTTGGCTCTTGCCAAAGCGCTTTTATATTTATCTAAAACAATATGTTATAATGCTCAAGCACTATCTTGAAGCCGAGAAAGATAAGAACAATTCCTCCTGCAACCTCTGCACGCTTATTATACTTTGTTCCGAAGACACTTCCGATTTTTGTGCCGACTGCAGAAAGAATAAATGTAATTACACCAATAAACATAACCGCATAGAAAATTTTGAAATTCTCAATCATGGCAAAGGAAACGCCTGCCGCCATGGCATCGATACTTGTTGCGATAGCAAGAAGCAGCATTTCACGGCAGCAAACATCATCGTTTGCTTTTTCCTCTTCGCCAAGAGCCTCGTGTATCATGTTTATGCCAAGGAAGGCTAAAAGCCCAAAGGCTATCCAATGGGAAAAGGCATTCACATATTCGGCAAACAGCCTTGCACAAAAATAGCCGATTGTCGGCATAAGCGCCTGGAACACACCGAACCAAAGTCCTATCCACAAACAGCTTTTAAGTTTTACATTTTTAAGTGCAAGTCCCTTGCACACCGCAACGGCAAAGGCGTCCATGGAAAGAACCACTGCCATTACAAAAAGTCCGAACATACCCATATGAGATTACCTCATTTCAGATTTCTTGTTTTTCTATTTTAACACAGATACAAACTCAACTCTTGACTTTTCTGAAGCTATATTATAAAATTATTGTAAAGTTATGACATTTATGACAAGTGGGGTGAATATGTGCTTCTTGAGTTCTGTACTTTGCCGTCGGATGCAGGGAAAAGTGTAAAACAGATTATGGAAAGCAAATTTTCCCTTTCGTCAAGGACGACTACGAAGCTGAAAAAGTGCGGCGGCATAAAGGTGAACGGAAAGGTTGTAACGGTACGCTTCACACTGTCGGAGGGAGATGTTCTCACCCTTTCCCTTTCCGACACTCCTTCGGAAAACATTGAAAAGGTTGACATTCCCCTCGACATCATTTATGAGGACGAGGACATTCTTGTGGTCAACAAGCCCTTTGGAATGCCTACTCATCCCTCTCAGGGACACCACGATGACACCCTTGCAAATGCCGTAATGTACCGGTATCGCAATACCGATTTCACGTTCCGCGCAATTACGCGACTTGACGGCGACACAACCGGCATTGTACTTATAGCAAGAAACGCTCTGTCTGCACAAAGGCTCAGCGACGCTCTGAAAAACGGTGAAATTGTCAAAGAATATGCGGCAGTCGTGTGCGGTATACCTGTATACAAAAGTGGTGTCATAGACGCGCCTATCGCAAGATGTGAGGACAGCATAATAAAGAGAAAAATAAGTCCCGAGGGAAAGCGAGCAATCACAAGATACGAGCTTGATTTTTCAAGAAAAGACGGACTTTATTCCCTCGTCAAAGCCTTTCCGATTACGGGAAGAACACACCAAATACGCCTTCACCTGTCCCACATTGACCTTCCCCTATACGGTGATTTTCTTTACGGCAAGGCGCTTGACAACGTAAGAGCATATCTTCACTGCAAGTCAATCACAATCACCCACCCCATGACAGGAGAAAGACTCACCTTTGAAGCCCCTCTCCCCGACGACATAAAAGAAATTATGCAGATATAAAACCGCACGTTTTTTACGTGCGGTTTGTTTGTTTATTCAAACATATTGAAGCTCGAAAGAATTCCTTTGATATACTCGCTGTCGGCACGTACCTTCCACTCTCCGTCGGAAAGCACGACACTCAGCTTTTCCTTCGGTATAATCTCAGTCGTCGGACAGTTTTCAAAGCATGCAAGATAAGACTGCCAGAGCAATTCTTCAATCATCGGTGAAACGGTTGCAATTATCTCGGCTTCGGACATCTCAAGCAACTGAAGCTCTCCGTTTACAAATGCCTGCTCAAGAGTCTCTGTAAACGCCGCTTCAAAAAGCACGCTTGCAGAATCAAACACATATTTTATATCGGGAATCCTGAAACAAAACTCTGCCTCAGCCTCTTTTTCGCTTACTCCCTTTAAATCACCAAGAATGTATTCACATTCCGAAAAGGCCATAAGTATTATCTCATACGTGGGATTGATTATTGCCTCGGCAAATATTCTGTAATCCTCACTTCCGTTATAAGATTCCGAAACAAGCATCTCTGTTACAGACTCTTTATCAAAGCCCATGTAAACAAGTGCATCCTCGGCGTCGGCTATTCCCATTCTCCTGACGGAGTTCGGGGACAAGCAATGTTCTGATGCTTTTTTAATATCAAAATCCGAAAAAGCCTCAAGAAAACCGTTTGCAGAAACGTACGCCTGTTCACTGACGTCGTAACCGTACAGCTTAATTTTTACGTTTTCATCGGTAAAATCGACTTTTTCCGTTTCACCGTCCGACAGAACACTGACCATGAACAGGTAATTATCAGTAAACGAAAGCTCTATACTTTCTTTGTTATGATAAGCTATATGTATTTCGTTTATGCCGTCGGTGTTTGACAAAAGCTCCTTTTGTCCCTCATCCTGTCCTACGGCATCCCAACATTCCTGCATTGTCATGCCAAAATAAAATTTACCGTAGGCAAGCTGTTCATCCATGGGACTTTCGATTTTTCCCGTTCTTGAAATCTCGGAAGAAGTGTCAGCACTTGTGAGAAGCACAGTTCTTGAAGCTGCATCCCATTCGACAAAAACGCCAAAGGCTTCAGCCACCGCCCTTGCAGGTACAAGGGTACGGTCGTTCATGATAAGGGCAGGCACATCAACAGGTACAATCGCTTTGTTCTTCACAAGCTCCGCCCTGCCAACTGTCAGCTCGACAACATCGCCGTCCTTCGCAGCAAAAACCGTTCTTGTGCCGCCGTCCCATATGACATCGGCGCCAAGAGCTTCAAATATGGCACGCAGAGGCACCATTGTTCTGCCGTCAACTATCGTGGCAGGCTGTCCATAAGAAGCACAGTTGACTTCTTTTCCGTTGAGATTAACATTCACGGGCTTTGCGCTTTCTGCCCCTGCAAGCACAGACAGGCATACGACAAGTACAAGAAATGCACACAATATTCTTTTCATATCGTTTCTCCAATCTGTCTTTGTCATATGCTTGCACGTACAAGCAAAGAGTTGAGTCTGTCACATTCAGCTAAAATATCGGAGGGGTTTTCCTCAGGCTTTATCTTCACATACTTCGGCTTATCAGAAACAAACTCCGTGAAAGATTTAGTAAATTCTTCATATGTCTCGTAAATTCCGTAAAGCTCGACAGAAATATCAGACACTGCAAAGGAAAGTCCCTCAAGGTCTATCATTTCAAGTACGCCCTCTTTTGCAAGCTCTCTTATTTCTTCACACTGACTGAGCACCTTTTCATCATCGGAGTTTTCATCTTCCTCATGATAAAGCTCGTAGTTTTCCATAAATTCATCTGCAAACCAGTCTGCAATGGCAGAAAGATTTATTCCGTATGCTACTGTTGTCAGACGGCTCATAGTGCCGTTTGCATCAATAATTGCGTAGTACATTTATTTCATCCTCTCGGAAAGTTTTCTGTCTTAAATTATACATCCTTTCGTGTTTTATGTCAACAAAGCAGCACAAAAAAGATTTTTTCAAAAAGGTCTTGACAAATACCAATTTGTGTGGTATATTATTAAAGCTGTCCAAAAGGGCAGCACAACCGAATACGGTTTGGAGAGATGGCTGAGCTGGTCTAAGGCGCACGACTGGAAATCGTGTAACGGCTAATACCCGTTCCAGGGTTCGAATCCCTGTCTCTCCGCCAAAACAAGCGATACGCATTTGCGTGTCGCTTTTTTGTTTGATTGGGTAGGGATTCGAACCCCGTGGGGGCTTTTTGCGTTAAGAAAACAACCCTGTGCGGTTGTTTTCAGCAAAAAGGTGCGAGGGGGCTTGTCACCGAGCAGAGTGGATGCGTAGCAGACACATCCCTGTCTCTCCGCCATATAAAGAAACAGCACCCAACAGGGTGCTGTTTCTTTATCTATATCGCCCAAGATGTGACAGGGATTCGAACCCTGTGGGGGCTTTTTGCGTCAAGAAAACAACCTATTTATTTCGAATTTTATCTAAGTTCTTTGCATACTCCACCAACTGTTTTCTTGACGTGACACCTAGTTTACCGTACAAATTTTTGTTGTGGAATTTCAAGGTATTTTCACGAATATTTAATTCAGCAAGTATTTCTTTTGTGGTTTTACCTGCAACATAATAAAGGTAAATGGCGTGTTCCGTTGCAGTAAGCGTTTCAATGCTTTTCTCAAAGCTTTCGCATTTTTCAATATATTCGGCAGACATATCCCAGTTGTTGCTTTCCGGCGTTTTCTGCTCTTGCATAACAGAGGCAGTAACAACGTCACCCCGCTGCTTTTCGTTATCCTGTATCATTAAATATACGCAGATAAGAAACAGCTCACTGATTATGTATGAAACCGACAAAAACTCAAAATTTACTTCCACAAGCTGTTCTATAAGCCACACGCATATATTTACAAACACCGCAACAATAATTATGGCAGACTGATTTGCAGACTTGCTTCTTTTGATTGCCGCATAAAGCGCTGTCCAGATCATAATGGCAAAATATAAAAGCAGATAATAGAGATATACACAATGCCACGGTCCATATTCCTTTTTAAGCACAGACATACCGTTTACAGATTCAAGCGAGACCGATTTATAATAAATGTCAAGATATCCGGGACTTGCTGCAACGAAAAATACGGCTATTGTGACTGTCAATAGAATAAACGGAACCCATTTTTTGTATTTCAGACCTGACAGATTAAAAAGAGTCATAATCATTGAAAAAGGAAGAAATACCGACCCGAGATAAGAAATTCGGTTGGCAAGAAGAGCCTCTTCGAGCGTCAGTGATACCGACAACGTCAAGTATCCGACATTGACGACAAACACTGATGAAAAGAGAAGCAAAAACCAAACCTCTTTTTTCTTTATAAAACAGCAATAGCCAATTAAAAGCAACAGCGAAAGCACGGAGGTTGCACCATAAATAACTGACATACTTGCCGTTTTACTTCCGATGGTACTGCACCCCGAAAGCAAAAACAGCATTACCGGAAGACACAGCAAGCTAAGAAGAGTTTTCTTCATAATATCATCACCCCGTGATATGAAAAAGTAGTCATCCCACACAAAAACCCACACTTTATTCGCCTTTCCCACACCCTTTTTAGGGAAAAGTGTGAAGACAAAAAGCAAATAAACATTATAATAATAGATGTGATAATCTATTATATCATGAATGTTTTGATTCGTCAACTCATCTGTTTCGGAAAGGAATCAAAGCTGCACGATTCAACGGAAAATCAAAAGGGAGGCAGTCTTATGAAGACCAGAAAATTAACCGCACTGATTTTATCAATCCTTATGATAATTTCGGTATTCCCATCGAACACGTTAGCCGCACCTTCTGCCGTGACTGTTTCTGATTCTTCGTCGGAAAATCCTGTCGCTGACAGCACTGCAGAACTTGCTGAAGAGTATTGTATCAGTTTACTCAACAAGCCCGGCACAACCTTTGTGCTCAGTCACAATGAATATACATATGATGTCTGTGACCTCTGGAAGGAAGTTGATTCCGACGGCACGGGTGAACTGAAGTTTGACCAGTCCTTCAGCATCAATATCAATGATGCCGTTGAGGTCTATAACAACTTTATAGATACCCAATATCCGGACGGGGATCGTGAGCACTACAAGGCTTTAGAGGACAACAACAACGGTGCAATTTTTTATGTTCAAGCAAGAGTTTTGATTAACGACTACGAGTACCAATTTTCAAGCAGAGCCAGTTATATGTATGCACCATACGGCCTGGATGGCGAATATAACGAGGGCTGTGGTGAATGGAACATTTCTTCTTATTACAACGACCTCAGTGATTTCTTAACAATAAGCAGAGACGGCGGCATTCTTAATCTTTCACTTGACGGAACGGTAAAGGAAATCTATGAGGCACTTAAAGCGCAGGACGAGGCTTTAGGCAACGTTACTATAAACAACCTGGAGTTTGAATTAAGGGTTTCCTGTGAAGTGGAATACAGAGGTTCTTGGGGAAGTATCAACTACACTGAACTCGGTTTTGATGGTGTCTATCACACTCTTTATGACAAGCATATCTATGGGTCAACTTCAGAATATGACACCCTTTCCGTAATACCTATTACAGCACCCATTACCGTAAATGTCGGTCCTATGTATGAGGGCTGTTATGAACCTGTAAAGACAGAATATAGCTGGTATTACGAGTTTATAAAAGAAGGCGAGGAAGAGGCAGAAGACGGCGCGTACAAGTGGTACGGCTACTTTGAGAAAGACGAATCCAAGGAATCTGATGTTTTAACCGAAACAGCACCAAGCGGTACCATTTACGGTATTGCTTACGGAAAAGTCGATTCAGACAGCAACAGCATAACTCTGGATGACATTCTGAATGAAGATAACAAAGATTTTATTGGTAGCTTTATCGGTGAAAAGCCCAGAGAACTCGGCGGTAAAGGTCAGATGTTCATCGGCTGTGACGTTACACTCACTTTTGAAGACGGTAAACAGTGGGTGGTTTATATTACAAAAGCCGATTATATGTCAAGGCTCATCACTCCTTGTATTCATGCCTGCACAGTATGCGGCCTCTGTACAGTTACAGATGAAATGTTGCCGTGTAACTTTGACCAGATGAATTATGATATAACCAACATATGTATGTGCGAAGAACCATCTGTTCCTGAGTACGAAATTACTGTTGAATCAGAAAACACAGTAACTGTAGAAAGCACCGAAAGAACAGTAAATGTGGTTGTTGAAAAGATTAAGCTAGAGGAAACACCCACCAATTCCTTTATTATCACTGCGACGGATGCTGTGGGCCTTGACAACGTGGTGGCTCTTTACAATGTCAACCTTTTCGATGAGGAAGGACACCCCTGTACCCTTAATCCGTGGTATGACGAAGGAGAAGAGCTGACAGTCACCTTCAATGTAGGAGAAGATGTTGCAGCTGCTGTTTCCGAAGGCAAAATCAAGGTATACCATGTTAGTGCATCCGGCGATACCGAGGAAGTAACTGGTATAACAGTCAATGGTAGCACAATTTCCTTTGTCTGGAGTGACTTCAGCCCGTTTGTTATCGCTTATGTTCCCGAAAGCATTGAGCTTGAGCTTGGCGAAAAAGGTGCTGACACCAATGTAAGATACATTGAAATCGACGGCATTCAGACCGAAATCACCGAGGATAACGACAACTACACGGTTGAAATCGGCAACGAAAACACCCTTGTTGAAGTTGTCGAAAAGACACAGGGCGGCGAATTTGTAAAGTCACAGTATTTCTACATTGATGCGCAAACAAAAACGGCTGAAAAGCTTTCAATGGATTCCTATATGCAGTCCTATGACGAAACGTCCATCAGAACAACGAATCCCATGGGCATTAGATTTAAGTCTTCTGTTCTTACCTCTGCAAAGGATGAAGAAACAGAATATGTAATCGATGAATATGGCTTTATCGTTGCAAGAGAAGACGAACTTGACGGAAAAGAGCTCACATTTGACTTTTCCAAGTATATAACAGGCGTTGCTTACAACAAGGCAGACCGAAAAAATATTATATTTGATGCAGCAAGTGACGAACATCACATTTTCGCAGGCTATGTAAAGAATATTCCCGTTAAGAATTACAAGACAAATATTGTTTGTAAGACATATACAAAGATTACAGTAAACGGTGAGCAGTTTGTATTATACGGCGAGCCTGTAACAGGCAATGTTTACGATACGGCAAAATCAATTCTTGAAGATAACACACTTCATGCTATCACAAAGGCAACTCTTGAAAAAATCATTTCCGATTATGACACAGCGGTTGCGCTGCAGTAAATAACAGCAAAAGAAAACAGCCCCAAAAGGCTGTTTTCTTTTTATCAGAACGGCAGAAACGCCGCTATTACCGCAACTATTATTGACGGAAGAAGGTTTGCTACCCTTACCTTTTTGCCCCATACAAGATTTATGCCGACACAGAAAATGAGCACTGAACCCACAAGCGAAAGATTCAAGAGCGCCGCCTCTGTCATAATAGGTTTTACGAGGGTTGAAAGAGCCGTCACCGAGCCCTGCAGAACCGCCACGGGAATAGCCGAGAATATACATCCCACACCCTGTGAGCCTGCCATTACAAGAATTATAACGAGGTCAAGCACAGCCTTTGTCACGAGGATTGAGCTATCACCCATAATGCCGTCATGTATCGAACCCACTATTGCCATAGCGCCTATACAGACGGTAAGCGAAGCATTCACAAACCCCTCGACAAACTGCTTATCCTTTGCGTTACCCGTTTTGAGCTTCAGCCATTCTCCAAAGGCTTCGAATTTATCCTCGATATTGAGTATTTCGCCGACAAGCGTACCTATGCAGATACAGCCCACAAGCAGCATTGATTTTCCGCTGACAATATCTCCCTTAGCAATTTCGAGCATACCGTCAAGTGCTCCCGCCATTCCTATAAACAGCACGCACACACCACAGGCTTTACACAGTGTATCCCTTATTTTTTCGCCCATAAGCCTGCCGAAAAGCAAGCCCACAAGTCCGCCGACTATTATCGCCGCAGTATTTATCAATGTTCCGAGTCCCGGCATTATTTCCACCTCATTTTACGCTATTCTATCACAGTTTTTTCTTTCAGTCAACACAATATTCGACAAAAAAAGAGCCTCCAGGCTCTTTTTTCATTTTACTTATAAAGCTTTGAAAGTCCGCCCTCGGCGGTTTCCTTATAGTGCTTTGATAAATCCTTTCCCGTTTCGTACATGGTATCAACGACAAGGTCAAAGGATATTTTTCTTGTATCTGTAAGGAAATTTGCAAGATTCACGGCGTTTATCGCTCTCATTGCCGCAACGGCATTTCGCTCAATACAGGGAATCTGCACAAGTCCGTAAATGGGGTCACAGGTAAGTCCGAGATGATGCTCGATTGCAATTTCTGCGGCATATTCTATCTGAGAAAGGCTCATACCGAGAAGCTCTGCAAGGGCCGCAGATGCCATGGCGCAGGCTGTGCCTATTTCCGCCTGACAACCGCATTCCGCACCGCTTATCGACGCATTGGTTTTAACAAGATTTCCGATAAGTGCCGCCGTTTCAAGAGCATGAACAATATCTTCGTCAGAAAAATCGCGCTTTTTCTTATAGTAGTACATAACAGCAGGCAAGACTCCGCTTGCGCCGCAGGTGGGAGCTGTCACTATCGTTTCGCCGCAGGCATTTTCCTCACCTACCGCAAAGGCAAAGGAAGCAACCATTCTGTTTTCGCGTGTTTCGTTGGTTTCATCAATATGGTGCTGATTATACAAGTGATTCGCCTTTTTCTGTACCCCAAGTCTTCCGGGAATCACACCTGTTTTGGAGATTCCGCTCTTTATAGTTTTTTGCATCTGCTTCCACACAGATAACACAAAATCATAAATTTCCTTGCCTTCAATTCTTTCGACATACTGCCAGAGAAGTATTTCATTTTCCTCGCAGTATTTTTTTATTTCCTCGAAAGAATGGTGGGGATAAAGATTTTCGTTTTCCTTGAGTGCTTCTCCTTCAATTTTTATCTGACCGCCGCCAACACTCAAAAACTTCAGTCTGCCGACTTCCATGCCGTTTTTATAGCCGATAATGTCAAGGGTGTTGGGATGAGGAAGGTCTGAGGCGGTATAATCAAATTCCACCTCGCACTTTTTCGGCCTCATGGTTTCGATTATGGAAAAATCCGTCATATGACCTTTTCCCGTTCTTGCAAGTGAGCCGTAAAGAACGGCTTTATACCTGTCGCAGTCGGGGTATCTTTCCTTAAAGATAAGACTTGCCTTTTCGGGTCCCATTGTATGAGAGCTTGAGGGTCCTCTGCCAATCTTATAAATCTCACGGATTGTGGGCATTGACTTTTTCTTTTTTTCTTCATCCGGCACAAAAACCTCTGTCCCCTCAAAGAAATAGTCAAGGTCCTTGCCGTACATTTTACACATTTTGTAGATAAGCTCTATCTGGGGATTTGAAATGCCGTTTTCCCATTTGGAAACGGCTCTGTTGGTAACTCCAAGCTGTTTGCCGAGTTCACTCTGTGTCAGATTATATTCCTTGCGGAGATGTGCTATTCTTTCTGCAAAGTCAGGTGATTTCATGCTTATCACTCTCCCATTTTCTGCCTTTTCTACATTATAACAGAAAAAAATCGGTCAGTAAATAGATTAAATATAAATTTTATCAACCATGGGTTGATTTCACAAGCTCCGAAACAAGGCAGAACTCATACCCCTGCCCTTTAAGAGTCTTTATATAACTGTCAAGGATATTTGTATTTGTTTCGCTCGTTGGGTGAAGCAGAAGAACAGTTCCGTCGTGGGTTCTTGAAAGCAAGAGCCTCAGTGCCTTTTCAGGCGTCATCTGCTTATTATTGTCCCAGTCGGCATAGGCAAGGCTCCAGAAAACCGTGGTATAACCCAGCTCGTCAGCAAACTTCAGGGTGTTTTCACTGAATGCCCCCTCGGGCGGTCTGAAATACTTGTCCATTTCATAGCCTGTTTTTTCAATAAAAAATTCGTCAAGAGGCACGGTCTCTTTCTTAAAGGTCTCAAGGTCACCGACAAGTCCCATGTTTTTATGGTGTACCGAGTGGTTACCCACAAGATGCCCCTCCTCTTTCATTCTTTTGCACAAATCCGTGTTGTTCTCCACAAGTCTCGGCAGAACAAAAAATGTTCCCTTTACATCATTCGCTTTCATAATGTCGAGAATTTTTTCAACATTTCCGTTCTCATACCCTGCATCAAAGGTCAGATATATTTTCTTTTCCCCCTCATTGCCTATTGTGACAGTATTATACTTATTCACAAAATCGGCTTCGGGGCAAAGCTCGGGACGTCCTCCGTCACTCTTTGGTTTGAAATACCAAGAAAAGCCTGAGGCAAAAGAGCTTATACACAAAAGCATTGTCATTATGAATGACATGAATAAACAAAGTGTTTTTTTATTCATTGCTTTTTCCTTTCATTTCTGTTTATTCGGTGACAATGAAAAAAACATCGTCACATTTTTATATTTCCCTTTTGCAGTTTGCACAAACATTTTAATATATGTAAGCATTTCCGCTTTCTGTATATTGCATACTCTGTGTATATTTACGTATTTATGCACTGTTTTATTCATCCGGTTCGTTGTTTTGAACAAAGCAGTTATATTATATATAGCAGATTTTGCAAAGTTTTTTAGAAAATGCATAAAATCACAAAAAAATGCAAAATTATACTTGATTTTTTTGCTCAATGGTGGTATCATTTATTCACATTCAAAAATTCATTTGGAAAAGGTGACTAAAAATGCTCGATAAGACAAAAATCAAAAAGGTAGTCCTTGCATATTCTGGAGGACTTGATACTTCAATCATTATTCCGTGGCTCAAGGAAAACTACAACAACTGCGAGGTTATTGCAGTTTCCGGTAACGTAGGTCAGGCAGACGAGCTTGAGGGTCTTGAAGAAAAGGCTTTAAAGACTGGTGCTTCAAAGCTCTACATCGAAGACCTTACAGAAGAATTCGTTGACGAGTTCATTATTCCCACAGTAAAGGCAGGCGCTCTTTACGAGGAGTACATGCTCGGCACATCCTTTGCACGTCCCATTATTGCAAAGAGAATTGTTGAAATTGCAAAGGCTGAGGGCGCAGATGCAATCTGCCATGGCTGTACAGGTAAGGGTAACGACCAGGTAAGATTTGAGCTTACAATCAAGGCGTTCGCTCCCGATATGCCCATCATCGCTCCCTGGAGAGAATGGTCTATCAAGAGCCGTGAAGAAGAAATCGAATACGCAGAAGCTCACAACGTTCCCTTAAAGATTAACAGAGAAACAAACTACTCCAAGGACAAGAACCTCTGGCATCTTTCCCACGAAGGTCTTGACCTTGAAGATGCAGGCAACGAGCCTCTTTACGAAAAGGAAGGCTTCCTTGAAATGGGTGTATCCCCCATCAAGGCTCCCGATACTCCTACATACATCACCCTCGACTTTGTAAAGGGTCATCCCGTAGCACTTAACGACAAGAAGATGAGCGCTAAGGAAATCATTCTCGAGCTCAACAAGCTCGGCGGTGAAAACGGTATCGGTCTTCTCGACATTGTTGAAAACAGACTTGTCGGCATGAAGTGCCGCGGTGTATACGAAACTCCCGGCGGAAGCATTCTCTATGCTGCTCACAACTATCTTGAAACTATCACACTTGACAAGATGACAATGCACGAAAAGCAGAAGCTTTCCATTACATTTGCAGAGCTTGTATACAACGGTCAGTGGTACACGCCCCTTCGTGAAGCTCTCTCTGCTTTTGTTGATTCAACTCAGCAGACAGTTACAGGTAAGGTAAAACTCAAGCTCTACAAGGGCAACATCATCAAGGCAGGCGTTTGGAGTGACTACTCACTCTACTCCGAAGAGCTTGCAACATTTGACGAAGACAACGTTTACAACCAGGCAGACTCCGCAGGATTTATCAATCTCTACGGTCTTCCCATCACTGTTCGCGCACGTCTTAACGAAAAGCTCGCAAAAGAAAATAAAAACTAATGTTTTTACAGGGCAGAGTTCTCTTTGCCCTGTGATTTGCTTAATACAAGAGGTAATTTGACATGAAAATGTGGCAGGGACGCTTTCAGAAGGAAGAAGACGAAAGCGTAAACGATTTTAATTCATCCATATCCTTTGACAGCAGAATGTACCGTGAGGACATCACAGGAAGCATTGCCCATGCAAGAATGCTCGGCAAATGCAAAATTATTGACGAATCCGAAAGTGAAAAGATAATCGAGGGTCTTCGTGGAATTCTCGCAGACCTTGAGTGCGGAAAACTGGAATTCGACATGAAGGCAGAGGACATTCACATGTTCGTCGAGGAAGTCTTAACGGCAAGAATCGGCGATGCAGGAAAGAGACTTCACACCTCCAGAAGCCGCAACGACCAGGTTGCACTCGACATAAGAATGTATCTTATGCGCGAAATGGACGAGGTTTCATTCCTTGTAAAAAATCTCTGCGAGGTTATTATCGAAAAGGCAAAGCAGCACACAGAAACAGTAATGCCCGGTTACACTCACCTGCAGCGCGCACAGCCCGTGACACTTGCTCACCAGATTTTAACATATGCACAGATGTTAAAGAGAGATTACTTAAGGCTTTCCGACTGCAGGGAAAGAACCAACATTCTTCCCCTCGGCTCGTGTGCGCTTGCGGGTACTACCTACCCAATTGACAGACTCATGGTAGCAGAGGAGCTCGGCTTCTCGGGCGTTACCGAAAACAGCATTGACGGTGTTTCGGACAGAGATTTCGTGCTTGAATTTGCTTTTTGTCTCTCGACGATTATGATGCACCTGTCACGTTTTTCGGAAGAGGTCATTCTCTGGTGCAGCAGCGAATTCGGCTTTATGGAGCTTGACGATGCTTTTGCCACAGGCTCGTCTATTATGCCTCAAAAAAAGAACCCTGACATTGCAGAGCTTGTCAGAGGCAAAACGGGCAGAGTTTACGGCTCACTGGTGACACTTCTCACCATGATGAAGGGTCTTCCCCTCGCCTACAACAAGGACATGCAGGAGGACAAGGAAGCAATTTTCGATGCTCTTGACAACACAAAGCTCTGTCTTGAAATTTTCGCAAAGATGCTTGACACTGCGACTTTCAGGGTACAGAAGTTAAGAGACGCGGCAGGCTTCGGCTTTATCAACGCAACAGACTGTGCTGACTACCTTGTAAAGAAAGGTATGCCTTTCCGTGCTGCTTACAAAATCGTAGGCGAGCTTGTAGCAGTCTGCATTGAAAAGAACACAACATTTGAAAAATTACCCTTGGAAGAATACAGAAAAGTTTCGGATGTATTCTCAGAGGATGTTTATACAGCGGTTGACCTTGATGTCTGTGCAGGCGGACGAAAGGTAATCGGCGGTCCTGCAAAGGAAGCGGTCGAAAAGCAAATAGAAAACCTTGAAAAGTTTTTTGCGGAGGCATAGGTCTGAAAATGAATTTTCAGACAGGTAAAAAGTAATAGGTAAGAGTGAAGAAGTAATGTGAGAATTTCTCCGAAATTCTTTCAATACATCTACTATAAAAAGGAACGGTCATAAATTATGGAAAACAAAATCAAAGTCGGCATTATCGGTGCAACAGGTTATGCAGGAGCTGAGCTTTTCAGACTTTTATGCGGTCACAGAAATGTTGAAATTGCCGCAGTTTCCTCCACGAGCTTTGAGGGAAAGGCATTAAATGAAGTATATCCTGCACTCACAAATGAAAAGACATACATTCTCTGCGACATGGACGGAGTAATAGAAAAGAGCGACGTTATTTTTGCCGCCCTCCCCCACGGTCTTTCGGAAGAGCTTGCGGCAAAGTGCTCAGGCTGTGGAAAGGTACTTATTGACCTTGGTGCAGACTTCAGACTTACTGACGAAAAAGAATATACCAAGTGGTACGGACTTGAATACAAGTACCCCTCACTTCACGAAAAGACTCTCTACTGTCTTCCCGAAATCAACAGAGAAAAGATAAAAGATATTGACATCATCGCAAATCCCGGCTGTTATCCGACAAGCATAGCTCTCGGTCTTATGCCGGCGATAAAGGGCGGACTTGTTAGTACCGACACGGTTATCATCGACTCAAAGAGCGGTGTTACAGGTGCAGGGCGCGGTCTTTCCCAGACAACACATTATCCCGACAACAACGAAGCATTTTCGGCATACAAGGCAGGTCTTCACAGACACACACCAGAAATCGAGCAGACACTCAGCATGTTTGCAGGAAAGAAAGTAAACGTAACCTTTGTTCCCCACCTTCTTCCCGTAAACCGCGGAATTCTTTCGACAATCTATGTAAAGACCGAAAAGAGCTTTGATGAAATATACAAGGCTTACGAAGAAGCTTACAGCAACGAAAAATTTGTAAGACTTCAGCCAAAAGGCAGCTTTGCCAACATCAAAAACGTAAGATGCTCCAACTACTGTGACATCTCGCTTCACTTTGACGAGCATACAAAAACGCTCATTATCACAAGTGCCATTGACAACATGGTAAAGGGTGCGGCAGGTCAGGCAATCCAGAATATGAACATAAGATTCGGCTTCTGTGAGGATGAAGGCATTTCAATGCTTGCACCATCGTTTTAGCCGTCACAAGCAAGACGACCAAACACAAAAAATTCACATTACGAGGAACAAATATGGAAAACAAATTCAAGCGCGTTGAGGGCGGAGTAACATACCCTCAGGGCTTTAAGGCAGCAGGTATTCACTGCGGTCTCAGAAAAAACAAGAACAAAAAGGACTTGGCGCTCATTGTTGCAGACAACGACTGCTCAGCGGCGGCTATCTACACAACAAACAAGGTTTACGGCGCTCCCATTACTGTTACACGTGAACACTTAAAGGACGGCAAGGCAAGAGCCGTTATCGTAAACAGCGGTAACGCCAACACCTGCAATCCCGACGGCGTTGAAAAGGCAAATGCAATGTGCAAGGCACTTGCAGACGAGCTTGGAATATCAGAGAATGATGTTGTTGTAGCATCCACAGGCGTTATCGGAGCACCGCTTCCCTTAGAGCCCATTGTCGGCGGCATTCCCCAACTTGTTGCGGAAGCTGACTACACTCCCGAAGCGGGCTACTGTGCGGCGGCGGCTATCATGACAACCGACACAAGGCTCAAGCAGATTGCCATTGAATACACCGTAGGCGACAAAAAAGTAAAGCTCGGCGGCATGGCAAAGGGAAGCGGTATGATAAGCCCCAACATGGCTACAATGCTCTCCTTTATCACAACCGATGCGGATGTTGATTCTGTTATCCTGCAGAAGATGCTAAAGGAAGCGGCTGACAGAACCTTCAACATGATAAGCGTTGACGGAGACACAAGCACAAACGATACACTCTGTGTTTTAGCGTCAGGTCTTTCGGGTGTTTCGGTAAAGGACGAGAGCAGTGAGGAAGCAATTCTGTTCTATGATGCACTTGAGTACATCTGCCGTTACCTTGCAAGAAAAATGGCTTCTGACGGCGAAGGTGCGACAAAGCTCTTAGAGTGCAGAATAAGAGGCTGTGACGATTATCAGAATGCAAGAGTTCTTGCAAAGAGTGTTATAAATTCACCTCTTGTTAAGACAGCTATGTTCGGTGCAGACGCAAACTGGGGACGAATTCTTTGTGCCCTCGGTTATGCAGGAGTGGAATTTGACCCGTCAAAGGTTGAAGTTAACTTCATTTCAAATGCAGGTGAAATCAACGTCTGCAAAAACGGCGGCTCTGTTATCGTTGACGAGGACAAAGCAAAGGAAATTCTCCTTGAGGACTCCATAATCATTGATGTTGATATGCACCAAGGGGAAGAAATGGCAACGGCTTACGGCTGTGACCTTTCCTACGAATATGTAAGAATCAACGGAGACTACAGGTCTTAAGAATCAGGAATTAGTTTGCGTCGCCTCGTTATGCAACGCAAACGGGGTTCGTTAAGCGACTAACAGCATTTGTTTATCGCGAACTTATAACGTGAAATGTCAGCGGGGACTCCCCGCCAGGAATGAGGAATTAGGAATGTTTATATCTAACATTGACAAGGCGAAGGTGCTTATCCAGGCTCTTCCCTACATACAGGAATACTACGGCAAGACAATCGTAGTAAAATACGGCGGAAACGCCATGACAAACGAGGGACTCAAAGATGCAGTTATCTCTGACCTTGTACTTTTAAAGCTTGTCGGCATCAATGTTGTGCTTGTACACGGCGGCGGTCCCGAAATAAGCTCCATGTTTGACAAGCTCGGCATTGAAACACAGTTTATAAACGGTCTTCGTTACACAAGCGAAGAAGCAGTAGAAGTCGTACAGATGGTACTTGCAGGTAAGACCAACAAGGATTTGGTAAACCGAATTGAAGCTATTGGCGGAAGAGCTATCGGTCTTTCGGGCATTGACGGCGGTCTTATCAAGGCAAAAAAGCTCTCCGACGGAGAATTCGACTACGGCTGTGTAGGAGAAATTGTCGAAGTTGACACAAAGATTATCTCCGACAACATTGAAAAGGGTTACATTCCCGTAGTTTCAACCGTTGCCATGGGCATTGACGGAGAAAGCAGTGTTTACAACATAAATGCAGACACGGCGGCGGCAAAAATTGCAATAGAGCTCGGTGCTGAGAAGCTGATTCTTCTTACAGACATCAAGGGTCTTATGCACGATGTAAAGGACGAGGACAGCCTCATTTCAACAGTTACTCTTTCCGATATTGATGCACTCAAAGCGGAAGGCGTTATCAAGGGCGGCATGATTCCCAAGGTTGACTGCTGTGCAGACACCGTAAGAGGCGGAGTAAAGAGAGCCCACATTATCGATGGAAGACTCCTTCACTCAATTCTCATAGAAATGCTTTCCGACGAAGGTATAGGCACAATGTTTACCCGGTGAGCCACCGCTGGCATTTTCCGGGGAATTACAGTAAAAACCGTATTGTTTGGCGTCGCTCCTTTCGACCGTTTGGCCGGCACAAGGCAGCCGACCAAACTACCAAGAATTTTGGTTACACCAATTAAACAAAAATCACTTTAAGGATTGATAAATATGCCAACCATAAAAGAACTTGACAAGCAGTATGTGATGAACACATACGGCAGACAGGATTTAACAGTCGAGCGCGGCAGAGGTTGCAAACTCTACGGCGACGACGGCAAAGAATACATCGACTTCGGCAGCGGTATAGGTACACTCTCTTTAGGTACTGCGGACGAGGGCTACATTCAGGCAATAACGGCACAGCTCTACAGAACACAGCATGTTTCAAACTACTTTACCTGTGAGCCCGTGGCTCGTCTTGCCGAAAAAATCTGCACCCTCTCAGGCTATGACAAGGTTTTTTTCGGAAACTCCGGAGCTGAAGCAAACGAGGGTGCAATAAAGCTTGCAAGAAAGTACAGCTTTGACAAGTACGGAGAAGGCAGAAGCACAATTATTACATTTAATTCTTCCTTCCACGGAAGAACTATAACCACACTTGCCGCAACGGGTCAGGATGTGTTCCATAATTTCTTCTTCCCCTTTACCGAGGGCTTCAAGTATTCGCCTTACAACGACAAGGATGCGCTTATTTCAAATCTCACAGACGATGTATGTGCCGTGATGTTTGAATGTATTCAGGGCGAGGGCGGCGTAAATCTCATGGACATGGAATTTGCCGCTTTTCTCGAAGAAGAGTGTAAAAAGAGGGATGTTCTGCTTATCTGCGATGAAATCCAGACGGGTGTCGGAAGAACGGGCAAGCTCTTTGCCTTTGAAAACTTTGATATAAAGCCCGACATCTTCACACTTGCAAAGGGACTTTGCGGTGGTATGCCGACGGGTGCATTTGTGGCAAACGAGAAGTGTTCATCCGTACTCACAAAGGGACAGCACGGCTCAACCTTTGGCGGAAATCCCGTTTCATGCGCGGCAGGTCTTTATGTACTTGACAAGGTTTCAAATTCCGCTTTCCTTGAAGAAGTGACGGCAAAAGGTGAATACCTCATGCAGAAATTACGCGAGCTCGGCAAGGAAACAATCCTTGAGGTACGCGGCATGGGACTTATGGTAGGAATAAAGACAAGTCTTGTTCCTTCCGAAATTTCGGCAAAGGCATTGGAAGCAGGTCTTATTGTCCTCACGGCAGGAAAAGACGTAGTACGGCTTCTTCCTCCCCTTATCATTTCCCACGAGGAAATCGACGAGGGCGTAGCAATTCTTCAAGAATTGCTATAAGTAAAAAGTAAGAGTGAAGAAGTAAGAGGTATGGTTGGAATTTCTACGAAATTCCTTCCATTTTAATACACAAAACACCACAGAAAGGGTAAAAACAAGATGAAAAAAGATTTTCTCAAGATGCAGGATTTAGACAGAGACGAATTATTCAATCTCCTTGACCTTGCATCCGACCTTAAAGACAAGCAGAAAAAGGGTATTCCCCACAAAATACTTGAGGGCAAGACTCTCGGTATGATTTTTGAAAAGTCATCAACAAGAACAAGAGTATCCTTTGAAACGGGTATTTATCAGCTCGGCGGCATGGGACTCTTCCTTTCCTCAAAGGAAACACAGTTAGGTCGCGGCGAGCCTATCAAGGACACAGCACGAGTTCTTTCCCGTTACCTTGACGGTATCATGATAAGAACCTTCGGTCAGGAAATCGTAGAGGAGCTTGCAGAATATTCCTCCATCCCCGTAATCAACGCACTTACAGACTACGCTCATCCCTGTCAGATTCTTGCTGACCTTCTCACAATAAGGGAGCACAAGGGCAATTTCGAGGGCAGAAAGATGTGCTTTATCGGCGACGGTGCAAACAACATGGCAAACTCCCTTGTTGTTGGCGGACTTATGGCAGGCATGGATGTTGCCGTTGCAACTCCCAAGGGATATGAACCCGATCCCACAGTTCTTAAGTACGCAGAGCAGTACAAGGGCAAGTTTACCCTTACAGAGAGTGTAAAGGAAGCGGCAGAGGACTGCGACGCACTCTTTACAGACGTATGGTCCAGCATGGGCATGGAAGCAGAAATCGAAGAAAGAAAGAGAATTTTTGCACAGTACCAGATAAACGCTGACGTAATGAGCGTTGCAAAGAAGGACGCAATGGTTCAGCACTGTCTGCCCGCACACAGAGGCGAGGAAATCACAGACGAGGTGTTTGAAGCACACGCAGACGAAATCTTTGACGAAGCCGAAAACAGACTTCATGCACAGAAGGCTGTTATGGCGACTTTAATGCGCGGGTAGCACCCGCCGGCAATTCACGGGCAGGCTCCGTGCCAGACAAGCCTTTATTGTCGCTCAAATAACAAAAAACCGTGTCAAACACCGACACGGTTTTTATTGTATCCAAAAAGCTTTGCCTCCCCTTTTTATCGGGGAGGCAATTATTTATTTACTTATTATACGCAACCATATTGAAGTTCTTGAATTCAAATGTGTAGTCGTAGTTACCGTGGGTTTCAAAACCGATGTTCGCACCCTCAAAGTACATATCCTCTGCAGTTACGGGAACACCGAATGCATTATCTCTGTTTGCCCACTCCATTGCTCTTTCAATATGGGGTGTTACATCAACTCTTATGTGCTTCCATTCGTCTCCCGTTACAACAACATCGGGCTCGGGATTAAAGGAATTTTCAATGCCGCCGAACACGGTTGCGGGTCTTATTCCGTACATATAAGAATGTGCCGCAGAGTCAGGCGACCAGCCGGGTGTAGTCCTGTCATTTGCCGAAATTCCGTGGAAGATATTGAAACCAAACCATATAAGCTCGTTCGGGGCCTTATCCGTTCTCATATAGAAATTAATGCCGAAAAATGCATTATTTGTTCCCTCAGGATTTGTGGTGTTCTTAAAATCGTTCATTCTTACATCAATTTCCATAAACATTCTGTCAGCTGATGCAGAATTTCTCTTTTTATCAAGAGGCGCTAAGTTTGTGTCCTGCGAGAGAAGAAGATGAGGCCACCATTTTTGTTCTTCATTAATATGAGGTGCACCGTTATAGAACTTTGTGGCGTTCTGACGCATTATTATGGACTTTTCTTCGGGATTATAGGTAACGGTGTTCACACCGTACTTATCGGCTATTGTATATTCATCCGTGGTCGTATCTCTGTCTGTCCACATATCGTACTTTGACCAGTGGGGGCTGATTCTCCAGAGGGGGAGTTTGTCTGTATCTGTATAGTCCTGCCATACTCTGTCGGCTTTATCGCGGATTGTCTGGTCGGGGCTGTTTACAAAAAATCCTCTTTCAAAGGTTTCATCCTGAAGAAGTCTTGTTGCAGTATAGCCGAGAGACAAAAGTTCTTCATGGGTTGCATTCAGAAGCGGGTCCTGCTTTACAAGTCTTATATAGTCAATAGTATAAATGCCGTTTGTATTACCGGGGTCAAAGCGGAAGCCCGTGATTGTTCCCTTCCATGCCTTATGGGTTGTGAAATCAACCTCGATTACATACCAGCCCGAAGCATCAACATATCCGCTTGATGCAGGCTCTGCGTGTAATGACTTTGATTCGGAAAGGTTTGAGTCCTCCGAGGTCTTGAAGTAAAAGTCAAACTTTGTATTACCTACTTCACCTACATATTCAGCCTTCATTCTGACTTTTAGCTTTTTATAGTCATCTGCAGCAATAGCAATATTTTCAACGCCAATCTGTGCGTCAAATCTTGCCTTGGTTGTATCTCCCATATCCTTGGATTTGAGAACAAGAGCACCGTTTACAATCTTTACATCCTCACTCTTGCCGATAACAACCTTGGAGAGTGATGCTTCATCTGCAAATTCAACATCATATTCATTGCCCTGAGAAGCCCAGTCGGCACTAACCACTCCCTTAACTCTGTTTTCGGGGAGGGCTACTCTGTTTATGATTGCCGCGATTTCGCTTCGTTTAATATCGGTGTCGGGATTGAAATAACCATTTTCGTCACCTAAAAGCACGCCTGCCTTATAGAGCATAAGGAACACATCTGCATTCTTTTCGTCTCTGAGAACATCGGGAATACCCTTTACATCATTTATGGGTGCGAAATGTTCTTCGGGAATTGCCTTTGAAAACATTTCACAGATTTCTCTTCTTGTAATGTTTCTCGAATATTCATCCGATACATATGTGTCAACATCTATAAGCCCGTTTTCGGTAGCGTAGTCAACATACATATCATACCATTTATCGCTCTTGATGTTTTCGCTCTTTGAAAGAACGATGTAGTCGATATAGTATACGCCGTTGTTGTTTGTGGGGTCAAAACGGAAGCCGGTTATAAGGTCCTTCCACTGTTCGTGTCCGCCAAGATCTGCTTCAACTTCAAACCACTCTGAAAGGTCTTTATCGGTCGGAAGCTTGATTTTTACGCACTTATCTGCCGAAATGCTTCCCGAAACATTGGTCTTAAAGAAGAATTCCAGTTTTTCATCTCTTGCACCGCCGTTGGGATTGGGAAGCTCATCCCTCTTCATGCGGAAGGTTACCTTATCATATTTTTTTGCTTCAAGCTCAAGTCCCTCAAACTTAATCTGGGGGTCATAGCTGCCGTGCTGGTTGAGTCCCTCGGGCTGTGCGATAAGCACACCGTCTTCAATTCTGCCTGTTGCTCTGCCAAAATTAATGCCGTTTGTGTTTCTTGAGTTTCTTTCGGAAAGGTCAACAAGTATCGAGGGGTCATCAAAGTCAAAGCGGTATTCTTCAATCTTCTTCTCACTCTTTTTTACCTCTGTGTCATTGTAAATCGCATGAAGGCGAGAGGTCATTGTGATACCCTCAATAACCGTAACATTGCCGTTTGGGTCAAACTTGCCCTCGGACTTGCCGTTCATAAAGCCGAGCTCGAAAGCCGTTTTTACATTTTCTGCATACCAGGAAGAGTCTGCAACATCGGAAAAGTTACCGTTATAGGTGTTGACCTTTTCAAATGCAGCGTTTGTGCCCGTTGCGAGCAAAAGAGCCACCATGAGAACAATCAGAAACTTTTTCATTTTTTCTCTCCTTTTTTATATAAGAAGTATTATATTTGGTATTATACCACATATTTTGTGCCGTGTAAAGAGTTTTTTTGGCAAAAAAGGCGGGGGGCAGGCTCCGTGCCAAACAAACCTTTATTGTCGCTTAAATAACGAAAAACCATGTCACACCGACACGGTTTTTATAATACACGAACGCCTCCCCTGCTTTTATACAAGGGAGGCAAAGCTTTTTATTTGTCGTAGAAAATCATATCGAGGTTTTTAATTTCAACGGTACAGTCATAGTTGCCGTGGATTTCAAAGCCGATATTTCCGCCCGAGAAGTAAAGGTCTTCCTTTGTAACCTTCATTCCGTATGCGTTATCGCGGTTTGCCCATTCAAGAGCTCTGTCAATGTGAGGTGTGATATCAACTCTTATATGAGTCCACTCGTCACTTGCCTCAAGCTTTCCGTCCTCGCCGTAAATGGAATTTTCCTTGCCTCCATAGGTTGTTGCCATGGGAACACTGTACATATACATATGAGCCGCCGAGTCAGGTACCCAACCGGGAGTCGTTGTTGTGAGATAATCCATACTATTCAGCAGCGAAACACCGAACCAGATAAGGTGGCTTGGAGCTTTATCTGTAACAAGATAGAAGAAAAGCGGGAACTGAAGCTTGTTCATGCCCTCGGGATTTATTGTATCCTTGAGATCGGAAACCCTTATATCAAGCTCAACAAATATTCTGTCGCTTGTTATAGGCTTCTTTGTAGATGTTCTGGTCTTTGGCTGATTGATAAGAAGGTGAGGCCAGTAGGTATATTCTTCCTGAATATGAGGCTTACCTTCGTAAATCTTTGTAGCATCTACCCTGAAGGAAAGTGAACCATCTTCGGGATTATATATGAGAGTGTTTGCTCCCTTTGTGTCCTTGAGAACAGTGCTACCTGTTGTTGTATCTCTTTCGAGCCACATATCAATACCACAGTGCAAAGGACATGCGGTCCAGTTAGGAGTTTTATCGGATGTATTACCTAAAGGATACCATGTTCTCTTATCTGTCTTATCAATTTCATAACTGCTGTTATAGGGTTCAACATAAAGTCCGTTTTCAAAGCCCTTATCTTCAAGAAGTGTTGATGCTGTATAGCCCTGTGAAAGAAGTGTTTCGTGGGAAGCATTAAAGAGCGGGTCATTCTTTATGAGTCTTATATAGTCGATTGTATAAATACCGTTTGTTGTGGCAGGGTCAAAGCGGAAGCCTGTGATTGTTCCCTTCCAGTCCTTATGTGTTGCAAAGTCAACCTCGATTACATACCAGCCTGCGTTGTCGATGTATCCTGCCTCTATAGGCTTCTTATGAATTGCTTTTGTTTCGGAAAGCTCGTTATCTATATCGGTTTTGAAGTAGAAGTCAAATCTATCTGCTCTGTCTGCAACTTCACCGATATATTCGGCCTTCATTCTAACTTTAAGCTTTGTATAGTCCTCTGCAGCTATAGCGATATTCTCAACACCAATCTGCGGGTCGTATCTTGGAGTCCTATCACCCATATCAGTTGCTGTGAGTACAAGTGCACCGTTCTTGATTTCACCTGTCGCCTTACCGAGAACAACCTTGGAAAGTGATGCTTCATCATTGAATTCCACATCGTATTCATTACCCTGGGTTGCCCAGTCATATTCAACTGTTCCCTTTACTCTGTTTTCGGGAAGCGCGATACGGTTGATGATAGCTGCAATTTCTGATCTCTTAATATCGGAATCAGGCTTTAACGAACCCTTATCATCGGAACCGAGAAGAATACCTGCTTTATAGAGCATAAGGTACACATCAGAATTCTTTTCATCACGAAGCACATCGGGAATGCCCTTTACAACGTTGATAGGTGCAAAGTTTTCCTCGGGGATTGCCTTTGCAATAAGTTCGCAGATTTCACGTCTTGTGATATTTCTTGAATATTCATCTGTCGAGAAGCTGTCATTGTCAATAATGGACTTTTCAACAGCATAGTCAACATACATATCGTACCACTTTTCATTCTTAATGTTATCGCTCTTTGAGAATTTGATGTAGTCTATATAATATACGCCGTTATTGTTTGTGGGGTCAAAACGGAAGCCTGTAAGAATATCTGTCCACTGTGCATGATTTCCAAGGTCAGCTTCAACCTCAAACCATTCTGTCAAATCCTTTATATGCGAAAGTCTGATATTTATCTGTCTTGATGCCGAAATGCCGGGAGCGGTGCTTGTCTGGAAGAAAAACTCAATTATTTCATATCTTGCCGCTTCGGGATCGGTATTTGGAAGAAAATCTCTTTTCATACGGAAGGTAACTTTATTGTAGTCCTTGGTATTAAGCTCAAGGCCCTCAAACTTGATTTGTGTATCAAAGTTGCCATCTGCTTTAGCCTGAGCTTTACAAATAAGCATACTGTCTTTGATTTCACCTGTTCCGTTCTTGAAGTTGACACCATTCTTATTTATGGAGTTTCTCTCTGACAAATCTACGAGAACTTCGGGATCATCAAACTCAATAACATAGTCGCTCTTGTCCTTCTTTGTGACTTCTGTGCCGTTATAAATAGCATGAAGTCGGGACACCATTGTAAGAGCCTCAGCAACTGTAACATTTCCATCGGGGTCAAACTTGCCCTCGGACTTACCGTTCATAAAGCCGAGCTCATATGCTGTCTTTACGTTTTCATAGAACCAATTGTTTTCCTTTACGTCTGTAAAGTTATTTTCGTACTTATTTGTCTTTTCAAATGCCGCAAATGTACCTGTGGCAAGCAAAAGGCAAGCAAGAACAAGAGACAGGATTTTTTTCATTTTTCTTTCTCCTTTGTTTTTTATGGTTATATCCACGTCAACATTATACATTCAGGAAACATAAAAGTAAATGTAATGAAGTACAAATTTTATGTAAATTTGAGTAAAAATGACAAAATGCTGACGTAAATTGGCCTTTTGTTTTCATAGAACCAGTTGTTTTCACTCACATCTGAAAAGTTGTTTTCATAAGTGTTTACCTTTTCAAATGCGGCGTTTGCTCCTGTGGCAAGCAAAAGAGTTGCTACAAGCAAAATCAGAAACTTCTTTTTTTTTGTTCCTCCGTTTTCATGAATTGCATCTCCATTTGTTTTTGCACTCTCATTATAACAAAAAAGGATGACCTCGGTCAACCTTTCAATTTGTGTGATTTCAACTATTTGTTGTGAAATATTAGCAAGTTACTATTGTTGTCGAACAAAACCATATTGAAACGTAATGAAGGCGGGAGCAAGCCCCCGCCCTACAATTCATGTGTTTTTTTGTCGAGTTTGGTCGGTTGCATATATGCCGACCAGACGATACTTCATTCGGGCATCAGATATTTAAGTTTAGTTTCAAGAAATAGTCCCGAAATTCTTTTCTTTTTTGCTTACTTTTTTCTTTTCAGCAAAGAAAAAAGTAAGTTAATCTAATGCGTAGCCCTTTTCAAAAGCCTCAAGATTAAGTTCAAGGAACTTCTTGGGAACGGACATTTCAATAGCCTTTATGTATTCCTCTTTGGGAATGTCGGAATGCTTTGCAAACATATCGATAAGAACAACATTTGCCGCCTTTGATGTGCCGCATTCTTCAGCAAGAGACAGAGCGTCAGCCGACATGAGCTTTACGCCTGTGTTCTTTATCTTTTCTTCAATGTTTTCAGGGTACTCTGCCGCACCGATAATTACGGGCATTGGCATTATCTTCTGTGTACTTGTTACAACTATGCCGTCTTTCTTGAGGTAAGGAAGCCAGCGTGCTGCCTCGCAAAGCTCAAAGGAGAGAAGAAAGTCCGCCTCGCCCTTACAGATAACGGGTGAATCTACCCTTTCGCCGTACTTTACATAGGTTACAACGCTACCGCCTCTCTGGCTCATTCCGTGTACCTCGGACACTTTGACATCATAACCCTGAGATATGAAGGTATTGCCAAGGATTCGGCTGGCAAGAAGGCTTCCCTGTCCGCCGACACCGCAAATCATAATATTTGTTGTGTTACTCATTTTCTTTTCCTCCTTATCTCTTGTTCTCTTCAATAGCACCGAATGCACACATCTTAGAGCAAAGGTCACAGCCTGTGCAAAGGGTTGTGTCAATTACAGCCTTTTTGTCCTTGAAGCTAATTGCAGGACAGCCAATCTTCATACAAGCCTTGCAGGACTTACATTTGTCACTGTTAACTGTATAATATGTATCCTTCTTTACGGACTTGAGAAGCACGCAGGGACGGCGTGTGATAATAACCGACACTTCGTCTTTTGAGAGTGAATCCTTGATTGCCGCTTCAAGCTCTTTTATTTCGTTGGGGTCAACAATCTTTATATCCCCAACTCCGAGTGCTTCTACAACACCCTCAATGCACATCTTATGTGTAGGCTCATTCTTTAAAGTCATGCCCGTTGCGGGATTCTGCTGATGACCTGTCATACCCGTGATGCTGTTATCACAGATGATAACGGTTGAATGTGCCTTATTGTATACCATGTTCATGATGCCTGTAAGCCCCGAGTGGCAGAATGTTGAGTCGCCGATAACTGCAACTGACTTTTTAGGGTCAATGCCGCCCGACTTATTCATGCCGTGAAGTCCTGCAATGGATGCACCCATACAGAGTGTGGTGTCAACTGCACTGAGGGGTGCGGCAGAGCCGAGAGTATAACATCCGATGTCGCCGCTGACAGTAACTCCGAGCTTTTTGAGAACAAAAAACAAACCTCTGTGAGGACAGCCGGGGCAAAGTACAGGGGGACGTCCGGGGATTTCATCTTCAATTTTGGAAAAGTCATTTTCTTCTGAAAGGAGGCACTTCTTTACGACTTCCTGAGAAAATTCTCCGAGAATAGGCAATTTATTCTTACCGTCGCACTCGATACCCATTGCCTTCACCTGTGTTTCGATAACGGGGTCAAGCTCCTCGACAACAATTACCTTTTCAACCTTTGACGCAAATTCACGAATGAGCTTTTCGGGAAGAGGATTTACAAGTCCGAGCTTTAAGTAGGAAGCGTTCTCTCCGAAAACTTCTCTTGAATAAACGTATGTAGAGCCTGCACAGATGATACCGATTTTTGTATCGTTGTATTCTGCTCTGTTAAAGGGGCAGGTGTTTGCCCATTCTGAGATTTCACGAAGTCTTTCCTCAACAACAACGTGTCTCTTTATTGCATTTGCAGGAGCCATTACATGCTTTGCAATGTTCTTTTCATAGGGCTTTATTGTGCTCTCTTTTCTTTCACCAAGCTCAACTATGCTCTGGGAGTGAGCAACTCTTGTTGAGGTTCTTATGATAAAGGGTGTATCAAACTTTTCGGAAAGAGCGAATGCCTCTCTTGTAAACACAAGGCAATCGGTAGAATCCGACGGCTCAAACATAGGAAGCTTTGCCGCCATGGCATAGTGGCGTGAATCCTGCTCGTTCTGAGAGGAGTGCATTCCGGGGTCATCCGCAACCGCAATTACCATTCCTCCCTCAGCGCCGACATATGCGCCGATAAAGAGAGGGTCGCCCGCAACGTTAAGACCAACGTGCTTCATTGCACAGAAAGAACGTGCGCCTGAAATCGAAGCACCGAGCGCTCCTTCCATGGCAACCTTTTCGTTGGGTGCCCATTCGGCATAGAGTTCATCGTACTCTGCGGCAAACTCGGTAATCTCGGTGGAAGGAGTACCCGGGTAGCTTGAAATAAATTTACAGTCTGCTTCATACAGACCTCTGGCAACTGCTTCGTTACCAATCATAAGTTTTTTCATTTGTTTCATTCCTTTATTGATTTATAAAATCAGCAAAAATGCGTACGCGGTAATTATAACACAAATTTTCACAATTGTAAACTAATTTCATAATTTTCACTCTTTATTTACTTTTTTCTGCTTTGTTTGTCAAGATTATCCCTCTATGTAAAGAAAAATTAAATATTTTTCGGCATGATTGACAATTACTCTGTTTCATGTTACAATGTATATGTATATTTATGTAAAGGGGGATGTGTGCCCTTTTTGGGGGACACTTACACAAAATGAACAAAAGATTACTCGGATTTGTTACTTTCCTTTTAATTATGGCAACTGTTTGCAACTTAGGTATTCTTGCCGCTCCGTCAGTTGTTGAAAACACAGATTCGGCTCTTGAAAGCACCTCCACAGTCGAAAAGGATTACAACCTTACAAATACCGCATTACAGACAGAGTTATCTGTTGCGGCGGATTTCAGCTCGGGTCTCGGTACAGAAGATTTCCCCTACATTATCAAGACAAGCCGCGAGCTTGCACTTTTTGCAAAGGTTATAAATGAACAGAAGGACGGTTTTGTCAACGCTTATTATGCACTTGATGCAGATATTGACCTTGGCGGAGCGTTCCTTGTTCCCATAGGAAAATCCGACAAAACTCCTTTCAGCGGAAACTTCGATGGCAGAGGATACTCCGTAAGCAACTATAAAATTGCGCTGGACAATTACATGGGTCTTTTCGGATATGTCTGCAACGGAACAATCAAAAATCTTCGTGTTTCCGACTTTGTAATTGACGTTTCCCCCTCATATACGGCAAGCGACAGCGCCGTATACGCAGGCGGTGTTGCAGGCTACATCTATTCGACCAAGGGAGAAAGCAATGTTTCAAATGTTTTTGTTGAAAACGGAACAATCAACATAAACGGAAAAGCAGAAAATTTGTATGCAGGAAACATTGTAGGATATGCCTATTCCTTCCTTGCCGGTAAAGTAAGCATTTCCGACTGCTACACATCGGGCAACATTACCGCGGCAAACTCCACAGGCTACAACTACCTCGGCGGTATTGCAGGAGAGCTTTACACAGGCTCCGGTTCTCTGTCACAGATTATTCGTTGCTACAGTGTCGGAACAATTGATTCCGATTGCTATCACTCCTCAAGAGCAGGCGGCCTTGTCGGTTATCTCTACTCCTACGGAAGTGCCTACGCTCCCCCGAGTACTGCAGGACTCTTGGCATCCGACGTTGACATTATGATTCGCAACTCTTTTGCTGTCATGAGTGTTTACTCCCACTCAACAAGATATAATGCAAAAGCCGGCAGAGTAGTTGGTGAATGTAACACCCATGCAGATGTTAACAATATATTCTATCCCGGCGATGCAGATGTTACACTCGAAGCAATAACAGACAACACAAACAAAAAGGCTCAGATAGATACAACAGGCACAGCGGTTTCAGATTCAGATTTAAAGAGCAGCAATTATCTTTCATCCTCGCTCGGCTTTGATTTTGAAGGCGTATGGGGAATCTCAGAGTCCTTGAATAACGGTTACCCATATCTCTTATGTGTTGAATCGGAAAAAACTGCGTCGCAGAGTGTTGACATATACCTTGGCGAAAAAGCATCAGAAGACAATATAAGATACTACGAATTTGGCGGTTTCCAGTATGCTCTCCCCGAACGTTCGGATAACTACCTTAAAATCATCCCCCTTGAAGATATGCTTATAGAAATCGTTGAAAAGCAGAGTGCAGATTCCATCTATGCTGTAAGCACCAAATACTACTATGTAAACTCCCAGACCCTTACATACACCGAGCTTTCCGGTCTTTCCTCGTATATGGGTAACAGCGCTGAGGCGACAATCAGAGCCAAGGACCCCCTCGGCATCCGTTTCACATCCGGCATATCTACAAATGCCAAGAACGAGGAAGATGCTTTTGTCATTGACGAATACGGTTTTATAGTCGGTGTTCAGTCACTTATTGACAAAACAGGCTCGCAGCTCAACTTTGATTTCCGCAACTATGTAACAGGTGTTGCCTACAGCAAGAAAGACGATGTTGACCTTGTTTTTGACAGTTCAAATGACAACAATTGCGTATTTACCGGTGTTCTTAAGAATGTTCCCCAAGATAACTATACAACCGTTGTAACATCAAAGAATTACACAAAAATAACGGTAAACGGCAAAGCATTTACCGTTTACGGCGAGCCGGTAAGTACAAGCATGTACGAAAACGCAAAATCCCTTATAAATTCCACAACCATTTCCGATACTCAAAGAGCTGTTCTTCAGGGTATTATCGACATCGTAGACGGAAACTGACCATTTCGCGCAAAGGAGGAGTGTTCCCGTCAGGGTACACTTACATAAGATGAATAAAAGAATACTCAGCATAATCACATCAGCTTCACTCATTGCCTGTGCAATAAGCCTCGGCATATATTCCGCACCCTCTGTTGTGGAAACCACAGATTCGGTGTTGGAGCAATATATCCCGGACAATGAAGAAAACAAAGAAGCTGTATATGAAAATGACACTGTAGTTTTATCAGGTCCGAGTCCTGTTCTGACATCAGACTCTGTAACAGAGAGCAACACAGACTTCGGTACACAGCCTTTTTGGGAGGGCGCTGTTCTTATGACAGAGCTTTCAGGCGCAGGTACTGAGGAATCTCCGTATCTTATCGGAACAGCCGAGCAACTAAAGTTTATGGCAAACAACGTAAACTCCGGTTTAGGCTCACGCGCCCACTACAAGCTCACAAGCGATATTGACCTTGGCGGCGCAGAATGGATTCCTATCGGACGCTATAACGAAACAAGCACATACAACATATCTTTCTGCGGTGTGTTTGACGGTGACGGTCACACGGTTTCAAACTTTAAAATTACAAATGATGACACCGTTTATGTCGGATTTTTCGGTCTTGTTGCAAACGGCACTATCAAAAATCTGAATATTGACAACGCGCAGATAAATGTAAGCTCAACACGTACCCAGAAAACATATGTGGGTGCTCTTGCAGGACGTATCGTATTAACTGCGCCGGGAGAATATGCAAGCGTTACAAATTGTAATGTTACCGGATCTTCAGTTTCACTGAGCAACAACGGCACAATCTATGCAGGCGGCATTTCCGGCTCTGTTATTTCGGGCGATTTCACAGGTGCAAGCATATTGATTGCTTTCTCAAATGTTGAATGTGATATAAATGTTTCAACCGGTGCAAAGAATCAGCCCGAGGATGACATTCATGTAGTCACAGCAGGCGGTATTGTCGGGTATCTTAGTGCCGACACAAACACAAAAATAACTGTAATCAACAGCAGTTCAAACGGCAATATACGCACAGATGCCACTTCTACCATAGTAGCACGTCCTTTGTGTGGCGGTGCCTTCGGTAACGTTAAAACCTACGATGCAAGCACGGGCGGAACAATACTGATTAGCTCCTGCTATTCACAAGGCACAACAGTTGCAGAGTCCGATTTCTACAACTATGTAGCTGGCGGCTTTGCGGCACAGCTTTATGCCACTAAAAATCTCATTCTCAAGGACTGTTATTCATCCTCCGATGTAAACGGAAGATTTATTCAGGCAGGTTCAGGTTGCAATCAAGACCCCTCAGCGGGCGGATTTGTCGGTCAGATTTTCTTCCCCTATTACTCGCAGAGCTACGGTCAGACAATCATAAACTGCTATGCATCGGGTGACGTTGCCGAGCTTACACATACAGAAACAACACCCAAGGATTACTCCTTTGTAGGTGGCTTTACAGGCTACTCTTCGGCAGAAATCATATTTGAAAACTGTTACAGATTCGAGGCGCAAAATGTTGTGGGTTCGGACATACTGGAAGGTGACTATACGGGACTGTATGCTCTCTCACATGAGGATTCAAGGCTTCCCGAAAAATATGTCGGCTTTGACATGGAGAATATCTGGGAAATGGATAGCGAGGCAGAGTATTTCTATCCCACACTCATGGAAAAAGCGGGCTATGCAAACTTTGTTTCGGAGGATACTTCCTTTGAAGTAATCGTATTTGGCAATAACAGCACGATAACAGCTCCCGAAGATACACCAAAAAAATCTTCAACCATTGACAAGCAGTTTTCCTTCAGCCACTGGTCACTGACACAGAACGGTCTTCCCTTTGATTTTGAAAATACCGCACTTTCCGAAAATACTACCTTCTATGCAGTATTTTCATCCTCTCCCCGTCCGTATACAATAACATTTATGAATGGCGACAGTGCTTTTGTCGAACAGCAGATTGCTTATAACTCTGCAGTTACAGCCCCTTCCGAAATTCCTCATAAGCCGGATACGGAAAGGTATTATTACACATTCATGTACTGGTCGGATACCGAGAACGGAGAAAAATATGATTTTACCGACTGCACAGTGGTTGGCAACATGACATTCTATGCCGTTTTTGAAGCAACAGACAAAACAGCATGGGTAGGCGGAGTTGCCGACAGCTTCAGTTCGGGCTTCGGTACAGAAACACTTCCGTATGTCATAAGTTCGGGTGAAGAATTTGCCCTTTTTGCAAAGGTTATCAACGAACAGAAAGAGGGCTATACAGATGCTTACTATGCTCTCGGTGCAAATATCCATCTCGGTAGCAACTACTGGGTTCCCGTCGGTGAATCGGAAGAAACGCCCTTTAACGGTCATTTTGACGGCAAGGGCTACACCGTAGCAAACTTCAAGCTTGCCCAAAGCAAGTACACCGGTCTTTTCGGATATGTTTCAAATGCAACAATCAAAAATCTTGCCGTAACAAACTTCGTTATTGACCTTGCTCCCTCATCTACGGCAGAAGATGACACCATATACGTCGGAGCTCTTGCAGGTTATATCACTGCAAGCAGAGGTGCAAGCACAGTTTCCGGTATAAGCGTTTCGCAGGGTACAATAAATATCAACGGGAAAATTGACCGCGTTTACGCAGGAAACATTGCCGGATATGCTCATACAGACATTATCGGAGAAACCAACATTATTGATTCATTCGCTGTAAACGACATTACAGTTGTCAACTCGACCGGATACAGCTATGTCGGAGGAATTGTCGGACAGCTTTACACAGGCTACAGCTCGTTGTCACAGATTGTTCATTGCTATAGCATCGGCACTATAAATTCCACCTCCTACCATTCATCCCGTGCAGGCGGTCTTGTGGGTTACCTCTACTCCTACGGAAGTGCCTACACTCCTTCCCCCGGAGGCTCAACTTCATCCGAACCCGGTGATGATGATGACAGCAGTGCAGACCTCATGTCAGGCGACGTTGATATAATGATTAGTGACTCTTTCGCAATTACCAGCGTATATTCTCTCTCAAGTGCATACAACGCACGTGCCGGACGAATTACCGGCGAGTGCAACACCCATGCAGGAGTTGAGAATGCGTTCTCTCCGAGAGGAGCAGGTGTGATAATCGAGGCAACGGCACTCAATACAAAGAAGGAAGCAACAGTTGATACAAGCGGTTCTTCGACAGAGCTTTCCAACCTCAAGAGTATCACCTATCTTTCCGAATCCCGAGGCTTTGACTTTGAAAACGTATGGACATTTATAAGCGATTTTGACTATCCCGTTCTCAAATGCATGATTTTTGACAAACCTATGCTGAAACTTGTCGGAACAGACTTGAAAGACGGAACTCTTGACATAACACTTCAGGTAATGTCAAACGAAAAGAGCTACACTGTAATGATTGGCATTTACAATCAGAGAAATCAGCTTATAAAGCTTGAGAGAATCCCGTTTAACGATACAACGTCAATGACAAGGTTCAAGGTAAGCTATGACGGCATGGATAATGCAAACACCCTTGTTGTTTCGGCATACGAGAGCTCATCTCTCGCTCCCCTATTTGATGCAGTTGAATATGTGATTTAAACAATACTTTAAGGGCGTTGCCAAAAGGCGACGCCTTTTTTCTTCGAGGTGTATTATTTTCTTTTTTTTGGCTTTTTATATTGACTTTACTTTTCGGGTGTGGCAAAATAAATGTGTATTATACGAATATGTTTTCGGAGGTAAAGAAAATGAAAAAAACAGGCAATGATTATATCAAGCCGTTTGCAAAGGAAATTTTCGGTGTTGAAAATGTCGGCTTCTATCCCTATCCCAGAGAAGAGCTTGTCAAGCAGTCCATTTTCCCCTATTTTGTTCTTGACGGCGGTGCGTACAACCTTATGAAAGACCGTTTCGGAACGGCTGACGGTGACGAAATCTTAGAACTTACTCTTTCGGGAAAGCTCTTTGAAATTTTCAAATTCAAGGGTGAATTTGGTTGGGAAAGCTCATTTGCTTTTACCGAGGGTACAGATTTCAGAAAGAAATATGAATGGCAGATTTGGCCTCAGAGACTTTATTTTACAATCCCCCTCGCCCACAGATTTCTTCAGACGGGTGACAGAAAGTATGCCGATGCGTGGCTGACAATCGTAAAGGAATGGGACAAGGCTCACCCCTACCAGGAATTTGACGAAAGACCCTACTGGCACACAGACATGACCTGGCGTGATATGCAGGTTGCATGGAGAACAATGTCGCTTCTTCACGGCTTGTTTATGCTCGAGGATGCACCCTTCTCAAAGGAGGATTGGGCATACCTTTATGACTTCATGAAGCTTCACATGAACCACCTCTACCTTGAGGCTATGGACAGACTTGCAAAGAATCATGCGCAGAACCATGTTCTTCAGATTGGTGTTGTGCTTCTGCTTGCAGTTTCCATGTTCCCTGAATTTGAAAACGTAGAGGAGCTTACAAAAATCGGTCTTGATACCGTTGAAATGAACCTAAGAAACGCAATATATGACGACGGCGGAAGCGACGAAGATTCTCCCTCTTACAGCCACTTTATTGCACGTCTTTACCTCGAAGCACTTTTAGTTATCGAAAAGAACGGCTATCCAGAAATAAAGGGGCTTCGCGAGAGTGTAAAGAAGCAGTACGAATGGCTTTACCAGTGCATGACACCGAGAGGAAAAACACTTCAGCTCTCCGACTCCTATACTCTTGATGTAATGCAGGATATAGAGTATGCCTCCCGCCTTATTGACCTTGACTTTGAAAGGCTGCAGAAGGAAATCTATTATCCCCAGAGCCACCTTGCAATATTCCGCAAGTCAGATATGACACTCTTTTCCGATGCCGCAGTCTACCCCGGTCCTCACCATCATGTAGGTGCGCCCCAGCTCATCTCCTTCTACAAGGGACAGCCTATCCTTGTTGACGGCGGTATATGCAACTACGACAGATGGGAATTCTACCATCACCTTATGCACTTCAAGAGCCACAACGTTGTTTTCTGTGAAGAATTCGACGACATAATGGAATGCAAGGTTACACCCGAAATCAAGAGGGTCGACCTTGAAAAGGGCACAATGGAAATAAACACAGTCGTTTCCCACAGTGACGGCAGAAGCTACGAATGGACAAGAAAACTCACTGTTACCGACCACAAAATAACAATCGAAGACGAAGCCACCAGTGAAACCGAACTCAACTTCAAGTCGAGATTCCTCTTTAAGAAAAGCTATGTTCACTTCCCCAATCAGACAAAGCAGATGAAGGGCAATTTCACAAATCTTAAGTATGAAGACGATAACATAATGCAGCTTCTCACCGATGATTTTATGATGACACTTACAGGTGAGAAAAAGCTCACACAGGAGCTTTCACCCGTTATGAACGACGAAAACAAGCTTGACTATGCAGTAGTCGCAGAATGTAAGGAATACGGCAAGGTATTCAAGAACAAGACTGTGATTGAATTTATTGACAGATAAATGCAAACAAAAAACCTGCGTTTTTTAACGCAGGTTTTATTTTTATACTGTTTTTTGTGTCAAATCTTAGAGAAAATGTCGAAAATATTAACTTCCGAAACAAATTCAGTGCTTGCCGAATTGTAAACAAAAGTCATATTTTCGTTATTGTTTCGGAAAATCTGCATAGCAACAACAGCCGTAAAAAGTGTAAGCAACACAACGACCGCAGTAAATATTATCTTAAGTTCAACAGAAAATCCCTTTTTCATTTTGTAATCTTCCCTTTACAAAGTTAAAACATGACGTCCAAAAATACATAACGTTTTGTTTACAATTATGTTATATCATCTGTAGGTGATTTTGTCAATACCTTTTTTAAATTTTCTTAACATTTTCAGTTTTTCAGCAAAAATAACAGCTTTATTTTGTAAACAATCGACAAAAAATATTGACAGTACACTATTAAGTGGATATAATATTAAGGTATAAACTGGAAAGTTTCTCGTTTGACAGACTGAAACTTGCTCAAATATAATATAACGGAGGTAAAAGGTATGACAAAAAAAGCTCTTCCGACATATACGCTCGGCGAAGAACTCACAAACTCCATAAGCCACGGAATCGGCGCATGTCTTTCGGTTGCAGCACTTGTGCTTTGCATTGTGCGCGCGGCAATCAACATTGACATTGTTGGTGCTGCAGGCGTTGTTGGTGCTTCGATTTACGGCTCAACACTTGTTATTCTTTACTGCATGTCTACTCTTTACCACGCAATAACCAACAAAACCGCAAGACGTGTTTTCCGCGTTTTTGACCATACATCAATTTATCTTCTCATTGCAGGTACCTACACTCCGATAACCCTCGTTACACTAAAAGGCGCTATCGGCTGGGTACTGTTTGGTATTGTTTGGGGCATTGCTGTTCTCGGTATTGTTCTAAACGCCATAAGCATTGAAAAGTTCAAGGTATTTTCAATCATCAGCTACATTGTCATGGGCTGGGCGGTAGTTCTTGGCGGCAAAAGTGTAATTGCAAGGCTTCCCATGGGTGGACTTGTTTTCCTTCTCATCGGCGGCATATGCTACACAGTCGGCATTATTTTCTATGCCATGAAGAAGTACAAATACATGCACTCGGTATGGCATTTCTTCGTACTTGCAGGAAGCATAACACACTTCTTTGCAGTTTATCTCTATGTTTTAAAGTAATATTTCTATAAAGGTGAGGTTCACATTATGAGCATCAAGGTTACAAAGTTCGGCGGCAGCTCTTTGGCAAGTGCCGAGCAGTTCAAAAAGGTTGCGGACATAGTTCTTTCAGACCGCGACAGAAAGTACGTAGTTCCCTCTGCGCCGGGCAAGCGTTTCAAGGAGGACAACAAGGTTACAGACCTTCTCTACAAATGCTACGACGAATTTTCAAAGGGACAGGATTCTTCCGCTTTTGAAGAAATAAAGGAAAGATACAATCTTATTATTGAAGGTCTCGGACTTGATCTTTCTCTCGAAAAGGAATTTGAGCTTTTAAAGCTCAGCTTCATTGGCAGAGCAGGCCGTGACTATGCGGCAAGCCGCGGCGAATACCTCAACGGTATCATTCTCGCAAAACATCTCGGTTTTGAGTTTATTGATGCTGCCGATGTTATATTCTTCAAAAATGACGGCACCTTCGATTCCGAAAAGACAAATGACATAATGAGCGAAAGACTGAGGGGCTGTGAAAATGCGGTAATCCCCGGCTTCTACGGCAAAATGCCCAACGACACAATCAAGACATTTTCAAGAGGCGGAAGTGACATCACAGGTGCTATCGTTGCACGTGCTGCTCACGCTGACGAATACGAAAACTGGACCGACGTTTCCGGCTTTATGATTGCAGACCCCAGAATTGTCGACAATCCCAAGTACATCTCTGTTATTACCTACAAGGAACTCAGAGAACTCTCCTACATGGGTGCGAGCGTTCTTCACGCAGACTCCATCTTCCCCGTAAAGGCGGCAGGTATTCCCATTCACATTAAGAACACCAACGCTCCCGATGACCCGGGTACAATGATTGTTACCCATACAGATCCTGCGGCTGACAAAACCGTAATTACAGGTATTGCCGGCAAGAAGGACTTCTCGGTTCTCACTCTTGAAAAGGACATGATGAACGAAGAAAAGGGCTTTGGAAGAAGACTTCTTCAGGTACTTGAACGTCACGACCTTTCCTTTGAGCATCTTCCCTCAGGTATCGACACAATGAGTGTTGTTATAAACGACCACGAGCTTTCGGGCAAGGAAGACGATATTATTGCTGACCTTATCGAAAGTTGCAGTCCTGACACAATCGGCGTTGAAAAGAACATCGCGCTTATCGCTGTTGTTGGTCGCGGAATGAAAAACGCAAAGGGTACTGCTGCGGCGCTCTTCAATTCCCTTGCCGCTGCTGACATCAACATCAAGATGATTGACCAGGGTTCAAGTGAACTCAACATCATCGTGGGTGTCGACAACAAGGATTTTGAAAAGGCAATTATAACAACCTACTCTTATTTCGAAGCAAACAAGTTAATATAATTTCTTTGTTTTGTTCACAAAATACTGTGGATTTTAGTGATTTAGTGTGCTAAAATCTTTACAACAAATAAAGGCGTTGACCGAAAACAAGTAGCTTTTCAAAAAGCAGACTTCAGAGAGCTGTCGGGTGGTGCAAGACAGTAGCTGCATTGATTTGCGAATACATTTCGAGAGCCGTACTCCGAAGGCATCCTATGTGGGTTGTTGGTAGGCGGTACCGTGTCCGCACGTTATAGCGGTGAGGTTATAGATTTGTAGCTGATAAGATTTTCATTTCACTATAAGCGTAACCTTCAAAGGCATTTATCGTGAGATAGATGCAAACTGAGGTGGTACCACGATAAAGTTCGTCCTCTGCTGAAAACAGCAGAGGGCTTTTTTATTACCATATGTCCTCTGCAAACAAAAAATGAAAGGGTGGTAATAATGGTAATTAAAATCACACTGCTGGTAGTATTCTTCGCGCTTATGGTAGGTATCGGAATCTACTGCAGAAAATCAGCAACCGACGTTAACGGATTTGTTCTCGGTGGAAGAAGTGTAGGTCCCTGGCTTACTGCTTTTGCTTACGGAACATCTTACTTTTCTGCCGTAATCTTTATCGGTTACGCAGGACAGTTCGGTTGGAAATACGGTATTGCTTCAACATGGATTGGTATAGGCAATGCAATACTCGGTTCACTTCTTGCGTGGGTTGTTCTCGGCAGAAGAACAAGAATTATGACACAGACTCTCGGTTCATCCACAATGCCTGAGTTCTTTGAAAGGAGATACGGTTCAAAGGCTCTCAAGGTTGTGGCTTCCGCTATTACATTTATTTTCCTTATCCCCTACACTGCGTCTCTCTACAACGGTCTTTCCCGTCTGTTTGAAATGGCATTCGGAATCGACTACATGTGGTGCGTAATCAGCATGTCCATTCTCACAGGCATCTACGTTATTGCGGGTGGTTACATGGCGACAGCTATAAGCGATTTCATTCAGGGCACCATCATGCTCGTTGGTATCGTAGCAGTTATCGGTGCTGTTCTTTCGAGCCACGGCGGATTTATCGGTGCACTTAACGAGCTCTCAATCGTTCCCGTTCCCAAAACAGCAGGTCCTGCGTCAGCTCCCGGTGCATTTGCTTCCATGTTCGGTCCTGATCCATTGAATCTTCTCGGTGTTGTAATACTTACTTCTCTCGGCACATGGGGACTTCCTCAGATGGTTCAGAAGTTCTACGCAATCAAGAGCGAAAAGGCCATCAGCCGCGGCACAATAATCTCTACCATTTTCGCAGTTATCGTTGCAGGCGGTTGCTACTTCCTCGGCGGTTTTGCCAGAATTTCGGGTGTAGAAGCAGTGAACGATGTTCCTGTCGGCGGATTTGACACAGTTATACCCAAGATGCTCGAAAGTCTTCCCGATTTACTTATGGCAATCGTTATTGTACTTGTACTTTCGGCATCCATGTCAACACTTTCTTCCCTTGTTCTTGCATCAAGCTCGACTCTTACACTTGACTTTGTAAAGGACAATATTTCCAAGAATATGAGCGAAAAGAAGCAGGTTTCGGTAATGCGTGTATTTATCGTTGTATTCATCGTAATCTCTGCAGTAATTGCCATCTTCCAGCACAAGGCCGAGGGTGGTGCAGTTGCATTCATAGCACAGCTCATGGGCGTATCGTGGGGTGCTCTTGCAGGTGCATTCCTTGCTCCCTTCCTCTACGGTCTCTACGCAAAATGGGTTACAAAGGCTGCTTGTTGGGTTTCCATGATATTCGGTGCAGGCATCATGATTGTAAACCTTCTTTTCAGAAGCTCCTTCCCCACACTTCTCCAGTCACCTATTAACTGCGGTGCTTTCGCAATGGTTGCAGGTCTTATCCTCGTTCCGATTGTCAGCCTTATTACAAAGAAGCCGGATGTGGCAATAACAGAAAAGGCTTTCAGCGATATTAAAGCAAGACTTGCTGAAGATGCATAAAATCAAGGCATAAATTAACCCGTGTGATTTTTAGTCACACGGGTTTGTTTTTTATTAACTCTATTTATTCTCCTCGGCACACTTCTTTACTGCCGCAGCTACCGTCTTACATACTCTCGGGTCGAACGCCGCAGGAAGAATATAATCTTCGTTCAGTTCTTCATCAGAGATAAGACCTGCAATGGCATAGGAAGCAGCAAGTTTCATTTCCTCTGTGATTGCCTTTGCTCTTGCATCGAGCGCGCCGCGGAAAATACCCGGGAAAGCAAGCACATTATTTATCTGATTCGGAAAATCGCTTCTGCCTGTGCCGACAATTCTCGCTCCCGCCTTCTTTGCCTCATCCGGCATAATTTCGGGTGTGGGGTTTGCCATGGCAAAGACAGCCGCGTCCTTATTCATGCTCATAACCATTTCGGGCGAAACAAGATTTGGTCGGGATAGTCCGAGGAAGAAATCCGCGCCCTTCATAACATCGGAAAGAGTTCCTCTTTCGTGACCAGGGTTTGTAATGTGTGAAAGCTCTTCATGCTCAAAGTTCATCTGCTCGTCGCCCTCACAAATTGCTCCGTTTTTATCACACATAACAAGATTTTTAACGCCAACCTTGAGCATAAGTCTGCCAATTGCACAGCCTGCTGCGCCCGCACCATTGATTACGACCTTTATTTCTTCTATTTTCTTGCCCGTAAGGCGAAGAGTATTCAAGAGTGCCGCAACAGCAATTACAGCCGTACCGTGCTGGTCGTCATGGAATATGGGAATATCGCACCGCTCTTTGAGCTTTCTCTCAATTTCAAAGCATCTTGGGGCTGCTATATCCTCAAGGTTTACGCCTCCAAAGGAGCCGCACAAAAGCTCAACAGTTCTTACAATTTCATCGACATCCTTGCTTCTTATACAAAGGGGTATAGCATCAATATCGCCGTATTCCTTAAACAGCAAACACTTGCCCTCCATTACGGGCATTCCCGCTTCAGGTCCAATATCGCCAAGACCCAACACTGCCGTACCGTCTGTAATAACGGCAACGGTATTCCATCTTCGTGTAAGGTCAAAGGATTTGCTTACGTCTTCCTTTATTGCAAGACAGGGTTCTGCAACGCCGGGAGTATAAGCCAAAGCAAGTGCCTCGGCAGTATCTGCCTTTACATTTGTTTTAATGGAAATTTTTCCTTTCCATTCGTAGTGTTTTTTGAGTGATTCTTCTCTGATGTCCATTATTATCTTCCTTTACGCCATATATTTTTTCAAAAACTCCGCACTCATACCGAGGCTCTTTATGGAATCATATTCACAGGTGTCCTGCTCAACGCAGTAATACTTAACACCGATTTCCTCAGCCTTTGCCATAATCTTATCCCAATTAAGACTACCGTTGCCGATTTCCGTGTCAGCGGGAACAACTCTGTTCTGGTCATACTTCATGTACAAATCTTTAAGGTGAAGAATATCTATTCTGCCCTTTAATTTTTCCATCCAGTCTATAACATCATGTCCGCCTGCCGCAACCCAGCAGGTGTCAAGAACAAATGAGGTTGTAGAGGGATTTAAGTTTTCGTAAAGCACATCCATAATTGTTTTATAGCCCTTGATTCTTGTGAATTCAAAGCTATGGTTATGATATGTAAGCTTAAAGCCGTACTTTGAGCAGGTTTCAGCAAGGTTATTGAAGTCTTCGATATACTCCATGAGCTTATCGTAGTCTCTTGCTGTATCTCCCCACATAGCACCTGTACCGATGGTCTTTGCCCCACATTCTGCGTGCTTTTCGAGTACCTTTTCGGGGTCTGCCTTGATCAAATTCAAATCATAGTGATTACCCGTGAGAAGAATACCATGCTTTTTCAGTAAGTCAAACAAATAAGGTTTATCTTCCATACATGCGCCGTGACATTCGGTATAACCGAGGGCCTTTACTTTACCTAAAGCAACATCACAAATCTCAGGGTTTTTTATATATTCCCTCATTGTATAAAGCTGAAAACCAAGTTCCTTAAACATAATATCACCTCATAAAAATCATATATTAAAAGTATAATACTTTTTAGCCCTTTTTGCAATACTTTACAGCAAGTTTTTGCAAGGAAATTCAACCGACCTATCGTGTCCCGAAAAGGCAAAAGTGGAATTTGATTCATAGTATATAGTGACAAAGCAATTTGTCAAATACGCTTTGGAAAGGACTATTTCTATGAGCTTTTGTAATAGCAATTATAACAATATATCAGGCAGAAATTCCTGCAGGAGATGCTCCTCCTGCTCGGGTGTTGGCGGCACAAATACCTGCAGTTGTAATTCCTGCTCAGGTGTAGGCGGAACAAACACAGGCTGCAATTCATGCGGATGCGTGCGTCCTCACTTCCCCTTCCCTCCTCAGAACTCGGTTTGCGGCACCTGCCCTCCCGGCACACGTCCCTGCAATTCCTGCTGGAACAATCCTTGGTGGAACGGTTGCGGATGCGGTTGCGGTAGCAACTGCGGATGTGGCAGTAACTGCGGATGTGGCAACAACTGCGGTTGCGGCAACAACAATGATGATCAGAGAGGCACCTACGCTTTTTTTAACTCAACAGGAAGTACCCTTACAACAGGCTCCATTATTCCCCTTCGCTTTGTAATAGGCTCAGGCGAGCTTGGAAGAGGCACAACAGGAGGAACGGTAAGTCTTGATGAAGGAATCTACTCGGTAGAATATTCACTTAATGCTACTGCTGATACCACGGGTGCAACAATAACAATCACACCCGAATATCTCGGTGCACTTCATCCCGAATATTCCCGCTCCTTTACTACAACCGCCGTCGATCAGACATTTGACATTGCCGGCTCTTTTGTGGTAAATCTCCCCACAGACACAACACTCAGCCTCAACGTTACAATCACAGAACCTGCAGGCTCCGAAGAACCCACAACCCTTACAGGCGCCAATGCCTCCATGCTTATACGCAGCATTTCAGACTACAACAACTGAATATAAAGAAACCTCTCCGCAAGGAGAGGTTTTGCTGTTAAAGAATTATACTTCTTCTGTTCTGTAATAATTACTGTACTTCTGACGTTTTCTGTAGTTACTGATTCTGGTTCTGTTGAGAACAACTCCAAGAATCTTTGCATCAACAACCTTGAGCTGCTTAACAGCATCCTGAAGCTCATTATAGGTTGTTTTGTTATCTGTTGCAACAACAATAACACCGTCAACAAAGGGACAAATCGAAAGTGCATCTGCTACTATGTTAACAGGAGGAGTATCTATGATTACTACGTCAAATATTTTATCGAGTTCCGCAAAAAGGCTTTCCATATGTTTGCCCGAAAGAAGCTCTGACGGATTGGGAGGAAGAACGCCCGAAGGCATGATATAGAAATTCTCTACGTCCGGCAACTTCTGGATACAGTTCTCAAGCTCGTCCTGACCTGCAAGGTAATTGGAAAGTCCCTTCTTTGAAGAAACACCAAAATACTTGTGTGTTGTTGCTTTTCTGAGGTCTGCGTCTATAAGAAGTACCTTTACGTCTGTCTGCTGTGCAAAGGTAATTGCCGTATTTACACTTACGGTAGACTTACCTTCATTGGGGTTTGCACTTGTAAATACGAATCTCTTGGAGCGACCCTCAACTGCGGGCACAGAGAAAAGTATATTTGTTCTTAATGTCTTATACGCTTCAACAACTCTAAAAACAGGATTTCTCAGAATTGTATCAAATGTTCTTGTTGATTTTTTGCTTTTATTTTTAAACATGATCATTTGTCCTTTCTGAAAAATTATTTAAATTTCTTTCCGTGAGCATTTGCGTACGGACTGACGTTATTCTTTTCATACTGAACATCGGGAATAATACCCATTACGGAAAGACCTGTCTTTTCTGCAAGCTCCTCCTGGTTCTTTATTCTGTTGTCGGCAAGTTCAATTATGTATACGACAACGAATGCAAGAACAAAGCCTGCAACAAAACCTACAAGTGTTAAAAGAGCTGTATTGTTGTTTATGGGACCGGGATTATATACGGCACTGTCAATTGTGGATACAAGACCCGAGCCGGGATAGTGTGATTCGATATAACTGGGAATTATTATTTCACAAACTCTTGCAACAAAATACGCTTCGTCTGCATCATCGCTTTTTACCGTTATGGTAAAGGTTGTACTTTCCTCCGCAGAACTAAAGCTAATCATTCCCTTTATTCTTCTGTAATCATACTCTTTGTTACCAAGCAAATCTCTGATTTCATCAATTACCGTTCTATCCTTATTGGAAATTCCCGCGAAAAGCTGATCTTCGGAATAAACCACATCAGGTATAATCTTTCCGCTTGCAATGCCATCGATAACTTCCAGATCAAATCTTTCGTCGGTTAATACCGAAGCACCTTCAATAAGATTTTTTGCCGCTTCTCTTACAGGAAGAGTCTTATAGCTCTCATCATCAATGATTTTTGCATCAACGAGAGCATCTATTATTGCATCGAATTTTCCGCCCTCTACAAGACCTCCGTCCTCAAATATTGCCTGTCTTATTGATGCGTTGATTATTTTCTGTTTGCCTTCTGCGGAATATTCTTTTTCGGGGTATTCACCGTTCATGTAATTTGCAACATCAACAGCAAAATCACGCGTATTAAGAATATCTACATATGTACCGACAACAAGCTGTGCATAAGCTACAACTCTCTGGCTGGCAAGTATGTCATCGCTTGTCGCTTCCTGACCCTTTGCCTGAACTACGTACTTTGACGATGCCGAATACATGGGAGTAACCATCTTTGTACTGTAAAAGAATGCAACAGCCGCACATATAGCTCCGCCGAGAAGAAGCACCCATATCCAGTTAAGAGCAATCTTCACAAGGTCAAGTATTGTTATTTCTTTCTTTTCCATTTTTAACCTCTCACTCAAAAATAATCACACTTATAAGTATAATTTCCTACTCACTAAGTATATCACATACGCCCGTCAAATGCAATACCCTTTTTTCAAATTTTCGGGCAAGTGTTACATCATTATCCAAAAGAGAACGTTTCTTTAAGTGCTTTTTTTATACTTTCAACATTTTCCTGAACATCTTTTTCTGTACAATCGACGCATACATCTGCATATTTCTCGTAAAAAGGAGTTCTGAAATTGTATATATCCTGCAAGGTTTCGTTCTTTTCTGCGGCAATTCCCCTTGAATCCCTGTTGTTTATGCGTTTTTCGATTGCCTCTGCCGTCACCCTTATGTAAACGCAAGTCCCGTTCTTCTTAAGGTGTTTCATGCTTCTCTCTCTGAGCACAGCACTTCCGCCCGTGGAAACAACAAGGGGAACCGACAGGTCAAGGTCGAGAATTGCCTTTTCTTCTTCATCAAGAAGTCCCTCAACACCTACTCTTTCGAGGGTGTTCTGCAAAAGCTCTCCCGTTCTTTTCTGGATAACAATATCCGTATCCACAAAGTCAAGACCGAGTTCTTTTGCAAGTATTACACCGAGTGTACTCTTTCCGCAGCCCGGCATACCGATTAAAATTACGCTTTTCATTATTTTTTCACCGATGTCTTTGCCGCTGTCAGGGTGTTTTTCATGAGCATTGTTATTGTCATCGGACCTACTCCGCCGGGTACGGGAGTGATGTAGGATGCCTTCTTTTCGCACTCTTCAAAATCTACGTCGCCGCAGAGCTTGCCGTTTTCATCCCTATCCATGCCGACATCGATTACAACAGCTCCGTCCTTTATCATGTCAGCCTTCAAAAACTTAGCCTTGCCGATTGCCATGACAACAACATCTGCTCTTCTTAACACTTCCGAAAGGTTCTTTGTTCTTGAATGACAGATTGTAACTGTCGCATTTGCATGAAGCATGAGCATTGCCTGGGGTTTGCCGACAATGTTGCTTCTTCCCACAACAGCAACCTCTTTGCCTGTTACGTCAATGTCGTATGCCTTTAAAAGTTCCATAACGCCTGCAGGTGTACAGGGCAGGAAATTATAGTCGCCAAGCATAATTTTTCCGACGTTTACGGGGTGAAAAGCATCCACGTCCTTGTTGTAGTCGATGTTGTTTACTATAAGTGCTTCGTCAAGGTGGGAAGGAAGCGGAGACTGTACAAGTATGCCGTGAATTTTGTCGTTAGCATTGAGTCTATGTACAAGAGAGAGAAGCTCCTCTTCTGTTGTTTCTGCAGCAAGTCTGTGAATTTCACTGTAAAAGCCCACCTCTTCACAAGCCTTGCCCTTATTCCTTACATAAATCTGGCTCGCAGGGTCATCACCCACAATGATTACCGCAAGACCGGGTCTTATGCCCGTTTCCTTTTCAAAAGCGGCGCTTTCGTTTTTTATTTCTTCACGCAGTTTTGCACTTACTGCTTTTCCGTCAATTATTACTGCCATTTTCTTTTTTCCTTTCGTTAAACACTTTTATTCTTAAAGCAACTATTGCACAAAGTCCGAGCACAAAGCAAACAAATGCCACAAGCTGTGATACTCTGATGCTTCCTGCATAAAGGCTGTCTCCGCGAAGTCCTTCAATAAGACTTCTGCCAAGTCCGTACCAGGTGAGATACCAGAGCAGTACCTCGCCATCAAAAGCACGTTTTTTGAAAAACACATTCATGAGTACAAACCCCAAAAGATTCCAGAGGGATTCATAGAGGAACGTAGGATGAACGAGCGTGCCGTCTATTGTCATTCTGAGGGGATTCTTTGAGCTTAAGTGCGAAATATCAAATTTTGCACCGAAAAAATCATAGCTTTCCGAAATTCCGTATGCCTCGGCATTGAAAAAGTTCCCCCACCTGCCTATTATCTGCCCGAGAATAAGACCGGGCGCAGCGCAGTCATACATTTTAAGAAGCGGCTTTTTCTTGTACTTGCATACAAGAGTAAATGCCAAAACTCCGCCTATTACACCGCCGTAAATTGCAAGTCCGCCGTTCCATATTGCTATCATCTCATAAAAAGAATTATAGCTTTCAAGCTCCGCAAGAACATAGTAAAGTCTTGCGCCCACTATGGCACTCGGCACACAGATAAGGGCAATATCCGCAAGGTCATCGGTTGTTACCGATATTTTCTTCATTCTGAGGTATGCTACGGCAAAGCCGAGGATTATACCAAGACAAATTATTATTCCATACCAATAAATTTCTACATTTCCGAATCTTAGCGCAACCCTGTCAAGATTGAAGGGGGAAATACCGAGACCCGGAAAAGATATTGTCGACAAATTCAAAACTCGCACCTCACTTAAAGAGGATAAATTTCCGAAAGTGTAAATTCGGAAAAATTATTATGAAGAAGTTCTGTTACGTCATCAAAAGTTACAGAGGCACAGATTTCGGGATAATCGAGTATATCAAGCCCGTCAAAGATTGCAGAAACCATTTCATTTGCAATATCGTCTGTGGAATTGAACATTCTGAGAAGATGTGCAAAATTCGCCCTCTTTATTCTCTCAAACGCATCTCTGTCAAGTCCTTTCTGCTTATAAAACTCAATTTCCTTTTTAATTTCCTCATAGACACGTCTCGGCTCGTCGGAATTTCCCGAAAGCTCTGCGTATCCGAAAGTTTCGTGTCCCTCATAGGAGAATGAAAATCCCGAATCTATGAGACCATCATCCATAAGTCTTGTATAAAACGGTGCGGATTTTGAGAACATCATATCCATGAGAATTCCGTATGCCGCCCTCTTTTTGCCGAGTTCCATTCCCGTCATGGGACAGCTGTTATCCTTGATACCAACCGAAAACATAGGCATTGATACGGGCATTTTTCTTGTTACAAATTCTTTATTTACCTTCTTTGGCTCATCCGGATAGATTCTTTGCTTTTCGGGCGCGGGGGTATATTCAAGTATTTTATCGCAAACCTTTTCTACATCCTCCGGCGTTACTCTGCCGCTTACGACAAGCACCATATTATCAAGGTTATAGAAGGTGTTATATGCATCAAAAAGCGTTTCGGGAGTAATCTCTGCAATACTTTCGACTGTACCCGCAATATCAATTCTTACCGGGTTATTCACAAACATTCCCTCAAGCATACCGGAATACAGTTGCCAATCCGGGTTGTCGTCATACATTCTTATTTCCTGACCGATAATGCCCTGCTCCTTGGCTATGGTTTCCTTTGAAAAGTAGGGGTCTGTCACAAAGCCGAGAAGAATTTCAAGGGATTCATAGATGTTGTCCGCCGCCGAGAAAAGATAAACCGTACGGTTATTTGATGTGTATGCGTTGGCGGAAGCACCTGTTTTTGCGTAAAGCTCAAAGGTGTCACGTCCGTCGGAGTTTTCAAACATTTTATGCTCGAGGAAATGCGCAACACCGTCGGGAAGGGTTACATCTTTTCCGTTTGTTTTGAATTTGCAGTCAACCGAGCCGAACTTTGTGGCAAATGCAGCATAGCTCGTTCCCATTTCCTTTGGGAACACATAAACCGAAAGTCCGCTTTTATGCTTTGAATAATAATACTTCTCGCCTATTGATTTGTTTTCCTTAAGTGTAAATGCCATTTTACTCTGCCGCCTCCTCTCTGTCGTCGCCCTCAAGGAAGTAAACTGTATCAAGTTTTACCTTTTTAGAAACTTCAACGACTTCTTTAAGGGTAGTGCCCTGAATTTTTTCAACAACCTCATGTACTTCAAGATTACTGCCGCACATGGCTCTTGAAACATACCATGCCGAAAGAGCCGCGGGGCTGTCATCAAGTGTTTTGTAGCTGTTGATAAGAGAGAGCTTTGCAGCTTCGAATTCATCCTTCGAAACAATGCCGCTTTGAATGTCAGAAAGCTCTTTCATTATTGCTTCAAAGGATTTATCCTTGTTTTTGGACTGTATTCCCGAAAGCACAAGCATAATTCCCTTATAGGAATCAAGGCTCGCCCTGCAATAGTAGCAAAGGCTCAGCTTTTCACGTACATTCATAAACAGTTTACTCATGGGTGAGCCGCCGAAAATCTCGGCAAAGAGGGACATGGCGGTGCAATCCTCATCCGTAACGCTGACACCCGTCTTAAAACCAAGGGCAAGTTTTCCCTGATTGACTTCCATTTTCTCGGTCTTATGGCAAACCTCTTTTTTCGTTTGTCCCGTTATAAAGGTATCGCAAATTTCAACAGGGGCTCTTTGTGTGTTTTCACACAAAATTTTTCTGAAATCCTCAGCGAGCTTTTCTGCATCAGCCTCGCCTATAAACACAATTTCAATCCTTGCAGAGTTTACAAGCCACTTATAGAAATCATATAGGCTCTTTTCATCAATCTTTTCTATATCCTCTAAAGACCCTTGCTCGCTTATGCTGAATTTTTCTCCCTCACAGAGAGTTTCGATGCACTTTTCCTTTACGTATGCGTTCTTATAGTTGATAAGCGACTTTATGGAGTTTGCAAGGTCGGTCTTTTCGCTGTCGAGAATTTTTTTATCAAACCCGCCGTCGACAAGGTAAGGATTGAAAATAAGCTCTCCAAACATTCCGAGTGCCTCGGAAAGAAGATTTTCACTCGCATCGGGAAGAAATTCATTCTTGAGAAAATCGCACTCGTAGCTTAAAAAGAGTCGTTCCCCTCTCTTATAGGTGCCACAGGACACATTCATGTCATAGAGGTAATCGAGTCTGTTATTTATCTCGGAAATGCCGGGATAATTTTTACTTGCACGCATAAGCACACCCGACAAAAGCGAGAGATTTGTAGTATATTCTCTCTCAAGGTCAATACAGAAGCAAACCTTGAAAAAGTTGGTCTTGAATTTTGTCTCATTTATATATCCGAGGTTTATTCCGTCGGAAATACTGATTTTCTGCATTATCATCTTTTCCTTTCGGTTACATAAGATAACTAATTATACTATAACAGAATAATTATACCTCTCTTTTGCTTTTGTGTAAATGAATATTTTTCTTTATTTACAAACAATTCACAGGAAAATGCCGCCTTTTCCCCTCTCTGTGATTTTTTGTATTTTTGCTTCGAGAGAAAGTGCTGTGCGCAAGTCCTGACAGGTGTTGCAAAGAAGAGAGAACTTTTCGAGAGCCAAAAGAAAAATATCATTTTCCTCCTGTGCCGCACTGTCAACCGAGAGATACGACAGACACCTTTTGTAAAGCGTTTCTCCCCTCACCTTCAGCTCTGTAACACCCGTATTCCCCGACAGACTTACATACTCACAAAGAATAAGGCACAAGAGAGATCTTGAAATTCCCGATAAAGCTGTCGTGTCAAATGCCCTTATGAGATACTCCTTCTTTTCAGGAAAATCCGAAAACATCAGCATAAGACAGTCAAAAAGAAACAGCTCCTCACTGCTCTTCACAAAAACTCTCCTGCAGGCTTTGTCTTTTGGAAAAACAAAATATTTTGCGAGAATACTTTTCATTCTTTCATCAGGCATATTTTCTTTGATTTTTATGCTTTTTGAAAACTCTATGCAATTTTCGATTACATGGCAGGTGTCATTTCTTATTCTGTCATATATTTCCTTTGCCTTTTCTTCGTCTGCCTTTCCTATACAGAATATGCACCTGCTATTTTTCTTTGCTTCAAGCCTTACCTGTATATCCTCGGACAAAAGATAACTTGCTCCGTATTCTCCGTCTTCATCCTTGCTCACACCGAAAGCAAAGCCATAATTGTGTTCACCACTCTTGCCGAAGAACACAAGACCTGCGCCTATATGACGCTGACCCTCGCACTCGTCTGACGGACTCACCCTAAGGCTTACCATAGCATTTTCTGCGCCCGTCACAACTATGATTTTGCATGGCTCGTCGGGCAAGACATATACATCCGCTCTGTACTTTGTGTCACGGTATTCGCCCTCGAATATTGCACAGTTATTCGAAAGCACAGCACTTTTGCTGTTTTTACATAAATCAAATCCGTCATCAAATAGGAGCACCTCTCCGCGGACATTATCCGTATCAATGCCCGAAAAAGCTGTGACCCTGCCACAATTTATATCATTTTCAAAGCTGACACCAAGGCTTTTTTCTCCCAAAAGCGCAGAAAATCTACAAGAGCTTATGAGGTAAAGGGGATATTCTCTGCTGTTAATTGGATAATCGGTTTTCCTTTCCTCCTTTACCACCGACGAGCCAAGAACACCGGTAAGGCGCTTGCCGTGGGAAGAAAGGGAGGTTTCATCTTGGCTTTTATGCTGATTTTCTCTCATTTTTCGGGCTACGCTCAAAAAACTGTCCTCTCTGCACCTGACAAGTCCCACCTGGACACACTTTGTACTGTCCGAGAGACAAATGGCAAATTCCGAGCACATTATCCCATCCTTCTTTTCGGCAAGACAGGAAAGGGATGCCCTCTCGCCCTCTGCAGACGCCCGTTTATTTTTTCCCTCAATCACAGAAGAAGCTATACACATCCCGCTTGAAAAACGTCTGAAGTATATCTCGGTGCCGTCATTTGCGGCATCAAGTACAAAGTCCTTTGAATCAAAGAACGAGCAGACATTGCTGTTATGCTTTGTGTCAAGCAACGGATAAAACGAAAGGGAAAAGTTGACGTTTTTGCTCCTATCGCCCGACATCTGACGAAGCCGCACCCTCATTCTGACGGTATCACAGGTGTTGTTGCCAGCCGTCACCGACAGTGCCGCCTCAAATTTGTCGCCGCAATTCTGTATGAGCGTTTTTGTCATCACAATCTGTCCGTCGTCGCATAAAAGTCGGCATTTTTTGTCGAAAAAGAATTTTTCGCCATCAATTTCTACCGTCACCTCAAAGGACGAAAGGCTGTGGGGAAAGCATTTTTTTCTTGCAAGTAAAAGATTATCGTTCTTTACGTCAAGTTTTCCTTTTTTTGAGACGATTTCAAGTTTTGATGTGGAGAGTTTTGCAATAAGGGCATCCGAAAAGCTGCTTTCACGCCGTCTTCGCAAACCACCCGTTTTTTTGATATAGTGCTGTCTTGCGCTCTTTTTAACATAGGCATCATAGGGAATCTTTTCCTGTGTCAGCTCATATGCACTTTTCATTTTTTCATCTTTGAAAAACCACTCTGACACAAGTCCGTCGCAAAGTACATTTACACACGAAGCAATACTCATTCCCACGTGATGCGACATAAAGCATTTTACAAGAGAATACTGCCCGTTTTCCGACGGTCTTTCAAAGTCCACACTCTCATAAAAGCCGTATTCTCCGTATGCACCCATTTTTTCAAGTCTCTCAAGATTTTTCATGATATGACCCGGTGACATATCAAGGCAGAGAAACGACGAATAGGGAGAAATGACATTCTGCTTTTCAAACACATTCACCGCAATTTCCGGAATACCGAAGGCGTGATATTTATAATTTGACGCCGAATCAAATTCATTATAACAGCTCTCGGATATGCCAAATACATATTTGCGTCCGTGTCCCGCACCTTTTTTTCGTATATTTGTGTATGCAAAGCACAAAGCCTCATATACAAGGCTTGTGCTCTTTGCAGGCATAAAAATTTCGGGCATGAAAAACTCAAACGCCGTACCGCTCCATGAGGCAAGTCCCATATATCCGTCGCCCTGTACAAATCTTCTTGAAAGGTGTTTTAAGTGCTGTGACGGCACGCATCTTTGCGCAACGGCACAAAAGCTCAGAATTCTCGCCTCACTCATAAGCATGTCGTATCTGTTTCTGTCATATATAAGCTTGCCATCACGCTCCTCTGCTCCTATATAAAAGAGCTTACGCGTGTTATCAAACAACAGCGAAAGATCAGCCTCTTTTATGAGCTTTTGGCAGAGAAGAAATATTTTTTCTGATTCTTCCCCGTCTTTGGCAAGCTCACGTATTCCCTCCTTTACGCAAATAAGACAGGCAACATAATTGCCCAAATCAACGCTTGAAATATACCTTGGCGTCATGGGTTCTTTTCTGAATATGTCATACCAGTTATATAAAAGGCCTTTATATTTTTCAAGCTCATTTACACTTTCAAGGCAGGAATAAATTCTGCGACACATCTCCTTTTTATCAACAAATCCGAGGCGGAAAGCACACAGGCAGGACACAAGGTAAAGACCGATATTCGTGGGAGAAGTCATACGTGAAATTTTTCTTTCGGGGTAAAGAGAAAGGTTATCCGTCGGCAGATGATTTGTTGAGTCGGATACATTCTCACCGAAAAATTTCCACATATCACTGCAATAATCCTTGAGCTTTTTTCTTTCTTGCTCACCAATATGCCTTTTTTGCTTCTTTCTCTCTTTTCCCGAGTGGTATGCAAAAACCGGCATAAAAAGCCACATAAGCGAAAGCAGCTTCAAAAATCCCGACGATGAAAGGGTAAATAAAAGCGTTCCGCAAACGGCATTCACAAGATTCTTTTTTACATACCCCAAAAGTCCGTCTCTTTTTTCGGCATCGTTCTGTGCTGCCGTTGTCCATTCAAGCGTTTTTTTGTGGGAAACAAGGCTTCTGTAAGCACTTCTTGTTATAGCATCAAGCGATACTGCGGCACTTTTGGGAATGGCGCAAAGCCGAAAGAGCATCCTTAAGAACGATGTCCATATTCCCGTATAAATCCCCTCGGAATAAAACACCCGTCTGAAATTGTGCCAAAGTGCCCGTTTTGCCCCCATAAACACAGAATATCCGAAGGGCAGAATATATACGGCAAGGGATGCACTTACAAGAAGAGATGACACGGTCCCTTCACAAAACGCCGACACAAACAGCGTGGCAAGCGAAAAAACGGGAAGCAACGCAGAGTACACATTCTGCCACATAAAGAACTTTGACTCTATGCCGATTTTGTTTTTTATTCTGCTGCCGTCCGACGTTTCCACATATCCGAAAAGAAAGGGAATATTCTGAATATCTCCCCTTATCCACCTATGCTGTCTTTTATAAAACGACAGCTCCTCCGACGGAAAAGAATCGGTAAGTGTCACGTCCCCGACATACGCACATCTCAGCCTTGCCCCCTCGGGTGCATCGTGGCTGAGCACCGAATTCTTTTTAAATTCATTTTTTCCGCAGAGAACCTCATAAAAGCAGTCTTTATCGAACATTCCCTTGCCGCAGAATATACTTCTGCCGAACATTGCCATTGTCTTATCCGAGCCGCCGCTGCTGTAAAGGTCAACGCCGCCGTGACCGCACATAACAGACGAAAAAAAACTTCTTTTTGAGCTTTCAAGTGTCGGGTTCATGGCAGGCTGAAGTATGCCGTAGCCCTCTACTACGGCACATCTGTCATTATCTAAGACAGGCTTGTTCTGCGGATGAAGCATAATACCAACCATTGTCCGCAGGCAGTCAAAGGCAAGGTTTGTATCGGCATCAAGGGTGAAAATATATTTTATGTTACGGCAGATTTCCTCGTCGGGCTTTATACTTCCAAACCCAAAGCCGTCACCCTTGCCGCAAAGAAATTTTGTCAGGGTATTGACCGCGCCCCTCTTTCTTTCGGGTGCAATATACATTTCTTCGCTTTTGGAATATTCCCTTTGTCTTACAAAAAAGAAAAATCGGTTGCCGTATTTTTTTCGTAACATCAGTATTTTTTCCTGTGCCGAATCTATTATTTCTCTATCACTTTCTCCTTCTTTTTCATTGCTGTCGGCAAGGTCGCAGAGAAGTCCGAAATATGCGTTTTTTTCTCCGCAGGAGTTATACATTATTTCTAATTTTTCAAAAAGCTCCTCCTCGCCCTTACTTCCCGTAAGAAGCGACGTTATTACAGTCATAACGCCACACCCGTCGGGGATTTTGTCAAGCTCAAGTGCCGGCAGGGTAAAATCCTTCACAAAAAAGCGGACAAAAAACTTATCGGCAAGAAGCCTGCTGCAGCCATAGACCGAAACTACCGACACCGCGAACACCGGAGAAATAAGACACAGAAGCAAGGTGAAGAGAATTGTCATAAAAAACACTAAAAACATATAGGTTTTACCGCCGCAGGGTTTATCGCAGAGGTATTTTCCTATATGTCTATCATTGTCTTTATTGTTTTCGCAGCGTTTTACTATTTTTGCAGCAAGTTCTTTCTGGGGAGTGCGGAATTTGTGCGAAAGGCGTATGAGGTTTTTTCTGTACAGTGCCTTAGTCGAAGGGGTTACTGTCTTATATAAACCCGACGGGTCGGAAAAGAAAAATTTTTCCGAAGCATTGTTTTTAAAAACCTTTTCCTCATCAAAAAAACAAAGTTCATCAAGCGAAAAGAAGAGATTTCTGATATTTTCGCCGTCATTTTGCTCTTTGTCACTCCCTCCCTCAAGAAAACATTCGCATATTCTCATGCACACGCACATTCGCAAAAGAGGTAAAAGGCTCATGGTGTCCTGCAGAGAAATTCCGCCGTCATATTCGTTGCACAAGTCGACAATGCTTTGTATATCCTCATTTTCAAGTTTTGCATTTTTTCTCAAAAGATAAAAGAAAGCGCCGAAAAACAAAGGCTCACCATTTCTTGAAAGAAGTCTTCCCAGTTTTTTCAGAGTCACTGTGTCCGCCTTTGCAACTTCTTCGAGGTGCGAAAAATTCTCGTAGAGCCAAACTGCCTCTTCCCTGTCGGATTTTTCGGCAAGCTCGTAATCATCATAGAGAAGTCTTCTTGTTTCACCAAGCGTTTTTTTAACCTTCTTTACAAGATGTCTGCACGTATCTTTTTTATGTTTGCTTTCCGCACCGAGTATATCGCTGAAAGTTTTTAAATCAAGCATTGTTTTATGCCTCTCTTTGTGATTTTTCTTAGTTTTAGCAGATATGAGAATAATATACAAAAAGGACACCCGAGGGTGTCCTTGAAAACTCATTGTCTTGCTAAAAATTATCTTTCTTTACTACCATAAAAAATCGTGTCAAAATCAGTATTTAGAATTTCTTTTATCAAAATTATTTCGTCAGGATACAAATGTCTTTGTCCTACCTCGATTTTTGCTACGGCACTTCGAGTGATGTCACACCCCATTAACTGTAATTTTGCAGAAAGTACATCTTGCGTCATTCCAATACTTTCTCTTATTTTGCGAATATTATTGCCAATATCTTTTTCAATTTTTTTATTCATAAAATCTATCCTTTGCACTTAAACTGGAACAAAAGTCTTGACTTTATTATAAAATAATGTTATAATGCATTTGCACCTATATAAGTGCAAATGCATTATGAAAGGAGGAAAAACATGTGTTATAAGAACTGTGACAAATATCATGATCAATCTGTGATTGGAGGGATAAGTTTGAAAAAACTATTATATGCTATATCATTATCTGCTTTTTTATGTATATCAGTTTTGTTAATCGGATGCTCGGAAAACAATGACTCTCAGGTATCTACCGAAGAACAGATGTCTTCTGAAAACAATTCGCAAAAAGATTACAAGGATTTGTATGTTGGAGAATATGTTTCTGATGACGGAACCGTAAAAATTACTAAAGCAAAAAATGTTTATGATATAACTTTCTGCTTCTATGATAACATTATAATATCCGCCACCGGGGAATTAAATAATGGTACCCTGTATTTTTACGGAACCGAAGATGAAAACGACATTTATGGAAATATCGAAGAATATGGAGAAGATTATCCGATTCGCGTAGAAATATATATCGGTGATCGTGGATTAGAATTTGAATTTGAACGAAAGTAAATAAAAAAATTTATCAAAAAGTGATCAAAGGCTGAACGATCGATTTCGTTCAGCCTTTGATAATATTAAAATCTTTTTTATTTCTCAAGAGGAAGCTCAAACCAGAAGGTACTTCCTTTATTTTTACTCGACTCTACGCCGAACTTTGCAGAATGTTTCTTCAGAATTTCCTTGACAATGGAAAGCCCTATTCCGGACCCTACATAGTTTCTTTTGTGGGTCTTTTCGGTTTTATAGTATCTGTCCCAGATATACGGAAGCTCACTCTGCTCTATTCCCTCACCATTGTCGGATATTTCAATTCTTACATTTTCACCCGTAAATACCTGGCGGATTGTCACCTTTTTGGGACTTGCTGCATAATTTATGGCATTGTCGGTAAGATTGTGAAGCACCTGTGTAATCTTGGTGACATCACAGTTGACATAAGCATGGTCGGAGTATTCTAAGCTCAGCTCGAAATCCTCTGTGCTCATGAGCCGCCTGTACCTTTCGGCACTTGTTTCAAGCATTTCCGTAATGTCCACCCTTGTAATCTCAAGCTCTTCCATGCCGTTCTGGAGCTTTGACAGGTCAAGAACACTGTTTACAAACTCTGTAAGACGGTTTGCTTCGTCAATTATAACCTGCACGTTTTCGGGATTGTTTTCTCCCGGTATATCCCTCATTACTTCGCTGTAGCCGACAATCATTGTAAGAGGTGTTCTCATATCGTGAGAAACATTTGCCATAAGCTCACGTCTGAGTCCTTCAACCTTGCCAAGTTCTGTTGAAGCAAAGTTCAGTGTGTCACTCAGCTCCTCAATTTCACGGTAGCCTTTACCGTCAAAGCGTACATCAAAATCTCCGCCCGCAAGAACCTTTGCACTCTTGTTGATTTTTTCTATGGGGCCCGAAATACGCTTTGCGACCATAAAGGACACCACAAGCGACAACAATACGGTTATAACCGAGCAGAACAGAAGCTGATGACGCAGCACCTTTACGGTTGAATCAAGGGGAGATATTCTTGTGTCCGCAACTACCATGACCTCAACGCCGTCGGAAAGCTCGGTTATTTTCGCATACAAAAGGTCGTTATGCTTTCCTACGTTATCAAAAAATTTCGGACCTACCGTTGGTCTGAAGCGTTCTCTGAAGTGGCGCAGTTCATCGTCATTTCTCGGAATGTCATTTTGAAAATCCGTCGGAATTTCTATGAAATCATCTTTTTTCTCAAAACTATTGTGAGAAGAAATGGGTGGCTCGGGCTTTTCGGTGTAGTAGCGCACAAGCTCGCCACCGCCCTCCATAACCTCTTCATAAAGGTTGAACATACTGAAGGACTCCCAGCCGTAGGTCACCGAATTAAAAACATCTCCTGTGCTGTAAAGAGTTCCGAACTGCGATGTTTCAATAACACGGATATTTATATCCCCGTCATTTGAAAGCATGAGTATACGGTCATTTATGTCCTCGCTTTCAATGTTGTTTATAACATTTTCTGTGGTTTTTTTCAGTTCCGATGTCTTTATGCCACTGTAAAATACTCCAAGAAACACCGTGTGAAGCACCCACAGCGTTACAAGTGTAAGAACCGTAGGAATAAGTATTGCACCAAACAGTCTCCAGCGTATTTTTACGGACTTTCTCTTTTTCTTTTTATTCTGCTTCAAAGCGATAGCCCACTCCCCTCAAAGTAACTATGAGTCCAGAATACGAGCCGAGATTTTTACGCAAGAGCTTTATATGGGTATCAAGTGTTCTGTCATCACCGAAGAAATCATATCCCCAGACATTACTTATCAGCTTTTCACGCGTCAGTGCTATGCCCTTATTCTTGATAAGATAAAACAGCAAATCGTATTCCTTTGGTGTAAGGTCTGCCTTTTTACCGTCGACATACACAATTCTTCCCGCAAAATCAACGCGAAGTCCCTCATATTCAAAGGAATCCCCGGAAACATTGCTTGTCCGCTTAAGAATCGCCGCAACCCTCATCATGAGCTCTTTCGGCGAAAAGGGTTTTACAACATAGTCGTCAACCCCCACCTCAAAACCGTGGAGTCTGTCGTATTCCTCTCCCCTTGCCGAGAGCATTATTACGGGTGTTTTCTTAGTCTTGCGAAGCTCTCTGCATACCGTAAAGCCGTCAACATCGGGAAGCATTATATCAAGTATAACAAGGTCAAAATCATATCTTCTGAGAAGTTCTGTCGCCGTAATGCCGTCCTCGGCACAGGACACCTCATAACCCTCAAAAACAGCATATTTGCTTATGAGTGTCCTTATCTTTTCTTCATCATCAACAATCAGAAGTTTATGCACTTATATAACCTCCTGTCCTTGTGTTTTCTACTTCAAGTTTATTTGTTTAATGTGATATGACTGTGATATAAGTGTAAATTTTCCTTTCCTTAGCCGATTTATCCACGGAGTATGAAAAATATGATTGATTTTTATTCTTTATTATGTTATACTTTAAACAGAATTATTGAGGATAGGAGTGACGACTGTGGCAAAGGACGCACTTTTCAGAAACAGCCTTGGCGGCTACAACAAGGACGACGTAAACAGATACATCGAAGAACTCGCAGTTCAGTATACAGACAGGGAAAACGAGCTTGAGGGCGAAATCAAGGAGCTTAAAAAGGAGCTGGAGGTACTTCCGTCACTTATTGCGGAAAAGGAAAGGGCACAAATACTCGATACAAAGCTTGAAGATCTCAAAAATGAAGCAAAAAAACTTGCAGAACAGCTTGAAGAGAGCAAGACAGAGCTTGAAGAAAAAAGCGGTAAGCTTTCCGCCGTCACTGCAGAAAAAGACGCCCTTGAACTTCGCATTAAGGAAATGAACGGGGCAAATGAAAATCTTCGTGACGAAAACGCAAAGGTAAAGGCAGAATACGACATCAAGGTAAAAGAGCTTGAAGTCATGGAGCTTAAGACAACAGAAATCAAAAAGCAGCTTGAGGACGAAAAAATCGCCTTTGAAAAAAGAGCCGAGGAAATGCTCATTCAGATTCAGTCTCAGGCAAAATCCGTTATTGAAAAGGCAAACGAAACTGCAGAGCTTATAATCTCCAACGCAAAGAAAAGAGCTTCGGGCGTTTCAAAGGGTGCACACGATTTATCGGCAGAGGTTTCCTCTAAGAAAAAAGACGGACTTTCCGATATTCTTGAAAGCCACAAAAGCAAAATGGATTCCTTCTTTTCTGCAATAACAAAAACATTTATGGGAGAAGGCAAATAAATGAGTGTTTTTCACATAAATGTAAGTGAATTGAAAAGTGTAATTCCGGAAATTACCGTCGGTGATGAGGTATATCTTTCGGGCATTGTTTATACGGCAAGGGATGCGGCACACAAAAAAATACGCACTCTTATCGAAAACGGAAAAGAGCTACCCTTTGACATGAACGGTGCCTGTATCTACTATTCCGGTCCTACACCCGAAAGACCGGGCAGTCCCATTGGCTCATGCGGTCCGACGACAAGCTCGCGAATGGACTTTCACACACCGCTTCTCATGGATGCAGGGTTACTTGCCATGATAGGAAAAGGTCCGAGAAACGGGGATGTTATCCGGGCAATAAAAAAGCATTGCGGCATTTACTTCTGTGCCATAGGCGGTGCAGGAGCGCTTTGTGCAAGGGCGGTTAAAAAATACGAAGTAATAGCCTTCCCCGAGCTTGGATGCGAGTCTGTAAAAAGGCTTGAAATTAAAGATTTCCCCGTGATTTGCGGCATAGATTGCAAAGGAAACAGTATATTTGAGAAAGGAAATACAGAAAAATGAAATTGAAAGACGGATTTGTACTCAGAAAGGTTGCCGACACATATGTAGTCGTTGCCATAGGTGCGCAGGCCAAACAGCACAATGTCATGATAACACTCAACGAAACAGGAGCTCTTCTCTGGGAAAAGCTATCTTCGGGTGCCGACAAGAAGGCTCTTGTGGATGCAATCCTTGAGGTTTACGACATTGATGAAGCAACAGCATCGGCTGATGTTGACGGATTTATCGAAAAGGTAAGCAGCGAGAATTTGATTGTTGAATAATGGTTTTGGGACTGTCGTGAAAGCGGCAGTTCTTTTTTGTTTTTCGGGAGAATTTTTGGTTCTTTTGTTTCGGGACAAAAGAACAAACAAAGTAATGTCCAAAGTGTTAAAACCGCCACCAAAGCCTTGCAAATGTTACGTGTTGTGTGGTATAATAACTCGATTTGTTTACAAAATAAATTAAAGAATGGAGAATATTATGAACAATCAAAACAATTTCAAGCCATATATTCCCGCAGAAAAGGTTACTCCCGAAATCACCGTAACCTCCATTATTATGGGTATTATTCTTGCGGTTGTATTCGGCGCAGCAAACGCATACCTCGGTCTTAGGGTAGGTATGACAGTATCGGCATCCATTCCTGCAGCAGTTATCGCAATGGGTGTTATCAGAGTTATCATGAAGAAAAACTCAATCCTTGAGAGTAACATTGTGCAGACCATAGGCTCTGCCGGTGAGTCTGTTGCAGCAGGTGCAATCTTCACACTTCCCGCACTCTTCATGTGGGCAGCAGAATCAGACAGCTTTTCCAGTCCCAAATTCATAGAGATTACACTTATCGCTTTTATCGGAGGACTCTTAGGTGTATTCTTTATGATTCCCCTGCGCAATGCTCTTATCGTTAAAGAACACGGCACACTTCCATACCCTGAAGGTACAGCTTGTGCTGAGGTTCTTCTTGCAGGTGAAAAGGGCGGTGCAAATGCCTCTACTGTATTTGCGGGTATGGGTTTCGCAGCTCTCTTCAAGTTTATCGTTGACGGCATAAAAGCTGTTCCGGGTGGAATCAATCTTGCTTTTTCCAAGTTCTTCAAGGGCTATAACGGTGAAATCGGTACTCAGGTTTATCCTGCACTTGTAAGTGTCGGCTTTATCTGCGGTCCGAGAATTTCCTCCTATATGTTCGCAGGCGGTGTTCTTTCGTGGATGGTGCTTATTCCCATTATCACACTTTTTGGTGCTGAGGCAATCATCTATCCCGGGACAAAAACAATCGCAGAAATTTTTGCAAAAGGCGGTGCAGGCGATATTTGGGGCAGTTACATCAGATACATCGGTGCAGGTGCTCTTGCCGCCGGCGGTATTATCAGCCTTGTAAAATCACTTCCCCTTATTGTACGTACATTCAGAGATGCTCTTAAAGGCATGAGTGCTTCCGGTACATCAGGCAACGAAAGAACAGCAAGAAACATAAGTTTCAAAGTTGTAATAGCAGCCATTGTTGTTCTTACTCTTCTCATTTGGCTCATCCCTGCAGTGCCCGTTTCACTTTTAGGTGCAGTAATTATCGTTGTATTCGGCTTCTTCTTTGCTACCGTTTCGTCAAGAATGGTGGGTCTTGTAGGAAGCAGTAACAACCCTGTATCCGGTATGGCAATCGCAACTCTTCTTGTTTCCACACTTCTTCTCAAGGCAACAGGAGATGTCGGTACTCACGGCATGACAGCAGCAATCGCGATAGGCTCTATTATTTGTATCGTCGCAGCAATCGCGGGCGATACCTCTCAGGACTTAAAGACAGGCTATCTTCTCGGTTCTACTCCGAAAAAACAGCAGATCGGTGAAATAATCGGTGTTATAGCTTCGGCACTTGCAATCGGAGGCACACTCTATCTTCTTAATTCCGCCTGGCCTTTTGGTGTTTCCGATGAGCTTAGTGCTCCCCAGGCAACTCTTATGAAAATGATTGTTGAGGGCGTTATGGAAGGAAATCTTCCCTGGGCTCTTGTATTTACAGGTGTATTCCTTGCGGTGGTTGTTGAAATAATCGGCATTCCCGTTCTTCCCTTTGCTATCGGTGTTTATCTTCCCGTTCAGCTCAATGCCTGCATTATGGTGGGCGGTCTTATAAGACTCTTTATCGAAAAGAAGAAGATGGCTGCAGAAAAGAGAGAGGAAGCAATCACCGGCGGTACTCTCTTCTGCTCGGGTATGATTGCAGGCGAAGGTCTTGTGGGTATTCTTCTTGCAGTCCTTGCAATTATTCCTTTCGGAAAAAGCACACTCGCTGATGCAATTGTGTTAAAGCTCGGTCTTCCCGCTTATGTTTCAAACATTCTCGGTCTTGTTGTTCTTGCACTTATCGTTCTCAGCGTACTCAAGTTTTCTCTTCCCGGGAAAGATAAGGCAGGCAAGTAATGGCAAAAAAACAGGCAGAAAACTATCTTGAAAAAATTCCCGTCTTAAATGAAAAATTCAGATGGACGGAAAATGATGACGGACTTGTCACAATAGAAATTGACAACAAGGGCTTTTTCAACCGACTTTTGCAACGCATTGCAAAAAAGCCCAAAGTAAGCTACATTCATCTGGACGAAAACGGCAGCTTTGTATGGAAATGCGTTGACGGTGAAAAAGATATAATCCGAATAGGAGAGCTTGTAAGTGATCACTTCGGTGATGCGGCAAATCCCGTTTATGAAAGGCTTACACAGTTTTTTGCGATGCTTGATGCATCGGGATTTATCAGTTTCAAAAAATAGCATTTTGTGGGACGGTTTTACAGACTGTCCCGCTTTTCTTTGTACAGTGTGTGTCTAAATCTCAAATAATTGTGAACAACGCTTGCAATTTTTACCCGAGTATGCTACAATCACTATAACTTTATTATAGGAAACAGGAGTTGATTTTTTAATGGACGGTGCCGGGTGGCAGATAATAGTACTTATAATCTTGGTAATGTTATCTGCGTTTTTCTCAGGAACTGAAACAGCTTTTACGAGTTTTAACAAAAACCGTATGAAAACACTTGCCCAGGACGGAAACAAAAGGGCAAAAGCCGTACTTGACATTGAGGACAGATATGAAAAATTTCTTTCCACAATACTTGTCGGAAACAACATTGTAAACATAACCGCAACAACCGTTTCGGGTCTTATGTTTGCAAACCTACTCGCAGGAAGAGAAGAGCTTGCTCCCACAGTTTCAACAATCGTCATGACGGTTGTGGTACTAATCTTCGGTGAAATTACACCGAAAACTCTGGCAAAGGACTTTGCCGAAAAGTATGCAATGGCTACCTGTGGAATTGTCAAGTTTGTTATTGCTATTCTTACACCAATTACATTCATTTTCTCGCTTTGGAAAAAGCTTTTGGCGCTCATTTTCAAGGTTGAAACGGTTGACACCGTTACGGAAGATGAAATCCTCACAATGGTTGAGGAAGCTGAAAGCGGCGGCGAGATTGACGAACACGAAAGCGAGCTTATCAAGAGTGCTATCGAGTTCAACGACCTTGAGGTTGCGGCAGTACTCACTCCCCGAGTTGACATTGTGGCAATAAGTGCCGACACACCCATCGAGGAAATCCGCGAAGTTTATCGCACAAGCGGCTTCTCAAGACTTCCCGTATATCAGGATACAATTGACAACATTATCGGTGTTATGCACGAGAAGGATTTCAACAAAATGCTTCACGACGGACAAAGCGACATAAACGAAATTGTTCACGGTGTTATCTGCATAACAGAAGGCATGAAGATTTCAAAATTGCTTCGTGAATTCCAGTCTGCCAAGACTCACATGGCAGTAGTCGTTGACGAATACGGCGGAACAGCAGGTCTTGTAACAATGGAAGATGTGCTTGAGGGTCTTGTCGGTGAAATCTGGGATGAGCATGACGAAGTTATTGAAAACATAAAGCAGATTGACGAGGTTACATACATCATCAACGCTTCTTCCGCTCTTAATGACATTGCCGATATCTGCGTATTCTCTGACGAAGAGCTTGAAGCAAATGCCACACTTAACGGCTTTGTTCTCGACAATCTCCAGAAAGTGCCCGAGGTCGGAGACATATTCGACTACGAAAACTTCACCTTTGAGGTAATAAAAGTTGACGGACGAAGAGCCGAAGAAATAAAGCTTACCGTAAATCCCATTGAGGACGAGGACGATGATGAAAGTCCAAAGAAAAAGTCCCGCGACGATGAGGATGACGATAAAGAAGACAAAGAATAATTACATTTTACAATTAAAATATATTATAATAAAGTTAGACGCCGCGGCAAAACCGCGGCGTTGTTTTTCTCTTACTTTCTCTTTGATAAAAAGAGAAAGTAAGCAAAGAGAAAATATTTTTTCACCAACTATTTGGAAATATTTAGGCAGGCGCAATATTCACGGATAAAACAAATCCCCTGCTTCGCTGTTTGATGCAGGGGATGGCTAACCGTGAAATATACACTTATACAGCACCGGAATTTGTCGGTGTTGTTTTTTGTTGCCGCGAGACTTATATGCGGCAACAAAAGGTTTGTTCCGCGACTTTTGCAGCTTGTTGTTTATAAGACGCTGCCCGCGAAATTGCCGGCGGAGGCTCTCCGCCCCGCGAAATTGTCAGCAGTGACTTACTGTGCAGCGTCTACGATGATGCCGAAGTCCTCGGTCTTTAAGGAAGCGCCGCCGATAAGACCGCCGTCAACGTTTTCGCACTTGAGAAGGTCTGCACAGTTCTTTGCGTTCATAGAACCGCCGTACTGAACGATTGTTTCGTCAGCAACAGCCTTTCCGTAAAGCTCTGCAACAACACTTCTTACAACGCCGCAAGCCTCGTCAGCCTGTTCGTTTGTAGCTGTCTTGCCTGTACCGATAGCCCATACGGGTTCGTATGCAATAATAACATTCTTCATCTGCTCTGCAGTTACATCAAGAAGGTCAACCTTTGTCTGCTTGCCGAGAATTTCAGCTGTGATGCCCTGATCTCTTTCCTTTTCAAGTTCACCAACACAGAGGATAACCTTGAGACCTGCTTCGAGAGCAGCCTTAACTCTTGCATTTACTGTTTCGTCTGTTTCTGCAAAGTACTGTCTTCTTTCGGAGTGACCGATGATTACGTATTCAACACCAAGGTCAACGAGCATATCAGCACTTGTTTCACCAGTGTATGCACCGCTCTTTGCGAAGTGTACGTTCTGTGCACCAATCTTGATGTTTGTGCCCTTTGCTGTTTCAACTGCGGTTGCAAGGTTTGTTGCAGGTACGCAGCAAACGATGTCACAATTATCCTTGCCTGCTACAACAGGCTTAAGTGCTTCTAAAAACGCCTTTGTTTCGGAAGGTGTCTTGTTCATCTTCCAGTTACCGGCAATAACTAATCTTCTCATTTTTATTTCTCCTTTTCCTCCTACTTTTCTTGAAAGAAAAGTAGGCAAAAGAACTTGCTTTTGGCAACATTCTTTTATAGTTTTAGTTTTTATGTATGATGCTCGACAAGAGCGTTTCCCTGTCGCCATTAAGGCGGGCGACAGGGAAATTTATTATAATTTAACTTGTGAGAAAACAATCAGCTTAAATCCGCAAAACGAACCGAGCCAAATTATTTTCTTTTTGCTTACTTATTGTTAAGTGCAGAAATACCGGGAAGGTCTTTACCTTCGAGGAATTCAAGAGATGCACCGCCACCTGTGGAGATGTGTGTCATCTTATCAGCATAGCCGAGCTTTTCAACAGCAGCAGCAGAGTCACCACCACCGATGATGGAGATTGCACCGCTTTCAGCAACAGCCTTAGCTACATTTTCTGTACCTGCAGCGAAGTTCTTCCATTCGGAAACGCCCATAGGACCGTTCCATACTACTGTACCTGCACCCTTAAGAGTCTTAGCAAAGAGTTCTATTGTTGTAGGACCGATGTCAAGACCCATCCAACCGTCAGGAATAGCATCGGAATAGATTCTCATAAATTCTGTATCTTCCTTGTATTCTCTACCAATCATGTTGTCTACGGGAAGGAGGAAGCTTACTCCCTTTGCCCTTGCCTTATCCATAAGCTCGATAGCAAGGTCAATTTTGTCTTCTTCACAAAGAGATGTACCAATTGTGTTGCCGAGAGCCTTCATGAATGTATAAGCCATACCGCCGCCGATGATAAGTGTGTCAACCTTTTCAATGAGGTTTTCAATAACACCAATCTTATCGGAAACCTTTGCGCCGCCAAGTATTGCAACGAAGGGACGAACGGGATTTGCAAGTGCGCCGCCCATAACTTCGAGTTCTTTCTGGATAAGATAGCCGCAAGCTGCTTCTGCTACGAAGTCTGTAACACCTGCAGTTGAGCAGTGAGCTCTGTGAGCAGAACCGAATGCATCATTTACATAAAGGTCGCAAAGAGAAGCGAGTTCCTTTGAGAAGGATTCTTCGTTCTTTGTTTCTCTTGCGTCAAATCTTACGTTTTCAAGAAGAACTGCCTTGCCTTCTTCAAGGGCAGCAATCTTTGCCTTTGCATCTTCGCCAACAATATCGCTTGCGAATGTTACAACACCGCCGAGAAGCTCATTAAGTCTGTCAGCAACGGGCTTTAATGTAAACTTCACGGGGTCATTCTTCTTTGCTTCTTCAAGGAACTTTGCCTTAGCTGCTGCCTGTTCTTCCGCAGGAAGAGCCTCTACCTTTTTCTTTTCCTTCTTATCAAGACCGAAGCCTTCTGTAAGAATTGCGTGAGGCTTGCCCATATGAGAGCAGAGGATTACCTTTGCACCGTTATCAAGCAAATACTTGATTGTGGGGAGTGCGGAAACGATTCTCTTGTCGCTTGTGATAACGCCGTCCTTAAGGGGAACATTGAAGTCACATCTTACAAGAACTTTTTTACCTTTTACGTTAAGATCTTCAACTGTCTTCTTGTTTAACATTGTTTTTACCTCTCTTGTATATAATAATTATTTTTTTAACAATCTTTTGCCTTTGTGATTATATCACATAGTTTGTGGGTTTGCAAGCAAAATATTCAATTTATTTATTAAATTTACATTTGCTACAAATAGATGATAATGGAGAATTTTGACTATGTCAAATATCAACAACCATTCCTAATTCCTAATTTCTCATTTCTTAAGCCTTATTGTAATTTCACCGCCGCAGAGCTTCTGTGTATACCCTTCTTCGGTACGCACTAAAAGCGCTCCGTCCTCGCATATATCAAGAGCCGCCGCCCTTATATCTCCTTCTTCTCTGACAATCCTTATTTCACGTCCGATAACTATGGAACGTCTCTTATACTCACAAAGCACTTCTGTATTTTCAAGGCTAAACACCTTTTCAAATTCTTCGCATATAAGTGACGCAAGTTCAAATCTGTCATATACCTTTTTTGTTATGTCATAAAGAGAAGTCACAATGCTTCTCAAATCCTTGGGAATTGTACTGCCGAGCAAGCTGACATTCACACCCACTCCGGCAACAACATAAGTTTTGTCGTAAGGACTTCTAAAACGCTCGCAGAGTATTCCGCACAGCTTCTTTTTGCCAAAGTAAATATCATTTACCCACTTAATTCCGACGCCGCTGTTATTGTCCGTACCCGTAAGCCTATCAATGGCACGGCATACAGCAAGGCAGATTTTTGCAGTAAAAAGCTCATCATCGATAAGCTTTGTGTCCTTGACAAGAATACTCATGTAAAGTCCCTCGCCGGAAGGAGAATAGAATTTCTTGCCCTGTCTGCCTCTGCCGGAGAGCTGCTCATTAGCAACGACAATGTGACCGTCAGGAAGAATATCTGCGTGTTCTTTTACATAGTTATTGGTAGAATCCACGGACGAAAGAACTGTTATATTCTTTCCGCAGACATTTGCTTTGCTCTCAAGAACAGCCTTTGTATTATTCACCGACGTCACCTCCCGCAGTTTCAAAATTTTACCAAATAAAATTGTACAACAAATTTATGGATATGTCAAGTTTTTTGCGATATTTGGGGAAAAATAGGACATATTGCTAATTTTCGGACAATTGACAAAAAAACACTTGCATACATTCTTTATTTGTGCTAAACTTAAATGTAAGATTTTGTTTAAAGGAGTGATACAAATGTACAAGTCAATCCTTAATGTTAAAGACACTCAGGTTGCGATTAAGGCTTGCAAGGACTATTTTGAAAGAGAGCTTGCGGCATCCCTTAATCTGACAAGAGTTTCGGCGCCCCTTTTTGTAACTCCCGAATCGGGACTTAATGATGCCCTTAACGGCACAGAAAGACCCGTTCAGTTTGATATACTTGAAACGGGAAGAGACGTTCAGATTGTACAGTCGCTCGCAAAGTGGAAGAGATTTGCCCTTGGCAAATACGGTTTTCTTCCGGGCGAAGGTTTATACACCGACATGAACGCAATCAGACGTGACGAGGAAACAGACGCAATCCATTCCCTTTACGTCGACCAGTGGGACTGGGAAAGAGTAATTGAGAAGTCGGACAGAACAATTGAAACATTAAAGAAAACAGTAAAGAAAATATACAGGGTACTTAAAAGCACAGAGCAGCATATGTCTTATCATTTCCCCGCTCTTGCAAAAGAATACCAGAAGCACCTGCTTCCCGACGAAATAACTTTCATCACAACCCAGGAGCTTGAGGATATGTACCCCACCCTTTCATCAAAGGATAGGGAAAATGCGATAACCAAGGAAAAGGGTGCTGTTTGTCTTATGCAGATAGGCGGTGCGCTTAAATCCGGCAAGAAGCACGACGGCAGAAGTCCCGACTACGACGACTGGACAATGAACTGCGACATTCTTTTATGGTACCCCGTCCTTGAAATTGCACTCGAAATTTCAAGCATGGGCATACGTGTTGACGAGGAGGCTCTTGACAAACAGCTTAGAATTTCAGGCTGTGACAACAGACGGAGCTTAGAATTCCACAAGGCTATCTTGGAAAGACGTCTTCCTTACACTATCGGTGGAGGTATAGGTCAGTCAAGACTGTGTATGTTCTATCTTCGCAAGGTACATATCGGCGAGGTGCAGGCTTCGGTATGGCCCGACGATAAGGTAAAGAAGCTCGAAGAAGAAGGCATAATTCTTCTTTGATGTAAAAAAGAAAATTTGGTTATAATAAAAAAACATATAGATTAACGGAGGAAAACAAAATGTTAGTTTCTGCAAAGGAAATGCTGACCAAGGCAAAGGAAGGACACTATGCGGTAGGTCAGTTCAACATCAACAATTTAGAGTGGACAAAGGCTATTCTTCAGACAGCCGAAGAGCTTAAGAGCCCCGTAATTCTCGGTGTATCTGAGGGTGCAGGCAAATATATGTGCGGCTATACAACAGTAGTCGGCATGGTTAAGGGCATGATTAAAGAACTCGGAATTACAGTTCCCGTTGCTATTCACCTTGACCACGGCTCCTATGAGCATGCTCTCAAGTGTATTGAAGCAGGCTTCTCATCCGTAATGTTCGACGGTTCTCATTATCCCATCGAGGAAAATATTGCAAAGACAACAGAGCTTGTAAAAATCTGTAACGAAAAGGGTCTTTCCCTTGAAGCAGAAGTAGGTGCTATCGGCGGCGAAGAAGACGGCGTTGTTGGTGCAGGCGAATGTGCAGACCCCAACGAATGTAAGATGATTGCAGACCTCGGCGTTACAATGCTCGCAGCAGGCATTGGCAACATCCACGGCAAGTATCCCGAAAACTGGCCGGGTCTTTCCTTTGAAACACTTGCAGCCGTTTCCGAAAAGGTCGGAAAGATGCCCCTCGTTCTCCACGGCGGTACAGGTATCCCCGAGGACATGATTAAGAAGGCTATTTCTCTTGGCGTTTCCAAAATCAATGTAAACACAGAATGTCAGCTCAGCTTTACAGCAGCTACAAGAAAGTACTTTGAAGAAGGCAAGGACCTTGTAGGCAAGGGCTTTGACCCCAGAAAGGTTCTCGCTCCCGGCGTTGAAGCAATCAAGGCTACCGTTAAGGAAAAGATGGAACTCTTCGGTTCTGTAGGTCGTGCTTAAGGCTCTCGGCAACAAAAAACAATATAAAGATTCTCCCGTTAAGTTTTTACACTTGACGGGAGTTTTTTATCTCTATTTAACTTTTTCTTTCTTTTCCTTAAACAACATTTCATCTGCCCTCTTAAAGGCAGTGCTATATGAATTTTCACTTCCGTAATTGATTCTTGCGTACCCCTTTGAAGCTGAAAAGCCTTCAAGTATCGACTCTGTTTTTGAAATTTTTATCTTTAGCTCATCTTCGCTGGCATCCACGGCAATTACCACAAACTCATCCCCACCGATTCTGAAAATTGAATAGGCTTTTTCGCAAAACACGCCTTTAAGTGTATCCGCAACCGCTATAATCGCCCTATCTCCCATTAAGTGACCGCCTCTGAAATTCAGCGCTTTCAGACTGTCAACATCATAAATCACAATCCATGCCTCTTCGTTTTTAAGCTTCCTGCCAAGCTGTTTCAGTTTTATTTCATAAGCATTTCTGTTTTTAAGACCTGTCATCAAATCAATTGTTGCAATACGTTTGAAAAGGATAAATAAATAACTCATTACTGCTAATGCTATAAGCAGCAAAACCATCAAAAACACATATACGAATTTCATCCTTTTCCCTCCAATCAAAATAATAACAATATTATACTCAATTTATTAAGTATAGTCAATAGGTTAAGTATGATAAAATTAACATAGAAAAAACAAACAATTTGGTGATAATGATGATAAGTTATAAGCCGTTTTATGAAACCCTTTACAAAAAAGGGCTTACAGAATACTATCTGATATTCAAGCAGGGGTTTTCAGCTAACACCCTTTACCGCATCAAAAAGGGACAAGCTATAAACACCAAAACGCTTGATGCCTTATGCTATGCACTTGATTGCGAGATAAACGACATAATTAAATTTGAAAAAGAGTAACACCCAATGTGATTTTTTGCAACGGGTGTTTTTTCTTTTCCCTATTGACAAATTCAAATTTTCAGCATATAATAGAGAAAACGATTGAATGATTGTTCAATCGTTTTCTGAAATATCAGGAGGAATTAGTATGAAAAAGAAATACAATATTGAAGTGGACTGTGCAAACTGTGCACAAAAAATGGAGGATGCAGCAAACAAAATTCAGGGAATAAAGTGCGCAACTGTCAGCTTTATGGCACAGAAAATGACGGTTGAATTTGAAGACGGTGCTGACGAGAAGACTGTTATGACAGAGGTCCTGAAGGCCTGCAAAAAGGTTGAGAGAGACTGCGAGATAGAGTTTTAAAAAAATTTCGGCACAGCAGTGCCGAGTTTCTTTTGCCCCGATGCAAAAGAAACCAAAAAATCTCCACTCATGTGTCGAATACTTCGCTTCGCTCCGTAACATTCGACACGAGCCGTGGTGGCTCTTTTTTATCTCTACGCAGTAAAGAGAAAGTTTGTGTTTTTTCTCTCTACTTAGGCGGTATTTGCCTGCCGTATGGCAGGCTATAGCCTCGCTTTGCGAGGCAAACCACGATTATTAGTGAGAGCAAAAAGGAGCTTTTTCCAACAATTTGTTGAGGGCAAGCCTCCACGGCTACGCAAAAAATCTGAGCGTAGCGGTAATTTTTTGCAGAGTGGGCAGTTTTGGTTACTTTTGCTGAGTCAAAAGTAACACACTTGCCGTCAAGCTGACGGCAGAATCCATGGAATCGAGGTTTTCTATATGACAAAAAAACAAAAACAAATACTCTACCGCCTGATTCTCGGCGCTATTTTTCTGATTTTAGCGATTATTCTTCCCACCACCCACAAAATAACAAAGCTACTTCTCTTTCTTATCCCCTACTTTATCATCGGCTACGACATACTTATTGATGCTCTGCACGGAATAATAAATCTTTCGCCCTTTGACGAGAATTTTCTTATGGCTGCGGCAACTGTCGGTGCCATGATTTTGGGAGAATATACCGAGGGTGTTGCCGTTATGCTGTTTTATCAGATTGGCGAGCTTTTTCAAAGCATTGCCGTGGGCAAAAGCAGAAAGAATATTTCTTCCCTTATGGATATACGCCCGGACACTGCAAATCTCGTGCTTTCTGACGGCAGTATAAATATGGTTGACCCGGCCGAGGTTGAAATCGAAAGTACAATTATTGTAAAACCAGGAGAAAGAGTACCCATTGACGGCGTTATTGTAAAGGGCAGCACAAGTCTTGATACATCGGCGCTTACGGGTGAGGCTGTGCCAAAAAACGCTTGTGAAGGCGACGAAATTGTAAGCGGCGTCATAAACCTTTCAAGTCCTGTTTTCATAAAGACAACAAAGGAATTCGGAGAATCCACCGCCTCAAAAATTCTGGAACTTGTGGAAAATGCCTCGTCGAGAAAATCAAAATCCGAACATTTTATCACAAAGTTTGCAAGGGTTTACACTCCTGTAGTTTGTTTTTCCGCCCTTGCTCTCGCACTTATTCCGCCCTTTTTGAGTGTGATTTCCACAGGCTCATGGGAGTTTTCAAAATGGGTTTACAGAGCGCTGACATTTCTTGTAATCAGCTGTCCCTGCGCACTTGTTATCTCAATCCCTCTCGGTTTTTTTGCTTGCATCGGCGGTGCCTGCTCAGAGGGAATTCTCATAAAAGGCTCAAACTTCATCGAAACCTTGTCAAAAACAAAAATCGCCGTGTTTGACAAGACAGGCACTCTCACTAAAGGAGTTTTTGAGGTGACGGAAATTCACCCCATCGGCTTATCTGAAAGTGAGCTTGTGGAATATGCGGCATACGCCGAGAGTTTTTCTACCCATCCGATTGGAGAAAGCCTGAAAAAAGCCTATGGCAAAGAGATTGACAGAGGCAGAATTTCAGATATAAGTGAGATTTCGGGAATGGGCATAAGTGCTGTGATTGACAACAAAAAAGTTCTTGTCGGAAAGCCGCTTCTTCTCAGAGAGTCAGGAGTAGACTTCGAAAAATGCGAAAATCAAAGCACAGCAGTTTACATTTCCATAGACGGAAAATATTCGGGGTGCATTATCATATCCGACATAATAAAGGACGGTTCGGATAACGCAATCAAAGCTCTGAAAAAAACAGGCATCACAGAATGTATAATGCTGACGGGTGACAGTAGAGAAGTAGCGCAGAAGGTTGCTTCAACGCTTGGTATTGACAGATTCTTTTCCGAGCTTTTACCAAATGACAAGGTTGAAATTGTGGAAAAGCTGATAAGCGAAAAGGGTGCTGAGCAAAAGCTGATTTTTGTTGGCGACGGTATTAACGATGCGCCGGTACTTTCCTGTGCGGATGTTGGCATTTCCATGGGTACAATCGGTTCTGATGCGGCAATAGAGGCTTCCGACATCGTTCTCATGGACGACAACCCCGAAAAAATACCAAAGGCGATAAACATTTCAAAAAAGTGCATGACCATTGTCTATCAGAACATTGTTTTTGCAATCGGCATAAAGATACTTTGTCTTATTCTCGGTGCCGTCGGCATTGCAAACATGTGGGTTGCAATATTTGCGGATGTAGGAGTCATGGTAATTGCCGTACTCAATGCAATAAGAACACTTAATGTAAAAAACTTGTAGGAGAGAAATATGGAAAACAAAGAAAACCTTTACCCCTGTCACAACGACGAGGAGGTTCACACACATTTGCTTAAAAAAATCGCAGACGACATGCCTGAGGACGAGCTTGTTTTCGACCTTGCCGAGCTATTCAAAATGTTCGGAGATTCGACGAGAATGAAAATTCTTTTTGTTCTCTTTGAAGCAGAAGCCTGCACCTGCGGTCTTGCAGAGGTTCTGGGCATGACAAGCTCGGCAATCTCCCACCAGCTTGCAATCCTCAGAAAGGCAAAGCTTGTAAAGTGTCGCCGCGACGGAAAGACGGTGTTCTATTCCCTCTCGGACGACCATGTTCGAACAATTATCGAAATGGGACTTGAACATATAAACGAATAGAAAAATAACACCCTATGTGCATTAAACACATAGGGATTCTTTTATTCTGTCTGTCTTTTTTGCATCTTTTTCCAGTTATAAAGCCCGTAAAGGTCATTTGCAAGGAACATCACAAAGCACATAACCATTGGGACATAGGACAAATCCTCAAAGCAGGCAAGTGTCCAGAGTACAATAAGCACCACGTCATTTGCCGCATATGCAAGGGCATAGTAGGGACTTCTGAAATATGTGAGTGCCACGGCGAGAAAGCTCGTTGTGACGGAAACTGTGCTGAACACGAGATTTGGCGTTGAAAGCGCACCGAGAAGAAAATAGAATATTGCGCTTACAACGACAGCCGCAACCCACATGAAAACCATCTGTCCATGTGTCATTTTTGCAACCTTTACCTCGTGGGTGTCCTTATACGGATTTTTTATCCAGGAAACAAGGGCAAAAACATCCATTGGAAGCGTCATTCCCACATAGGTTATAAGCTCTCCGTAGTAGCGGAAATGCAGAGATATGAGTCCGTAAAACGCCGCAAAGATTATACACAGAACCATACCGAGAACATGACCCTTTGCAACGAAAATAAGAGCCGTAACTCCAATTATCGAGCAAATTGTATTTGCCGTACCCTCAAAGCCCGAGAGAACATACGAGAGAATTACAACAAACACGGACGAGAGCCAAAGTGCCATTTCAAATTTATTAAGCAGCAAAAAAGGATTTTTGATTTTCATTTTTTCCTCCGACAAAACTAAAAGCATTTACCTGCACATCTTCAAAGACCTAACGATGCACATGCAAATGCTCAAAAAACATTTTTACTTACCCGGTGGCAAGTTACACTATTCACTTCACAAACGGGAGTATACCACATACTTACCGTTTTGTCAAGACTCAGAGAATTCTTTTTTTGAATTGAGTACATATTCCTTGGGAGTCATGCCTACAAGCTCGCGAAAACGCCTTGCAAAATTTCTCTCGCTTGAAAAACCGCACTCATAACAGGTATCAATTACCTTTTCCCCTGAAAGAAGCAATTTTTTCGCGTACTCAATTCTCTTTTCCGAGATGTAGTTCACAAAGGTCTTGCCCACTCTATTTTTAAAGGCGCGGCTGAAGTATGCACCCGAAAGTCCGAAAAGACCTTCAATTGTGCCAAGGGTTATCTCGTTTGTGAAATTAACATTGATATATCCAATTGCTTCGGTAAGTCTGTCATTGATAAGAGGCATTTTTTCAGACTCTGCAAAAATATCCGGCATAAGCTCGAGGAGTATCAGCTCAACGAGATTTTTTATTTTTATGTCCCTGTACTTTGCCCCCGTCTCCATAAAGAATTTATGTGCAAGTTTAAAATAGTTCTGTGTAACCGTATCGACATTTTTTATTATTCTGTTTTTGCCCAAGGAAAGTGCATTTTTGAAAATGGGACTTAAATTTGCCCCTGAAAAGTGTATTGTGTAAGTCCTTATAAAACAGCTCTCATAGCCGTGTCGGTCCATGGGAGTAACAAAAATCACATCTCCCTTTGAAATATTGCACTTTTCTCCGTTGAGGGTGTGAACACTTTCTCCCTCAATTATCAGTTCAAGCTCAAAGTATTCATGCTGATGAACATTATACTTTTCTCTTACAAGGTTACAGGACACAGAAAATCCGTTTATATTCTCAAAGCCGTCTGTTTTATAATACTTTGGTACAGTAGTTCTTTTCATATAAGCACCCCGTAATTATTTTTCACCGTGTTTTCTGTAATAAAGATAAGAATAGATTATGGGAACAAACACCATAATGACTATTGGAACAAAGGTGGTAAAAATCACCGCTTTCTTGAAGAATGAGCCGACAATTATAATGGCAGAGCCTGCTGTCCAGATGATACCTGCAAGTCTGTGGGTTTTATTCCAGTTATCCTCGCTGTTAAGCGTCCAGGGCACTTTTATTCCGATTGTATAATTCTGTTTGCATTTTGGAAGATAGTTGCCGATAATCAGAAAAAGCACACCCATGAAAAGAGGAATTATAAATTCGACCCTTACATCAAAGCCGAATGACGCCGAATAGCATGCCGTCATGCAAAGAATTGACAAAACAGGGCAAATCCAAAGAACAATTCCCAACATCTTAGAATTGAAATTTTGCGTCTTTGGGTCAGCAAGTGTAGCAAGAGAACAGATAAGATGCGCGCCAAGCATAATAAGCGGCAGACCGAAAACCGCAAAGGCTTTACTGGCATAATCGTCAATTTCGCCCTCAAAGTTCCAGTGTACAGGTATACTTTCAGGAAGCATATTCCACATAAAAATTCCTGCAAGCATGGGGAGCAAAATCACAAGGCTTGTTACAATAATTCTCTTCTTATTCATTACCCGCATCTCCTTTCAGCGATTTTATCCAAAGCATTATTTCCTCCAGCACAGAGGTGTTAATCTCATAGTATATGAATTTTCCGCATCTTTCATCACGCACGAGGTCTGCTTCTTTCAGCACCGACAAGTGTCTTGATATGGCGGCATCGCTTATATCGAATTTTTCGCAAATCTGACCTGCCGGCATTCTACCCAGTTTTAACATATTGAGAATTTCACGCCTTACAGGGTCGGACAATGCCTTTATTGTATTTTGAAACGACATTAAATCTACCTCATTTAACATTTAACTTAATTGTTAAATGTATTGTAGCACAGAAAAAAGCTTTTGTCAAGCCTATGCATAAAAAAGACGGCAGAAGCCGTCTTTTCTCTATTCAATTCTTATACTTCTGACCTTTTCCCTGACAGAAAGCACCTGCGAGGGTGACACCGAAAGCTCATCTATACCCATTTTTATAAACTCTTCTGTAAGTGATGTGTCAGAAGCAAGCTCTCCGCATATGCCTACCCATGCTCCGTTTTTATGGGCGCTATCACAGGCATATTTTATAAGCCGAAGAAGCGCTGTGTGATGTGTGTCGCAAAACTGCTCCAAAGACGGATTCTGTCTGTCACAGGCAAGGGTATACTGTGTCAAATCGTTTGTTCCGATACTGAAAAAGTCAAGCCTTGGTGCGAGAATATCACTGATTATTGCCGAGGCAGGTGTTTCAATCATAATGCCGATTTCCACGTTTTCGCTGTATCTTATTCCGCCCTCACAAAGCTCCTTTTTCACTTCTTCGCAGAGAGAAAAAATTTTCTCTATCTCCCATACGTTTACTATCATGGGAAACATTATGGCAAGATTGCCGTAAACAGAGGCACGGTAGAGAGCGCGAAGTTGTGTTTTGAAAATCTCGGGACGGGTAAGACAAATTCTTATGGCACGAAGCCCGAGAGCCGGGTTCTCCTCCTTTTCAAGGCAGAAATACTCAGCCTGCTTGTCTGCACCTATATCAAGAGTACGAATTACAACCTTTTTACCCGCCATGCTTTCAAGCACGGTTTTATAAACCTCAAACTGCTCCTGCTCGCTCGGAAAATCCTCTCTTTCAAGATACAAAAATTCACTTCTGAAAAGTCCTATTCCCCCTGCGTCATTATAGAGCACATCTCCTATATTTTCGGCAGAGCCGATATTGGCATATATATTTATCTTTCTGCCGTCAAGGGTTACATTTTCTTTTCCTTTGAGGTTTTTGAGAAGCTCCTTTTTGTGTAAATCCTTTTGTCTTTTTTTCTTGTATGCCTCTATTGTTTCACCGTCGGGGTTTACTATTATTCTTCCGTCATAGCCGTCTACTATTATAAAATCACCGTCATCTATACTCTCAAGAAATTTATCCCCGACACCTATTACGGCAGGCAAAGCCATGTTTCTTGCAAGTATCGCCGTGTGGGAATTTGATGAGCCGTGACTTGTGACAAAGCCGAGTACCTTTGATTTGTCAAGCACTACCGTTTCACTGGGCGAAAGGTCATGGGCGCACACAATGACATTGTCGTCCATTTCTCCTTCTTTTTCTTCACCCTCGCTCATACACGATACAATTCTCTGCGAAACATCTCTGACATCCGCCTGTCTTGCACGCATATATGCATCGTCCATATTTGCGAACATTCTTGCAAAATTTTCGCCCGTGACATCGACTGCATATTCTGCATTTACCTTTTGCGTTTCGATAATATTTATTACCGACTCGTTGTAGTCCTCATCCTCAAGCATCATCATATGGATGCTGAAAATCTCGGCATTCGTTTCTCCGACCTCAATGAGTGCCTTTTCATAGATGTGTGAAAGCTGCTCTCTTGCCTTTTCCTTTGCCGTTTCAAATCTTCCGAGCTGTTCTTTTACATCTTTAATTCCGATACGGCGAATATGCCGTCTTTCTCTATCAGCCACATACACTTTTCCGAGTGCAATTCCGCCACAGACACCCTTGCCGTAAAAGTTTGTCACTTCGCCGCTCTCCCTTCTTAAAGGTTTCTCTTGAAAAATTCCGAAATTTCTTCAAATGCCGTCTCTTCGTCGTCACCCGTGACAGTCACAGTCACGGTATCACCGCACTTTACCCCAAGTCCCATAAGCATCATGAGTCTTGTCACATTTACAGTTTTTTTATCTTTTTCTATCATTATTTCACTTGAGAATTTCTTTGCAAGTTTTGAAAGAAGACCTGCAGGTCTTGCGTGTATTCCCGTTTCATCTTTAATTACATAGGTGAAAGATTTCATGTTTTTTCCTCTTTTCAGTTAGCTTCTATTGCCTTTTCTCCCGCAGACACATTATCCTTACAAACGGTTCGTATTTCTTCATAATCCTCGCTGTTGCAGATAACCATGGGAGTTGTTATATCGAAGCCTTCCTTTTTGATACTTTTTAAATCAAAGGTTATGAGCTTGTCGCCTTTATGAATTTTATCTCCGTCCTTTACATGCACCGTAAAGAATTTTCCCGAGAGCTTTACTGTATCAAGTCCGATGTGAAGAAGAATTTCACAGCCCTCATCAGAAACAATATTGAGTGCGTGCTTTGTGTCAAACACCTTTTCAATCCTGCCGTCGCAAGGAGAATGAAGAATTCCCTCATCGGGAACAACCGCCACACCTTCACCGAGGATTTTTGCAGAAAAGGCTTCGTCCTTTACGTCCGAAAGCGCTACGACTCTTCCTGTAAGATGAGAATAAAGAGTGCAGGGCTTTGCATTTTTTGCGACAGAAGCGGCTTGTTGCGAAGGCTTTGCAGCTTCAATATTTATATTCTCGCTTTCGGGTGAGTCGAGAAAGTCCTCCAAGTTACTCTTGACAACAGACACCTGCGGTCCGTACACCACCTGAACACCATTGCCCTTATGAATTACACCCGAAGCTCCGCTTTCCTTAAGAAGTGAATCATTTACAAGACTCTCATCCTTGACGGTGATACGAAGGCGTGTAGCACAGCAGTCGATGTCGGAAATATTTCTCTTTCCGCCAAGACCTGCAACTATAAGACGGCTGGTATTTTCTCCCGCCGCAAGTCTCTGCTTTCTCTCGTTTACATCTGCTCTTGTATACAGCTTTGTTTCCTCGTCGTCAGCTTCCCGTCCCGGAGTTTTGAGATTCATTTTTGTTATCATAAAGTAGAAAACAAGATAGTAAATCAGTGCATAGCCAAGACCTACAACTACAACCCAAATCCAGTTTGTTTTTGCATTTCCCTGCAAAATACCGAAAAGCGTAAGGTCTATAAGACCTCCCGAAAACGTCATGCCAACGCCGACATTCAATATGTGCATGAGCATGAACGAGAGACCTGCAAGTACGCAGTGAACGGCGTACATTATGGGTGCAACAAAGAGAAAGGTGAATTCCAGAGGCTCTGTAATACCCGTGAGAATACTTGTAATTGCCGCCGAGAGAAGAAGACTTCCGACCACCTTTCGCTTTTCGGGGCGTGCGGCTCTGTACATGGCATATGCCGCCGCAGGAAGACCGAAAATCATAAAGGGGAATTTACCCGACATAAATCTTGTTGCTTCTACCGCAAACTGCTGTGTACTCTTTGAGGCAAGCTGTGCAAAATAAATATTCTGCGCTCCCTGAATGAGATTTCCGTCAATAACCATTGCACCGCCGAGTTCTGTCTGCCAGAAGGGCATATAGAAAACATGGTGAAGTCCGAAGGGAATGAGCGCTCTTTCGATAACGCCGTAAATCCATGTGCCAAAATAGCCCGATTCGAGAACAAGGTTTCCGAGAGATGCAATCCAGCTCTGTACTATCGGCCATACAAAATACATGAGAACGCCCACAAGAAGATATACAAGTGATGAGATAATGGGCACAAATCTTGTTCCGCCAAAGAATGAAAGCACCTGTGGCAGCTGTATTTTATAAAATCTGTTATGGAGTGCCGCAACACCAAGTCCCACGATAATACCGCCGAAAACACCCATTTGCAGTGTTGTTATACCAAGTGAGGTTGTTGTGGAATTGGGTGCCATGGATTCAACCCCGCCGTGGGAGGCAATAAGGGTACTGATGGAAGCGTTCATAATAAGATATGCAATAGCACCCGAAAGCGCCGCAACCTCCTTCTCCCTCTTTGCCATACCGATTGCCACGCCCATGGCAAAAAGAAGCGGCAGATTGTCAAACACAACGCTTCCCGTTTTACTCATAATATCAAGGATAGTATAAAGAAGTCCACCCTCATATATGAGTTTTGTCAGCCTGTAGGTTTCAAGTGTTGTGGGATTTGTAAAGGACGAGCCTATACCCAAGAGAAGTCCTGCAACGGGAAGAAGTGCTATCGGTAGCATAAAGGAACGTCCGACCCTCTGCAAAACGCCAAATGCTTCTGTCTTCATTTTATTTCCTCCAAATTTCTTGTTATACTGTAGTATTTTGGAACAAATAAAGCGATATTATACTGTCAACAGAAAAATATTTCACCTTTTGCAAAAAGAAAAGACCATAGCACACAATGCGTGCCATGGTCACAAAACCATATGTATTTTTTAAGACCTTGCCTTTTTGAAATATTTTATTACAAAAAGCACAAGAAGTGTTCCGATTAAGGGGAATACCGCAGTTACAAGCATACCCGCCTTCATGCCTATCTGCTCGGGCGAAATGTTCATAGCAACACTCATTCTTGCGGCAAAGTCACTTACCGAAACAGCGTCAACCACCGCCCCCATGAGCTGGGGCGCAACCGACGAGCCAAGATCTCCTCCTGCCGCCATAAGTGCATATGCCGCAACTGAGACACCGGGAACATTTTCCTCCATCATGATAAGAGAGCCGGGCCAGAGCATTCCCACACAAAAACCTGTCATGATACAGGCGATAAACGCAACCAGAACATTTGACGAAAAACCTGCCACAAGATAGCAGACAGAGGAACCTGCCATACCTAAAAGTAAAGCATTAAAGATATTCTTTCCGAATTTTGCGTAGGCAATTCTTGCACTTCCCAGCATTACCGCAAACATAGCCATACCAAGAATGTCGCCAACCGTTTTATTTATTCCGAGTGCGCTTTCCATAAAGCCGGAAATCCAGTTTGTCATAACATTCTCGGCACATGCCCCAAAAAAGATACAGCCAAAGCAGAGTACAAGTTCGATTCTTTTGCCCTTTTCGTTTTTATTTGCAGAAAATACACTTTCCTTATTCATGTCAGGGAAAGGAGAACTCATGAAAAGAACGGATGTTACAATGGGCAAAAGTGCAAAAAAGAGGGTAAGATACATCCAGTTTACATTTCCGATTATACGAAGTGACACCGTACTGAAAACTATAATGGTGAAAACTCCGATAGCATACAGCGAGTGCAAAAGGCTCATTTCACGCTGAGGATTATCAGAGGGAATCGCCGCAATTACAGGACTAAGAAAAACCTCCGAAAGTCCCGACGAAACGGAAAAAATCACCGTTCCCACAACAAGTCCCGGGAAAGCATACTGCGGAAAGAATGTCGGCACAAGTGCATATACAAGCATACCGACAGAAGTTATAAGCGGCATAACCGATGTCAGTTTTTTTACATTGAAAATCTGCGAGTTGAATGAAAAAAACAAATCCACAAGCATCTGTGTACAGAAATTCACAAGCACAAGCGTGCCGAGAAGTGTCCAGGAAATGCCGTACATCTCATGAAAGGTTACAAAGAGAAGCGGCGGCAGACAGAATACTGTGGACATGGTAAAATATGCCGAATAGCAGGCAAGTTTTGTTCTTTTAAAGCCCTGTGTTGCCATTATTTACTGAAGTTTATATCCGCACTTACGACAGAACTTTGAAGTGGTGTCACATTCTGCACCGCATCCGGGACAGGTCGCCACCTTGTTGCCAAGAATTTCGTTGTCACGGGCATCAATGGAATTGAGTTCAACAGTAAGCTGCTCGATTTCATCCTTCTTCTGCTTTATAAGCTCCAGCTTTGCTGTGAGTGCCCCACTTGAAGACTCTCCCTGAAGCCACAAAGCATATAATAATTCGCCCACTTCATACGTCAGCTGCTGCACATCCTTTGTAATAGATTCAATGTGCATCTTGATTTTTGATTTTTCAAGGGAAGACGATGTCTTAACGCTTATTCTTGTTATCGCACGACTCGTTGAATCCTTGAATTTCTGAAATGTATCAGCCATAATAATAACTCCTACCTTTACATTTATTATCTACAGTTCGAATTATACAATTTATTGTAGAATTTGTCAACGTATCGCGTGCAAATGTTTAAATTAAGTTACAATTTTTATTTCATAAGCTCATCCGTAAGGCGTATTATTTCGGGAGCAATTCTTTCTCTTTCTTTTTTCAAGGTTTTATTATACACAGGATATGCAAGGCAAACAAGAGCAATGCCTGCAATTCCGACGATAATCCCGGGTATAAACCAAACACCTGCCCACACCATACAGCAGCTCATGCCGACACCCATAACAAGCGCTCCGATAATACCAACAATAAGGGCTATGGCGGATGCCTTTTGATAAACGCTCTCATCAAGCCGCCTTAAAAGGAGCATTTTATCTTCCTCCCGGGGCAGATACTTTTTGCGTATATTCTTCACTTCCTCCTGCTCCTTTGCGGAATAAGTGTAATTAAAGGCTTTGTTTTCGTTGTTATCCATTGTATTAAAACTCCTTTTGTTCTTTTAACTGCTTCAATCTTTTGCTACTCTGAATTATCATAAACACCGCCATCACAACGATAAACACCGATATTGCTCCCCCGCTTAAGCCGAGGAAAAGACGGCGTGTTAACAAATCCATACTTCCGTCACCAAAGGTTGTAAGCATCGTCGATTCAAGGGTCAGCATTGAAACACACGCCGCCGCAAGGCTTACCCCCTTTGATGCCGAGTATACGGGACTGTTGAACTTTCGGTATTTTACCATATTTACAATGGCAAAGGTAAAGGAAGTAAATGTATATGCCGCCATTGCTATGGTGGTAATTTCATGGTGGTTGAAGGTACGGTTCCAATATATCATAAAGAAAACCATTACAGACAGAGTCAGATTCATCAAAAGAAATATTATTCCGCAAGCACGGTATCTGACAAGCTCACGGCGTAAGTTATCTCCCGGCGAATGTTTTCTCGTATAACCAACCAGAAAAAAGCGCATTACGGCAAGTGCAATATAATATCCTGCCATTGAATAATACCAGAATGAGTGATGCCAAAAGCCAAGTCCCAGTTGAAAAACAGCATATGCCGTGTTCCATATGAGCGAACCGTACAGCGAAACATTCACTCTGAGACGAGTATCATCAAGCCAGCGTCTTGCATACTTGTTTTCATTCTTGAACTCTTTAAAAAAACGGATTAAATACGGAATTTTAAAACACCAGACAGTTAAAGTATAAAAAGCAAGCACATAAGAAATAATCGCGGCAGGCGATTCGGTTGCTATAAACACCATTGAATATACAAGAAAAACAGTCGCAATCGGAACAAGCATTATCATAATCGCAATATGAGGAAATAGCAAAGCACGCCCTATTTTCTTCAAGTCCATACTATGCCCTCCGTATTCTCACCGTGAAGGTAGAGCCCTCTCCTACAACGCTTTCGACACCGATTTCTCCCTGCATAATATCAATCACACGCTTTACCAGAGCAAGTCCCAATCCATTCCCCTGCACAGAATGTGACGTGTCTCCCTGATAGAATTTCTCGAAAATACGCTCTCCCACTTCTTTACTCATTCCGCAGCCGGTATCTTTCACCTTCACTACGGCGTGATGGTCGGTTGCGGTAAGCGTCACGCTGACACAGCCTCCGGCTTCTGTAAACTTAAAGGCATTGGAAAAAAGATTGTTCCATACGTGGCTCAAAAGCTCGGCATCTGCCCGGACTATAACATTTTCGGCAATGTCAGTTTCAATTTCTATATTTGATGTTTCCCATACATTCTCAAATTGCAAAAGACATTCGCAAAGTTGCTCACCTAAGTCAAATTCCTCTGTTTTGGGATAAATCTTCTGATTTTCAAGACGATTGAGCTTTAATATGTTTGTCATCATGTCCGCAAGTCTGCGAGAGCCGTCTGTTACGCCTTTTGCATATTCCATTCTTTGTTCTTCGGAAAGATGCGGAGTTTGCAGAAGTGTTCCGTAATTCTGCATAACGGCAAGGGGCGTTTTCATTTCATGGGATACGTTTGCTATAAAATCGGTGCGCAGTGTTTCTACACTTCCGAGTTCTTCAGCCATTTTGTTGAAACACTCAATAACACGTTTGAAACTGTCATCTGCACCGAATTTACTCTGAGGTTTAATTCGAACCGAAAAGTCACCCTTTACGATTTTTTCTGCAGCTTCAACAATTCTCTTTACGGGGCGTTCTACCGTAAGTTTTCTTCGCACCGCGTCAATCACCGTAAAAATAAGAGTAAGAAGCACCACATTCCAAAAGGTGAGCTTTGCGGCAGCACTTATGTTTTCATCGGTAAGTGTAATATTCAGGCTGTCCCTCAAGGTTGATACAAACAGCATGGTGCAGCAGGTGATTACAAAGGCAACCAGCAAAAAGAACAAAAAATAGTTGTTGAGCCATTTAAAAACGCTCTTTACAATACCGCTCTTTTTCACTTTATCACCGCCTTGTAGCCGAGTCCGTGAACCGTTTTGATTTCAAAATCCTCACAATGGGCAAATTTTGAACGCAGCTTTGTCATATATACATCCACCGCCCTCGGTGCAGTTTCAGTATCGGCATCCCAAAACTCATCCATGAGCTGAGTTCTGGTAAAGCTCTTTTTGGGGTAGCTGAGAAGTTTGTACAGAATACTGAACTCACGGTTGGTAAGTGAGATTTCTTCTCCGTCAAGGTATGCAGTATGTTCATCCGCATCCATCGTAAACGCACCTATTTCGAGCTTTCTGCTCTGTGCTATTTTGGCACGACGTAAAAGTGCTCCGATGCGCAAAAACAGCTCATCAAGGTCAATGGGCTTTACCATATAGTCATCAACCCCTATTCTGAAGCCTCTTTGCTTTGAAGCAATATCATCGCGTGCTGTCATAAACAAAATGGGAATGTCTGAATTGAGTTCTCTGACAGTTCTCGCAAATTCAAAGCCGTCAATCTTCGGCATCATAATGTCGGAAACTATAAGGTCAAACATATTCTCATACATAGCATCATATGCTTGATTTGCACCAAAGCATCCCACAGCCTCATATCCACTGTGGTTTAAAAACGAACAGACCGTCTTGTTAAGTTCTCTGTCATCTTCAACAACCAATATCTTAAACATTCCTGTTCCCTCCGCATATTACTTCAGTTTACTTTTTAATTATAACATGCAAATGTTAAAGTTTTGTTTAAGTTTCTTCGTTTTTTAAAAAAGTAAAAGGCGAGATGCTAAAAATGCACCTCGCTTGTTTTTGATTTAACCTTTCATAATTCTATCGCTGAGAGAAATGATTCTATCTGCATATTTTCTGCGGCGAGAGCCGAGAATTCCTTTATAAATCGGATAGTTGATTATAGCCATAAGCATACCGACAACGCCGATAGCGATACCGGGAATCATCGGACTTTCCAAGCCGATTGTACTTCCTATGTCTGTCATAACAAGGCTCATACCGCTACCCATAATGATAGCGGAAAGGCTGCCGAAAATATAAGCGAAAATGTTGGCAGGTCTTTTTACCTTGCAGTCAAGTTCCTTCAGGGAATCAATTTCTGTATGTTCTTTTTCTGTGTACTGTGTGCGGATTTTCTGAACAAGAAAATCTTTGTCGTTTTTATTCATAATGTTTACCTCTTTTTTTGAATTGTAATAATTGTTTGTTAAGTTTATAAAATTTTGATACTTCTTTCTTATTTCAAGAATTTCGCTATTTTTCTTTCCGGAATAGCTGTATCTGAATACTTCCCTATCCATTTATCCTCTTATTTTTTGTCACCAGACAATCTTTTCTTTGCTTCTTCTACCGTTTCGCCGTCTTTGGCAAAAAGCTTTTCAACACATTTGTCAGTCACCTTTTCAAATCCTTCTACCACGCCATTCTCGATTTTCTTATAACCGCCAACAACGCCGTTCTCAATTTTCTTGTAGCCCTCGACTACGCCTTTTGCTATTTTTTCATTTACCTGTGTAAGCTTTGACATTTCTGAAATCTCCTTTTCTTTATTTTGTGAGTTCATTATATACCTTGATTGTTTGCGAGTTTTTTGAGAAATGTTTGAGTTTTATTAAAAAACAAAAAAGCTCTGCCGTCAAAGCAGAGCATTTTTTAATTGTTTTACCGTATAACATTATGCTTTTCAAATATATTTGCAAGCGTTATGCCAAGTACAAGTCCTGCAAGACCCTGCAAACCGTTCGCCGGAATATTTACCGCCGAAGGTATAAAGCCGTACATAATGCCCTCAAACACAAAATATCCAAGCACCATTATTATTTCCGCCGCCAGACCGCTGATAATTTTCGCAGTTGCGCTTCCCGTTCTCTTTTTCAAAACTTTAAGACCGTAGTAAGCAATAAGAGCCATGACGCCTTTAATGAGAAATGTCGCCGGAGCATATACTACATATCCCGAAAAAATATCGGCAAGTCCGCTTCCTATGCCTGCGGCAAGAAAGCCGTACACGGGAGACAGTATAAAGCCACAGAGAAGTACCACACAGTCGCCAAGGTTGAGATAGCCGTTAAGCGGTGACGGAATTTTGATAATCATGGTTGCAACACAGCAAAGCGCCGCAAGCATTGATGTAATTACAATATTTTTAGTTGCTGTATTCTTCATTTTAATCACCCGTAGAATTTTTTGACATTTATAATTTTAAAAGCTTTTCAAGCATTAAAATCATTGTTGCACCCTTTTGTGAGTTTCCAGACTTTCAGTATGATAATACATTAGCACTATTTACCTGTTTTGTCAATATGCAATTCAGTTTTTACCGTATGAAAGCTAAAAGACCCCGTGCGTAACGAACAAGGTCTTAAATAAATAATAAACAGGGAAATCTCCGTGTTATTTCAAAACAGAAACGGCATCAGAGATTGTTTTTTCAAATGCTTCTCTGCCGTATTTATCAACCTCGGCTTTATTCTTTTCGCCGTGAGTAAGACATCCCGCACCGCCAATACAACCGCCGATACAAGCCATACCCTCAATGAAGTTTGCATCAAGAACGTTCTTGCTCTTTTTGAGAAGTGCAATCTTACATTCTTCAATACCGTCACAGGGAATTGCTTTCAGGTCAAAGTCGAGCTTAAGCTCCTTGAGTCCCTGAGCCACGGCATCCGAAAGGCCGCCGCTTCTTGCAAAGATTCGTCCAAAGTAGGAAGCATTGTCAAGCACATCCTCCTCAAGATTCGTAATATCAAAATCCTTGGAATCAAACAGCGCCTGAAGCTCTTCAAAGGTAAGAACGGTATCGACAAACGGTTTTACCTCTTCAAGCTGTGCCTCTGCCTTCTTTGCAGTACAGGGACCGATAAACACCACTTTTGCGTTCTCATCGCTCTTCTTAATATACTTTGCAAGTGCAACCATGGGAGATGGATTATGTGAAATAAGCTCTTCAAGAGCGGGAAAGGCTGACTTTATGTACTTTACAAAAGCCGGACAGCATGAGCTTGTAAGGAAGCCCTTTTCCACAAGTTCACACGTTTCATCAATTGCAACCATGTCTGCACCGAGAGCCGCTTCGATTACCGTAAAGAAGCCGAGCTTTTTAAGACCCGTGATTACCTGACCGAGCTTTGCATACGTAAATTGACTGGAAATCGAGGGGGCAACAATGGCATAAACCTTGTATTTTGTATTGTTTTCACTCTTTTTGATATGGTCGATTACATTAAGAATATAAGACTTATCGCTGATAGCTCCGAAGGGGCACTGGTAAACACAGGCACCGCAAGCCGTACACTTTTCGTTGTCAATTGCCGCCGCATTTCTTTCGTTTATGGAAATAGCCTTAACCTTGCAGGCAACTTGACAGGGTCTTTTTCTGTTGACAATTGCAGAATAAGGACAAACCTTTGCGCAAGCACCGCATTCTACGCACTTTGACTTATCAATGTGTGCCACGTGGTTGTGGTCAAAGGAAATTGCCCCCCTCTTACATACATCCTCGCATCTGTGTGCAAGACAACCTCTGCAGGAGTCTGTAACTTCATAACCTGCCGCGGGACATTCGTCGCAGGCCGACTCTATTACTTCAATTACATTTGGGTTTTCCTTGTCTCCACCCATGGCAATTTTGACTCTTTCGGAAAGAATGGCTCTTTCCTTGTAAACACAGCAACGCATTGTAGGAGTATTTCCCGGCACAATCATCTTTGGAATATCGAAGATATTTTCCAAAAGAGTATCGTTCCAGGCTTGTCTTGCAACTTCTCTGAGAACCTTATATTTTAAGTGCTGAACCTTTGTGTCAAATTTTCTCATTTTACTGCTCCTTTAGAAATAACTTACTTTGATGCGTTTTCCCATTTGCTTTAATGCCTTTGACAGTTCTTCTACAAGATTCATCTTTATGCTGAAGTTAATGGGAAGGTCGGGATTCTGATGTGCCGGATTTATGGCTCTGCCGACATAAAAATTTATATCGGTTGCTTCTTCAAAAAGCAAACGACAAATAAGCGAAGCACCATCGCGCTTAAAATTCCACTGCTCGTAGAATTTGTTCTCACCGAGATAGTCCTTTGCATACTCAAGAACCTTATTGACGGTAATAACACCCTCGGTTACAAGGTCAACGCCTTCAAGTTCTGCCGTCGGAGGCACATCACTCTTTTCAAAGGTAAGACTTGCTTTGAGGGGCTTTCCAAGGTACTTTGCCGCAATGGAGGAGGTTGTTCCGCCGCAGATAATATGCTTGCCTTCCTTTGAGAAGAAGAGAGACATCATTCTGTCGCAGTCGTCTCGGTTGGAGGGCGGACCGAAAAGAATGTTCATGGGCTCACGTTTTCTGATTTTGACAACACAAGCCGTCGCATCATCACCCGGCTTTTCGCCATAGAGCTGAAAACATTCGTTTATAAGAATCGTGGAAAGTGTTTTCGCGGTAAATCCGCTTGTTGCCACTGTTTCCATAAACGAAATAATATCTTCGCGCTTCCAGCCGAAGTTATACGCAAGACCGATACCTGCATGGGGACAGCCGTCGCTCATGGCAATAAATGTATCTTCATCCTGAAGACGTATAACTGATTTGTATATTTTTTTGCCGTCAATATTCATCTCTGTTTTGGGATAATCGAAGTTTACACCGTTACGAAGAACAATCACAAGAGGATTGTCATACTGAATAACTTCGGCATAGGTATTGTTTTTTATATGAATAATTGTAAAGGTTGAATACGCAACACCGCGAAGAGAACAAACAGGAAGTGTTGCGGCAATCGTCGAAACACATTCCTCAAGAGATATTCCTTCAGCCATCATGGTAGAAATGATTTTTGAGGTAAGTGTTGAAAGGATACTTGCCTTAACTCCGCTTCCGAGACCGTCGGCAAGAACGATTACCGTAGAATCTTCGCCTTGCTCAACAACATCAACATGGTCGCCGCACAATTCTTCACCGTAATGGTTTACGCTCTTAAAGCCGATATCTGCACATAAATCATTCATTCTGAATCGACTCCTTTAACTTACTGAGAGCAATTTTGGTTTCTGCCGCGGTTTCACCGAGAAGCGAGGCAATTTCCTGAACTATTCTCATCTGTTTATCTACAACCTTGTCTGCAACCTCAACAGTCTGGGACTTAACCACTTCACGTCTTTCTTTCTGGAATTCCTCGTCGGTGATGTCACGCATAATGCCGATGATAAGACGGGAATCTCTGTCATAAACAATGTTCTGTTCTATGTATTTCTTGTATTCTGCAAGATAGGTTTTGCGGTTGGTGATATTTTTACCGGTATTTCTTACTTCAATAAAAAGTGACGGGTCGAGAATTCTGACCACCTGGTCGCCAAGAATATCGGAGTTTGAACGGATATTCATTATCTGTCTTGCAGCACGGTTTATCTGCTGAACTTCGAGATTTTCGTTAAGAACAATAAGACCATTTGGTGTGTTTTTAACAATTGAATCCGAGAAGCTTTCAGCCTTATCCTTGAGAAAAGGAAGACACATGGATATTTCTGCCTTACCCTGACAGATTGCAATCGCCTTTTCACGGCAGGTATTGTATCCACATGAGCCACAGTTAAGCTCATCCGAGGGCTTGAATTTTCCCATCTGACGAAGCACCGAGAATATTTCATTTTCAGATGGTGTTGAATATCTGTGTTCTATGATTTCAAATTCTTTTCTCAGCTCTGCTCTTTCGTAGTCGCCCACTTCAAAGTCACGCTCACCGGCATAAGAAGAAATCGCCGCATAATCTCTTACGGGTGAACGGTGATGCTTTTCCATAACAGGGCCGCCGATACAGCTTCCGGCACATGCCGACATTTCGATAAAGCACTTATGAATATTGCCGTTTTCTATGTCCTTAAGTGCTGCAATACAGTTTTCAACGCCATCGATTGCAATATATGTATAGTCGGGACTGTCAAGTGCCATTGTCTTAAGAATTCCGCCTGTTGTGGGGAAGAAACGTGCACGTGAAGCAGAATTTTTGTCCACTTCCCTTTCAAGCTCGATTTTTTCCTGATTTAACCATTCTGTGAGCTCGTCAAAGGTAAGCACCGCATCAGCTATTCCCGCGTAGTGTTCAGCTTCATCCTTCTTTGCAACACAGGGACCGATAAATACGGTCTTTGCATCCTTGAAACGCTTCTTTATGTCAAGACAGTGTGCCTGCATGGGCGACATAACATCAGCAAGATAGGCGATAGCTCCCGGGAAATACTTCTGAATAAGAAGATTTACCGAATGACAGCAAGAGGTAATGATAATATCTCTGTTGCCGTCAGAAACAATCTTTTCGTATTCGTTCTTTACTATTGTTGCACCAATAGCAGTTTCTTCAACATCAAAAAAGCCGAGCTTTTTGAGTGCGCGTCTCATGGAATCAATACCGACACCTTCATAGTTTGCAACAAAAGAAGGTGCAAGACTGACAATTACAGGTTCCGGACACTGAAGGAACACCTTTACCTTTTCAACCTCGCTTGTAACCTCCTTTGCATTCTGGGGACAAACAACAAAGCATTGTCCGCAAAGAATACATTCGTTACCTATAATGTGTGCCTGGTTGCCCGAAAAACGAATTGCCTTTACAGGACAATGTCTTATGCATTTATAACAGTTTTTGCAGTTGGACTTTTTAAGTGTCAGACAGTTGGACATTAGGATTACTTCCTTTCGCCTTTAATTGCATTAAGTACGTTGTTGTTAAAAAACTCTCTGTAATTCTCTATTGTTATGCCGGTGTGGATGTCATCGTCAACCTGAATTGTCACGCCCACTCTGTTGCACTTGCCTATGCAGAATGAACCGGCGAGAGTAATTTCAGATTCAAGGTCATACTCTTTGATTGATTTTTGTAAAAGCTCAATAATTTCCGCTGAGCCTTTCAAGTGGCAGGATGAGCCTACACATACCTGTATAATCATATCTTACACCCTGCTTTTTACGTTGGTTTCAAAGAAATCCTTAACATCCTCGGGGGTTACGGAGAAGAATTCTCCGTCAACAGTTACACAAACACCCATCTGGCATTTGCCCATGCAGAATGTACCGCCAAGCTCAACCTTGTCGGAAAGACCGTTTTCCTTAATAAGATACTGAAGTTCTTCAACAACCTGACGGGAACCCTTGATGTGGCAGGAAGAACCTATACAAACAGTAATTTTCATTTCATTTACCTCTCAAAAAGAATTTATTATATACGCGCCTTTTCCTGCCATTTGTGTTCAAGCGGCAGGAAAAGAATTGTTTATTTATATTTTTTATGAGTTTGGTCGGTTGCGTTTAAGCCGACCAAACGGGGCATTTTCGCGACACTTAAAATTTGATTTGCACGAGAATAGCCCGCGAAATTGCTCACGGGTGCTACCCGTTATTCGTAGTCTACTACGTCAACCCAGGAGAGAAGAAATTCTCTTTCCTTTTCGTTGCCCTTGACCGACTGTGAGGCTGCTACAATAGGCATCCACTTCTGAACATACTGCTTTGCGGTATTTGACTTTTCGCAGAAGAGCTCAAGGTACTTCTTCGCACCCTCTATGTTACCGTCAAGCCAAAACAAAAGATATGTTCTTGCGGCATCGGCAGAGGCGTTGCCCTGAGTTACATGTGCCCAGTCCAGAATGTAGGGTTCTCCGTTTTCTGCGATAATTATATTTGAAGGATTGAAGTCGCCGTGACAAACCTTTGTATGCTTTGGCATGCCTTCAAGTCTTGTGTGAAGGTCGTATCTTGTTGTTGCATCAAGTGTGGTTTCGCTTATTTTGCGGTTCATTTTATCCTTGAGCTTTCCTAAAAGCGGACTTTTCATCGAGTGAACTGTAAGCTGAAGGTCAACAAAAAGGTTCATATATTCTTCCTTCTTTTCTACAGTTTCAGCCTCTTCCATGAGATTTGCAAGTGTCTTGCCCTTGATATACTCGGAAACAATTGCCCACTTTCCGTCAATCATGGTAACTTCGAGAATTTTGGGGATGTTGAGACCCGTTTCTTCTATTCTTGCATGGTTAGTTGCTTCGTTGAGAACATCCGCCTTGGAGTAGCTTTCGTCAAACACCTTGATGCACTTATCTGCGTCACGGTAGATTGTCTTGTTATTTCTTACTGCTATAACTCTGTCAAGTTTCATCTTTATTATCCTCCTTAAATTACTTTGCATTCTTTGCCGACTTGCGGTATGCCTTCTTTGCACTGTCATCCTTAATGGATGTAATGTGTGTAGCATCAGGCATTTCGGGTTCTGCAAAGTGCTTGCCATAGTATGCGTTGAGATACATCTGCTTAATTTCGCTCATAAGGGGATATCTGGGGTTTGCACCTGTGCACTGGTCGTCAAATGCCTGTTCCACCATTTCGTCGAGGTTTTCAAGGAACACCTTTTCGTCAATGCCGTATTCAGCGATAGTGTCCTTAATGCCGACCCTATGCTTAAGGTCATTGATAGCTCCGATAAGTGCTTCAACCTTGTCATCATCTGTCATGCCACCAAAGCCGAGGGCATCTGCAATTTCAGCATAACGTGCCTTTGTGTGAGGATGGTCGTACTGAGAGAATGTACCCATCTTGACAGGTGCTTCGGCTGCATTGAATCGGATTACTTCTTCAATCATAAGAGCATTTGCTACACCGTGAGGAAGGTGGTGGAATGCACCGAGCTTGTGAGCCATGGAGTGGCAGATTCCGAGGAATGCATTGGCGAATGCCATGCCTGCCATTGTTGCCGCATTTGCCATCTTTTCTCTTGCCTCTACGTCAACCTGACCGTTCTCATATGCTCTGGGAAGGTAGGTGAAAATTGTTTTGAGAGAGCCGAGCGCGAGAGAATCTGTATAGTCGGTTGCAAGCATTGCCGCATACGCTTCAACTGCGTGAGTTACAGCATCAATACCGGAAGCTGCTGTAAGACCGCGGGGTGCAGACATATGGAAATCTGTGTCAATAATTGCCATGTTGGGCATAAGCTCGTAGTCTGCAAGAGGATACTTAACGCCTGTCTTTTCGTCTGTGATAACTGCAAAGGGTGTTACTTCCGAGCCTGTACCTGCGGATGTGGGGATTGCAATAAAGTATGCCTTTTCACCCATCTTTGGGAATGTATATACCCTCTTTCTGATGTCAATGAATCTCATTGCCATGTCCATAAAGTCAGCATCGGGATGTTCATAGAGTACCCACATAATCTTTGCCGCATCCATTGCAGAGCCGCCGCCAAGTGCAATAATTGTATCGGGCTTGAATGCCGCCATCTGTGCAGCACCGTTCTTTGCGTTGAGAAGTGTGGGGTCGGGCTGTACGTCAAAGAATGTTGTATGAGCAATACCCATTTCGTCGAGCTTGTCGCAAATAGGCTTTGTATATCCGTTTTCGTAAAGGAATGTGTCTGTAACGATGAATGCTCTCTTCTTGCCGAGAACGTTCTTCAACTCGTCAAGTGCAACAGGGAGACATCCTTTCTTGATATATACCTTCTCAGGTGATCTGAACCAAAGCATGTTTTCCCTTCTTTCTGCAACTGTTTTGATATTTAATAAGTGCTTTACGCCAACATTTTCGGATACCGAGTTTCCTCCCCATGAGCCGCAACCGAGTGTAAGAGAAGGTGCAAGTTTGAAGTTATAAAGGTCGCCGATACCGCCGTGAGCAGAGGGAGTATTGACAAGAATACGGCAAGTCTTCATTCTCGCGGTGAAAGCGACGAGCTTTTCTGTTTCCGTTTTTTCGTTAAGATATACGGAGGATGTGTGACCGAAGCCGCCATCTTTTACGAGAACATCCGCCTTATCGAGTGCTTCTTCAAAGCTGCGTGCCTTGTACATTGCAAGTACGGGAGAAAGTTTTTCGTGTGCAAATTCTTCGGAAAGTTCAACACTTTCAACCTCACCGATAAGAATTTTTGTACCTGCGGGTACTTCAACACCTGAAAGCTCAGCAATTTTAGCGGCAGACTGACCGACAATCTTTGCATTGAGTGCGCCGTTGATAATAATAGTCTTTCTTACCTTTTCTGTTTCGGAAGGATTAAGGAAATAACATCCGCGATTTGCAAATTCTTCCTTAACTGCATCATAGATACCCTCGAGAACGATTACCGACTGCTCGGATGCACAAATCATACCGTTATCAAAAGTCTTTGAATGAATGATTGAGTTTACTGCAAGAAGAATGTCAGCGGATTCATCAATTATAGCCGGTGTGTTGCCTGCACCAACGCCGAGCGCGGGCTTTCCGGAAGAATAAGCAGCCTTTACCATGCCGGGGCCACCTGTCGCAAGAATAATATCTGCTTCCTTCATTACAGTGTTTGTCATTTCGAGTGAGGGAACATCAATCCAGTCGATAATACCTTCGGGTGCGCCTGCACTTACTGCCGCTTCAAGGACAAGTTTTGCAGCAGCAATTGTGGAGTTCTTTGCTCTCGGATGAGGTGAGATAATAATGGCATTTCTTGTCTTAAGAGCAAGAAGACACTTGAAAATTGCAGTAGATGTGGGGTTTGTTGTAGGGATAACCGCCGCAACAACACCTATGGGTTCAGCTATCTTTGTGATTCCGTATGCTTTGTCTTCTTCGATAACGCCGCAGGTCTTTGTATTCTTATAAGCATTGTATATGTATTCTGACGCATAGTTGTTCTTGATAACCTTGTCTTCAACTATGCCCATGCCTGTTTCTTCAACCGCAAGCTTTGCAAGAGGGATTCTTGCCTTATTTGCCGCACTTGCAGCTGCAAGAAAAATCTTATCTACCTGCTCTTGTGTGTAGGTTGCAAAAATCTTCTGTGCGTTTCTTGTTCTTGCAATCGCTTCTTCGAGCTTTTCGACACTGTCTACGATTGCATAAGTCTTGTTTTCCATCTTTATCCTCCTAAAACTATATCGACATTTTCTCTTCCCGAGTATATGCTTTTTTGAAGTTCGGGAGAACCTCTTTCAAAGTTCGTTATTATTTTAACAAACTTTTTTGAGTTTGGGAATAATTAAAATGTTGTATGGGTAATATCGTTTTGTATATACCCTTTTTAATGTGTTTTAAGGCATAAAAAAAGATTACCGTTTCTTGCCGAAGCGGTAATCATGGAAGTGAGAAAAACTATTAAAAAGTCATATCATTTTATACAAGAATTACAAATACTGCCTTTTTGAATTGCAAAGCTCGGTAATAAACTGCTTGTCAAGAGAGGAAAGCTTATAGCCGTTTCTGTATATCAGCACATCCTTATACAGCTTTTTGTTGTCCACACATTCCTTCTGTACAAGATTGTACCTGTCGAGATGCTTCTTGGGAACAAGCGAACACCACATAAAGGTTTCGGGATTTTCCGACAGAAGACCAAACTGACTTGCCCTCTCAAAAATATATATTCTTCGGTCTATATTATCCGGAAGCTCTTCCTTGACGACTCTTGCAAGCGGAAGTGTCGGAACATACGGGTCTGCATGGGCAATTTCAATATAATCCTTCAAATCATCATAGGTAATCTCTTCCTTTTCTGACAGAGGATTGTCACGGCTTACGATAAGGCGATATTTGAATTCGGTAACCATTTCATAGCAAAGTCCCTTTTCTTCAAGCATCTGCTTGAAATATTTATCGTAGTTTTCGGAATAACGTATTATGCCAATTTTATAGTCGGAATTGAGTACACAGCTTATTGTGCGCTGGGAATTGGTTTCCTTATAGAATATTTCCGCCGGATTGTTACTCAATGTTTTTGAAAACTGTATGAATGCCTCGGCAATATAAGAAGCCCTCGGAACACAGGCGGAAAAAATCTGTTTTTTGGGATGTTCAGATGTGTAAATTTTTTCAACCTGGTCTATTTGCTTGAGTATTCCCTGTGCGTAGTTTATAAACTCCTCACCCTCAGGTGTAAGAGTCATGCCTTTGGCACTTCTGTCAAATATTGTTATTCCCAGATGTGACTCAAGCTCCTTTATGGAACGGCTTATATTAGGCTGTGCAATAAGAAGCGTTTCCGCCGCTTTGTTAAGAGAACCTACTCTGGCAACCTCAACTGCATATTTCATGTGTAATATATTCACAAAAGCACCTCCCCTGTTTTCTTATTTATTATATCACAAATTAAACGGGATTTCAATGTATATTAAATATTCTGTAATTTAAATTTATAAAAAAGACAAGCAAAAGCTTGTCTTTTTGGCTTATCTTATTTTAATTGACTGCTTTGTAATCCTGTTTTTCAGAGCTTCGGGCACGCCTGTGTCGGTAACAATATAATCTGCAACCGAAAGCTCGGATATTTTTGTGAAGGCGCATCTGTTAAATTTTGTGTGGTCTGCCGCAACAATGTTTATACTTGACTGCTCAAGCATAATTCTGTCAATCTGTGCTTCCTTGTCGTAATAGGTGGAAAAACCGTTTTCTGCATCTATTCCGTCAACCGACAGAACAAGCTTATCTGCGTGATAGGACTTTAACTGCTTTATTGCATCGTCGCCAAAGGTGAACTGGTATTTTGGGTTTATCATTCCGCCGAGAAGGATTATGTTGAAGTTGGGGTTTGACGTGCCCTCAAGTGCAATGGAAATTGAATTTGTAACGATGTTCAGATTAAGGTCTCGGGGAATGGCGCGGAAAACCAGAAGCGTAGTCGTGCCGGAATTGAGCATAATGGTATCGTTGTTCTCAATCATTTCGGCAATCTTTTTTGCAATGACTTCTTTTTGCTCCTGATTGGTGGACATACGCTGATTGAAGCTCATATTATAGTAGGGCTTGTATGAGCTTACCGCACCGCCGTGTACACGTGTGAGAAGACCTTTGTTTTCCATGTCGGCAAGGTCTGTTCTTATGGTAACCTCAGAAATGCCGAAAAGACCGCTTAATTCTGTAACACGCACACTTCCGTTTTTATCCAGCAGTTCAAGTATCTTTTTTCTTCTGTTATCAGCAGCCATGTAACTTTCTCCTCATTATATTTATAAAAGCACTTTACTTAACTATACACCAAACTTTCGTTTTTGTCAAGAGAAGTTGAAAACAAACGCAAAAAACTTTCGTTTTGAAGAAAATCGAAAATATTTCGAAAAAAATTGTTGACAAAACGAAAAAACTCGTGTATAATGCTTTTACAAGAAGGATGTTGCAAATCATTTTGATATAAAGGAGAATTTATTATGAGCGCAAATTGGGCAAAAATAGACTTATCCCAGGTACCTAACATGGTTACTTCCACAGTACCCGGTCCTAAATCCGTTGAATATCATAACAGATGTTCCAAGTATATGAAGGGTTATTCAAGTCAGGTTCAGTTATTCCCCGTAGCATTTGAGTCAGGCTACGGCTACACACTGAAAGATGTTGACGGAAATACATATCTTGATTTTTCATCGGGTATATATGTAACAGGTCTCGGTCACTGTCATCCCAAAATCAGTGAGGCTGTTGCCGAGCAGGCAAAAAAACTTATGAACTGCCATGACTTTACAACAAAGGTGAAAATGGAGCTTGTTGAAAAACTTCACGAAATCACAGGCGGCCGTTTCGGCGGTTTCCAGTTCTACGATTCGGGTACAACGGCTGTTGAGGCAGGACTTCGCTGTGCGCGTGCCGCAACAGGTAAGCAGGAATTTATTTCCTTCTTCAGAGATTTTCACGGCAAGACATACGGTGCAAACTCACTTGCTGTTGTAGGTCCCGATACTCATATGAGAGCTCCCGGATTTATGCTCGTTCCCCGTCCGAATCCCTACCGCGACTTTTTCGGAAGAAGTGAAGAGGAGGCATGGAAGGATTCTTCACCCTACATACATATGATAGAAGGTATGCTTGACAACGCTTGTGCTAACGGCGGCAAGAATGTTGCTGCTATCGTTCTCGAACCCGTTCAGGGTTGGGGCGGCTCAATCATTCCTCCTGCGGACTTTATCCCCGCACTCCGCGCCCTTTGCGACAAGAGAGATATTCTGCTCTTTGCTGACGAGGTTCTTAACTGTATGGCAAGAACCGGTAAGTATCTTGCTATGGATCACTGGAACACCACGGCTGACATTACAACACTCGGCAAGGGCTTTGGTAACGGCTTCCCCGTAACAGCACTTGCAGTTTCCAAGGACCTTGCACCTGCAATTGAAAAGATTTCAGCTTCTTCAAGCTACGGCGGAAACCCCATGGCTTGTATTGCGGCACTCGAATCAATCAGGGTCATTGAAGAAGAAAATCTTAACGAACGTTCGGCTCACCTCGGCGAGATTATGCTTACAAAAATGCAGCAGATGAAGAAAGAACATCCCATCATCGGCGATGTCCGTGCAATCGGATGCTTACAAGCAATAGAGATTGTTAAGGACCGCGATACCAAGGAAGCGTTTGCGGATGCCGGCAAGATGATTTATCAGAAGGCATTTGAAAAGGGTCTTGCATGGGTTCCCTCAGGTCACATTCTTCGTATGTCACCTCCTATGATTCTTGACGATGAAGCGGCACTTAAGGGTCTTGACATCATCGAAGAAGCAATAAGAGAAACAGAAAAGCATTTTGGTTATTAAATAGAAACATTTTGAAGGGTTATTGCTTTTTGCGATAGCCCTTAAAATGCTTATTAGAGAGAGGTAAATAAATATGAAAACAGTAAGATTCGGTCTTATTGGCTGCGGTATGATGGCAAAGGAATTTGCTTCTGCCGCGGCAAGATGGTGTCATCTTACGGACGATATTGCAAAGCCTGAAATTGTCGGAATATGCTCCACCTCCACAACCTCCGGGAAGGTTGAATGGTTTCAGAAAAACTTCCCTGAGATAAAGTATATCGTTACCGACTACAAACAGCTTCTTGACAAAGAGGATATTGACGCAATTTATTGTGCCGTTCCCCACAATCTTCACGAGCAGTTTTATATAGATATTATAAAAAGCGGCAAAGCGCTTCTGGGCGAAAAGCCTTTTGGTATTGACAAAGAGGCAAACGCCAAAATCATAGAGGCTATAAAGGAAAATCCGAATACGTTTGTACGTTGCTGCAGTGAATTTCCCTATTATCCTGCAATGCAGACGCTTATAGGCTGGTACAAGGAAGGTAAATTCGGCAAGGTTCTTGAAATCAAGTGCGGATTTAACCATTGCAGTGATATGGACGTAAACAAGCCGATTAACTGGAAAAGAATGGTTAAGTTCAACGGCGAATACGGTTGCCTTGGCGACCTTGGTATTCACACCCAGCATGTTCCTTTCCGCCTTGGTTTTAAGCCAAAGACGGTGCGGGCACATTTTTCAAACATAGTTAAGGAAAGACCCGACGGAAAGGGAGGCGTTGCAGTCTGCGATACATTTGACAACTGCACGATATTTGCAACCACTCTTAACAAAGACGGCGACGAAATCCCCATGACTTTCGAAACAAAGCGCATGAGTCCCGGTTCAACAAACCGTTGGTTTTTTGAAATATACGGAACGCAGTGCAGTGCCCGTTTTTCAAGCGACGATGCAAATGCCTTCCACTACACCTCGTCCTGGGGCAAGGAACAGTCCTGGAACCGTATTATCATAGGTTACAAGCCAATGATTCCGACAATTACAGGTCCCATTTTTGAGTTTGGATTTACCGATGCCATTCAGCAGCAGATTGCGGCATTTATTCAGGAGTATTCGGGAGTTGAGGTTCCCTTCGGTCTTTTCACACCCGAGGAAACGGTGCTTTCTCACACACTTGCAACTGCGGCACTTAAATCCTTCTACAACAAGACGGTAGAAATTATTGACTGATTATATGGAGAATGAATGTATGAATAAGAAAATTGCTTTTGTTTGTTTCGGTGAAGTAAACACACCCATTGACAGACTTAATATGAAACACGACGAGGGTCTCGAGGTTATTAAAAGTCTCGGTTATGAAGTTTTTGACGGCGGCCTTGTAATTGATGACCCCGAATATAAAACAGCAGATGCCGCAATCGGAAAAATTATTGACAAGGATTTTGCCTCTCTCGTTGTTTGTGTTGCAGGCTGGGTTCCTACACATGCAGTAGTACACGTAACAGACCGTTTCAGACATATTCCCATGCTTTTATGGGGTCTTTGCGGATGGAAAGAAAACGGAAGAATCATAACAACCGCAGAGCAGGCAGGTACAACCGCCATAAGACCAGCATTTGAAGCGCTCGGATATACTTTTAAGTATGTTTACAACATTATCGGCAAGGATTATCCCTTGAACAAGATAAATGCTTTCCTTAGAGCAGCCTGTGCAAAAAAACAATTGAGAAGCGCCCGTGTAGGTACTATGGGCTACCGCGATATGCTCCTTTACGGCACACAGTTTGAAGGAAACAGCATGAGAGGACAGATTGGCGTTGAGGTAGAACCCTTTGAAATGCTTGAAATGGTGCAGAATCTTGAAAAGCTCTCTGAAAAGGATATTAAAGACGGAGTGGACTTTGTAAAATCAAACTGGAAGTTTGAAAAAGCATGTGATGACAGCGTTATCGAAAACGGTGTCAGGTATGCCCTTGCTATCGGAATGAAAATTAAAGAACGCGGATGGGAAGCAATAACACTTCTTGATGTTGACGGTATGAAGAAGCTCCTGGGCTTCCCGCCTGCAATGGTATTCATGCTTCTTGAGCACAATTTCGGCGTTCTTACGATTCCCGAAAACGATATTATGGGTGCGGTTACACAGCTTGCATTGAAGTATCTTACAGGGCAGATTGTACCGTATCTTGAATATTATGAGTTCTTCGAGGAAAGCATGTTAATCGGTGTTCCCGATTTTGTACCCAAGGCAGTAACAGATGGCGACGTTACGGTTCTTCCTGCGGCATTCGGATTTCTTAACTCATCACTTCTTAACGTGTCAAAGGTCAAGACAGGGTATGTTACCTGCGCAAGAATTTATTATCTTAACGGAAAATATAAGATGCACGTATATACCGCAGAGGCAAAAAATCCCCCTGCGTGGAATGAGTACGGTTGGGACGATCCTGCTCCTCAGCTTCCGAGCCTTGAGGTGTTCCCCGACAGCTGCAGTGTTGAAGAATTTGCCCAGAATGTTGCGGGTCAGCACGTTCTGGTGGCTTACGGCGACTATACCGAAGAAATAAAGGACTTCTGTAAGGTTATGGATATTGAGCTTGTTATGTAACGGGAGATACAAAATGTATTTAGGAATTGATTTGGGCAGTACCAATATAAAGGCGGCACTTTATGATACTGACATGAATTTAATTGACCGCAGGAGTATTCCGGTAAGTTACATAAGAGATGGCGGTTTTGTGGAGTTTGATGCGTGGCAATATACGGAAAATCTGATTGAGCTTTTAAGGGAACTGCTTTGCGAAAACAAGGTAGATTGCGTATGTGAAATTGCATTCACTGGGCAGGCTGAATCACTTGTTGTGGTAGGCAAGGACGGAAAGCCCCTTATGAATGCCATTTCGTGGATGGATGAACGCTCGGTTATTGAGTGTGCAGAGCTTGAAAAACTCTTTTCCAAAGAGGAGTGCGAAAGGGTTACGGGTCAGCAGGCGGTGCTTCCCACTTGGCCGGCAACAAAAATTATGTGGCTCAAAAAAAACAGACCCGACGTTTTTGAAAACGCAGAAACCTATATGCTTCTTAAAGACTTCGTGATATTTTATCTGACGGGCAAAAAGATTTCCGATATGTCTATTGCGACATTTTCTTTCTATTTTGACATCTATAAAAAGTGTTACTGGAAGAAAATGCTAAAGGCAATTCATATAACAGAAGATAAGCTCCCTCCTCTTGCAGAGCCTTGCACGGTGGCAGGAGTTCTTAAGGCAGACATTTCAAGCAGGATAGGTCTTAAGGGTGCTGCAAAAGTAAATATCGGAACGCTTGACCACTTTGCCGGAATGATTGGAACAGGAAATATCTGCGAAGGCAAAATAACTCTTTCTACGGGAACTGTTATGGCTATGGCAACCTTCTCAAAAAAGGACGTATCCGATGTGAAAGGAATTGCAATGCATTACGGCTTTATTCCCGACACCCACATAATGCTTCCCGTTGCGGAAAGCGGTGGCGTCAGTCTTGAGTGGTTTAAGAATAGCTGTATGAAAGATATAAGCTTTAAGGAAATAGACCGGACTGTTATGGAAAGAAAAAGAAACGGTATTTTGTTTCTTCCTTACCTTGTGGGTACAAATTCTCCCGAGTTCGACTGTCGTGCCACCGGTGTGTTCTGGGGTCTCAGAGCAGAACACGATGCTTTTGATATGGCATATGCCGTAATGGAGGGCGTTGGATTCCTTCTCAAGAAGAACTATGAGTATATTGAGAAAAACGCATCATCCGTAAAGACAATTATTGCAACCGGCGGCGGCTCAAAGAGTGATGTGTGGTGTCAGCTTCAGGCGGATATTACAGGCTTTCCTGTCATGGTTCCCAAGGAAAAAGAGGCGGCGTGCTTAGGTGCGGCAATTATTGCGGCGGTAAGCAACGGCAGAATCGAAAGTTTCGACAAGGCGGCAGAGCTAATTGAATTTGAAAAGGTGTTCACCCCCTCGGACGATGATACACTAAAGGTAAAATACGAACAGTTTGGCAGGCTTTATGAGTTTTCATGCGAATTGAATAACGGAGGTAATTGATATGAGCAAAATAAAAATCGGCTGGGCGGAGGAAACACTCGTTCCCGAAGGTCTTAAAGTTAATCTTCGAGGTCAGTTTTTTGAAAGAATTTCGGAATATGTAGAATCAGAAATTACGGCAACGGCAATGGCAGTAGAGTCGGACGGCGAGCAAATGATAATCGTCTCCTCCGACATGACAAGTATCGAGGACTTTCTCCTGAATATGATAAGAGAAAAGTTTGCAAAAATATGCACAGGTTTTGATCCTAAAAAGATAATTGTTGCGGCAACCCATACACATACCTCGCACACCTGTGCAAAGCCCGGTGCCAATTCCGGATTTTCAAAAGCAAGACAAATCTTAGATGAATTTCTGCCCGAGGGAAAGGCTTATCAAACCCTTGTTACGGCTGACGACAGCGTAATGAAGCCCGAGGATGCGTCGGTTTTTGTTTCATCCCAAATTGCACTTGCGGCAAAAAAAGCATGGGAAAACCGCACAGAGGCTCTTTATGCCAATGAATTCGGAAGAGCCGCAGTCGGCATGTGTAGAAGAGCCTCATACACCGATGGCAGTGCACAGATGTGGGGTGATACGGACACAGCCGCATTTGATGCTCTTGAGGGTGGCAACGACTCGGGCATTGAACTTATTTATACATTCGATACAAACAAAAAACTCACGGGTGTCGTTGCAAATATTGCTTGCCCTGCACAGATTCTTGAGCAAAGAAGCTTTATTTCTGCTGACTTCTGGGGTCGTGCAAAGGCAAATATCCGCGAAAAATTAGGTAAGGATGTTTATCTTCTCGGACTTTGCGGTGCGGCAGGCGACCAGTGTCCCCGTGACCTTGTAAGGTGGGTTAATCCCGAAACTCCCATTGACGACCCCAATGTCAAGAGACCCTATCCAAAAACACGAAAAGCAGACCCGTCTATGTATGACATCTCGGGCTGTAACAGAGTCGGAAAGAGAATAGCAAATGAAATCGTATCTGTTTACGAAGAAATCGAAGAATACAAGGACAGCGCAAAACTTGTGCATATGGTACTTGATCTTGATCTCCCTCTCCGTAAGGCGACAATTTCCGACTATAACAATGCCGTAAGAGAGCTTGAATACTATGTAAACAAGAATAAGGATAAAGAACATTTCGATTTTGAGGACAATGCAAAAATGCACGTTCACACAGGAACAATTGCACGCTTCAGAGAACAGCAATTCAGCGAAATATTCACTGTCGAAACGCATATAATCCGTTTTGGCGATGTTGCATTTTCAACAAATCCCTTTGAGCTTTTCCTTGATTTTGGCAACAGAATCAAAGCAAGAAGCAATTCAAAGCAGACCTTTATCGTGCAGCTTTGCGGTGGAAGCGCAGGCTATCTCCCCACCGAAAAGGCAGAAAAAGCAGGTCATTACAGTGCATATATAAGCAGCGGTTATGTGGGTCACGAGGGCGGAGACTTGTTTGTCCGTAAGACGGTAAGCGAAATAAATAAGATGTTTGAATAATACAAAAAGCAGATACACGTTTTTACATGTATCTGCTCTTTTTTCTACTTGGCAAATGTTACATCTTCAAATACAAAATCCTCTCGGGAGTCGGGATAAAAGCTGCTGACCGAAACATTATCAAGTGTAAGACCGTCAATATGACGGAAATATATACCTTTTGCAGGTAAAGTCCAGCCGTATACCATAATTTCGGGATACTCCGGTGCTTTATCAGGCACATTTCTTTCGTATTCGGTAACACCGCCGTTTACCTTAAGGTGAATATTACGAAGTGTCAAGTTTTTAATCTTTCTTTCGGGAAGTCCGCACATATTTGAGGAAAGCTGCCACGGAGATGATGCTCCGTTCATGCGAAATTCATAGTCGGTTTCGTCATTCTTTTTTGAGTCAAAAATCCACGGATATTGATACCAGTCGTGCATTTTATAGTTAATATAGTAGGCGGGAACAACTGTATACGGAACATAAGGTCCGTCTGCCGTAATATTCTCAAGGGTTATGTTGCGTATTTCGCCGATTTCTCTTCCGGAAGGTCCGCGCATACGCTTTCCAATATGTACAAACAGCAAGCCATTAGTATTTTTCATGCGGACATTCTTTACTGTTATGCCGTCAATTACCGCACCGTCTACGCTCTCAATTGCAAGACCTGTAATTCTTGTATCAAAAATATCAATGTTATCAATTTCAATGTCCTCAAAGCCGCCGTTTGTTTCTGTTCCGAACTTCAATGCTGAACAACGGCTTTTAAGTCTGCAGTTCCACACCTTTATGTTCTTACATATATCAATACGGTTAAGGGTATACGAACTTTTGAAAACAATAGCATCGTCGCCAGCTTCAACATCACAGTTATATATTTTTACATTTTTACTGTTATCAGGCGAAATTCCATCAATATAAACCTTCAAGGAAAGGTCGTGAATATCAACATCCTGGCAGCCTGCAAAGTATATTGCAAGGTCAGTTGCATTAACAAGCTCAAAATCACAAAGAGTAACGCCTTCACATTCCTTGAGAGAAATACATTTCGGACCTCTGTGAACGATTTTTCTCACATCGTCCTCATCCCAGACTGAGCGCATATCAATCCTTGCTTTGCCTTTTATGGAAACATTCTTTACCCCTTTGCCTACAAACATGGCAAGATTGAAATAAGTATGCGATGCATCCTGATATGCAGGATAGTCAATTTCCTCCTGCTGTTCGTAGTCATAAAAGCTCGGTGCCCCAAGTATATCGGTACCCTCTTCAAACTCTATGTGCACGTTGTCCTTAAGAAAAACAGTCGCAAGTACATAAATGCCCTTTGGAAAATACACCGTTCCGCCGCCCGATTGCGAGCAGGCTTCTATTGCCTTTTGAACGCAAGGCGATACTATGGTTATGCCGTCACTGACAGCACCGAAATCTTTGACATTATAAATACCGTTCATTAAAAAACCTCCTGACAGCCTTATTTCATCGTAGTTTTGTTTTCGGGTTTTCTTATTATATCAACCCTACCACTCTTTCCACACTCATCTTTAGCAAACACTTTTCTTGTATTATAACATGGATTTTCCGGCAAATCAATACTCAAAACAAATAATTACTGTAAGAAAATAAATACTGTTTTTGTATTCCTAACAAAAAAGATTCCTGAAAATGGCGTAGTGCTCACAGGTGAAGAGTGTAAGCATGTAAGATTTGATGTAATACCTCATATCAAACAGGCAGTTGAGCAGACAAAATAATAAAAAGACTAATATGTTAGCAAAACTGGGTTGACTAATGTCGTGGTTTTTGGTATAATTTATATATTGTAAAAAACCATAATTAAAAAAGGAGAACTGACTGATGAAAAAAATGTTGGTATTGCTGATGGTAGCAATTATGCTTGCTGTTGGTACAAATGCAGCTTTTGAAAAAGTAAATACTTATTCAAACAACTTTGCAGATGTTGCCGCAACATCCTGGTATGCTGAAAATGTAAAGACAGCATATGAACTCGGTTTTATGAATGGTAAATCAGAGGGTAAATTTGACCCGAACGGTAATGTTACTGTTGCTGAGGGTATTACGATGGCATCCCGTCTCAATGCTATTTATAATGGTACGGAAATTACGGGGGCAAATGGGGAAGTTCCTGAATATCGCATAGATTTCGATGATCCTTCCATTCTTGTAGACCTTTCTGAGAGAAATAACAGAAATAATAGTGGTATCAACTTTTCTAATGCAACCGGCGAAATCAAGGATGGCATGATTATTCTTCAGCCTGATGCTCTTCAGAAAAACGGCACTTACGATCCCGGCATAATGATTGAGGGACTTGATCTTAATACTAAAAATTATAATAAGCTTACATTCCGCATGAAGAGAGATAAGCTTGATAATCCTGATCCCGAAGCGAAAAGAAATGAATGGATTGAAATCTTTTATAAGACAAGTGTTTCACCTTCCATTTCAAATACAAAGTGTGCCTATGTAAGCCTTAGCAATATTGAGAATCTTAGCGATTGGTTTGAAATTGAAGTCGAACTCTCACAATATATTAGCTATACCGACTATCTTACAGGTCTGCGCTTTGATACAACAAACAATAATGGTATTTACTATATTGATTATATTGTTCTTTCAAAGAGCGAAAAGTATGACAAATCAAAGTGGTATGATGTTTATGTTGATTATGCAATAAAAAATGGCATTATTGATAAAGGCGAATTTTCTGTAGAAGATTTTGCAAGAAATATAACAAGAAGAGAACTTTGCAACCTGTTTGCTGCAGCTCTTCCCGAAGAATATTACACACCCATAAACTCTATTAAGGGTATTCCGGATATTGCTTTTGATGATGTTGACGCAGATGTATTGCTTATGCTCTATAATGCAGGTGTTCTTCTCGGCTCTGATTCTGAGGGTACATTCAATGCAGATTCTGATATTAAGAGATCAGAGGTTGCAGCAATTATCAATAGATCAGCACTGCCTGAAAACAGAGTAAAGGGAAGCATTTCCACAGATTGGCTTGCCGGCAGAAACGACTATAGAGTAGAATTTGATGACAAAGCCCTTCTTGATAAAGTAGCGTATGAGGCAGAAACTATTGATATTGTAGACGGAAAACTTGTACTTACACCTCGTCTTAGAGATAATGGAACTTATGACCCTAAAATTATTTTCAAAAATATCAGCCTTGATTCTCAGGACTATACAAAGTTTAGGGTAAGAATGAAGCCCGAATTTGCCGACGAAGGAATTGATAGTGCTTCTGTCGAGATATTCTTCATGTGTGAAGGAGATGCTGATTTTTCACAGCCCAAGAGAGCAACTTTTGACTATGTAAAAAACAGCTATCGCGATGCTGCGGGTTGGTACATAATCGAAATGGATTTGAGACTGAATCAGCGTTGGCAAGGAAAAATCACAGGTCTTCGTTTAGACCCTACAGGCAAAAAGGGTACATATAAGATTGACTATGTGCGTCTTATAAATGATAAACAGTTCCAGATGACCTCTCACGAAGATTTGCTTAATGCAGGTTATACGGCAACAAGACTTATGCAGGATGAAGGCTTTGAAAGAGGCTTCTATGTAGCAAAGTGGGACCAGTCAGTAAATGCACTTAAACACGGTATGTTTACAGATTATTGTGAAACCGATGAAAAACCACTTTGGTATATTGCTCCCTGGTGGAGTCAATATGATTTGTATGAAAACAGAGATACAACAACTGATAAGTACACACTTAGAGATGATAAGGGTGTAAATACAATCATTTATAATCCTGAAGAAAAGTCACTTTCAATGAGACTTGATGCAACAAAGGTTTATAATGGCGAGCCTTATTTTTACGAGAACAAAAACTGGTGGGCACATCTTCTGCTTGATCAGACATCAGGCCTTGCTCCTGTCGATAAGCAGAGAAATACAGCCGGAGCAGACAGACTGTTTGTGGAACTTGATGTAAGACTTACAGATTTTAAGGACACAATAAATCCCGAGGGGGAAAACACCTGTGCCTTCATGACATATTTCTATCTCTTCACAGATAAGGCGCCCGGACAGAGAATTTGGTTTGGTCTTGATATAATGAATGGAACAAACGCAAATGCAAAGACAAGTACCGGATGGTCTCCTGATACTGCATCTCATCAGTATATGTATAAGCTGCCTCAGGCACTTGTATTTGATGGAGTCGAAAACTCCTTCAATCCTGAACCCGGAGTTGTTGTGGTAAGTGATGAGTGGAAGCATATTAGAGTTGATGTTACACCCCATATTGATAGAGTAGTAGAGCTTGCAAATAATGAAAAATCTTTCGGTGTTTCCATAACCAAGGATGACTTGTATTTCTCAGGTGTAAATATTGGTTATGAAATTTGGGGTAACTACGATTGTACGTTTGAAATCAAGAACTTCAACATGGTTTCATACAACAAAGCTGACTAATAAAAAGTTTTAGAGAATGCTATGAAAAGGTTGGCTTACGCCAACCTTTTTGTTATTATCAAAATGCCGCAAGATTTACGATTAAATGGAGGAAATGATAATGAATAAAACAATTCTTGCTACTGAAATCGACTATATAACAGGCAAAAATGACGACGGCTTTAACCCTGACAGTAACCTCACGGCCGCACAGGGAATTGCTCTTGCTTCGAGACTTCATGCCGCTTATAACGGCACTGTTGTAAAGGAGAGAGAGGGCGCAGTTTACGAACATCGCTTTGACTTTGATGACCCGTCGTTTTTTGTTGACCTTTCAAAGAGAAACTCGAGAAACAATAACGGCGTAAGTGTTGAACGTGATGTTAAAGGTGAAATCAAAGAAAGCATGCTTGTTGTTGATGTCAGTGAACCAAATAGATATGGAAACTATAATCCGAAAATCACTTTCAACGGTCTTGAACTTGACGCAAAGTATTATAATAAAATATCGGTGCGCATGAAAATTGATGCTGATTCTGAAGAAATAAAGAATGATGCTATAAGGATTTATTTTAAGACAAACACCAATTCCTCTCTTTCCGAGGAGAGAAGTGTTTCTTTTGATCTTTCTACTATAGCTGATACATCTGATTGGTTTGAATTTGAAATTCAGGCCGGTGAAAATGCAAACTGGAAAGATTATATAAGAAGTCTTCGAGTTGATCCTCCAATGAAAAAAGGTGTTTACTACATTGACTACATTGTTTTGTCTAAGAGCGAGAAGATAGATACTGACAAGTGGTATAATATGTATGTTGACTATGCCGTTGATAACGCAATTGTAAACAAAAACACCTACACATCGGAAACATATGAAAATGAAATAACAACATCACAGCTTTGTGACCTTCTCGCAAGTGCGCTTCCTGAGGAATACTATTCACCTATCAATAACATAAAAGGCATTCCTGATGTTTCCTGTGATGTAAAGAACTCGGCAGTTTACCTTATGCTCTATAAAGCAGGCGTTCTTCTCGGACTTGATAATGATGGAAATCTTAAGCCTTGTGATGCTATTAAATGTAGTGACGCGGCGGCAATCGTTGAAAGAGCGGCACTCATAGAAAAGAGACTTTCCGGAACAGTTTCTGCTGACTGGACAGCTGATAGCTGTGAATGTGACCTTGAGTTTGATGACAAAGCTTGCCTTGATAAGTTTACTGTTACCGGTTCTGCTGATATGAAGGATGGAGTGATTGTCCTTAAGTATGATGAAACGGGTGAAAACTTCTCGCCCGAACGTACTCCTAAGATTACATTCAAGAATGTTGATCTTAATGCCAAAGATTTCATTAAGCTCCGAGTAAGAATGAAGTTTGATTTTCTTGAACAGCCTGAGAATACATATATCAGACTGTACTATATGGTTGATGGTGACGAAGATTTCTCTAATGAACAGTATATGTTATGCAACATCGTAAGAGACGGCTATGTGGATCCTGCCGGCTGGTGTATTGCAGAATTTGATTTTGGTATGTATCATCAGTGGAAGGGACGTATAACAGGTCTTCGCTTTGATCCTGTATGTGTTGCGGGCACTTTTATAATTGACTATGTAAGATTTATAAAAGCATATCCGCTGTTTGGCGCTTCTCATGAAGAGCTTCTCGCTAACGGATATACTGCATACGCAATGCTTCAGGATAACGGATTTGAGAGAGGTTTCCATGTACAGCATTTCCAGCAGATTAAAGTTGCTCCCGATGAAAGATGGTGGCAGGACTATTGCGATACAACGGAAAAGCCTCTTTGGGACATTGGACCATGGCATTGCTCACATGACCTTTGGGATAATAGAGACAAGAACGCCGATAAGTTCACTCTTACAGATGATAAAGGTATAAATACTCTTAAATATAATCCGGAAGAAAAGTCTCTTAAAATGCGTTTAAATGCAACAAAAGTCCATGAGGGTAAGCCTCATGACGCCGCTACATACAGATGGTGGCCACACCTTCTTCTTAATCAGCATTATGGTAAATATCCTGTTGATAAGGTTAAGAATACGGCAGCAGCTGATAAGATTTTCATGCAGCTTGATATGAGAGTGCGTGATTTTAAGGATACAATCAATAAAGAAGGTCAAAACTGTTGTTCATTCCTGCTTTATTTCTACTTTGTTACAGATAAGGCACCGCAGGAAAAAATCTGGTACGGTTTTACTCTCTTCAACTGTACTGAACGTGCTAATTCACCAATAATTGCTGCAGGTTGGGCACCAGACTCAGCTGCACATCAGTATATGTATGCCTTAAAAATGGCTGATATATATGGTGGTATGGAAAACTCCTTTAACCCCCACCCCAATATGGCAGTTATCAGTGATGAGTGGAAGCATATCAGAGTTGATATTACACGTCATATAGAAAGATGTATAGAATGGGCAAACCGTGACCTTGCATACGGAGTTCCCGTTAAAAAGGAAGATATGTTTTTCGGTGGTTGTAACATAGGCTTTGAAGTATGGGGTAACTACGATTGTACTGTTGAAATAAAGAATCTCGATATGATTGCCTATAACAAAAAAGAAAATGAATAACACATAAATATCCACCCGCATAGTATTGTGCCCCAATTTGTACGGACAGCACAAAAAACACCCCTATGGTAGGAAATATTAAGATTTAAGCAACATACTGACTTCGTTTTTCAAGCGGGGTCAGTTTTGTTTTTGTTTGTATTCTTTCTTGGTTGTAGAAACGAATGTATTCACCTAT
>JAFTIR010000002.1 GCA_017456765.1 Clostridia bacterium | reverse complement strand
GTCAACCCTTAAATTGCAGGGTCGCCACGCGTCCCCGCCAAGAATGGCGGGGCGGGGGGGTGGTTGAATTATCACAGAGGTTTTCTTGTACTTTTCCTCGCGAGATTTTACCTCCGGTAGGCACTATTCCGATACATCATGTTGCTTTTCTGTCTTTCATGAAAATTCTCCAGGATGGCGGCAATGATGAGAGTACATCGGAGTATGTTTACGCAGCCACACCCCCGAGCGGCGTGGGCGACGCCCCACACCCCGACAAGGCGGCGACCAAGGGAGGATGAGCAAGGGCTTGACCCGAAGCGAACTCGACCGCAGGGAGACTGCCGCAGGCGGCAGGGCGCACCTAAGGCAAGAACAGCAGAGGGGGCGGCGACCGCAGAGCGCAGCTTGACAACATTCGCTACGCACCCAACGCAGCGAGCGGGGTCGCAAGCGTAGCGCTGCGGACCGCGAGCGGTCCTCTCATCCTGGTACCATTCATCCAGGCTCCTTTATTATACATCTCACACAAGGCTGTCAAGTTACTCATTTTCATGTGGAACTGATGTAGGTAAACCCACACTTAAACCAACATCGTACAATTTAATAGCCGCCGACCGGGCGGCATACATTGTTCGATGTCCATTACAATTTTACCGTCGAACGAAGAATACCGTTTCAGTGATGTTGAATTTTAAGTGTGTTTACATCGTCCGTCTGAGGCTACGTGGTCAGGCCTCAGACGGACACCAATTTACATTGGTTTCGCAGTTTCCTACATTATACTTGATTGATTGCTACATTATTCCGTCAAATCTCTCATTCCACTTAAATCTTACAAAGGAGTTTACGCACTATGTTAAGTGGAAAAATCAAAGTCCAATCCGACTCAATTAAAACAACAGCAAGAATTAAATATCTACCCGACGACGAGGGAAATTATATCCCGAAGTCGATGACGGTCTTTGACCGTCCGACATTCATGCCCGACGGGTGGGAACTGTCCGATAATTTGGACAGTGACCGCAAGGGCAAAAGGGGAAAATCGTCACAGCCGGACAACGAGGAAAACCGTCGCAAAAGTTTCGCGAGGGCGCGAAACAATCTTTTTGACCTGCTTTTATGTACTCCGTCACTCGACAGCTTTGTTACTCTGACATTCAGCCCCGACGAAGTGAACAGGGGCGACTACACGGAAATAGTGAAACGCATTTCCGTGTGGTTGGACAACAGGGTTCGTCGGCATGGTCTGCAATATGTCCTTGTTCCCGAATACCATAAGGACGGGGAAAGCGTGCATTTTCACGGACTTATGAATTTCGGGAGTTTATCGACCGCAAGGGCGATAAACCAAAAAGAGGGTTCCCGATATTTCGGGAAGCCTCTCAAGGACAACAAAGGCAGACCTATATACAACATTTCCGACTTTCCATTCGGTCACACTACCGTCATTCCCATTGACGGTGAAAATGGACGTGAAGCCTGTGCAAAATATTGCTACAAGTACATTATAAAGTCGGGCGGTCAGAAGGTCGGCGGCAGGTATTACCTTTCGGGCGGCAAGCTCGGGCGACCGAAGTATGAATACATTGATTTCGACTTCGACGGAGTCGAAGCGAAAGAAATCAATGTTGGTGGATTTATGAAAATGAAAAGGGTGAATTTATGATTGAGGTAAGACTCACGAGAAATACAAATTTTATCTCTACGATTTTTAGCGGACGTTTAATTCTCAAGGTGTTCGTTCCTGAGTCCGTACGCAAATTTACAGTTCTTGACATGTACAAGCCTATTAAGTTTTTAGTATCGAGTTACAACGAAGCTATCACCGACACCATTTATGGAGAGGTCATAGAACTAAGAATTGAAAACGGTAAGCAATGCGTCATCGCACGCGAAATGACGAAAAATTCACTGCAACAGTTTGAGGATTGTTGCAGATGAGAACAAATTACATTGAGCCTGCAGAGGTTGCAAAAATTGCCTCATGTATGAAAGGCGACAGCAAAAAAATCTGGCTTTTGATGAACGACACGGGTTTACGCATAAGCGACGCTGTGAAGCTCAGATACAGCGACATTGACTCGAAAGGGCAGATTCACTATAAAGCGCAGAAAACGGGCAAAACGGGCATTATAAGGGTATCAGGCGAGGTTTTAGCCTTGCTCGGCAGGTCTGACGGCGACTCTTATGTATTCAGAAGTCGCAAAAATCCGTCCCGACACATACACAGGTCAACTGTTTTTCGCCACATCAAGCAGGCGTGCAAAAAGGCAGGCATTGACCCCGTCGGGGTTGCCTGCCATTCTGCCCGAAAGGCGTTTGCGGTGAGGGACTTCCGCGAAAACGGTCTTGGGCAGACAATGCACGACTTACAACATTCGAGCGCGGCGACAACTCTTTTTTACAGTCTTTCTGACAATCCGATTCCGCGAATTTTTGCGCAACTGAAAATCATTAACCAAATTCTTGATATGCACTTGGAAAAAATTGAGGATTTATTTGACATATGCGACACTCTGACTGAGGCGGTTTTTGATATAGATAAGCCTTTAGGTGTCAAGATTTCCGATGAAAAAAGGGGAGATGACTCCCCTTAAAACGAACTCCACAGATCTTGTATTCTTTTGCGTTCCTGTTCGTACTTTTCCTGCTCTGCCTGCGCTTCTTCGTCACGGTAGAAGCTCATCATGGGCGAGCCCTGGTAGCACCTTTTTATGCTTTGAAAATATGCTTCATCAGGCTTTGTGCCTGCGATAAAATACATAATCGCTCTTTGAGTGGGGGAAGTGTCTTTCGGCTTATTTCCGAGACCTTCCCAGCTATATACACGTTCGACAGCTTCGCTTATCACTATCAGATAGCGCAGAATTTCTTCCACGACTTCCTCGCGCATCTGATACACGCATTTACCGTCGTGCTTCTGAATTTTTGTTACGTACTCATTGCCGCAATACTTACGGTCTTTGGCTTGGATCTGCATGCGCGCCTCGGCGGCTTCCATGCCTTCTTTGAACATTTTCTCTTGAATTACTTTGTACTTGTAGAAATTTGTCTTCATGCTTTTCGCTTCCTTTCTGTGCTTCTGCACGACTCCAGGGGAGCGCACGGTGTCAAGGGCGTCAGCCGCCTTTGCGGTCGGTGCGCCTGAGCGCCGACCCTTTACCCGTGTGATACAATGGAAAGTGCAGAGGAAAGAAAGAATATTTTTAACGGCTTCCGCAGGAAGTCGTTTTACTATTCAAAAAGATTTACCGCAGTGAGCCTTCGCGAACGGAGGTGCGGCAGATTTGGCAAGCTCTTGACAAATCGGGGAATTGGTGGTATACTTCCTTGTAAGGTGTGAGGGTGAATTATATAAAATAAAAATTTTATACAATTGAGGGTAGTATAATTAGTATAATTAGAAAAGAAGATGTCAAAATGAGTATTGAAATCAAAATGCGTGTCGAAAGCTACGATGTGCAGCCAAACGGAAAAATTAAAATTTCATCGTTGTTAAAGATGCTTCAGAAAGCTGCCGGCGATGATGTCAACAGAACTCCAATCAATTATTTTGCATTAGCAGAAAAAAATATTGCATTTGTGCTTACTAAAATGACTGTAAAAATTTTGCAGGATATTAAAGTATATGATGAACTGTTAATTGTATCACATCCCAGAAAAACGCGCGGTGCGTCATTTCCAAGAGATTTTATTGTAAAATGCGGCAGTCATACGGTTGCTGTTGCACGCAGTATGTGGGTATTGCTTGATCTTGAAAAGCGCACAATCCTCCGTCCCAGCGCAATTGAATCGATGGGTTCCCTTGCGCCCAACGATACAGATGATATTTTCGATTTATCCGATGTCAGACGTGTTGTTGATGATAATACCCTTTCTCGAACAAATGTTCACGAGGTAGAGTACTCTATGCTCGATATGAATAATCATCTCAATAACACATTTTATGCTGATTTTATATTTAACTCACTTTCAAAGCTCTCACTTGTAAATGAATCAAATGCAGGTCTTTATCTGCAGATAAATTATAAAAACGAAGCGAGACTTTCAGATGTTGTTGAAATTTACACGTCATGTGAAAACGGCATTTGCGATTTTTCCGCAAAAAATATTACAAACGAAAAAATTTGCTTTACAGCATACGTCAGTTACAACAATGACTAAATTTTTATTGACACTCTGATGTTTTTATGGTAAAATAATATCAGTAAAAACAAGGAGGTCATTGTATGAATTCTATTATCACTATTAGCAGACAATATGGCAGCGGCGGACGTTTTATAGCAAAGCTTCTTGCGGAAAAGCTGGGTATCCCCTACTACGACAACGAGCTTATTACAATGGCCGCCAAGGAAAGCGGATATTCTGAGGCAATTTTTGAAAAAGCTGAGCAACTATCCACCCACAGTTTTCTCTATTCCTTATCAATGTTCGGCTCAACCGATGGTATTTACGGACTTCCTCTTGCTGACAAAGTTTATATTGCTCAGTCTGAGATTATCAAGAAATGCGCTGATAAGGGTCCCTGTGTAATTGTCGGAAGATGCTCCGATTATGTCCTAAAGGATTATGAAAATGTTATTGATTTCTTTATCTATTCAGATGAAAAGAGTAAGGTAGAAAGAGCCATAAAGTATTATGGAATCGATCCAGATAAGGCTGCAAGCGAGCTGAGAAAGAAAGATAAGAAAAGAGCAAATTACTACAATTACTATACTTCTCAGTCATGGGGCGATTTTTCCAATTATCATCTCTCCATCAACTCAGATGCAATCGGTATCGAAGCAACTGTCGACATTCTTGCTGCTTTTGCCAAAGCTCATGATAACAAATAAGTAGTAAAAAGCCTATGCAAAATGCATAGGCTTAAAGTTTTATTTTGTACCGAAAATTCTGTCGCCGGCATCACCAAGACCCGGAACAATATATCCGTTTTCGTTAAGTTTTTCATCGATACAGCCACAATAAAGCTGAATATCAGGATGAGCTTCGGTCAGTTTTTTGATTCCTTCAGGAGCAGCAATAAGTGACATGAATTTGATGTTCTTGCAGCCTCTGTCCTTAAGAAAGTTAACTGCCGCAACCGCAGAGCCGCCTGTGGCAAGCATAGGGTCAAGAATGATTACAAGTCTGTTTGCAATGTCATTCGGAAGTTTGCAGTAATATTCCTGCGGTTCAAGGGTTTCTTCGTCTCTGTAAAGACCGATGTGACCCACCTTTGCTGTAGGAATGAGAGCAAGTATACCCTCAACCATGCCGAGACCCGCTCTGAGAATCGGAACAATTGCAAGTTTCTTTCCTGAAATCATCTTTGACTTTGTTGTTGTAATAGGTGTTTTAACCTCAACGTACTCGGTTGGTAAATCTCTGAGTGCTTCATAACCCATAAGCATTGCTATTTCGGAAACAAGTTCTCTGAACTGCTTGCTGCCTGTATTAACATCTCTCAGAATTGAAATTTTGTGGGAAATAAGCGGATGATCAAAAATTACTACCTGATTTTCCATAAGTATACTTCCTTTCAAATGTTCTTTTTATATATTGTACTAAAAAATAACACTAAATTCAATACTTTTTAAGAATTATTTTAAAAAAATACTGTATTCGACAACATTGACAAACAATTAAATACATTTTATAATAATATAGTATCAGTAAAATTTGCGAGGTGAGTCGTCGTGCGGCTTGATTTATATTTGTCTGAAAACGGCTTTTGCGACAGCCGAAGCAAGGCACAGACAGTTATACAAAGCGGCAGGGTTTCTGTAAATGATTCTGTCATAACAAAAGCGTCCTTTGATGTAAAGAATAACGATATTGTTTCTGTTGCCGAAAGTAACCAAACAGAATTTGTCGGTCGTGGCGGAAACAAGCTCGAACATACTTTTTCCGTGTTTGATTACTCTGCCCAAAATAAAATATGCCTTGATATAGGTGCATCAACCGGCGGCTTTACTCAGTGCCTGCTTATGCACGGCGCAAAGTGCGTATATGCCGTTGATTCGGGTCGTGACCAGCTTGCAAAAACACTGCTAACCGATGAGCGCGTTGTTTCAATTGAGGGGTTTAACGCAAGAAGCCTTACATCCGAGACACTTGACGGTAACCTTATGGATTTGGTCGTAATGGACGTTTCCTTCATTTCTCAAAGGCTCCTCTACCCTGCCATACTTCGCGTTGCGAAGAAGGGCGCTGATGTTATAACTCTAATAAAGCCTCAATTCGAGGTCGGAAAACAGTATATCGGCAAAAAAGGTATTGTTAAAGACGTAAAAATAAAAAAGAGGATAATTCAAGAAATTATAGAAAGTGCAACCGAGATAGGTTTTGAATATGTCGCTCATACCGAGTCGCCAATAACCGGTGGCGATGGCAATCAGGAATTTTTGCTTCATCTCAAAGTAAAATCTTAAATTCAATTGAATATTTATGCAGAATATGTTATAATATATTCAAATTTCAGCATTACGGAGATACACTATGCTCAAAATTATGATTTGTGTCAATCCCAACAAGGATAAGGAATTGACTAACACAAAAAAACTACTCGACTTCATAAAGTCATTCAATGTATGCGTGCTTATGTCGGATATATTCAAAAGACCCTACTTTGACAATCCTCCCCTTTCCGACACACTGCTTTGCGGGTATGAAATTGAATATGTTCCCGAATATGTAGCTTTTAAAAAGGCTGACATATGTATTGTATTCGGCGGCGACGGCACGATTCTGAAAATTGCAAAAAAAGCATCTCAGGGCGGTGCGTATATAATCGGCATGAATATGGGACGCGTCGGCTATCTTGCAGAGCTTGAAATAGGCGAAATTTCACTTCTTGAAAACCTGCTTAAAGTATCAAGTGCCGATGAAATTGAAACTGCAGAGAATGTTTTTGTTGATAAAAGAATGATGCTCAAATGTGAGATTGTCAGAGGCGGAAATGTTGTTTTCACATCCCTTGGTCTCAACGAAGTTGTTATTTCAAAGGGGGCGGTTTCACGAATGGCGGGACTTAACCTCAAATGTGACGGTAAAAACATCATTTCCTATCGCGCTGACGGTATCGTAATATCAACTCCCACCGGCTCCACAGCTTACTGTATGTCAGCAGGCGGACCGATTATCGACCCATGTCTTGACTGTATCTGTGCCGTTCCCGTATGCCCATATATGTCCCTCAATAATGGCGCGGTTGTATTCTCGGGCTCGTCGGTTATCGAGGTTGAGTTTAAAGCAGATAAAATCAACGAGGCATTCTGTACCGTTGACGGAAAGGCTACAAAGTCAATTTATGACGGTGATGTTGTCAGAATCACAAAAGCTCCTACCGAAACAAAGCTTTTAAGGCTTAAGGATACCGATTTCTATTCAAGACTTAACGAAAAAATGAATTTAGCTAACAATTGACGGTGACAAAAAATGAAAAATCAAAGACAAAAAAAGATTCTTGAGCTGATTGAGCTTTACGATGTTGAAACACAAGGCGAGCTTACACAGCTTCTTGAAAAGAATGGCTTTGCCGCAACTCAGGCTACCGTTTCGCGCGACATAAAAGAACTCAGACTTATTAAGGTTAGCACTGGCGGAAGCTCGGATGTGAAATATAAATATGCATCCAACAATCTGTCGAGCGAGATTGATACAAGACTCGGCAACAAATTCAAAAATATACTTTCCGAGACGGTTACAAGCATTAGATATGCCTCAAACATTGTTGTCCTTAAAACCTATGCAGGTATGGCACAGGGCGCCGGAGCAGTTATTGATGCACTTGACGTTCCTACACTTATCGGCTCTGTAGCCGGCGACGATACAGTAATTATAGTCATGACATCGGAAGATGATGCAAAAGACTTCACAAAGAAACTTCAAAAGAGTATAAAATCTTAAGTTTTCGGAGATATAAAATGCTACAGTCAATACATATAGAAAATGTTGCACTGATAAAAAAACTTGATATTGACCTGTCTCCTGCCTTTTGTGCATTTACCGGTGAGACGGGTGCAGGTAAAAGTATAATAATAGATTCAATAGGCGTCCTTTGCGGAAACAAGGCTCCGAAAGAGCTGATACGGAGCGGCGAAGATTATCTTACCGTTGAGGGTGTATTCTCAAATGTTGGCACTCGTGCTTCAAAAAAATGCGAGGAGCTTGGGGTGTCGGTGGACGAGGACGGACTTCTGTATATATCAAGGACAGTTAAAAGCGACGGCAAGGGTGTTGTCAGAATCGGCGGAAAACAGGTTCCGCTCTCAATTCTCAAGGACATCTCCCCTCTTCTCATAAACATACACGGTCAGCACGATAACCAGGAGCTTCTTATAAAGGACAAGCACAGAAAACTACTCGACTTTTATGCTGAAAACTACGATTATTACAATGAATATTCAGCTTTGTTTTCAGAGTATTGCTCAATAAAAAGAGATCTTGATGAAATTAACATTGATGAAAGTCAGAAGCTGCGCAGAATTGAAATGCTTAGGTTTCAGATTAACGACATATCTGCACTCAAGCTCAAAGACGGCGAAGAAGAAAAACTGTCCGAAGAAAAGAAAAAACTTCTCAATATAGAAAAACTTGCAAAAAATTCCTCTATTGTTTCTGAAAGTCTTTACGGCTCGGGTGGTGTTTCTGCCTGCGACTGCATAGATAAAGCAATTGATGCTTTGCGTTCTCTTTCCAAGATTTCCGATGAGTATAATGAGCACATTGATACGCTTTCTGATATTAAGAGTACGCTTATTGATATTGCAGAAACAGTAAACGACGGTTCCTATGAGGAATACTCAAATCCGTCTCTTGTTCTTGATAAAATCGAAAACAGACTCGATGAAATCTCAAAAGCTAAACGTAAGTATGGCTCTGACGTGAGCGAGGTACTTGATTTTTTGGACAAAGCAAAAAAAGAACTTGATGAGCTTGAGAATTTTGACAAACACTCTGAAACACTTCGTAAAAAGCTTTCAGAGTGCGGTGAAAAGGTAAAAAGTGCGAGCGCAAAGCTTACCGACAGCAGAATTAAGGCATCGGAAAATCTAAAAAGCAATATTGAAAAGCAGCTCAAATACCTTGATATGCCCGGTGTAAAATTCAAGGTTAATATTATCTCAAAGCCTTTTTCAAAAGACGGTGCAGACGATGTTGAGTTTTTTATTATGACAAACTCAGGCGAGGGCTACTCTCCCCTGTCGAAAACAGCTTCGGGCGGTGAGCTTTCGAGAATAATGCTTGCTATAAAGAGCGTAATTGCAGAGAAAGACGGCGTTGACACCCTCATCTTTGATGAAGTTGATACCGGAATTTCCGGTAAAACGAGCCGCAAAATTGGACTTATGATGAGTGAAATCGCATCTGTTTCACAGGTACTTTGCGTAACCCACTCTGCTCAGATTTGCTCGGTTGCCGACAGCCACTATCTTGTATCAAAAAGCACAAGCGGTGACAGAACCACAACAAGTGTTGGTCTTCTCGGTTATGATGAAAGAGTTAACGAGACAGCCCGAATCATCGCAGGCATAAACGTCACCGCCACCTCTTTGGAGGCGGCAAAAGAGCTGATTGACAGTAAACGAGAGTAATATTTTGTCAAAATTTGTATTGTTGTCTATTGACACAATATGTCATCAATGGTATAATTCTTAGTGTAAAACTATTACAAGCAAACATGCTTTTCAGGAGGACAAAAATGCAGGATTTATCAAAAGAAGTTTCCCTTAATCCGCTTGCACTCATAGGAACTCGCGGTACAGAAAAAATGCTCAAGCGTATCGAAAAGTACATAGGCGAATGGAGAAAGGAAGAAAACCCTGACTACATTATAGATGCAAAGTACTCAAGATTCGGTACAGGTGAAGCAAAGGCTATGCTTATGGAATCCGTAAGAGGTAAGGACGTATTTATTGTTGCCGATTGCTTCAATTACAGCGAAACCTACAAAATGTACGGAATGGAAGTTCCCATGAGTCCCGACGACCACTTTGCTGACATCAAGCGTATTATTTCCGCTATTTCCGGTAAGGCTGCAAGAATTTCGGTGATTATGCCTATGCTTTATGAAAGCAGACAGCACAGAAGAACGGCAAGAGAATCGCTTGACTGTGCATTTATGCTTCATGAGCTTGTTCAGCTCGGCGTTGAAAACATCATGACCTTTGATGCTCATGACGACAGAGTAAGAAACGCAATTCCTCTTGAAGGCTTTGATAACCTCATGCCTACATATCAGATGTTCAAGGCATTTATGAAGAACGAGAAGGACATTGACATAAAGAATACAGTTATCGTGTCCCCCGACGAGGGTGCACTCGGCAGAGGCATGTACTACTCTTCTGTGCTTGGTATTCCTCTTGCAATGTTCTACAAGCGCCGCGACTATACAATAGTTAAGGACGGCAGAAACCCCATTGTTGCTCATGAATATCTTGGTGACGATGTTTCGGGCAAGGATATTATCGTTGTTGACGATATTATTTCCTCCGGTGACTCCTTCCTCCATATCCTTGACAAATTAAAGGCTATGGGCGCTAAGCGTATATTCGGTTTCTTTACATTTGGTCTCTTCTGTAACGGTTTCGATACAATTGATGACTACTACAAGAGAAATATGTTTGACAAGATTTATGCTACAAACGCAGTTTATAACTCCGACAAGGCACTCAGCCGTGAATGGTTTGAAGAAGTAAACATTTTAAAGTATGCCGCATACTACATCGAAGCTCTTAACATCAACCGCTCCGTAAGTGTTCTTATGGATCCCATCAAGAAGATGCACGCACTTTGCGATAAGTATAATATTGAGCTTCCCAAGTCTCTCTAAGCAGCAATAGTAAAGCCACTCCAAATGGAGTGGCTTTTTTCAACGGAACAAATCATTAATTTTGAAATTCTGTATTTCGTATACTCCCACATAGGGAATTTCAATATAATCTTTCCCGTTTGAGCTGTACAGAAAATATCTATAAAACCTGTTATCAGTAGCAGAAACGCATACTTCATAATATGGTCTTACATCGGGATAATCATTTACGCTCATTATGCGAGTTGGTTTTGCATTGAGTATAAAGTCATAAAAAGTATAAATATCAATCATGTACGCAGTATTATTGCTATCCTTTGCACTATAGGACAAAACTGTGTCCGGATGGGGTGACTCTATCTGCTTTGCCAGCGGAAAAAGTGAATCATAAACAAAATATCCAAATACAAAAGCAATAACAAAGAGGAATAAAACAGCAAGAACAAAAATCTTGGATTTCTTCATTAAAGCATTGCCTTTCTGATTTCTTCACCCGACTTAGTGGTAAGGTACGAGGGTGCAACATCAAAGACTGTTTTACAACCGCTTTGTCCTTCAGCATTCATCTTGTATGCCGCTCTCGCGTAGCAGACAAGGACAGAAGAAGTGAACTCCGGGTTTGAGTCGAGCTTTAAGCTGTACTCGATGATGTGCTTGTTTTTGCCGTTCTCCCCTGTACTGCCGCTTCTTATTACAAAGCCGCCATGAGGAAGATTTTTATGGTCTCTATCAAGCTCATCCTTTGAAATAAAGTGAACAGTTGTATCGTAATCAGCAAAGTAATTGGGCATTGTTACTATTTCTTTTTCAATTCTTGCCTTATCCGCACCTTCCTCTGCAACAACAAAGCACTCTCTTGTATGCTTCTGACGAGTGGTAAGTGAGGGTGCACTTCCGCTTCTTACAGCATCAAGAGCCTTGGGAACGGGAATTGTGTACTGTCTTGCATCAAGTACGCCTTCGATGCGTCTTATAGCGTCGGAATGTCCCTGACTTACACCCTTACCCCAAAAGGTGTAATCTTCACCGTCGGGAAGAATTGCCGAAGCATAGAGTCTGTTAAGAGAGAACATACCGGGGTCCCAGCCGCAGGAAATGATTGCAACCTTACCCGATTTTTTTGCCGTCGCATCAACATTTGAAAAGTGTTCGGGGATTTTTGCGTGGGTGTCAAAGGAGTCAATGCAGTTGAACATTGATGCAATGAGAGGCGTTTGTGTGGGCAAATCCGTCGCACTGCCGCCGCAGAGAATCATTACATCAATTTTATCAGTCATGTTTTTGGCGTCATCTGTATGGCAAACTAAGGCTGTGGCTGTGTTGATTTTAACTTCTGCGGGGTTTCTGCGTGTGAACACCGCTACTAGCTCCATATCCGGGTTCTGCTTAATGGCAGATTCAACTCCCCTGCCAAGGTTTCCGTAGCCGTAAATGCCTATTCTTATGCTCATATAGATGCCTCCTAAAATTAGAACTTGTCAACGGGATAAACGATTTTAAGCTGGTTAATTTTGCTCTGGAAAGCAGCCTGCCTCTTTTCCTGATTTACCATTTCTGTAAGCTGACCCTTGATTTCATCAAAATCATAGGTTGAAGCCTCGCTCTTGGAAACGAGCTTTATAAGGTGATAGCCGAACTGTGTCTTAACGGGTGTAGAAACTGCGCCAACTTCCATTGAGAAAACTGCTTCATCAAATTCGGGAACCATCTGACCGCGTGTAAATTCGCCAAGGTTGCCGCCGTTTTCCTTAGAGGGGCATGTACTGTTTTCTCTTGCTGCATCCTCAAAGGAGATTTCACCTGCATTTATCTTAGAGAGAAGTTCATTTGCCTTATCCTCACTGTCAACTAAGATGTGAGAAGCATTTACAGACTCGCCCTTCTGGAACTTATCAATGTTGTCATCATAATACTTTCTGATTTCTTCGTCGGTAGCAGGCTTTACTTCATCAAGCACCTTGGAAGCAGCAAAGTTGATAAGCATATCTTCCTTAACCTTTTCGAGCTGTGCCTTGAATGCGGCGTTGTGCTCATAAAGGTTCTTCTGTGCTTCAATGAGAAGGAGTTTGTTTGCGATAAGCTGTTCAAGAATTGCGGCTCTTCCCTGTGGATGGTCATAATTCTGACCTCTCTGACGAAGAGTTACTACCATTGCTTCAACTTCGCTTTCCATGATGGCAACTCCGCCAACTTTTGCTAAAATTCTGTTATTCATTGTTATGTATCCTTTCGATAATAATTTACTTGTTTATAATGAGCTCACAGATTGTCTGAGCCGCATGACCGTTTATGTGTTCCTTCTGACAATAAACAACTTCATTTCTGACATCTTTATTCATAAGTACGCTTTCAAAAGAGAAAACAGCCTCGTCCAGTGTTTTTCCCTTGAGGGCGGCACCAATACCAGTCAGAAGATTGTAGTTATCCGTCTCACAACCGGGTATTGGCTTTGTCAGAATCATAGGTACGTTGCTGACCATTGCCTCCGTCGAGGAAAGACCTCCGGGCTTTGTTATAACAAGGTCGCATGCTTTCATATACAAATGAACCTTGTCAGTAAAACCGATAGCACCTATATTGCTGTGGGATGCGTAATTTTCGTTTATGCCATCCTTTAGCTTGTGATTGTTTCCTGCAAGCACAAGAATGTCAAAATCCTGACACGGACATTCAAGCATTCTGTCGATGAGTGAATAAATATTACCAAAGCCCATGCTTCCTGACATTATGAGGCACAAGAATCTGTCCGGAGAGAGACCAAGCTCGGCTCTTGCGGCATCTTTAGGTATGTCGGTGAGAAAACGGTCTGCTACGGGAATACCTGTTGCAGTAATTCTGTGTTTTGGAATTTTTCTTGAAATATACTCAGGAACTACCTTTTCGGATGCAATGAAAAACTTGTCAATATCAAGCTCATCACAAAAAGGATAATATCCGTAATCGGTTGCAACAAAATAAATGGGAACATCAAGTCCGTGCTTATGCTTTGCATGAGTAAGCGCCTGGGCAGGAAAAATATGCGTGCAGACAACCGCATCATAATTCTCCGCAACTATATCCTTAAAAAGATTTTTGGAATACGTCATGTTAACGGCATAAACGGGAGACTTTACTCTGCCCTTTTTATATGTCTGAGCCTTGCTCAGGTTATACCCTGCGCCAAATGCCTTTGGAGCGTGAAGTACAATCTTATTGTATGATTCGGAAATGCCCTTGGAAAACATCTTTGAATTATACCTGAGTGCATCCTTTAAGTCACATTCATGACCAAGAGAAAGAAACTTTTCACGAATTGCATTTGCGGCCGAATTGTGTCCCTGACCTGTGTTACATGACAAAACAAGAACCTTCACTGTCATCACCTCATTACTAACTCAAGAATTATAACACAATTATCTCGAAATGTCAAACGTTATGAGCCAAAAAAATCATAAATTCTGTATATTTTCCCCACCTCGTATGATTTGCAGTTTTCAACTTTTACTGTTTTACAGTTCTTGCCGTCCGATACTGTCAGAAAACCGTTTGTTTCATCCCTTGAAATTACAATGTAATGACTATATTTGCTTTTTTTACAGGCTTTTCGTAAAATAGTAAAAAACAGGACAGCAAAGCAAATAACGACTACGGCTGTCGGAGAATTTGTCACTCTTCTGACAGCCGAAACAGCAAGAGTAAAGAGAAAAATGAATATAAAGAATTTTAGATTTTCTTTTTTAATGACGGTAATTGCAGGCAAAGCACAAAAGGGTAAGAACAATAAAATATCAAAAAAATTATACATAACATCACCAATGTTAATTGTTTCCTGTTTTTATGTATACATACATCAATTATCCTCTTTACAACACAAAAAAAATGTGATAAAATAATATGAAATAGTATAGGTGATTGAATATGATTGAAAACATTCTGAATGTTTGCGATTTGTGGACATTCTTAAAGAATTCCGCAAAGCCCATTCTCCTTTACGGCATGGGTGACGGCGCAGATAAAGTAATTGCCGCATGTGTCAGCAAGGGCATTGAAATTTCCGGTGTTTTTGCGAGTGACGGATTTTCAAAAAACAAAATTTTCCACGGATTTGAAGTAACAGACTACACTACTGCAAAGCGCAACTTCGGTGATTTTATTGTACTTATGTCCTTTGCTTCAAGCAGAGAAGAAGTAATTGATAACGTTTTGAAGATTGCAGGTGAGAGCGAGCTGTACTGCCCCGACGTTCCTGTTTTCGGTGAGGGACTTTTCGATTCGGATTTTGTAAGGGAAAATTTTGAAAAGTTCAGGTTTGTCTATGAACGCCTTTCCGATGAACTGTCAAAGAAAAACTATGTAAATTTGATTCTCGGCAAGCTGACTGGTAACATTAAGTATCTTTTGGACGCCGAAACATCCGTCAGTGAGGCTTATGAATCCATTATAAAGCCGGGCAAAGACTCGCACTACGTTGACATAGGTGCTTACACCGGCGATACGATAAGAGAATACTTAGGTTTTGCGAAAAATGTGTCAAGAATTACTGCCTTTGAGCCAGATATTAAAAACTATTCAAAGCTGGTAAAATTTGCAGAAGAATCGGGAATTTCTACGGCACATTTTCACAATGTTGCGGCTTGGGACAAAAAGGAAACCCTGACTTTTTATTCAAGGTCGGGCAGAAACAGTGCTGGCACAACGAGCCATAAGAACGTAAAGAGCATAGAAATACAGGCTGATGCTGCCGATAAATACATTGATGAAAAGGCGGATTTTATAAATATTGATGCCGAGGGCTCTGACAGAAATGTACTTTTAGGACTTAAAGAAACAATAAAGAACTACTCCCCTGCCGTTTCCTGTGCAATTTATCACAGAAACGAGGACTTTTTCGACATTCCCATGCTTTTATTTGAGCTTTACGGAGAGTGTGAGCTTTATGTTCGTCATTTCAGATATTTTCCTGCATGGGACACCAACATATATGCAAAACCAATACAAAGACATGGAGAAACAAAATGAAGCACGAATATCTTGAATGTGGAAAAATTATAAATAAAAGAGGAATTGGCGGAGAGCTTAAGGTTGATTGCTACTGCGACTCCCCTTCTTCGGTTTTCGGCGCAAAGGTGATGTATACCGATAAAGCCGGAAAGGAGAGCTTTGATGTTGTTTCTGTAAAAGAGTACAAGGGTTTTCTTTATATAAAGCTAAAGGGCGTTGACTCGGCTGAGGCTGCAGATTCCATGAGAAACAGACTGCTTTATATATCCAGAGACGAAATCGAACTCAGTGACGGAAAAAACTTTATTGCAGACCTTATCGGTCTTGATGTAATTGACAGCGAAACAGGCAAGGTATACGGAAAAATCAAGGACATAGTCAATTTTGGCGCATCCGACATATATGTTATATCCGATGGCAGTACCGAATATATGCTTCCTGCAGTTGAGGGTGTTATAGTTGAAACAAATATTGACAGCCACGTATTGATTAAACCCATTCCCGGCATCTTTGACGAGGCGGAGGAAATACGCTGATGAGATTCGATGTTTTAACCCTTTTCCCCGATATGATTAAGTCTGTAACAGATGCAAGCATACTGGGAAAGGCTCAGAAATCAGGAATTATTGATGTTAATATACACAATATACGCGATTTCTCCAAGGACAAGCACAGAAAAGTTGATGATACCCCATATGGCGGCGGCATGGGCATGCTTATGTCTGTTCAGCCTGTTGTTGATTGCTTTAACTCCTTTAAAGGAGATCTTCCCGAAAATAAAAGAGTGATTTATCTGTCTCCCAAGGGTCAGGTGTTCAACCACCAAAAGGCTATTGAGCTTTCAAAATATGACAGCCTTGTTTTTTTGTGCGGTCATTATGAGGGTATTGATGAAAGAATAGAGCAGCTGATAATAGACGAACAGATTTCGGTCGGAGATTTTGTGCTAACCGGTGGCGAGCTTCCGGCTCTGACAATCATCGACGCTGTATCAAGACTTATTCCCGGTGTTCTTCCCGACTCCGTTTGTTATGAGGATGAAAGCATTGCCTCGGGACTTCTTGAGTATCCGCAATATACAAAGCCTTACGATTATAATGGTCTTACTGTGCCTGATGTTCTTCTCGGCGGAAATCATGAAGACATTAGAAAATGGAGACGACGCGCAGCTTTAAAGGAAACCCTTATATACCGTCCCGATTTACTCGCAAAGGCTAAATTAACGAAGGAAGATATACTTTATCTTGAAGAAATAAACAATGAATAAACTTTCAAGAGGTGTGTAAAGTGAACGATAATCACACAAACGAAAATTATGGTCAGATTGCCGAAACGCTCAATCTCAGTGAAGAAAATACCGTTTCAAAGGCAGAAGGCCTCATAAATAACTTAAAGAGCTTTTTCAAAGGAATAAGAACCGGCTTTTCGCAAAAAAGTGAAAGGTCTGTTTTGTCTGCCCTTTTAGAAAGCCTGTATATTAAATTTCTTTCCGGAAAAACAAAGGCTACGGCGGTATTCTTGCTGTCATTTAGCATTGTTTCGCTTGTTATCAGCTATGTGCTGAACGCCTCTGTCGGCGCATTTATATCCGACATTGATACATTTTGTGCTATCGTTCTTTTTATTATCAGTCTCATTCTTTTTACAACAAATAAATCCTTCCACAGTCTTATATCAAACAGCAAGATTCTTTCTTCGCTCAGCATTTCCTACAATGAGCAAAGTATAAGAATTTCTGCAAATGCTTCACATTCAACAGAAACTGTATATTCTACTCCGTTCTTTTTGGGAATTATCTGCGGAATCTTTACTGTAATTTATCCCGTCAGCGTAATATGTTCGTTTATCGTTTCGCTGATATGCGTTCTCTTTATCATCAACAGACCCGAGTGCGGAATGCTGTTTATAATATCCGTACTCCCTATTATCAATAATGCTTTGCTGTTGACGTTTGCGTGTACTACATTTCTTTCTCTTTTATACAGGTATCTTCTCGGAAAACGGCACATCAATTTCGGCATTTCAGCATTATTGATGTTAATTTCAATGGCTTATATCATTATCAGGTGCGCTTCTTCAAGCGGCAATGTTTTTACAGGCCGTTTATATCTTTACCTTGCGTTTTATGTTTCATGCTTCTCATATATAAATCTGATACGCTCTACGGCAATGTTCAGACGAACCTTTAATGTACTCATACGAATGACAAGAGCCTTTACTTTTATTCTTGTTGTATTTTATATTTGCAATATGCTATTACCTGATACTATCGTAGACGCTTTTCTTACAAATCTCGGCTTCGACAGCCTTATTCATTCCCTTTCAACAGCTTCCTTTGTTGCGCCTTTTCTTGCAATGGCGGTTCCGCTGAATTTCGCCATGCTTGTCTGCGGCGAAAAAGGAATCGGTACCATAAAAAACGTATTTTATCTCATACTGCTTTTGGCAAGTATGTTGTATGTGTCCTCGTATCCTCTTATTCTGATAAGTATTCTTGCCTGTGTTTCAATACTTGCTTTTTATAACAAAAGATTTATTTTTCTCATATTCCCTGCCCCCCTTGTGGCATTCGGAATTTATAAACTATTTAGCCTTGTTCCCGAGGCGTACAGGCTTTCGGCGACAGCTGAAAAGGCAATGAAAATCGACCTTGTAATTAAAGCAATCAAGGCAAAGCCAATTTTCGGTGCAGGTCCTGAAGCGGCATATTCCGGCGGAAATATGCTTTTGAGTATTTTACTTACCTTTGGCTTTATGGGTCTTATATTGCTTGCGGCGGTTCTTATTTTCATGACATCAAGGTCTGTAAGGTTCATAATCTCAGACGTGATGAAAGCAAACACAGCAAGGTTCTTGTCAATAGGGCTTCTTTGTGCGCAGCTTTCATTTATGTCGGTATGTATTTTTACTGATATTTATTGTGACATAAATTCAGTATTTATGTTTGCCGCTATCATCTCAGCCTCGGTAACCTCAGGAAAATGCTACGAGGCAGATTATATTGACCAATCAATGGTCAGAGAATACAGAAGAAAATGAGGAATCATCATGAAAAACAGTCATCGTGGTCTGAATTATGTTGACATACTGCTTTTAGCCGCTTCAGCTTTGGTCTTTGCAATACTTATTTCTGTCTTTTTCAAAAACAGCTCTCAAATTGATTTTTCACCCAAAGAGACGATAACGCTGACACTTAAAGTGAAGGACGTTCCCATTGAACACTCAAAGCTTATAAAAGCCGACAATACGCTATATTACGCAGATACTGAACGGGTTTTCGGAAAGGTGAAATACGCAAGCTACAGCGAAGAGACGGTTGAGTTTGTCGATAAACTTACAAACACTTCTGCAATATACAAATCGCCCGATAAGCAAACGGCTCTGTTGCTTGTTGAAGCAAGTGCTGAGCTTATTGGTAAAGACTTCTACGTATCAGATTGCAAGCTCGCTGTGGGTGATGCTGTTGAGCTTTTTGCTCCGGCATATTCATTTTCGGCAACTGTTGTCAAGATAGAAAGCGACAAGGAATGATGAAAAATGAAACTAAAGAAAATTAACAAAGGTATTATGAATACGCTTGATGTTGTAATTGCTGTTGTAGTAATTTCAATTCTTCTTGCTACATTATTCAAAATCTACAACAAGCAGATATTCTTACTCTTTGAAAGATCCTCCACCGCCACTATAACCGTCAGTGCTTATTCGGATGACATTGATGCTAAAGATTTTACTGTCGGTCAGAAGATATATTTTTCCGACTCAAAGGATGAAGCGGGAACAATCGTATCGGTAGAGAACATAAAGGAAAAAAGATACAAAGTGCACAACAAGGTTTTGTCATATGACTTGACTGATAAAGATGCAGGCGTTCGGTTGGAAATAAAGACCAAACTTAAGGAAAGTGATTCCAAACGATACATAAACGGTTCGATTTTTGTAACACACGGAACAGAGCTTTATATGTATACGGATGACGTTTCCGTCTTTGAGTATACTGTCGAAGAAATAATTATTTCGGATATACAAAGATAGCCAATAGGAAGTGAACTTTTATGGACTATGTCAAGTTCGATGACTCAAAAAAATTTTATTATCAACATGACGAAAATCACGGATTTACCAATACCAATCATGTAACACAGCATTACCATAATCTGTTTGAGATATATTTCATGGAAAAAGGTAGCTGTGACTACTTTATTGACAACAAATCCTACAGGGTTGACGAGGGCGATGTTGTTCTAATACCTGAGGGTGTTATTCACAACACTATGTATAATACAGAAACACACTCGCGGCACCTCATCAACTGCTCGGGAAGGTTTATTCCTGCATCTGTTGCCTCCTTTATGCCGTCAATAATATATCTCTACAGAAATCCTCATATTACCGACAGGATACGTGATATATTTATTAAAATTGAGGATGAATATAAAAACGGTGACGCTTTTTCAAGCGATATTTGCCGCTGTTATACACATATGCTCTTCTTCCTCCTTGCAAGAAACACCAATTACTACTCCGAAGCTGGCACAGGCTCGATTTATATTGAAGAGATTATCCGAAACATTCAGGAAAATTTTGCAGGTGATATATCTCTTTCCGAAACGGCAAAGAGATATTCCATAAGTCCCGAGCATCTCTCGCGCACGTTTAAAAAAGAAACAGGATTCGGTTTTATGGAATATGTTACAATTGTCCGTCTGCGTCAAGCAGAATATATGCTCCGCCACAGCGGTAAAACATCGATTTCCGAAATCGCATATTCCTGCGGCTTCAATGACAGCAATTACTTTTCACAGAAATTCAAAAAGTTCCACGGTTTTTCACCGTCAAAAATTAAGAATCAGAAAAGGCAGAAGAATTAACTTCTGCCTTCTTTGTTATTCAATTACAGACCAGTAGTCAGGCTCAAACATTACATCCGACCTTATTGCAAGAGGAATTGAAATGCCATAACCTGTAACATTTCCCTTGCCCTCATTGAAGCTGTCATAGTTATCATAGAGATATGTCAGCTCCCCTGTCGGGTCCTTTGCCTTTGTGATTTTGATTGCTTCGTTGTCATGCTTTTCATTGTTTACTTCAAGGTCTGAGTATCTGAACACCATGCGCATGAGTTTTACGTTATTCTTAGCTCTTTTTGTTTCTGCCATTTTGAGCGCCTTTTCGTAAAGTGCATAAACTCTTTGCCTGTCAATATTCTTTATAAGATACTCACCTGAACGGTAAATAATTTCATTTCCGTCAAGCACCTCTTCACCGTAAAGAACTATTTCCTTTATAACAGGTGCAGCGTTTCCGAAAATTCTCGTAAAGATGTCGAGGTTGTCAGAAAGGGAAAGATTTGTGTCATACGCAGTTCTTCCGAAACAGAGGAAATTTACAATGTTGTTCCACATATTAAAGGGTTCAATTTGCGTTCCGAGCCCAAGTATTCCCTTTTCAACAAAACGCCGGCAGATGGCTTGCATTTCGTCCGCCATAGGCATCCACTTCTGAACAGAGGCAAAAATCCCCATGAAATAATCGTAATATGCGACCTTTGCACCTGCATTTTTCCACTCGAGAATCGCATCCTCGTAAATCGTGCCGTTAAGACAGGTGCCGTCGGGCTTTCCGACCTTACGAAGTCCGTCCTTAAACCATGTAGCGCACTCAATTATGACCGAAGAGGATATTCTCTCTGTTTCGCAGATTGAAAGGTCAACATATGCACACTGGTCAATCTTGACATGAGGCTTTGCCTTTGCCACAATCTTTGAAACCTCATCAACAAAGTATGTGTAATTCTGCACCTTTGTAAACCTGCTGCACTCGGCGCATTTGCATCCGTCAGCCATGCCGTCGTTTGGCCACACATTTACAATGTCTACATAGGGGTTTTTATCAAGCCATGCAATTATATTCTCGGCAAAGGTTCTGATGCAGGCTTGGTTTTTTGCGCAGAGAACAAACTGACCTGTGTAATCGGGTTTGTCAGGATTCCAGCCGAACCGCGTGCCGTCTTCCATGAGCTTGTAATATTCGGGGTGGGTTTCGTAATACTTTTCAGAAAAATACTTATTACCGTAGTGCGGCATAAAAAGCTCAATTGACTGGTGATGACCGACTGTCAGATTGATACCTCTTTTGATAATTTCATCGAGCATCCCATTCTCTTTGTATGCCTCATAAATGCTCTCCCAGGTGACAATTCTGTTATACCTGTTCTTAGCGAGCCAGCTGATAAACGGTACATTAAGACCGTGTTCAGGATTTCCTGCACTGTCGCTGTACTCGACAATACCTGCTCTGTAAGAAACATCGGCACTTGACTTTATATATTTCGTATCGGGAATCTCAATGTTGTCAAGGCACGGTACAAACTCGCCCGCATCGGCGTCGGGATGAGAGTACGCAGAAAGAGAACAGCCAAGATAACGCTCTAGAAGCTCATAAACCGCATAGAGCGTGCCGCGCTCCTTTTCTCCCTGATTTTTGCTGCTGCCTGCAAGCAAAAGTGTGTTTCCCTCTGCAAGGATAATAAATCCCTCGGGGCCCGGAACATTTTCATCAAATTCCGACTCACTCAAAAGATTTTTTGCAAAGCTGTTTCTGCTCGGGTCACCGATAATAATTTTATTCTTATGCTTGTCGGTGATTTCGAGCTTTACACCGCTCATTTTCTCAAAGTAGAAAATAAGTTCCTCTGCCGCAAATTTTTCCCTCGGCGTCGGATTTTCGGGGAGAATTATGCCGCAGACGGCTTCTTTATTATCAATAATTTTCATATTTTTACCTTTATCCGTTAGGACAGAATTCCGGAAGCACTATCTTCATCTACATAAAGAATAAAATCGGGATGAGTTTTGAGAAGAGTTGAGGGAATAAGATTTGTTACCTCTTTAGTCTTTACCGTCTTTTCTACTGCCTCTGCCTTTACCTTGTAAGGAACACAGGAGACTATTTTTTTGCACTGCATAATCTGGTATGCAGTCATGGAAACTGCCTGCTTGGGTACATCGTCAATTGTTGCAAACCATCCCTCGCCCATCTGCTGCTGCTTACATCTCTCGTTGAGGTTAACAATTATGTAAGCCTGCTTTGTGTCAAAGTCTGCAGGCGGGTCGTTGAAAGCGATGTGTGCATTTTCGCCGATGCCGATAAGTCCTATGTCAATAGGCTCTTTTCTTATTTCCTCGGTGAGCTTTGCTATACATTCCTTTGTTCCGTCAACAAAGTGAGCCGCCTTGAGAGTACCCACCTTTGCTACAAAGCGTTCCTTCAGATACTTTCTGAAGCTCGCGACGTGAGTTTCGGGAAGGTCTACATATTCGTCAAGATGGAACATTTCAACGCACTCCCATTTGATACCCTCTTCCTTTACAAGTGCCTTTAATGTATCAAACTGAGAAGCACCTGTAGAAAGAACGATTCTCGCACTGCCCTTTTCGGCAATCGCATCTTTTAAGACCTGTGCTGTGTATTTTGCGGCGCTGATGCCGAGTTCTTCGCTGTTTTTACAAATTCTGATTTCCATGATTTTTCTCCTTTATTCTGTAAGCAAGTATTCTTTAAGATTGTCGGGAAGATCTATTTTATAGATTCCTCTGAAGCCCTCGTGTATTGAATCAAAGGTCACCGCATCATAAGTTCTGTTCCACCTTGGGTGAAGGTCACATCTTACATCAACACAATCAACCTTTATTGGGTGGAAATATGCAAGGTCAGTAGCCGTATTGATTTCGGGGCAGTACAGCCTTAAAGTCATAATGCCAACTCCGAGAGGATAAGTGTCGGTAATCATATATTTATTATCCTCAGTAAAGCTCATATGGTTGTCAAAGGTAAAGAAACCATCTGCCATAAGACTTCCCTCGTACGTTTTGTCCTTTACAATGTAGTTGTTAAGCCGCCCGCACCTGCATTCTAACTCCTTGCCGTCGGCATACCATACAAGGTCGGTATCATTCATCCACCAATAGTGGGAGGTAATACCGTAGTCACAGAGATTGAATAAATCCTTTCCGTTTATATCTGCCGTAATAGAGGCAGTTACATGAGCCTTTCCTGCTTCGGGAAAATTACGCACGAGCATAAGAAAACGGTTAGCACTCGGATTAAAAGTAATATGATTTATTATCATTTTTTCATCTTTTTCAAAAAACGAACCCGAAAAATCCCAAATATCCTGCATCGAAAGAATCAGCTTTGATTTGCCGGTGCTTATATCAATCAGAAATACTCCGTCCTCATCGCTGTGATTTACGTTTTTGTATCTGTCGACTATTGGTGCATATCCGTAACCCGGACGGAAGTCGTAAAGACGGGACATGTTTATGCCAAGTGCATACTTTCCGTCTCTTGATACATTTGCAACGGGCCTGTCAAGGTATCTCTTATTTCCGTTGTTTATGTTCATTACAACGCCGTAGTATTCACCGTCTTTATATGTGTTGTAGATGATTTCATTCTCGGGATTTTGCGGATTCCATTGAAGCATTGCACCCTGCTGGAAATTCCAGGCATATGTTGTATCGAGCTTTTCAAATTTATTACTTTCAACGTCAATTATACCAATATCCGCGCTGTCAGAAGCATTTTGGAGTCTGTCCATAAAGCCGGTTCTGTGGGCAAGGTGAAGTTTACCACTCTTATTGAAAGGCTGAATGTCATAATAACCGAAGAAATAATGACCGTCATCGCAAGGAGAAATTCTCTTTACGGGAACAGATTTTTTTAAATTTATCATAATGACACATCCAATCTTTTGCTGTGTTATAACACAACGCCGTCCTTGAAGATAGAAATTTCCTCAAATCCGTTTATTTCATTCTGCGTTTTTTCTCCGCTTGCAACTTTAATTACATAGTTAAACAAATCATCTGTGCAGTCGTCACCGTCAAGTACCTTCCCTGCATTAAAATCAATCCATTTTTTCTTTTTTTCGGAAAGAGCGGTGTTTGTCGAAATTTTGACCGTTGGAACAGGCGCACCTACCGGCGTTCCCCTGCCCGTTGTGAAAAGAATGAGGTGTGCTCCTGCCGCAGTAAGGTTAGTTACGGCAACTATATCATTGCCGGGACCGTTAAGGAGCGTAAGACCGTTCTTTGTAACACTATCTCCGTAGTCAAGTACATCAACAACCTTTGAAAGTCCGCCTTTTTGGATACATCCGAGAGATTTTTCCTCTAAGGTCGTAATTCCTCCCTCCTTGTTACCGGGAGAGGGGTTTTCGTATATCACCTGATTGTGACGTCTGAAATAATCCTTGAAATCATTGATGAGTTTAACGTTCTTATCAAAAACTTCCCTGCTCTCGCACCTCTCCATAAGCAGATGCTCTGCTCCAAACATTTCAGGTACTTCCGTCAGCACACAGCTACCGCCCATTGAAATAAGCATATCAGAAAATCTTCCGACAAGAGGGTTTGCTGTAATGCCGCTGTAACCGTCGCTTCCACCGCATTTTAGCCCAACCTTGAGCTTTGATACAGGTAGCTGCTTTCTTTCAAAGGTAGCGGCATATTGCTTCAGCTCTTCAACAAGGCGCACGCCCTCTGCAACGTCATCCTCAACATCCTGTGCGTTAAGAAATTTTACTCTCTTGTCATCCCATGAGCCGAGTGTTTTCTTAAATTCACTTATGTTGCTGTTTTCACAGCCAAGTCCAAGTACAAGAACACCGCCTGCATTGGGATGATTTACAAGACCTTTGAGAATCAGCTTTGTTACCTCGCTGTCCTCACCGAGCTGAGAGCAACCGAATGGATGCGGAAAATGCTTTGCACCTGTCTTTTCGGCAATTCTCTGGGCAGTTTTATTGACACAGCCAACTGTGTTTACTATCCATATGTCATTTCTTATTCCGACTTCACCGTTTTCCCGTTCGTATCCGAAAAAGTATACAGGTTCACGTGTCGGGATGTCGTAATATTTGGGGTTAAATGAATATTCTACCGTATCGCCGAGATTTGTTTTAAGATTGTGGGTATGTACATGCTCGCCTTTTTTTATGTCACATAAAGCGTGTCCGATTGGCTGACCGTACTTTATAACATTCTCGCCTTTTTTTATGTCACATAATGCATACTTGTGACCGTTTTCGAGATTTACCTCAACGTTGTCTAAACTATTTATCAGCATATTTTAATACCTCTTTTTCGAGATAAGATAAATCCTCATCCCAGAGAGCAGCATTTCCAAGAATTTCAGAAACACTTGCTGTTTTCATAAATTTTGTTATGCTCTCGTCGTCGTTTGTCATGTCGGTTCTGTAAAACTCAATGAGCTTTGCAAAGGAAAACATAAGGTTTTCAGGCGCCTTTCCGAATCTCTTTATATATTCCTTGATTGAGGGCAGAACTCTTACCTTGAATTTACTTACAGAGTTTAGCGCAATACCCGAAAGGTAGTGCTTAATGTAGGGATTTGCAAAGCGTTCAAGCACGCTGTTTGCATAGAAAAGAAGCTCATCCTCAGGTAAATCAAGCGTAGGCACAATTTCGTCAAACACACACTTTCTTATATGCTCGCTCATAACCTTGTCATCAATGCATGATTTAACTGTATCAAATCCGGAAAGAAGAGCATACGGAACAAGTGACGTGTGCGCACCGTTAAGAATACGCACTTTTCTCGTTCTGTACATTTCGAGATTGTCCGTAAGAATTACATTAAGTGAGCATTTATCAAAGGGAATTTCCGAGAACAGTCCGTTATACCCCTCTATAACCCAAAGGTGGAAGTATTCGGAGGTGTTGAGCATTTTATCATCACTTTCAACGACCTCATCTTTTGGGTAGCCGGTGTTTATTCTGTCAACAAGAGTGTTACAGAAAATGTTATCATTTTCAACCCAGCTCTTAAAATCATCGCCAAAATTCCAATCAGAAGCATACTTAAGTATGATTTCCTTAAGTTTTGAGCCGTTTTTGTCGATAAGCTCGCAAGGCAGAAACACAAAGCCAGGAAGTCCTATATCATATCTTTCCTTTAAAAGCAATGTAACCTTCGCAGGAAAAGATGACGGAGGTGTGTCACTTGGTTTGTCTTCGGGTACATAGCAAATACCGGACTCGGTTGTATTTGAAATAATAAAACGAAAATCAGCATTCTTTGCAAGAGAAAGATATTCGCCAAAATTATCATAGGGCTTTACACATCTTGAAATGACATCAATTTTCTTTTCAATTACACCCTCAATGCCTCTGCATATGTGAGTATATTTGCAGTCTTGAGCTGAGAGAACATCGCACATACCGTTTTTTATTGGCTGTACAACTACAACACTGCCGTCAAAATCAGTGTTTTCATTTACAATTTGAAGCATCCAGTCTGCAAAGCCGCGAAGAAAACCGCCCTCGCCGAACTGTATAACCTTTTCTTTCATAATATCACTCCTAAATTTAATTTACTACAATACTATTATATATCAATTATTTTATATTTCCTTAATATAATTGATTTGTTTTGCCGAATTTCTTTGTATTTTTGATGTGTTTACACTCATCGCAACCCAAGGTAGCCGTACAAAAATAAAAGTTTGATATTTTTTTATAAAATTCATAGTTTGTTATTGATTTCAGCGAAGTTTTCTGTTACAATATAATCTATAATACGATTGTTAATTGTTTTGGAGGGTATAATCCTATGTTCTCAAAGGAAGTAGAAGTAAGAAATCCTGAAGGTTTACACGCGAGACCTGCCACATTCTTTATTCACAAGGCTAATACATTCAAAAGCTCAGTGTGGGTAGAAAACGGTGACAGAAGAGCTAACGCAAAGAGTTTACTCGGTGTACTCTCTCTCGGTATTGCCAAGGATACAAAAATCACAATTATTGCTGACGGCAGCGACGAAGAAACTGCAGTTGAAGAGCTTGCTGCACTTATTGCAACAGGTTTTGCAGAATAATTAAATTACAAAGTTAATTTGGAGTACTGCTTGTAAGTGCTCCTTTTTTCTTTAATAAAGGCGGTGATGATTTGAAACGAAGTGACACTTTTAAGGAAAAGCTTTTCACCCTTCCCGAACGACCGGGCGTGTACCTTATGAAGAACGAAAGCGGCAAAATTATATATGTAGGTAAATCAAAATGCTTAAAAAATCGCGTTTCAAGTTATTTTCACTCGTCAGGTCTGAATCTAAAGACACAGAAGCTCGTGTCAAACATCTACGATTTTGACATTATCGTAACCAGCAGTGAGGCAGAAGCGCTTGTACTTGAAAATGAACTGATAAAGCGGCACAACCCGAAATACAATATAAAACTTAAGGATGCAAAAACATATCCTTATATTAAAATGACGGTTCAAAACGGTTTCCCGCGCCTTACTCTTTCGAGAAAACGCTCTGATACAAGCGGAAAATATTTCGGTCCCTACACCTCGTCCATTGCAGTTAATGATATAATTAAGACGATGCAGAAAATTTTCAAAATACCCGATTGCGAGAAAAATTTCTGCTATGGCAAAAAGCTCTGCCGCCCCTGTCTTTCATATCACCTTGATAACTGTCTTGCCCCCTGCACCGGCGAAATAAAAGCCGACGACTATGCCGATACAATAAAGCAGATTGAATACTTTTTGCGCGGTGACAGCAGAAAGGCTGTGGAAATGCTTGAAGAAAAAATGTACATTTCTTCTGAGAATATGAGATTTGAGGACGCGGCAAAATATAGAGACAGCATAACAAATCTAAAGAAACTCAGTGAAAAGCAGGCTGTTGTTTCTACTCCAAAAAACGAAGAGGATGTATTCGGATACTTTGAAACAGAAACAATGTCGTGCGTAACAGTATTAAAGGTAAGAGGCGGAATTGTTTCCGATAAGGAATGTATATTCCTCTCCCCAGACGAAATATCCGACAGTGATGCGCTTTGCGACCTCATTCTTCGCTTCTACGATAACTTTGACATGATTCCGAGAAGTATTTACACATCCTTTGACATCGGAAAAGATGCAGAGAGTGATTTGTCCGAAACACTAACTCTTTTATCAAAACACAAGGTTTCCGTTCACCACCCCGAACGGGGAGATAAAAAAGCACTTTGCGATATTGCAGTTAATAATTCACAGGAAGCAATAGGTACAAGAATCGCAATACTTTCAAACAGCGAAGAGCTTCTTATAAATGTGGCAGGGCTTCTTTGCCTCGAAGTAATACCTGAGCGAATTGAAAGCTACGATGTTTCAAACTCGGGTACAAGCTCTATGTACTGCGGAATGATTGTTTTAGAGAATGCAAAATTCAAAAAAAGCGACTATCGCTCATTCTCAATAAAAGAAACAGACGGTCAGGACGACTACGGTGCAATGAGTGAAGCTATCAAAAGACGTCTTTTACATGTCGGTGCAGACGACGATGACTCAATGAACGTTCTTCCCGACCTTATACTTCTTGACGGTGGAATAGGTCATGTAAACACTATAAAAACACTGATACGTGATATGAATATCACAGTTCCCGTTTTCGGCATGGTTAAGGATGAACACCATAAAACGCGAACCCTTACCGACGGAGAGAACGAAATCAGCATTGCAAAAAATCAGGAAATGTTTAATTTCTTTTATAAAATTCAGGAAGAGGTTCACAGATATACCTTCTCGAAAATGGATTCTTCAAGAAGAAAAACGGTCAAAGGTTCTTCTCTTACCCAAATTGAGGGCATCGGCGAATCAAAGGCAAGGCTGCTACTCAAGCACTTCGGCTCTCTTAAAGGCGTCAAAAGTGCAACCCTCGAGGAACTTATGAATGTTTCGGGAATAAGCGAACAGCTGGCAAACAATATAATTAACTATTTTAAAAATCAGGAGAAAAACAAATGAGAATAATTGCAGGAAAAGCAAACAGAAAGGCACTTGTCACACTTCCGGGTGAAGAAATAACACGCCCTACAATCGAGCGAGTCAAGGAAGGAATGTTCAGCGCAATACAATTTGATATTGCAGGAAGACGTGTTCTCGACCTGTTTTCTGGCTGTGGACAGATTGGTCTTGAAGCAGTGAGCCGCGGTGCAGACAGTGTGGTGCTTATAGATGCAAGTGTTGAAGCCGTTGAAATTATAAAGCAAAACGCAAAAAACACAGGCCTTATGAAGCAGTGCAGAATTTCAAGAATGGACTACAGTGAGTATTTAAAATCCGCCACAAATAAGGAAAAATTTGTCCTTGTGTTCCTTGACCCACCCTATGCCAAGGATATGAAGGCTGAAATCTTAAAGAAACTCGTAAGAGCAAACATCCTCAATGACGGCGCAATTGTTGTTTGCGAGACTAATGTTGATTTCTGCGAGGACGGCGAAAAGGTATACACTCTTAACTTTAAGAAAAAATACAGATACGGCAAGGTATTTATAACAATGTTTACCTATAACGAAGTGGAAAGCGAGGAAAAAGCAGATGAGTAGAGCTTTGATTCCGGGCAGCTATGACCCCATAACAGTCGGACACCTTGATATAATAAAGAGAACGGCGGCTCTTTTTGATGAGGTCGTTGTACTTGTATCACGAAATTCATCAAAGAATTATATGCTTTGCTCCGAAAAGAGAGCTCTCCTTGTTGAGGATGCAGTAAAAAAACTCCACAACGTAAGGGTTGCAATTGACGACGGATTACTCGTTGACTTTGCAAGTGCAAACGATATTGACGTGTGCGTTAAAGGCATAAGAAACGATAAGGACTATCAGTATGAAGAAAGCATGGCAGGAACTAACATGCTTCTTTCACGAAAGCTTCATGGAAGAGATTTTGAAACCATGTATCTTCCATGCAATAAGGAGTATGCCGATGTCAGCTCAACTGTTGTGCGTATGCTTCTTAACGGCGGCGCGGATGTTTCGGGACTCGTTCCCAATGCCGAACTTCTTCTTGGTATAATCAAAGGATAAAAAACAGAGCAGGCTTTGCCTGCTCTTACATTATCTTATATGAAATTTATCACATTCCCTGAGGTCAAGGAGAGTTATGATTCCTTCAAACGCCTCATTCTTTCCGTTGAAGCCTCCCCTTGTGTGGGCATCCGAGCCGAGATAGAATTTACAACCGCAGTCCTTTGCAATCTTGAACATCCTTAAAATTCTGTCTGCTTCGTTTTCATCAAATTTAAAGTCGTCCGAATTGAGTTCAATGCCGACGCCTACCTCTGCCGCTTTTTTATATACTCTATATAGCGCTTCATCACTCATAGCATCGAGTGTCAGAAGATAATCCTCGCGAGAGGCTCTGTTCATGAGCTTACACGCGGGATGCGCAATTCCTACCTTATGAAAGGGTAAATCCGAGTCAAGAACTGCGTACATTCTGTCAAACCAGCGCCTTGCAACCCCCTCGTGGCTTATATCCTCCCATTTTTCGCCGCACATGTGGTGAAAATGTGTTGTTGAAACTATAATAAAGTCAAAATCATCATATCTTGATTTAGGTAGCCCTATTCTATTGTCGCTGTCCATGTCAGCCTCACACCCGAAGAGAAAATCGACCCCCTCCGCCTTCGGCAAAGGCAAGTCAGACGATATATGCTCAAAATTCTGCTTTTCATACCACCAGTTTACACCCGTATTGCAAGGTACTGCACTGTCCCAGTAATGGTCGGTAACACATATTTGCTTTAGGTTATTGTGTTTTGCGTATTCGAGAAGTGCCGCAGGCGTCTGTCCCTCGTCGGTGGAGCAGATTGAAAGGTGGGAATGGATATGTAGGTCGTGGTCAAATGCAAATTTCATAGATTCCTCCAAAACAGCCTGCGGATAAACCGCAGGCTTAATCAAGTCTTTATTCAAGTACCGGTTCAATAACACCGTATTCGTCGTTGGCTTTTTTGTAAACGAGATTTACACTGTCATTTTCTTCATTCAAGAAGAGGAAGAAGGAGTGACCGAGAAGATTCATCTGGAGCACCGCTTCTTCAACGCTCATTGGAGAAATCACAAACTGCTTTGTTTTTGTAATCTTGATTTCATCCTCAGCTTCCTCAATGGGAATTGCCTCAAAAGCACCTGTCTTGAACTTCTTTTCAAGTCTTGTTTTATTCTTTCTTATCTGTCTCTCAATAATGTCAACCGCCTTATCGAGAGCATTTTCAATTTCTTTATCAGAGGTTTCGGAACGGAACATTGTTCCTTTATAGAAAATCGTAATTTCAAGAATTTCATCATTCTTCTGCGAACGCATGGTCACGTTCGCCGTAGCTTCGTCGCTGAAGAACTTATCAAACTTCGACAGTTTCTTCTCAACCTTTTCTTTAAGGTCGTCAGTAACGTGAAACTTTCTTCCTACAATTGTAATCTTCATACATTTGTCCTCCTGTGCGATTATTTGTAGTAGGGATTCCCCTACTCTATGTACATAATACCACAATATATTGTATTTGTAAATAGTTTTTTGTGCAAAATTACAATATATTCACAAAAAAGGTGAGCCGACTTGCTCACCTTTCGTTTTTATATTATACAGCTTGCATGACGAGTGACATGACAGCCAATATTTACGGCACACGGAAGACCCGCAATGTGCGTTGGATATGTTTCAATATTGACTGCAAGGGCGGTTGTTTTTCCGCCGAAGCCCTGAGGGCCTATGTCAAGCTCGTTTATGCGACTTAACATTTCTCCCTCAAGTTTTGCGTAGTTGTCATCGCCGTTTCTTACATTAACATCACGCGTCAGAGCCTTTTTCGAAAGATACGCGCAATATTCAAAGTTTCCGCCGATACCAACCCCGACAACTATTGGAGGACAAGGATTTCCGCCTGCCTTTTTTACCGTGTCAACTACGAAATCAACAATATCATCAGGCGTTGCGGAGGGCGTAAACATTTTTACTGCACTCATATTTTCGCTGCCAAACCCTTTTGGAGCGGCTGTTAGTTTGATTTTATCGCCCTTAACAATGCGGGTATGGATAATCGCCGGAGTGTTGTCATCGGTGTTGACTCTTCCGAAAAGTGGGTCACGGACGACAGACTTTCTGAGATAACCGTTGATATATGCATTTTTAACGCCGTCGTTTACCGCTTGCTCAAAGCTCTTGCCTGAAAGGCTCACTTCTTCGCCGATTTCCGCAAACAGCACCGCCATTCCCGTGTCCTGACATATTGGTACATTGGTCTCGGATGCTGCAATTATATTTTCCTCCAGCTTTTCAAGGATACTTTTTGCAACCGCAGAATTTTCACCGTTCTTTGCATTATTTATACATTCACAAAGAGACTGCGGCAATGTATAGTTAGCCTCTATAAACAGCTTTTCGACTGCTTTTTCGATTTCCAAAGTATTTATAATCCTCATATTTACCGCCTAATCACTGTAATAGTATTCTGCATCAGGGTCAACAAGTCCGAGATCATCACCTGCTATTTTGATAATTGTTTCCTCATCAAGCTCTTTTGAAAGCTCATTTTTTAAGCGTTGGTTTTCATTTTCAACCTCAACCAACTCTTTTTCGCAAGCTTAAAGCTCCTTTGAAAGCTAATTGCTCTTGATAAGACTTCTGATTGCCACAACAAGAAGCAGGACTACAATTACAATAACCACAATACCGATTAAAAAGCTCGGCAATATGCGTTTTGTGACCTTTTCGTTTTTCATTCTAAACACTTCCCTATTGATGTAAGTTTACTATAGCAACTCACAATTTTATACTCTGTACGTTTATTGTTATACATATTTATAACAGGCTTCATTAAAGAACAAACCGACTTAAATGCAAATCTCACCGGATAAAACATGATATATATGATTTTTTTAACAACTGCACGCAGTAAATCAGCAGCCCAAAAGAAAATTGCAATAACTACTTTGGAAATTGTAGCCGAATAAAGGCAAAAGCCAACGAGACAAAAGAATACCTCAAACCACCTGAAAATTCCGTTATTTGTAAGAAAAACGGTAAACAGAAAGCAAGTCAGCGCCAGTATTGAAAAGATTAAATCGTCAAAAAACAGAATAGGAGCATTTGAGCCGAACAATCGTCGTTTCACTCTGAAAACGTCATACAACATTCCCAATATAATGCCCATAACAAGCATTACAAAAAACACTTTTTCCTGCTGAGGAGGATAGAATATATTCATTTCCTCATAAAAAGGGTCTTAAGAAAGCCACCCTTATTGCCACCGCTTCTTGTATCATAGAAAAATCCCTGAATATCGCCGTTCGCTTCTACATAACAGCTATCAAGATTTACTTCTTTGATTGTAAGGTTAACGCCGTCAACAATAACCGCAACCCCATCCTGGCAGGTCGCACATATTCTGTATTCATCAAAGCTGTCAACCGATGCAATACCGGAAATTTTAATTTCACTTCTGTCTTTCAGAATTACATTCTGAGCCTTGCAATCGTTAAATTCCGACATTCTATCACCTACCGCAAATATTTTATAATAAAAAATATGCAAGTATGCGTTAAAGTAGAACTAATTCAGAGCCTCATAAAGCTCTGCGGCTTCATTTTTATTGACGTGTTCCTTTACATTGATAACACGAACCTTCAGAGTCTTTTCTCCGAAGGTGATTTCAATAATATCCCCTTCTTTTACGTCATAGGACGCCTTGGCAATTTTGCCGTTGACAGAGATGTGCTGTGCATCGCAGGCATCATTTGCAACGGTCCTGCGCTTTATAAGTCTTGAAACCTTTAAATATTTATCCAATCTCATATAATCACCACAAAATTCAAAGGACTGTCCACCCCGGCATCACGGAAACCGCAGGGCTCCGAAGATGTTGAGTACTGGACAGTCCTCTGAATAAAACCTTAAATAAAATTAACCCTTGTACTTTGCAACAATTTCCTTAAGGCTCTTGCCTGCAGAGAAAGCAGGACGGTATGTTGCGGGAACCTTGATCTTTTCGCCTGTTCTGGGGTTCTTGGATTCCTTAGCAGCACGATACTTTACGGAGAAAGTACCAAAGCCAACGAGCTGAATCTTGTCACCCTTAGCGAGTGCGTCTGTCATTGCGCCGAAAACTGCGTTAACTGCGTTAGCAGCCTGTTCCTTAGTAAGACCTGCCTTAGCAGCTACTGCGGAAGTGAGTTCTGTCTTGTTCATGTTTAAATCTCCTTTAAAATTTGATTTACATATATAGTATACCATTTAATCCCAAAAATGCAAGAACTATTTTTGCAAAAATGCAAAATATGAGAGATTTTTACCATTTATTTACAATTTAACACAAAAAAATCGGCATTTTGGGGTGATTTGTTGTTTGATTTACCATAAGAGCTGCAAGTATTATTCAAATTTCTTTATAAAATTGTCATTTTCAATATATAGTATTTCTTCTGCTTCAACATCCATACTGTCTGCAATCTGAGTAATACTGAACAGTAGCTTTCCTAAATCCTCTGAATTTCCGCTCTCTTTAAGTGCGGACAATGCTCTATTTGCATTTTTAACAGACTCTTCAAAATCTGCCTTTTCCAAAAGACCGCATTTTGCAGCCTTTGACTGCAGCTTCTGGGCACGCATAAGCGACGGAAGCGCCTTTGATACACTGTCAAGCTGCTCATACGGAGTTTTTCTCTGCTTTTCGTGATTCTTTATGTTCTCCCAGTTGACAAGAACCTCTGCGGAATTCTCCACATTAACTGTGCCAAACACATGGGGATGCCTGAGTATCATTTTTTTGCATATTCCGTCAATTACATCGTTTATATCAAAACACTTGTTATCTCTCTTTATGTCAGAGTGAAAGATAATCTGGAAAAGAACATCTCCAAGCTCCTCACACATGAGTTTATCGTCCTCTCTGTCAAGTCCCTCAATAAACTCATATGTTTCATCAATGAAACAGTTGCGTATTGACTTATTTGTCTGCTCCCTGTCCCAAGGACAGCCATCCTCGGAACGCAGTACATACACAAGCCTGCACAAGTCATCAAAATTATATTCGCTTTTTTCAAGTAAATTCTTAATTATATTTTTAGCGTTTTCCATTCTATTCACCTTTATCAAGTAGACCGAACCTGTCAAGCACAGCACAGATTTTTTCGCCCTTCGGCATCATCATAACATCGTATCTGTTAAGGCCTTTGAGTGCAACAAGAGAAACAACATATACTACCACCGCAGCACCTATAGAAAGAAGCGTTCCAATTCTGCCATAGAAGGGTGTCTTGCCAACAAGGTAAGAAACCCCAATTGCAGAAATTCCGCAAAGAACACCCGAAACAAGCGGCTTTATAAACACACTTGATGCCTTGATTGCAAAGCCGGTTTTTGTGTACATAAAGAAAAGGTTAAGGCACATAATTGTGAAGTAGCAAAGAACGGTTGAAAGCGCCGCACCGAGAAGCCCGAAGCCGGAAATTCTCGACAAGAAATATGTGCCGATGATTTTAACGACAATTCCGAATGTTGTGGAAATAATTGTATATTTCTCCGCCTTGCACGCCTGAAGCACGGCATTTGTAATGGAAATAACACCCAAAAACAGTATGCCGACAGCTACCACCGACAACGCAGGCGCCGCAATATCAACGGCATAAACTACAGAATTGCCACCCATATTTATAGCTTCATTATCAAAAAGAAATGAAATAACTCTTTTTGAAAGAGAAGCAAGACCTATTGCACTGGGTATTGCAATAAGAGCGCAGTTTCTGAATGCTGATTCAATATCCTTTGAAGCCTTTCGTCTGTCATTTACGACAATTGCCGAGGAGATGGCAGGAATTGCGCTTATAGCAAAGGTATAAATAAACGGAGGAATGAGGTTAAACAGCGGATATACCATCGAGGTATAAGTGCCGTAGAATGATGTTGCAGCCTTTTCAGAAAGTCCCGATGTCTGAAGGCCGCTCGGGAAAAGCATTGTATCAACAATATTGGTAAGTCCCATAATTGAGGATGCAAGTGTAATAGGAACGGCAATAAGTATAAGCTCCTTGAGAATAGACCTTGAAGAACGGCAATCATCAGAACCCGAGGCAGAAATTTCCTTATACTGAGAAGATGAAGTAAACATTGCCTTAGTTATCGCACCGTAAACAACTCCGAGAAATACACCGACGGTAACACCAAGTATTACGTATGCCGCAACAACATGAATGGGATAGTTATTTTTTGTGAAATATAGGGCGGCAATTATACCTATTCCGAATTTTGCCACAGCCTCAATTACCTGCGATACGGCAGTGGGGGTCATATTCTGAAGCCCTTGAAAATAGCCGCGGTAGGCAGAGGAAAGACAGATAAAGAAAATGGTAGGAGCAATTGCAAGTATTGCAAGGTGTGCATCGGGCATGGATGAGGCAAATTTCTTTGAAAAAATCATCATGATAGCAGTTCCTGCAACGCCAATAACAAAAAACAGATAATACGCAACCTTGAATATTCTCTTAATTTCCCTGTGCTTTCCGACAGAATTTGCAGTTGCAATCATTCTCGAGACCGCAACGGGAATACCTGCCGTTGATACCGTATAAAAAGTAACATATATACTGTACGCCGCATTGTAATACGCCATACCCTCAACCCCGATAATATTGGTTAAAGGTATACGCAAAAATGCACCGATAAGTTTTACAACAATGTTTGAAATCATGAGAATAATAGCGCCGAACATAAGTGTCTGGCCCTTTGCTTTTGCCAATGAAATCACCTTTCTTTAAGTAACTCGCAAACACGCCGGGCATCAAAGCCGGCATATTTTTCTTTATCAAGAAATTCATATGGATATTTGGGCGAAAATATTCTGTCGACCTTATTTGCGTTATCTGTCACAATTTTTGTGACACTTCCCGCACCGGCACCGAAAACAGTATGATACTCACCCATCATAATAATATTGTAGATACTTTCAAAGCCTTTTTTTGAATATCCGACATTTTCAAGATTACCGACGGTATTCTTTTGCCTGTAGACATAGTAAGGCAAAAATCCCTCGTCCGTGAGATGCTTTGTCGCACAGTCCGTCATTTCAATAGCCGCTGCATCTGTTAAAGAATAGGATTTTTCTCCTCCGATTCTGTAGTTGGATGAACGCTTTAAGGTAAAGGCGTGTACGGTTATGTTCTCGGGAGACAAGGAAACAACATCCCTAACACTTTTTAGAAAAGACTTTGGACTCTCTCCCGGTAGTCCTGCAATAAGGTCGGTATTTATACACTTAAAATCAAATTTACGTGCTGTTTCAAATGCTCTGACAAAATCGGCATATGTATGATTTCTGCCGACACCCTTTAAGATTTCATCATTTGTGGTCTGGGTGTTTATGCTGATTCTCGGAACACCGTAGTCCGACAAAACCTTAAGTTTATCATAGGTAATACAGTCGGGACGCCCTGCTTCAAAGGTAAATTCACAGCCCTCTGTGTCAAATTTATTATATACATGTGAGAGAAGCAAATCAATTTCCCCTGCCGACAGAATCGCAGGAGTTCCGCCACCCACATACACGCTCTTAAGATTAAGTCCGAGGCCCTTTATTGTCTCGGCAATCCGTGATAGCTCATCTTTGAGAGCAAGGACATACTGCGGTATCAGTGACAAAAGTCGCGGCGTCGTGCAGGACACAAACGAGCAATAATTACACTTGGTCGGGCAAAAGGGTATGGATATATACAAGGAACAGGGTTTAACACCTATATTTTCCATAACCCCGTCCTCAAAAATGCACGCATCAACCGCCATCTGTGCTTTACCGGGATGTATCATATACTCATCGCGAAGAATTCTAAGCGCCTCATCCTTGCCAAAAGCCTTAACAAACATTCTTGCAAGTTTAACCGGCTTTACACCCGTAGAAATACCCCACGGAGGTACAGTGCCGAAAAGCTCGAATGCAGCATCAAGAATTGTTCTTCCGATAAGATTTTTCATCTGCGAATATACAGATGTGTCAATGCTCTGCCGGCAAGACTTCTCGCTTACCCTATCCCCGACTTCAAGGCGCACATCGACGAAATTCATTCCATCCTGCTGCCACGCTTTAACATACATAGAATTGTCGTTATCACCCTCACCGAATTTTTCACACGGCAGAAAGAGTAGAATCAGCGACTGGTAATAAAGCGGCTTTGCCGAGCTTGTTGTATCATCAATAAATAACTTCATTATTATAGCTTGTCCGTATCAAGAATAATTGTAACGGGACCGTCGTTGAGAAGTCTTACCTTCATTTCAGCACCAAACTCTCCCGTCTTAACACAGAACCCTTGCTCTTTCATGAGATTTACGAAATACTCATACAGAGGCACAGCCGTTTCGGGACGTGCGGCGTTTATAAATGAGGGTCTGTTCTGTCCCTTGCAATCGGCACAAAGGGTAAACTGCGAAACAACCATCATTTCGCATATTTTTCCACTCTCAATAAGCTGAAGCGGAGAAAGATTCATCTTTCCGTTTTCGTCCTCAAAAATTCTTAGCTTTGCTACCTTAGAGGCAAGAAACTCAGCCTCCTTTTCGGTATCGTTTGTATATACGCCAAGCAAAATGAGAAAACCGTTTTGTGTTTCGGAAAACATTTTCCCCTCAATTTCAACACTTGCGTTTGTAACTCTTTGAATTAAAGCTATCATGAAGAAAAACCTCTTGTAACGTCAATTACGTTTTTAACCTTTTTTAATCTTGAAATAATGGAATTTACATGGGATGTGTTACGGCAGGTAATGTTGAGCATGATAATCATGCCGTCGCCTCCTGATTCCTTTGAATTCATGGAATGTACCTGAACCCTCATGTCCGCGAAAACAGATGTAATATCGGCAAATACCTGGAAAGAATTATAGGCAAAAATCTGAAGAAGTGCCTCAAATGAGCCTGTTGTGTTCTCTCCTGTTTCAAGACTGCTCTTTGACCATCTGACGGTAACCCATCTGTCCTTTTCATCTTCCTTTGCAATGCCTGCCTTTGCATTGGGACAGTCATACTTATGAACCGAAACACCAAAGCCACGTGTTACAAAGCCGATAATGCTGTCACCGGGAAGTGGATTACAGCATTTTGCGAATCTTACCTGACAGTTGTCAATGCTGTCAACGATAACACTCTGATGAGTGTCCTTTGCTCTTCTTTCTTCGGCAATCTTATTGTTGTTGACGATTTCCTCCATGGGATTTGACATTTTGTCAACCTCGGGTGCAACAATTCTGTCAAATTCATCCTTCAGCTTTGCGGCAAATTTGGAGACAGAAACACCGCCGTAGCCAATATTGTTATAAAAGTCGTCAACATCGGGGTATCCTGCGCGTTTTGATACATTTTCGATAATCTCATTCTTCTGAGCTTCGGTATAGGGCTTTCCGTAATGCTTGAATTCCTTTTCGATTTCAAGCTTGCCCTCTAAGATGTTTTCGTCTCTCTTTTCCTTTTTGAACCACTGACGAATTTTGTTCTTGGCTTCACTCGTCTTTACAATTTTAAGCCAGTCACGGCTTGGACCACCTGAGGACGAGGAGGTAACAATTTCGCAGATGTCAGCATTCTTCAGCACCGTATCAATCGGTACAATTACACCATTGACCTTGGCACCGATCATCTTGTTACCAATCTGCGAGTGAATGGAATATGCAAAGTCAATTGTCGTCGAGCCGTGAGGCAGACTCTTTACGTCGCCCTTTGGCGTGAATATAAAGGTTTCATCCTCATAAAGGTCAACCTTGAGAGGGCGCAGAAATTCATCGGCATCCCCCGACTCTGTTTCATTTTCAATAAGCGTTTTAATCCAGTGCAGCTTTTCGGTTATATTGTCCTTTTCCTTTTCACCGGACTTGTACATCCAGTGAGCCGCAATACCGTATTCTGCAACAGTGTGCATATCCCAGGTTCTTATCTGAACCTCAAAGGGAATACCGTGTCTGCCGATAACAGTTGTATGAAGTGAGCGGTACATGTTTGGCTTTGGAAGAGAAATATAATCCTTGAATCTGCCCGGCATGAGATTAAACATCTCGTGGATAAGACCGAGAACAGTGTAACATTCAAGCTCACTGTCAACTATAATTCTTATGGCATAAAAGTCATAGATTTCATCAAAACTCTTTCTCTGATTGAACATCTTTTTATAGATGCTGTAAATCGACTTTACTCTGCCCGATAGATTAAACTTGATTCCTGCTTCTTCAAGTTTTTCTTCAACGAGCTTCTTAGATTGCTCGAGAAAGTCCTTGTTTTCACCGTATCTGTATTCGATGTCATTCTTAACTTCATCATAGCCTATCGGGTCAAGATAGCGAAGAGCAAGATTTTCAAGCTCGGTTTTGATTTTCTGAACACCGAGTCTATGCGCAAGCGGAGCGTAGAGATGCATTGTTTCAAGCGCAATAATTCTCTGCTTTTCCTCGCTTTTTGCGTTGAGAGTTCTCATGTTGTGAAGACGGTCGGCAAATTTTATAAAGATTACACGTATGTCGTGATTCATCGCAAGAAAGAGTTTTCTTGTGTTCTCGATGCTTGCCTCCTGTTTGTCTTCAAAAAAGATAGTGGGAAGCTTTGTAAGACCATCAACAAGCTCAAAGACCTCGTTACCGAAAAGACGCTTTACTTCTTCATCACAGGTTTTATCCTTGCAATCCTCAAGTACATCATGAAGAAGCGAGGCACAAATCGAGTCGGTGTCAAGTTTCAAATCCGATACAATTTCAGCAACGCAAAGCGGGTGAGAAATATAAGGCTCACCCGATTTTCTGAACTGCCCGTCATGAAGAAAGGCAGCATAATCATATGCACGCTGAATTTTATCAAAATCATATTTATTGCCTGAATCTATAAGTTTTTTCTTCAGGTCGTCAAATGTATAATAACCAGCCAAAGTAATTACATCCTTAAACTATATTTTGCTAATCTTTGAAAGAAAATCCGAGCTTTCAATGTTGATTTTCCCCTCGGTTTTGCATAACGAAACATAAACGCTGTCGCTGTTTTCCCTCGAGAGAGAAATAAGTTTCATCTCTTCAAAAACTGTGAGAATAATGTTGAACATCAGGTGAGAGCATTCGGCAGAATACTGCTTGGACAAATCTCTTGAACATTTCCAGATGCTAAGATTCTTTTCAACATCAAAATCACGTATAACCGATTTTAGATAAAGAAATGCCGCACGGAATTCCGTCATAGATGGAACGTCCTTTGCTCTTACACTGTAATTTCCCGACATAAGCTCTTCAAAAGCCTTCTCGTTATGTAATTTTTCAAGATTGTCCCTCTCGGACATTCTCACATCTTTTACAATAAGCTGTACAGAGAGAGTTCCCCTGAAATCATTGATGTCCATGTTGCACATGAAATCAACTGTATCCCCTTCGGAGAAAGCAAATCTGTCTGAAGACATACCGAAATAGAGAGCCGTAGCAAGAAAACCGTTCTTTTCAATAATCATTTTGATATGCTTTCCGTCGCCTATCGGATAAAGCTCGCTTATCTTTGCATCCTTGATAAAGAACAAAGGAAGCGGATTCTGAAGACCGAACGGCTCCATGCTCTGAAGCTCTTTTGCGTGCCCAACCGTTACATCCTTTACGTCAATTTCAAAATCTGCATCAATGTAATTGCAAACAGAACTGAAATCAAAAGAGCCTTTCGCATATTCGTTAATAGCACGTCTGAAGGCATCAATGTTGCTTTTGTCAATTGTAAGTCCGGCCGCAAGCTCATGTCCGCCGTATTTGATAAGCAGGCTCTTACATTCAGATATTGCTTCATTTATGTTAAAGCCCTTTATACTTCTGCCCGAGCCCTTACCGACATCACCGTCGATGGAAATGAGAATTGAAGGAAGCTTATATCTCTCGGTAATCTTTGATGCAACTATACCGATAACACCAAGGTGCCATTTTTCCGATACAAGCACAATCACCTTATCGTTGTCAAAATCGTGGTTCGACTCAATCTGGTTAACAGCCTCTTCAAAAATCATGTTTTCAATAAGCTGTCTTTCACGGTTAACGGCACAGAGATAGGTGGCTATATTGTCAGCCTCGGCTTTATTTTCGGTTATAAGAAGTTTAAGAGCCTGATTTACATTTCCGATTCTTCCTGCCGCATTTATTCTCGGTGCAAGACCAAAGCCGATGGAAGCGGCTGTGATATTTTTTCTCTGTGACGATTTTCTTTCGGCAAAGGTCTGCTCAATAAGTGAGCAAAGACCTTTGTTCTTAGTATTGACAAGAGAAGCAAGACCATGCTTTACGATTATTCTGTTCTCTCCCACAATCGGCATAACATCGGCAACCGTACCGAGAGCTACTATGTCGCTGTATTTTGCACAGATATTTGAAAGATTTCTGTTGCCCTCATATGCACAGATAAGTCTGAATACAACACCAACCCCAGCAAGCTCCTTGAAGGGATATTCGCTGTCTTCTCTGTGGGGATTGACAACAGCCACAGCCTCGGGAAGCTCTTCTCTACACTCGTGATGGTCGGTAATGACAACATCAATTCCGAGAGATTTTGCAAACTCAATCTCCTCATGAGCAGTAATACCGCTGTCAACGGTGATTATCAGTTTAACTCCCTCCTCGGCGAATTTCGCAATTGCCTGGGAGTTAAGTCCGTAACCTTCGTTTATGCGCTCGGGTATGTAACAGCACACATCCGCGCCCTTGAACGTAAGATACCTCCAAAGAGCCGCAACCGATGTGATACCGTCAACGTCATAATCACCGTAAATCATGATTTTGTCATGATTACCTACCGCCGATTTAATTTTATTTACTGCCTTGTCCATGTCCTTGAGAAGAAACGGGTCGGCAAGGCTGTTTATTGTGCCATTAAGGTATTCAGAGGCTTTTTCAGGTGTGTCAAAACCCTTAGCTACAAGAACCTTTGAAAGAAACTCCTTGAGTGAAAGCTCATTAACAAGGGTTTCTACCTTATCAGTATCATAATTTCCGATTGTCCATATGTTTTTAGTATTATTCTGCTTCAAGATTCTCTTTACTCTCCTCTAAAATTCCGACAATATAAATTGTGTGTTTTTTCTTGATAACCTGATTTATTATTTTCCCGAGCACAAAAAAGCCGATGCAAAACACAGCAATAAGCACAATGGGTAATAAATTACTTTGTTCTAAACTGTCCTTTAACAAAAAATAGGACATCAGTGTCAGCACGACAGGAACAACAAAAACCGAAAAAGCCGCCGCAAGAGTTCCCAAAGTCGAGCTTTCAAGCTCAACCTTGTCACCGCATTTTGCACCGACCGTGTTTTTTACCGACACCTCAACACTCTGTGTCTGCTCTCCGAATACAATCTCCGCATGACACGCTCCCTTTGCCTCGCAATTGTGGCATGAAGAGCAGGCACTGCTTCTTTCGGAAACAACAATTGCCGAATTGTTTTCAGTTTTTGTAACTATTCCTACAGCTTTCATTTTACACCTTTTCTAATTGTTCAAATAGCAGATTGCCGCCTTGATTCCGTCAACTGCCGCACTTGTAATACCTCCGGCATATCCCGCACCCTCACCGCAGGGGTAAAGGTTAAGAAAGCCGTCGGCTAAAAACTTATCGTTTCTCGGTATTCTCACAGGTGAAGATGTTCTCGTCTCTGGAAAAGTGAGAACAGCACTGCCACATGAAAAACCTTTTATATCTCTGTCAAAATCGGATATTCCGCGTCTTAAACCGTCAGTTATAAATTTCGGGAAAACATCGTCGGCATTTCTCACAGCGACACGACCTGTGTATGTCGGAATAATCTTGTCCGGCGCGCTTTCAGCCTTCCCTTCAAAAAAGTCGGAAAGAAGCTGAATCGGTGCAGTACCGTCACCGCCGGCAACCGCGTAGGCTCTTTTTTCAATGTCCTCCTGAAAGCGAATGGCACCCTCAACCGTATTACCAAAGTCCTCCGTATCAACCGAAACTGCAATGGCTGAGTTTGCATTTTTTCCGTCACGGGCATAGTAGCTCATACCATTTGTTACAATCTGGTTTTTATCCGACGCCGATGCAACAACAGTTCCTCCGGGACACATACAGAAGGAATAAACAGCCCTTGTGCCGTATTTTCTCGAAAGAGTATATTGCGCTGCGCCAAGACACTCGGCACCTGCAAAATCACCGTAAAGCGCGTCGTTAATATCTGACTGCAGGTGTTCTATACGAACGCCGACAGAAAAGGGCTTTGGCAAAACCGAAACATTGTTTGACATAAGATTTTTAACTGTATCTCTCGCGCTGTGACCTATACACAGAAACAGCGAATCACACTTCAGTTCTTCACCGTTTCCAAGTACAACAGATGTAACTCTTCCCGAAGCATCTGCACAAATACTCTCGAGTTTTGTATTGAAAAGCACCTTGCCGCCGAGAGAAATAATCTCTTTTCTTATGCTCTTAACAACATTTCTGAGATTGTCCGTACCGATGTGGGGTTTTGCAAGATAGGCGATTTCCTTTGGCGCGCCGTGGCGGACAAGCTCTGAGAGAACATAGCCCGAAAGCTTGTCGCTAATTCTTGTAAGCAGCTTACCGTCTGAAAAAGTACCTGCCCCGCCCTCTCCGAACTGAACATTTGTCTCGGTATCAAGAATACCGTCTTTCCAATAGGAATCTACCTTTTTCGCCCTTTCATCAACATCCGCACCGCGCTCTATTACAACAGGACAAAGCCCTGCCTTTGCAAGAACAAGGGCACAGAACATTCCGCTCGGACCAAATCCGACAACCACAGGAGAAGACTCTGTTTTCTTGCTGTGCAAAAACATTTCGTCATAATTCTGCATCACAAGAAAATCTACACCGCGAACTTTTTTTGAAAGCATTTCTTCGGGTACAGAAACCGCCACGGTATAAACAAGAAGAATATCTCCCCTATCTCTTGCATCAACAGACTTTTTGTAGACAAAGGCATCGCTTTCTGAAAAGGATGCGTGCAAGGCAGAACGGAGAATTTTAAGAGCCTTCTTTATGGCGGCGCAGTCAAGCACCTCGGATGAATCAAAGGTGCATTTAATTTTTACGTTTCTGACGAGTGCAAGTATATTATTCATCAATTTCCGGTTTATTTTCAACTGTCATAAGCGGTCTTACTTCAAAACCGTTTATTCTCACGGAATGAACGGGGTTTCCCGATTTGTCGGTAACTGTTATACCGCTCGGAATATTAAGACTTGCATTTATAACAGGTTTTGCCTTTTCAACGTCTATTGTTTCTGTGTAAATTTCATCAACGCTGTTGACAGCTTCAACAGTACCGCGAATTGTTACAATTTTAGGTGAGAAATCGGAGTATGAGATTATATAATTAAGCTCATCACTGTAAACAGGAATAACCTCAACCTCTGCTTCCTTATAAACGGGTATATGAACATCCACCGTTGCCTGATTGAGCTTGATATACGGGCTTTGTACAACATTTCCGTTCTTATCAACGGGAACAACAGTGCAGTTCTTGTAGTTAATGGACTCCTTAATCACATCGATGTTGAGTTTAACAAGCATTCTGTCAATCGAATCAACAATCTTTTGCGGCCCCGTAACCTGAATATAGTCGGTGGGAAGACAAGTGGGTGTTCCAATATCGGAAACGGATGAGTCAAGAACATAATCGGAACAGTCAACCTTAATTGGAATCGAACGACTTGTCGTTTTATCAACCGTTACCGTAATTTCAGTCGAGGACTTTTTAATGACGGAAATACCCGACGGCGTCGTAACATTCAAATCCAGCTTGTAGTTACCTGCAGCGTTTATTCCGTTCATGTCGGCAGTTACGACAATATCGTTCTGAGTGATTTTTTCAATTTCATTTTTGATGCCGCTTACCGTCACTTCAACCGTATGCTCTTTACCCGAAATGACATCAAGGTTTGCCTCCGCATCAAAATTCTGAATTACAACAGGTATTCCTGAAATAACCTTTTCTTCAATAGTGGTTCTCATGTCAACAACATAAAACCACAGAGTAAGTGCGGCAACAATAGACAAAACCTTCGGAAAAATATCTTTCAAGGAAACGCCGGACTTTCCGCGTCTTTCATCCGCATTGTTTTTATTAGAAAACATCGTATTCCTCCCGTGTCTCTTTTACTTTTCCGCGGTGCTTTGTCTTATCATCAGCACCAATCAGATTCTTTATAAGCTCACTCTTGAGTGTCTGGGCATTGTAGTTCATTTTAAGCTCGCCCCCGAGCGCAATCGAAATTATTCCCGTCTCCTCCGACACAACAATCACAACACTGTCGGAGTTCTCACTCATACCGATTGCAGCTCTGTGACGGGTTCCGAGGTCTTTTACAATGTTTTCGTTCTGGGAAAGCGGAAGAAAACAGCCTGCCGCATAGAGTCTGTAGTCCCTTATTATCATTGCACCGTCATGAAGAGGGGCTTTGTTGTAGAATATATTCTTTATTAGAAACGCCGCAGGGTCAGAATTTATAACAGTACCCGTTCTTATAACGTCACCGAGCTTTGTAGAGCGTTCAAAAACAATTAGTGCACCCGTTTTGTTTTCAGAAAAGGAAATGCAGGACTCAACTACGCTGTCAATGCACTGCATAATCTTTTGCATATCACCGCTCGTCTTCTTGTTGAGCGAGCCAATAATGGAGCTTCCGCCAACCTTTTCAAGGAATGTACGAAGCTCTGTTTGAAACACGATAAGAAGACCGATAATACCAACCTGAACAACGTTTTCAAGCAGGAAATTCAAGGTATGCATATTAAGTATGTCGCTCAAAAACAAAGCAATGACAATTATCAGAATACCGACAGCAAGTCTTCCTGCACGTCTGTCACTGATGAATTTGAACAGATAATAGAAAATTACGGAAACTACTGCAATATCAATAATGTCAAAAACCGAAATGGATGACAATTGCAAAAGTATAAATGAAAAAGCATTCTTGATAATTTCCAAATCTACATACCTCCACCTATAAATCAAAATAATACATTGTAATTATAGCACACATTAAAAACAAATGGAATACTTTTTTGTCAAAAAAATTATTTATTTACAAATAATTTTATAAAAAAGACAAAAACGAACTTTTTGATAGGAAAAAGAATAATATGAACCATTTTGACAACCCTAAATAAGAGAATATTTTCTCAAAACAAATCATGAAAGGATGATAATTATGACACGCATATCCTGCGATGTTACAAAATGTGAGTACAACACCGACGGCGGCTGTAAGCTGCACAAAATCGAGGTTGGTACACAAAGTGCCAGAATGAGCGACGAAACAAGGTGCGAAAGCTATGTCCCCTCCGGCAGTGGTGCAAAAAACTCCTGCGGCTGCAGACAAGATGCCTGTGACATTTCCGAAATCAAGTGTTCTGCGGAAAAGTGCAAATACAACGATGACGGCGAATGCGAAGCAAAGAAAATTGAAATTTCCCCCTGCAAATCTGCAAATTGTGGCGAAACAGAGTGCAATACCTTCAAAACCGAATAACAAAAAAAGGGGTGCTTTTGCACTCCTTGAATTTTGCTCTTGAAAATTGTAAAAAAATGTGTTAATATATCACTTAGGTGATAAATATGTTAAATAAACCCGAAGAAATACGGGCACTTACAATGCTCATAATCGAAAATCTCGGAAATGAGCTCGAATGTTCCATACTTCAGCCTGCGGTAATTGCCACAGGCCTTGTTGAAATGCCCGATTATTTTGAATGTATCGATACCCTCAACAAGGATAACCTAATTTACATTCTCAGAGTGGGCGGTAAAGAAAAGTGCGGTCTTACAAACAAGGGTCGCTCAATTATTTCAGAGCTTCCTGCGCTTATTCCCGACGGAATACGTGAGGAGGCGCTTCGCTGTGCCTTCAGATATTACGACACTCTTGTCAACGGTATTGAATATTATGCCGAGATTGAAAAAGCAGATGTCGGTGCGTACCTTGTAACAGGAGTTGTCGTCAACAAGAGAAAGACGTGCGAAGTAAAAGCCTACTTCCCTACCGAAAAGGAAGCATATGAAGCAAAGAACAACTGTGACAGACGTCCGCAGACTGTAATCAACACCGTTCTTGCGGCGGTTACGGGCGACGTAAACTTCATAATGTGATTATGGAAAAAATTAAAACTTCAAAGGTAATCATTGTCGAGGGAAAATACGACAAAATTAAGCTGTCAAATGTTGTTGATGCCACAATTCTGACAACCGACGGCTTTTCCCTTTTCAATAACAGGGAAAAATGTGCGCTTATAAGAAGGCTCGCAAAAAAATGCGGCATAGTAATCCTCACCGACAGCGACAGTGCAGGCTTTGTCATAAGAAACAAGCTAAAAGGCTTTATCGACAGTGACAGCGAAATCATAAACCTTTATGCCCCGCAGATTGTTGGCAAGGAAGCGAGAAAAAACAAGGCTTCAAAAGATGGTATCCTGGGCATCGAGGGCATTGAAAACGAGACCATAAGATGCCTTTTTAAAAAGGCGGGTATTGCCTCGGGCGAAAGAAAAAATGTCAAAAATTACACCAAAACAGACCTTTATGCCCTCGGTCTTTCGGGTGGCAATGACAGTAGTACAAAGCGAGATAGAATCTGTCTTGAAAACGAGCTTCCGACGGGCATGAGCGCAAATGCGTTTCTGTCGGCGGTGAATCTTCTTGGCATTGAATTATAGTGCAAAAAAATCCACCCAACCGGGTGGATTCTTTTGTTATCTTTCAAGATGCTTGTCGTAATAAATTACGTATGTCTTTTCATATCCATCGTTCAGGTCAAAGCCTGTAACGGTAGCACCGTCAAGGCTCATGAATTCCCATATTTGCATTTCGTCAATCTTGAATTTAAATATGCTTTCAACTCCGAAAACAAGCTCAAAGCAGTCGCCGTCAACGATGTTGACATGACCATCACGACCTACAATCAAATCGTCTGTTTCGGTCTTAATGAGTGCATATTTAATGTGTGAGTCGTTGAGCTTTGCGGCAATTTCTCTCGACTGCATTACTGCTGGGGAAACACGGGAAAATTTACTCAAAAATTTATTTAAAAATCCCATATAAACTCTCCTTTTATCTGAGTTCACCTGCAACTTTTCTTATTATATCCGCAACCTGCATTGCGCAAACCTCAATTCCTGCCTCTGTCAGGTGGATGTGGTCATCACTTCTGATATATTCGTCAATATCCTTTGACATGGGAGTATAAAGGTCGTTGATAATTATGCCCTTCTTTTCAAGAATCGGAACAATGAGGGCATTATATCTTTCAATATTGTGGTTGCCGTTGAATTCAGGGTGTTTATTTGTAGGTGTTGTTGTGGCAAAAATAACCTTTTCATGACGTGAAAGCAGAATATCGGCAATTCTTGTCATGTTTGTAACATACTCGTCCTCGGGTGTAAAAAATCCGTCACCCGTACAGTTACAGATGTCCCAGAGTCCGTTATTCCAGTGGACAATACGACTTCCTTCCATATCGGCTCTGAAATTTGCAAGAACTCTTAATGTATACTTTGAAAAACGGCAATTATCGGCAGGCTGGAAAACTTCAAAATCAGAGCCTAAAAGTTCAGGAACCTTTGTGCCGTAACCAATCATTCTTATGGAGTCGCCAAGTAATGATACCTTCATTGTTACATCCTCCGAATTTATTTCATCATTTCCTCAACAAGCGAATATGCAAACAGCCAATTCATTTCTCGTATGGGATGATTGATATGGTTTGACAAAAGCTCGGTTGTATCAACACCGTTCGCCTCCATACACTTCCACTTGGCATAAACGTCACAGACTCTTACACCGCAATCCTTTGCCGCCTTAATTCCCCACTCAACGTGTCTGTCAAGAAGTCCTGCCTTGTGTCTGTCAGCAGACATTGCGGCGGACGAAATATAATCGGGATTTGTATGGGGGCTGACCTTTGTATTGAGCATATTCGGAGTCATGAAGATAACTTCGCTTCCGATTTCCTGCAGTTTTTTGAAAATAGACGAAAGCGAATCATAGAAAAGCTGAAGTCCGTCGTCTCCGCGTGTACAGTCATTAAGACCAAAGCACACAACCGTAAGGTCGGGCTTGTGGCAAAGAACATCCCTTTCAAGTCTTTCAAGTCCGTGTACAACATTGTCGCCTGAAAGACCTGCGTTTATAATGTTAATCGGAACTTTGGGATAAAGAATACCGAAAATTTTAGCAACATATCTGTGATAAGCATACTCGGGGTCATAAATTGTTTCAACATTTCCGACTGTGGGTTTAAATATTTCAAAGCAACCCTGTGTTACGCTGTCGCCGAGAAAAGCGATTGTCGGCTTTTTTGTGTTCATGTAGTCGTCCTGACATTGTTTTATGAGTTTTGTAATATTCATTTTAATACTCCTTCGCGTATATTAAAGATTTTCAAGGAATTTCTGAAGCTTATGAGCAATTACCGCATGACCGTTATCATTTGGATGAACATGGTCTACGAAATACAACTGCTTGTTTTCGGGAATAAGCGGCTGCATACCGCTTTCCTTAAACAAATCGAGTACAGGAAGTGAGTAAATCTCAGCAACCTCACGGATAATGTCAACATATGTTTTAAGTGACTGGTCGGGAGTATCCGTTCCCTTACATTCATCGGTTCTGTGAAGGGGTGTCATGATGACAATGGGTTTACCGATATACTTCTTCATAAGTCCCGAGAAGAGATAGTGGCAAGCGCCGTAGAAGGTCTCGGGTGTTCTGTCGGCGGGTGTTCCGAGAGGGGCATCGCCGTGACCGTAGTCATTCGTACCGCCGAAAACCACAACCGCATCGGCATCGTCAAGCATTGACTCGAATCTTTCTGTAAAGGCATTATTATCGTGTGTTGCCTGTGTTCTGTTATGCTGAAGAGCAAATCTTGTTCCGCTTATGCCGTAATTTCTTGCATCTGCAAGTCCCACCTTGTCTCTTAGCACGCGGTGGAATATATTTTCATTACAGCTCGCACCGACACCCATTGTTATACTGTCGCCGAGAAAGTTTATTTTCATTCCCTTTAATTCCATAGTACTGACCTCCGTTTTCAGTTATAAATTGATTATACTACCAAATTTTTCCGATTTCAATATCAAAATCATTATTTTTAGCGAAAATAAATAAAATTATTGAACCCAAGAACAAAAAGATAGTTATTATTTTTTCTTAAAAACTTTCAAATCCGTATTGACAAATTTTTTGATTTATTATATAATTAACATTCAGAAAGTAGAACTTTTTGAGCGTTCTCTTTTCGAGTAATTGGAAAGGTGATTCAAACATGATGAATATGACATTGACTGAAAATTTCACAGCAAATAACATCAATTGCATATCCCTTTCTGTTTCTATTTCCCCTTTCTTTTCGTTTGATTTCGAGAATACACAGAATAGTTATTGTCTTTTTTAAGGTGTTGGTGTTTCCGGCACCTGTTTTTTTTAAGTTTTTAATAATGTTCAGATAAAATGGAGGTTGGTTTTGTGTCAAAGGCATAGTTGATTTTGGAGAATGGAAAAGTATTTGAAGGCACATCCTTAGGCAAAGTCGGTAAAACTGTCGGCGAGGTTGTTTTCAACACGGGAATGGTAGGTTATCTCGAAACACTTACCGATAAGAACAACAAAGGACAGATTGTTGTCCAAACCTTCCCCATGATTGGAAATTACGGTGTTATAAGCGAGGATTTCCAGAGTGAGGGAGCAAAGGTAAACGGCTACGTCGTAAGAGAAATGTGCGACAAGCCCTCAAACTTCAGATGCGAGGGAGACCTTGAGGATTACCTTGAAAAGAATAATGTTGTAGGTATATGCGGCATTGACACAAGAGCACTCACGAGAGTTTTGCGCGAGGAAGGTACAATGAACGGCATGATTTGTGACAGCGGCGAGGTTACCGAGGCCGTTTTAAATGAAATCAAGTCCTTCAAAATTGAAAATCCCGTAAAGGATGTCACAAGAGAAAACGAAACACACACCACTCCCCTCTCGAAGTTAAACATTGCTCTGTTTGATTTCGGAACAGGCAAGGGGGTTATCGACACACTTCTTCACCTTGACTGCAACGTTCACGTATTCAATGCTTCTTCGACGGCAGAGGAAATCCTCTCTGTAAACCCCGACGGCGTAGTAATATCCGACGGCCCGGGCAATCCCAAGGACAACCTTGACGAAATTGCAGAAATCAAAAAGCTGTTTGATAAGAAAGTTCCTATGTTCGGCATAGGTCTCGGTCATGAGCTTATGGCTTTAGCCTTGGGAGCCGACACATTCAAGCTCCCCTACGGTCACAGAGGCGCAAGCGGCCCCTGCAAGAATCTTGAAACAGGAGTTTTAAGCATTATCACACAGAACCACGGACACTGTGTCGTAAGAGAAACACTTCCCGAATGTATGTCCGTTTCCCACGAAAACGCCAACGACAAGACAGTTGAGGGAATTGTATATAAGAACGCCCCTGCGTTCTCCTGCCAGTTCAGACCCGATGCAGGCACATCCCCCACAGGCGAAAAATCACTTTACGTTAAATTTACAGAACTTTGCAAGGAGGTAAACTTCAATGCCGTTAAATAAAGAATTAAAGCGAGTAATGGTTATCGGCTCAGGTCCTATCGTAATCGGACAGGCTGCCGAATTTGACTATGCAGGAACACAGGCTTGCCGCGCTCTTAAGGAAGCAGGTCTTGAGGTTATCCTTGTAAACTCCAACCCTGCTACCATTATGACAGACAACATAATGGCAGACAAGATTTATATCGAGCCCTTGAATCTTGAAACAATCAAGAGAATTATAGAAAAGGAACGCCCTGACAGCCTTCTTTCCTCCCTTGGCGGACAGACAGGTCTTACCCTTTCAATGCAGCTTGCAAAGGAGGGCTTCCTTGACAAGATGGGTGTAAAGCTTCTCGGTGCAAAGCCCGAAACCATTGACAAGGCCGAGGACAGACAGATGTTCAAGGACACAATGGAGGCAATCGACCAGCCTATTATCCCTTCAAAGGTTGTTACAGACCTTGAATCTGCCCTCTCTTTTGCCGAGGAAATCGGCTATCCCGTAATCGTTCGTCCTGCATTCACCCTCGGCGGTACAGGCGGCGGTATTGCGGAAAATGTAGAAGAGCTTACTGAAATCGGTACAAACGGTCTTAGACTCTCCCCTATTACACAGATTCTCGTTGAAAAGTGTATCTCGGGTTGGAAAGAAATTGAATTTGAAGTTATCCGCGACAGCAAGGGCAACTCAATTACTGTCTGCTCAATGGAAAACTTTGACCCCGTAGGCGTTCACACAGGTGACTCTATCGTTGCAGCTCCCGCGCTCACCCTTTCCTCAAAGGAATACGGTATGCTCAGAGAAGCAGCTCTCAAGATAGTAAATGCACTTGAGGTTGAGGGCGGCTGTAACTGTCAGTTTGCACTTAAACCCGACTCCTTTGAATATGCGGTTATCGAAGTAAACCCCAGAGTTTCCCGTTCCTCCGCACTTGCTTCCAAGGCAACAGGTTATCCTATTGCAAAGGTTGCAACGAAAATTGCCATCGGCTACACTCTTGACGAAATCCAAAATGCAGTAACAGGCAAAACTGTTGCGTGTTTTGAGCCTACAATCGACTATGTAGTTGTCAAATTCCCCAAGTGGCCCTTTGACAAGTTTGTATATGCTAAGAGAAAGCTCGGCACACAGATGAAGGCAACGGGCGAGGTTATGTCTATCGGTCAGTGCTTTGAAGAAGCACTCATGAAAGCAGTAAGAGGTGCTGAAATCAAGCACATGAGCTTGAATCAGGAAAACCTTGCCGATGTTTCCGACGAAGACCTCATGACAACCTTAAAGGAATGTACCGACGAGCGTCTCTTTATCCTTTACGAGTTCATAAAGAGAGGAAAGTCAATCGAGGAGCTTCACGAAATCACAAAGATTGACATTTTCTTCCTTAATAAGATGCTCAATATCCTCAATATGGAAAGAACACTCATGAAGGGCGAGCTTTCCGACGAGCTTTATCTTGCGGCAAAGAAGATGGGCTTTACCGACAAGCACATTGAAAACCTTTCGGGATGCAAAATCAAAAACAAGAGATATGCTTCCTTCAAGATGGTTGACACTTGTGCCGCTGAATACTCGGCAGAAACACCTTACTTCTACTCTACTTTCGATGAAGAAAACGAAGCAGCCGAGTTCCTTGCCAACAAAAAGGACAAGAAAAAGACAATTATCGTATTCGGCTCAGGTCCTATCCGTATCGGTCAGGGTATCGAGTTTGACTACGCTTCGGTTCACTGTGTACGTTCACTCAAAAAGCTCGGATATGATGTTGTAATTGTCAACAATAACCCCGAAACAGTTTCGACTGACTTTGACACAGCTGACAGACTCTACTTTGAGCCTCTTACAGACGAAGATGTAATGAGCATACTCAAGACCGAAAAGCCCTACGGTGCAGTAGTTGCCTTTGGCGGTCAGACTGCTATCAAGCTCACAAACTTTCTTGACAAAAACGGTGTAAGAATTCTCGGAACAGGTGCTGAAAGCATTGATGCGGCAGAGGACAGAAAGATATTTGATGCCCTTCTTGAAAGCCTTAACATCAAGCGTCCCGTCGGTGCTACCGTATTTACAGAAGAAGAAGCTCTTGCCGTTGCTTCCAAAATCGGCTACCCCGTTCTCATGCGTCCCTCATACGTTCTCGGCGGTCAGAACATGATTATTGCTCAGAACCCCGACGACATCAAGGAATACATGAAGATTATCATTACCCACACAGACAGAAACCCCATTCTTATCGATAAGTACCTCATGGGTCTCGAAATCGAGGTTGATGCCATCTGCGACGGCGAGGATATTCTTATTCCAGGTATCATGGAACACATTGAAAGAACAGGCGTACACTCAGGTGACTCTATTGCAATTTATCCTGCAAAGAGAATAAGCGACAAGATGAGAGAAGAAGTTCTCAACTGCACAAAGAAATTGGCAGTTGCCCTCAACACACGCGGTCTTGTCAACATTCAGTATCTTATAAATGACGAACAGCTTTACGTTATTGAAGTAAACCCCCGTTCCTCAAGAACTATTCCTTATATCAGTAAGGTAACAGGTATACCAATGGTTGACCTTGCAACAAGAACAATGATTGGTAAGGAAGAAACACCTGAAAAGACAGAATCCCTTCGCGATATGGGCTTCGGAACAGGCATTTATCCCGACTCTCCTTATGTTGCTGTAAAGGTTCCCGTGTTCTCCTTTGAAAAATTGCACGGCGTTGACAGTATGCTGGGTCCGGAAATGAAGTCAACCGGTGAGGTTCTCGGTATTGCAAGTACAATCAAGGAAGCAATCTGTAAGGGTCTTATTGCCGCAGGCTACAAGATGACGCACAAAAAGGGCGGCGTTCTCATAACCGTCAGAAACAGCGACAAGCTCGAAATAGTGGATGTGGCAGAAAAATTCCATGAGCTCGGCTTTACAATCTATGCCTCCGACGGAACAGGCAAGGTTATAAGTAATGCGGACGTTCCTGTTGTAATTGTTGATACTGCCGAGGAAAGACTCTCTCTTATGGACAAGGGCGAGGTTGACTATGTAATCTCCACAAGTGACCATGGCAGAATTCCCACAAGAAACAGTGTTATTTTGAGAAGAAAAGCAATAGAGAGAAGCATCCCCTGCCTTACTGCCATTGACACGGCAAACGCCGTAGCCGACAGCCTTATTTCAAGGTACACCTCCGTATCCACAGAGCTTGTCAACATCAACGACATGAGAAGTGAAAAGGAAAAGCTGTACTTTACTAAGATGCAGGGTACAGGCAACGACTACATTTACTTCAACTGCTTCGACCAGAAGATTGACAACCCCGAAGGACTTGCAGTTATGCTCTCCAACCGCCACTTCGGTATCGGCGGCGACGGCGTTGTTCTCATCTGCCCTTCCGAAGTTGCAGATGCAAAGATGAAGATTTACAATAAGGACGGAACACGTGGCATGACAAGCGGTAACGCGCTTCGCTGTGTCGGCAAATACCTCTACGACAACAAGATGGTTGACAAAAAGACCATCACTATCGAAACAGGCGTCGGCGTTAAAAAGGTTGAGCTTGAAGTAAAGCAGGGTGCTGTTCAGTCAGCAACGGTTGACATGGGCAAGGCAAACCTTTCTCCCAAGAGTCTGCCTGCACTTATCGACGGTGAGCAGGTTGTGGCACACCCCATTAAGATTGGCTACAAGCCCTATCGCATCACCTGTGTTTCGATTGGTAATCCCCACTGTGTTGTATTCTTCGGCGCAGACGAGAGCCTTGAAAACCTTGATGTTGCGACAATCGGACCGATGTTCGAAACAAGCGAACTCTTCCCCGAGAGAGTCAATACTGAATTTGTTAAGGTTCTCAACGACCACACACTCAAAATGAGAGTATGGGAAAGAGGAAACGGTGAAACAATGGCTTGCGGAACGGGTGCATGTGCGGCGGCGGTTGCGGCATGTCTCTGCGGCTACTGCAAGAAGAACACAGACATCACTGTTAAGCTCAAGGGCGGCGACCTCATTATAAGATACACCGATGACGGCGTATTCTTAACAGGTAACGCTGACATCTCCTTTACCGGTGAGGTTATAATTTAATAAACTTTTTCGCACATCTCATTTGAAATGAATGGGGTGTGCATTTTTTTCGCCACTTTTGGAGAGTTTCGCTTCTGCGGAAGCGACCATATTTTGGCACGCCCCAAAATATGGAAAAAACGCTCCACTCATGTGTCGGAATTTTTAGAGATTCCGACACGAGCCGTGGCGGCTCTTTCAACCCTCAACAGAATATTATATTATACTTTAATTATCCTTTAACTAATAAGTGTGGTTTGCCTCGCTTTGCGAGGCTATAGACTGCCGCAAGGCAGGCTGATACAGGTGGAATAGTGAGAGAAAATATAAGTTTATTTATTCCTGCGTAGAAAAGTAAAAGAGAGCCGCCGCGGCTCGGTCGAATGTTACGGAGCAAAGCGGAGTTTTCGACCATGAGCGGAGCGTTTTTGCCTTCTTTTGTCGCGGGACAAAAGAAGGTCGTCACAGCAGTGACGAAACACTCTTTATACCGAAAACTTTTCCCACACATTTATTCACACAAAGTTAATGACTGTGCAGTAGATTTTTGTCGATAAAGTTTGTATTATTATCGTAAATAATTATAGTATGGGAAGTTTGTCTTAATCCTGAAGTTGCATAAGACAAATCATACTGTAATTGCCGCGGTCCTGCGGCGGAAAATGTACCGCACAGCAACACGGTACGGAGGTGTGAGGATTGGAAAACAATGTTATCGTTAGACTTGAGAATCTCGTGGTAAAATATGATGACGAGCTTATTCTCAAAGGAATTAACCTTGACATCCATGACAAGGAATTTATTACTTTACTTGGACCCTCGGGTTGCGGTAAAACAACAACTTTACGTATTATCGGCGGCTTTATTGAGCCAACTGAGGGAAATGTTTACTTCGACGGAAAGAAAATCAACGGAGTTCCGCCATACAAAAGACAGGTAAATACTGTTTTCCAAAAGTATGCTCTTTTTCAGCATCTTAATGTTTACGAAAATATTGCTTTCGGTCTGAGACTTAAAAAGACTCCCGAAAATGAAATACACAAACGGGTTATGGAAATGCTTGAGCTTGTAAACCTTAAAGGCTACGGCGCAAGACGTGTTGACTACCTCTCGGGCGGTCAGCAGCAGAGAGTAGCCATAGCACGTGCTCTTATAAATCATCCGAGAATGCTGCTTCTTGACGAGCCTCTCGGCGCTCTCGACCTAAAGCTCAGAAAAGAAATGCAGATTGAGCTTAAAAAGATTCAGCAGCAGCTCGGCATTACATTTATATATGTTACCCACGACCAGGAAGAAGCACTCACAATGTCCGACAGAATTGTTGTAATGAACGGCGGTGTTATCGACCAGATTGGCACACCCCAGGACATCTACAACGAGCCTGTCAATCCCTTTGTTGCAAAGTTTATCGGTGAAAGTAACATTGTTGCAGGTCTTATGCACGATGACTTTGACGTTGAATTTGCAAACCAGAGATTTGTCTGTGTTGACAAGGGCTTTGGCAAGATGACACCAGTTGATGTTGTTATCCGTCCCGAGGATATAAAATTCGGTCCAACCGGTGACAACACAATCGACGGCACTGTTGAAACCGTCACCTTTAAGGGCGTTCATTATGAGATTATTGTTGACGTGTTCGGCACAAAATGGAAAATTCACTCCACAAAGTCCGCCGAACCCGGCTCTTTCATTGGTATGAGCCTCAACCCAGAGGACATTCACATCATGCACAAGAGTGATAACGGAGGTATTTCCTTCGGTACACCTGAGAGTGAGGTAAGCGGCGATGAAAACAAATTCTAAGGCGGCTTTCCCATATATTCTCTGGGTTTTGTTCTTTACGGTTATACCCTTTATTCTTGTTATTTACTATGCAATGACATCAAAGGACGCAGGTAGTGTAACACTCGAAAACCTCGCTAACGCAAGCAGATATTTCCCCGTACTTATCCGCTCGGTTTACCTCGCGGTAATTGCAACGGCAATCTGTCTTGTTATCGCTTATCCTCTTGCATTTACAATGTCAAGATGCTCAAAAGCAATGCAGAGAGTAATTCTTTTACTTGTCATGCTTCCCATGTGGATGAATTTTCTTCTCCGTACCTATGCCTGGATTACAATTCTTGACAACAACGGACTTATAAATTCATTCCTTGTAAGCCTCGGACTTCCCAAGGTACAGCTTATAAACAACAGCAGTGCCGTAATCTTAGGCATGGTCTACAACTATCTGCCCTTTATGATTACCCCACTCTACTCAATCATGACAAAAATTGACAAGAGTGTTATCGAGGCATCTCAAGACCTTGGATGTAACTCTCTTCAGGTCATTACAAAGACGGTTCTTCCCCTCAGCTTTCCCGGTATTCTTACGGGTATTACGGTAACATTTGTTCCGGCTGTAAGTACCTTTGTAATTTCGGGACTTCTCGGTGGCAGTAACTGTTTCCTTATCGGCGACCTTATTCAGCAACAGTTCCTTGGCAACGAGTATAACCTCAACTATGGTGCGGCGACCTCCTTAATGCTCATGGTGGTTGTGTTTATAAGCATGGGAATCTTCAATTCATTTGACAACGATGAAATGGAGGACTCGATGATATGAAAAAGTTTATCTCCAAATTCTACGTTGCACTTGTTTTTGCATTTCTCTATCTTCCCATACTCGTTCTTATCGTTTTCTCGTTCAACGAGTCAAAGGGTACGGTGTGGACAGGCTTTTCATTCAAATGGTACGGCGAGCTTGTAAAGAATGAGCTTATTATTTCATCGCTCGTAAACACTCTGATAATTGCCGTTATTGCTTCAATCTTTTCGGCAATTCTCGGAACAGCGGCGGCGTTCGGTATGCACAATATGAAAAAGCTGCCCAAAAACGCCCTCAAAAATGCAACATATCTTCAGAATCTCAATCCAGAAATCGTAACGGGTATTTCTTTGATGCTTCTGTTTACATTCTTCAAGCTCACACCGGGATATGTTACTCTCGTTCTCGCACACATTACATTCTGCGTGCCGACGGTGGTTCTCAACGTTCTTCCAAAGCTCAGACAGATGAATGTAAATCTTTATGAGGCGGCGCTCGACCTTGGCTGTAACAGAAGACAAGCCTTTTTCAAGGCAGTTATGCCCGAAATCATGCCCGGTATTGTTACAGGCACTCTCATGGCGCTCACCTACTCAATCGATGACTTTGTAATCAGCTATTTTACGGCAGGTCCCGATTCGCAGACCCTGCCCGTCACAATATACGCAATGACAAAGAAGAGAATCAGTCCCGAAATCAATGCACTTTCCACCATTCTTTTTGTGGTTGTGCTTGCAATTCTGATTGTCGTAAACGTCATAAGCGCAAAGAAGGAAAAAGAGGATGCACGTAAAGCATCCGCCTTTTTCGGAAAGTAAGCGGGGGTGTTTGGTATGAAAAAGATATTTGCTGTATTTTCTCTCTTTACACTTCTTGCTATTTCTTCGTCGGCTTTAAAGGTTGAGGACGAATCCTATTATGAAGCCTTTCGAGGCAAGGGTATAAAACTCAATGTTTTCAACTGGGGTGAATACATCTCCGACGGCAGTGAAGGAACAATGGATGTTCTTGAGGAGTTTGAAAAAATCTCGGGCATCGAGGTTGTTTACAACAACTACGAAACAAACGAGGATTTGTACGCAAAGCTCTCTGCCGGAAAAGGTAACACACAGTATGACATTATAATTCCATCAGACTACATGATTTCACGAATGATTCGTGAAAATATGCTCGAAAAAATCAACTTTGACAATATCCCGAATGTTTCAATGCTTGACGACAAATACAGATACCCCGACTTTGACAAGACGGGTGAATATTCTGTCCCCTACACTTGGGGTACCGTCGGAATTGTTTACAACACAAAGTATGTTGACAAAGAAGATACAGGTTCATGGGATTTACTGTGGAATAAAAAGTATGCCGGAAACATTCTCATGTTCTCAAATTCAAGAGATGCCTACGGGATTGCCCTCAAAAAGCTCGGCTATTCCTTGAATTCCACAAACAGGGATGAAATTGAGGATGCAACAGAGCTTTTAAAAGAACAGCGCTCGGTAAACCAGGCATATGTAATGGACCAGACCTTTGACAAAATGGAAAACGAGTCGGCATATATTGCACCCTACTACGCGGGCGACTGTCTTTCCATGATGGAGAACAACGAAAATCTCGCGTTCTATTATCCCGAAGAAGGTTTCAACATCTTCATTGACTCTATATGTATTCCTAAGGGCGCAAAGCACAAGGAGGCAGCGGAGGCCTTTATCAACTTCCTTTGCGAGACAGAGGTGGCTGTGGCTAACTGCGAATACATCTGCTACTTTACTCCACATACTGAAGCGGCAAAGGTTCTCGAATTTGACGAAAGAATTTATCCAACCGAGGAGCAACTTTTAAAGGCTGAGTCTTATGTGGCTCTCCCCGACTCTATCAATTCGATTTACGACTCGAGCTGGATTGAGGTACGAAGCAGTCTTGATATAAGCGAGCTTGTTATTGTCGGAATTATTCTCGGTCTTGCTCTTACCGTGCTTATTGTTCTTACGATACACCGCCGTATGAAGAAAGGAAAAATTAACTATTAAATGTGTGGTGAGAGAGGTTCCGCAGTCTGCGGACTGCGTTTTCCGTTACTTTTGACACGCCAAAAGTAACCCAAAGCGCCCACTCTGCAAAAAATTACCGCTTCGCTCAGATTTTTTGCGAGCCGTGGAGGCTCAAACTCAACATAATACCTGCAAAAGCTTAAATTATCTTCCCACTAATAAGCGTGATTCGCCTCGCACTGCGAGGCTATAGCCTGCCGCAGGCAGGCAAATACACGTGGAGTAGTGAGAATACGCCTAAAACTTTTCACAAATCCTGCGTAGAGAGCTAAAAAGGGGCACCACGCCCCGTGTCGTGACCTCAAAAAGTCACGGCACATGAGTGGAGCGTTTTTGGTTTCTTTTGGGGCGTGCCAAAAGAAACTCGCTTCCGCAGTGACGAAACACTCCAAAAGCCTTTTTTGTTCACAAAATATTTACTTTTAATTTCCCAAACCTCTTTACAAAACAATTCCCTTGTGATAAAATATTGCAGTAAGCGTAATTACCCATTACTTTGCTGTGGGATATAAGCCTTACCAACATCGGTTCAAGAGGTTTTCACCCGCCCCGGCTCAGTTCTGAGGTTTATTACAAAAATAAGTTATGAAAGGTGGAAAAACACAATGCTTACAAAGGAAAAGAAGCAGGAAATCATCGACACTTACAAGACACACGAGGGCGACACAGGTTCTCCCGAGGTACAGATTGCTGTTCTCACATACAGAATCAACTCCCTCAACGAGCACCTCAAGGCTAATCACAACGACCATCACTCAAGAAGAGGTCTTCTTAAGATGGTAGGTCACAGAAGAAACCTTCTTGCTTACCTTACAAAGGTAGACATCAACCGTTACCGTGCAATCGTTGAAAAGCTCGGTCTCAGAAAGTAATAACCACAAACGGGCGAATTAGCGAAGTGCTTCTTCGCCCTCAATTTCGTTTTTAAGGCATAAGAACAAGGAGACTTTTTGGTATCTTTGGCATTTAATTTTGTGCCTTTTCAAAACTGTGAAAGGACATGAAAATAAGTGCAAAATTTACTTAAGATGTTCTCCTTAAAGAAGAATAAAAACACTAAGGAGGAAAAATCAATGTTTGAAAACTACAGAGTATTTTCTACAACACTCGCCGGCAGAAAATTGACAGTTGAAACCGGCAAAATCGCTCAGCTTGCAAATGGCTCTGCTCTCGTAAGATACGGTGACACAGCTATCCTTGCAACTGCAACCGCAAGTGCATCCCCCAGAGACGGTATCGACTTTTTACCCCTTTCCGTTGACTTTGAAGAAAGACTTTACGCAGTAGGTAAAATCCCCGGCTCTTTCCTTAAAAGAGAAGGCAAGCCTTCCGAAAAGGCTATCCTTACAAGCCGTGTTATCGACAGACCTATCCGTCCTCTCTTCCCCAAGGATTTGAGAAACGACGTAACAATCAATCTTCTTGTTCTCTCGGTTGACCCCGACTGTTCACCTGAAGTAACAGGTCTTATCGGTGCTTCTCTCGCTCTCTCCATTTCCGATATTCCCTGGAACGGTCCTGTTTCCAGCGTATTTGTAGGTATGGTTGACGGTGAGGTTGTTATTAACCCCACAAAGGCTCAGAGAGAAGTCAGCACACTCGAGCTTACAGTTGCTTCTTCCGAAAAGAAGGTAGTAATGATTGAAGCAGGCGCAAAGGAAATCTCCGATGACGCTATGTTCGATGCAATCATGAAGGCTCATGAAGTTAACCAGGAAATCGTAAAGTTTATTAACCACGTTACAAGCGAAATCGGCAAGAAGAAGTTTGAATATGCTTCCTGTGATGTTGACCACGAGCTTTATGACAAGATTGCTGAATACGCAATTGACAAGGTAAAGTATGCTCTTGACACAGACGACAAGAATATCAGAGAAGACAGACTTAATGCTGTTTATGCTGATGTTGAAGCTTTTGTGGCAGAACAGTATCCTGACAAAGATAGAAAAGCAGAAATGGGCGAATGCCTCTACAAACTCCAGAAGTTCGTTGTAAGAAGATGGCTTCTCGACGAAGGAAAGCGTGTTGACGGCAGAAAACTCGACGAAATCAGACCTCTTGCTTCCGAAGTTGGCATCCTTCCCAGAACTCACGGCTCTGCCCTCTTTACACGTGGACAGACACAGGTATTAACAGTTGCTACCCTCGGTCTTGTTGGCGAGCAGCAGCTCCTTGACGGTATTGACGACGAAGAATACAAGAGATATATGCACCACTACAATATGCCCAGCTACTCTGTCGGTGAAACAAAGCCATCACGTGGCCCCGGCAGACGAGAGATTGGTCACGGTGCTCTTGCAGAACGTGCTCTTGTTCCCGTAATCCCCTCCGTTGAAGAATTCCCCTACTCCATCAGACTCGTTTCCGAAGTAGTTTCCTCCAACGGTTCTACATCTCAGGGTTCTATCTGTGCTTCTACCCTTGCACTTATGGACGCAGGTGTTCCGATTAAGTCCCCCGTTGCAGGTATCTCCTGCGGTCTTATCACCGAGGGCGACAGATGGATGACAATGGTTGACATCCAGGGTCTTGAAGACTTCTTTGGCGACATGGACTTTAAGGTTGCCGGCACAAAGGCAGGTATCACAGCAATTCAGATGGACCTCAAGATTGACGGTCTTACTCCCGAAATTATCAAGGCTGCTTTTGCACAGACACACACAGCAAGAGATTACATCCTTGACGAAGTAATGCTCAAGGCTATCGACAAGCCCAGAGCTGAAGTTTCAGAATACGCACCCAAGATGATTACAATCAACATTGACCCCGAAAAGATTGGTGATGTAATCGGTAAGGGCGGCAAGGTAATCCAGGCTATTACCGCCGAAACAGGTGCAAAGATTGACATTGAGGACGACGGTACAGTATTTATTGCAGCTGTTGACAAGAACGCTGCACTCAAGGCTAAGTCCTATGTTGAAGCCATTGCTTTTGATCCCGAACCCGGTACAGTGTTCGTTGGTAAGGTTACAAGAATCATGTCCTTCGGTGCATTCGTTGAATTTGCTCCCGGCAAGGAAGGTCTTGTTCACATCTCAAAGCTTGCTAAGGAAAGAGTTGAAAAGGTTGAAGACGTTGTAAACGTTGGCGACGAAATCAAGGTTAAGGTTCTCGAAATCGACGACAAGGGCAGAATCAATCTTTCTCGCAAGGACGCCATTTGATTTAATTAGTTTTAGTGAATTCACCGCCGTCGTTGTTTGATGGCGGTGAATAGTTATTTGCGCGGTTGATGCTGCTTGCTCTTTTGCAGGCTTTCCCGCGAAACTGCCAGCGGGTGCTACCCGCGCCGACGGCGGTGTTTTTCATAACATACGACTGTGAAGTTATATAAGGAGAAAACTATGGAAGAAATCAGGATTCAGAAATACATTTCAGACTGCGGTCTTATGTCAAGACGTGCCGCAGAAAAGGAAATTGAGCAAGGTATGTTCAAGGTCAACGGAGTGCGCGCCGAAATAGGTCAGAAAATTAACCCTGACAAAGATGTTGTTGAGTACAAAGGCAAGAAAGTCGAAGGCGGCTCAAAGAAGGTATACGTTATGCTCTACAAGCCGAGAGGCTATGTCACTACAATGAGTGACGACGAGGGCAGAAAGTGCATTCCCGAGCTTCTAAAGGACGTTCCCGAACGTGTTTACCCCTGCGGCAGACTCGACATGGACTCAGAGGGGCTTCTCATTCTCACCAACGACGGTGAGGTTGCAAACAAGCTCATGCACCCCAAGCACCATGTTGAAAAAATATATCACGTAAAGGTTAAGGGTGAAATCGAGCCTGATGTTTTAACAACTCTCAACGGCCCCATGATTATTGACGACTATAAAATAAAGCCTGTGCAGGTATCAATAATCGAGAGAAAAGAAGGAAATACTATATTAAGATTTACTCTGTCCGAGGGAAGAAACAGACAGATAAGAAAAATGTGCGAGCAGGTAAACTTAAAAATTACCCGCTTAAAGAGAGTTGCTGTGGGCGACCTTACCATTGGCATGCTGAAACCCGGTCAGTGGAAGTACATGAACTACAACGAAATCAGTATTCTTAAGAATATGTCTTAGAGGTAAAACACAATGATAGCAATAAGACCCGTTTACACAAGCTATGAAAGAGAAGAATATATGAAGCCATTCGGAATTGTTCCCAAGGAGGGTTTTCATGTAATTGCCGCCCATAACGACGGAAGATTTGTGGGAGGTGCTTATGTTTCCTTTGAGGGAAAGAATGGCACGATTCACTTAATGAGCCTTATTGACGGCTACGACGACTACATCGACAGATTTTTAATCGGCAAAGCGGCGCTCAACTTCCTCGACCTTTCGGGTGCAAAGAATGTTGAATACACAGGAAGCGATGAAAAGCTCGCTAAAGCTCTCGGCTTCAAGTTTGAGGACGGAAAGATAACAATAAATCTCGAAGGATATTTTGACGGCAACCATGAGGGTTGCTCCGGACACTGCTCGGAGGAAAAATAATGGGCAATTACAGCATAAGAGTTATTGAAAAAATAATAGTTTTATTTATAGCGATGATTGCAGGCTTTATTGCAAAAAAGGGAAAGCTACTCAATGCCGAAAGCACAAAGTCACTCTCCTCCCTGCTTGTTTACATCACAAATCCCTGCCTTATCATCTGCTCTCTGCAGATTGACTACGATAAAGACGTTTTGATTGTTGCCGGCTGTGTGTTCTTACTTTCTGTTGCAATACACACATTCCTCGCAATATTCTCACACTTTGTATTCAAATGTGTGAAAAACAGAAGCGAGCGCTCTGTTTACACCTATGCTCTGACCTATAGCAATTGCGGCTACATGGGTTATCCGCTTCTTATGGCAATCTTCAATGACAACCCCCAGCTCGGTCTTTTCTACGGGGTAATTTTCACAACAGCATTTAATCTTTTTACATGGACACACGGCGTTATTGTCATGAGCAACGAAGCAAAAATCCCCTGGAAAAAGCTACTTTACAATCCTGCGCTTATCTCTGTAATTTTAAGTGTAATTCTGTTTATTTCCAGGATTAGATTTCCGCAGACTGTCACAGACGGACTCAGCCTTGTCGGCGACATGACCTTCCCTCTTTCAATGATTATAATAGGAAGCTTTCTTGCAGACATGAAACTTACCAAAATATTCAAGCAGAAAAAGCTGTATTTGTTCTCACTGCTCGGACTTATCGCAATGCCTGCTATTATGATGGCGGTTGCGATACTGTTAAATCTGCCCGAATACCTGTCAATTGTTGGTATTACCATGTGTGCGGCTCCCGTTGCAGCAAACACGGCAGTAACGGCGGAGGTTTACGACAACGACTCTGCGCTTGCCGCACGTCTTGTAGGTATCACTACCCTATTCTGCCTTGTGACAATGCCTCTTATGCTGTATATATATCAGATTATTTAAGGCAAAAAGAAAGCCCCTGTCGGGGCTTTTATTTTTATTCTCTATTAAGCATTTTATAGGCAGCAACATCAAGTAAGTAAATTACAATTGCATACAAAACCATATATTTTACATGAGAAACATCATTTGTCGACAAGAGATAGTGATATGTGGGAAGAAGCGATTTTACAGGGACAAATGATAATGTGTTGACGAATATGGGACAAAGTGCAATTGTCGCAACCGTCAGAATGGGAAACGCAATGCAGAGCTTTGACGGCGCTCTTACAATTATGCCGACGAACACGCAAAAGCCTACCGTCATAATAGCATACAGCAAAAGTAAATGCACATCATACAAAGCACCTTTTATTATCCCCGAGCATCTGAGTGCCACAAAAACGGCAATTGATGAAAGAACACCCGAAGCAAGCACCGCCGTTATATGAAGTGAAAGTCTTCGGGAAACGGGAAACATACCGTACTTGCCTGCACATTCATCCTCAAGGCTGAACATCATTGCCGCAAGGCAGCACACAAGTATCGCCGTCGCAAGCATTCCCCTTAAAGGAGATGTCAGATAATTTACGTCTTCAATCGTTTTTTCGGGTGCATTGTAGAATTTAAAGTCAATTACACCGTTTTTCATGAGAGCGTTCTGCTCGTCAAAATAGCGTCTGTATTCCGCCTCGTTCGCTTCTTCAATATCAAGCTCTTTCCTGTTCATATAGTCGACAAAAATGTCATACGAGAGGTGCTTATAAAGAATACTGTGCAGCTTTTCACGTGTCAGCTGCATGATAATGGTGTCCTCCTTGAGGTACACCTCACATAACGGCTCACTGCTTTCTGCTCTTGCATAAGCGCTCATTGCAGAGGGTAAATCCTCAGCGAAAATCCACGCGCAGTTCGCCTTGCCGTCCCTTACATCCTCGATTGCATCCCGGACAGACTCAGCCTCATAATACAGCATTGAGGACGCTCTGCCCGTCAGCTCATCAACTATGTCCTCATAAACAGTACTCTTTTCGCCGTTTGAGGCAAGCGCAACGGTCAGAACGCCACTTTCCTGCTCACCAACAAGGCTCATGGAGAATGTTACAACGGGGATTATGAGAAGTGTAAGAATAAAGGAAGGTCTTTTAAGCAGACGCTTTGAAAACGCCAGAAACCATTTTAAACCAACAAAAATTTTCTTCATGACAGTCTGCTCCTTATCTTAATTCTTCTGACAAGAGCCGACAGCAGCACAAGAGCAAAGCTATAGGCAAGGACTGCAAATAAGTCAGTAGAGTCAGCAGTCTGCACAAGCAGCTTCTTTAAATATTCAAAGGAAGCTCCTACGGGCATAAACTTTGTCGCAACCTGCACCGACTCAGGGAAAAATCCGACAGGATATATACATCCCGATACATAAGCAAGTCCCAAAGATACAACAAACTGGAGAAGTGTTCCCGAAATCACGTCACTGCAAAGCTCATAAACAAAAAATTGCAGAGCGCCTATGAGAAGAAAAGCGGGAATTGCACGCACAAAAAGCAAAACAAGCTCCGAGGTATAAAAAGCGCCAAGCTCAGGCACAATCATTGCCTTATCCCTAAAAAATACAAGCAAAACAACCCCAAGAACAGACAACGCCCCCAAGGGTATTGCGACAAAAGCAAGAAAGTCCGAGAAGGTTTGTGAAAGCGCACCGCACCCCCTCGTTGCAAGCAGACGCGGCAGAGAGAGGTTTTTCTTTATGCACACAGAGGCACACATAACACCAATAAGAAGCACAAGAAGCACAAGGATAACACAGGTATAATAACCCTT
>JAFTIR010000010.1 GCA_017456765.1 Clostridia bacterium | reverse complement strand
CGCAGGCTCAGTCAAGGACAGAGTTGCCGTCAATATGCTGAAAAAAGCAGCAGAAAAGAAGCTAATTACCGAGAGAGCAAAAATCATTGAGCCCACACTCGGTAACACGGGCATCGGTCTTGCCGCCGCCTGTGTCAGTATGGGCTATAAGGCTGTTCTTGTTATGCCCGACACAATGAGCGTTGAACGTCAGCAGCTTCTTCGCGCCTACGGTGCAGATATTGTTTTGACTGAAGGCGGTAAGGGTATGCTCGGCTCAATTGAAAAGGCAAAGGAGCTTCACGAAAGCACACCTAACTCCTTCATCCCCTCTCAGTTTGACAATCCCGATAACCCCGAAAGCCACGTGTTTTCAACGGGTAAAGAAATTTACCGCGACACCGAGGGAAGAGTGGATATTTTTGTTGCCTGCATCGGCACGGGCGGAACAATTTCAGGTACGGGTGCTTATCTTAAAGAAAAGAATCCCGACATTAAAGTCATCGGCGTTGAGCCTTTCGATTCGCCCCTTATCACCAAAGGCATTGTGGGCAAGCACGGCATCCAGGGTATCGGCGCAAACTTCATTCCCGACAACCTCAATCTTGATGTTGTTGACGAGGTGCTTACGGTAAAAACCGACGACGCATTTTCAATGTGCCGCAGTCTTGCCGCAAGCGAAGGCATTCTTGCCGGTATTTCCTCCGGTGCGGCTCTTTGCGCGGCAAAGGCAATCGCCAAAAGAAGCGAAAACCGAGGCAAGAGCATCGTAGTGCTTCTCCCCGATTCAGGCGAGAGGTATATGAGTGTGGGACTTTTTGAGTAGTAAGTAGCAAGTAGTAAGTAGTAAGCACGCGGGTAACCGTGTGCTGATTTTTTTGTTTTTCGCCGCGCGGATAATTCGGAATTAATTTACCCTCTCCGTCACTTCATGACACCTCTCCCAGAGGGAGAGGCAAGTATTATAGCGACGCATGCCCTTGGCTCGCCCTTTGGGAGAACTGGCAAAATCGCAGATTTTGACTGAGAGGGGCAAAGTAGCGCCGCAGGCGCACCTCGGCCCTTTGGCCCTTGGCCCTCGGCCCTTTCCTTACTACTTACTACTCTTCCAAAATTTTTCCGATTTTTTTCTCAATTGTAGGTTTGTCAATGATGTGTTACAAAATTAAGTAGAAAGAATTTCGCCTGTGTTTAAGAAGTGATATAGTACTTCTCTAGGTGACTTCCAACCAAGCGGACGCATAGGAAAATTGTTGTATTTTCTGCTGTGAACAGCTAATTGCTTTTTGAAATCTTCAAAAGAGTAGAATTTATGAGTTGCATAGAAATATTCGTTATCTTTACGATGTGATCTTTCGACTTTTCCGTTGTGTCTTGGTGTATATGGGCGTATAAGTTTATGGGTTATGCCACACTGTTTGAGGCTAGCCTCAAACAGTGTGGGCGTCGGCTTTGAAGTAGGTAATAATCTTTTAGTGAACTCTACGCCATTGTCTGTTTGAACACACTCGACTTTAAACGGGAAGGCTTTAAGCATATGTTCAAGGAATATTGTAGAGCTGTATGTGCTTTGCTCTTGAAAAGCCTCAATATATCTAAAACGAGAATATTCGTCAATAGCTGTGTATTGAAAAAACTTTTCACCCTCGGCATCACCAACAATGCACGCTGTTGGAACAACTTTAACATCTACCTGAACTCTTTGGCCGGGATAGAACATCTTTTCATAAGGCTTGGGGATATACTTAGGATTCGGCGGTTTTACAGCCATTTCTCCGTTTCTCCTTAAAACCCTATACAATCCCGTTATAGAGCGAGAATATCCTCTTTGAGTGAGTTTTACCCAAAACACAACTAATCCTGCATTGGGGTTTCTTCTTCTCATATCAGAAATGAGTTTAAGCTCTGCTTCGGTATGTTGATTTGGATGATGATGTGGTCTGTGTGATTTATCTGCCAATGATTGAAGTGTTCCATCATATCTTTTTAACCATCGATAAATATATTGACGGTTGGTTTTGTATCTGATTGCTGCTTTTGTTACTCCATGTTTTTCAGAATATTTAATTAAGGCTTGACGATATCTCATAGTTTGTGTTACAGTTGTCATGACGAATGATTATCCTTTCTGTTTGTTTTGTCTAGCAACTTAACTGTAACACAGGATTTTTCATTCGTCATTATTTTTTTCTAATCTGTAACACATCTATTGTAATCCTACAAAATTTTTCCGATTTTTTTCTCAATCCCCTTGACATCTTCCCCTTTTATTGGTATAATCCGTAATTGTCGCAGTATGCATTGCGATAATTTTCCTTGCTCCGAAGGATGAGTTTCGGGGCCAGAGACCATAAGGAGGTAAAACAAACATGAACAAGTATGAATCAATGTTCGTATTCTCAGTTGCAAAGGGCGAAGAGGCTGTAACAGCTCTCAGCGAAAAGTTCCAGGCTCTCATCAACGCAAACGGCACACTTGTTTCAGCTGAGCCTTTCGGCGGCATGAACGGTGTTCGTACCCTTGCTTACGAGATCAACGATGAAACTCAGGGTGCATATGTTCTTATGAACTATGAGGCAAATGCTGCTCTCCCCGCAGAGCGTGAGCGTGTTGCCGGTATCACCGACGGAGTTCGTCGTGTTCTCACAATCAGAAAGTAAGGAGGAGCCGAAATGCTTAACTGCGTTACACTTATGGGTCG
>JAFTIR010000001.1 GCA_017456765.1 Clostridia bacterium | reverse complement strand
TCCTGAAACACAACTTCGCTCAGCAGTTATTTCACAAAGTACAAAATCAGTCTTTTTGTGCGATAAAACTAAATTCAACGTCAGTGCCTCTTATAACTTAATGCCACTTCGCGATGTAGACCACATTGTTACAAATAAAAATCCACAGAATAATTGACTATTATCAAACATTGTGATATACTATTTTAGTATAAAATTTGTAAGAAACAAAATCAAATGGTGTCAAATTGGTGTCAAGCCAATTTGAAAACCCTTGAAAATAAAGGAGATTAGAAAAAATATGAAACTTGGTATAGTAGGACTTCCGAACGTCGGAAAGAGTACCCTTTTTAATGCGATTACAAATGCAGGAGCAGAAGCGGCAAATTATCCCTTCTGCACGATTGACCCCAATGTTGGTATTGCGCCCGTTCCCGACTCTCGTCTTGACGTGCTCGCAGAAATGTACAACCCCGAAAAGTATACTCCTGCAGTTATCGAATTTGTTGACATTGCAGGGCTTGTTAAGGGTGCGTCGCAGGGTGAAGGTCTCGGAAATAAGTTCCTTTCCCACATTCGCGAAGTTGATGCGGTGGTTCACGTTGTAAGATGCTTTGAAAATGACGACATTATTCATGTAAACGGTCACATTGACCCTGCTGACGATGTAAACACGATAAACCTTGAGCTTATCTATTCCGACATCGAAATCGTAGAGCGCAGAATTGACAGAGCTAAGAAAATCTTAAAGGGTGACAAGTCCGCGCAGAAGGAAATAGACCTTCTGGAGAAGATTTTAGCCGTACTCAACGAGGGCAAAAAAGCAAGCCAGCTTGAATACTCCGATGACGAGCTTGAGATGCTCCGCGAAGTGCCGCTTCTTTCCATGAAGCCTGTAATTTACGTTGCGAACATCAATGAGGATGAGCTTGGCACAGACCTTACAAAAAACCCTTACTACATGGCACTTAAAGCAATTGCGGACGAAGAAAAGTCGGGCATTATCAGCATTTGTGCAGGTATTGAAGCAGAAATAAGTGAGCTTGAACCCGAAGAAAAGAAGGAATTTTTAGCTGACCTCGGCATAGAAAAGAGCGGTCTTGACACACTTGTGACCGCGGGCTACGAGCTTCTCGGTCTCATAAGCTATCTTACAGCAGGTCCTCAGGAGGTTCGTGCATGGACTATCACCAAGGGCACAAAGGCGCCTCAGGCGGCAGGCAAAATTCATTCCGACTTTGAAAGAGGTTTTATCAGAGCAGAAATCGTTTCCTTTGACAACCTTGTTGAATGTGGCTCGGTTGCGGCGGCAAAGGACAAGGGCTTGATGCGTTCCGAGGGCAAGGAATACGTCATTCAGGATGGCGATGTTGTGCTGTTTAGATTTAATGTATAGTCTTACTTTCTCTTTGCTAAAAAGAGAAAGTAAGCAAAGAGAAAAGAATTCAGCACCGTTTTTTGATAGTTGAAAACAAGTCTACTCGCTCGATTGCAACATCGTTTTGCCGCCATTAAGGCGAGCGGCAAAACGATTTGAAAAGTCAGTATATTATAAGTTAAACGGCAAGGGATTTTCCCTTGCCGTTTATTTGTGTGAAGTGTATAATTTTTTTATTGTTTATATATTAAAAAACCTCTTTATTTTTTTGAACTCATCATCGCTAAAGCGAGGAGTTTCCTTGAAAAAGTACTCTTTGTCATAATACGTAATACTTGCATAAGAAATTATTATTACAGTGTCGCCTTTAATCCATATAATATCGGAATAATACGGTTCACTCGTGTCTTCGACATAGTATTTGTTACCATAATAGCTTTTTAACTTCTCTATTCGGTGTGCATATCCAATTTCTTCAGCAAAAGAATAAGAAACACTTTTTAATGACGATGTTTCTTCCCCAAAATAGTAGACATTGTCTGACTCTATTTCAAAAAAATCAAGATCATCAACCGTATGTTTTGGGTCATCACATTTTAATCTATTTCTATATTCCCAATGCTCCAATGTGTATTCTTGATTTTTTATGTAGCTTATTGATGTTCCCCAAGAATATTTCAATTTGTTTTTTGGTGTGCTGATAAAAGAAACACATACTATGCATATAATAACTATTATCAATAATATACTTAAAGCTTTTCTGGCGGATTTTTTATTACAATTGTTAAAATTTGTTTCTGGCGGCATATCTTTTTTTAAGCTCGTTCCGCACAACTCACAAAAGTTGTCTTCAATTTTGTTTTTTGCGCCGCAATTGATACAATACATAGAAACCTCCGATTTAGCTCTTTATAAATTTTAACACTGCTTCCATATTGTCGCTCAAATTGTGTTCTGATGATTCAAGCATATCTATATAATAGTCCGCATCGTAATAGTCTATAGAATCATCATTTAATATTATTAGTGTGTTTCCCTTTTTCCACCAAGCATCATCATATTCATCCATAAAATAATCATCGCCAAAATGTTCTTTTGCTATTTCTAAACGCTCACCTAAAGACATTCCATCAAAATCGTAATATATATGAAAAAGTTTTTTGTTTTCTGCTAAAAATTCATATGTAACTTTATCAAAAATCAAATAATCCCAAGTACCTTTCCTGTCATTTGATATGTCAAATTCTTCTAAGCGGTCTACGGAGTGATTTGGATCTTCACATACAAGGACGTAACTATTATAATATGACCATTGACTGAATTTTTCTCCCGGAGAAAATTCCTCATATACATACTCGTTGTTTCTCACTTCATTCATATGTGTTCCCCAGCCATATTTTAGTTTAAACTTGGAAGAACACATTTTCATTGCAAAAAGTACAAACAAGAATAGAAAAATAAGTATAATAACAGTTGTAATAAACTTTTTATTTTTGAAAGACAAATAAGTAGACTTTTTAGTATCTACTTGATTTTTGCACGAATTAAATTGTTTGTAATTTATGGTTTCTCCACACGCGCTGCAATATTTTGCAACATCGGGCAATTCTTTTCCGCAGTTAGAACAAAACATAATATTTCTCCTTCATCACTGCACATCCTGCTTTTCGCCGCAGCTACAGCAAAACGCGGCACTGGGTGGCAATTTTTGACCGCAAAAGATGCAGAATTTAAAATCTTGTGTGTTTATGTTTTCATCGTTTTTGTCGAAATTTACACTGTCGTAGTTCATTTCTTCCGGTGCTTCTTCTGTTGATTCTACGATTCTTTCAACTACATCCTTTGGCAATTTAACTTCTTCGTTTTCTGTAACTTCTTCTATTTGACAATCATCATATGATTCTGTAAATTCTGCAATTTTATCATTTATAATTTTTGCGAGCATTGCTGTATTTTCAATGTTAGGGCAAACTTTAAGTCCGGTAATTGTTTTTATTGTGAGACCTGATACATCGCAATAGGCGCATATTATGTCCTCCCACGCAAGAATGAATGAAGAACTGTAATCATCTTTTACTACTTCACCCTCTATTCGGTCGTCGTACAGAGTTACATGACATCTGACGAGCATATCATAGGATTTTGCTGAGACATAATAAATGATAGCGGAGCAAATAACTTCTATAATTCCGATAATAATACAGAGAATCTTGAGCATATTAAGTAATTCATATGCATCGGGATCATACCACCTATCGCTCTGGACATTTCCCAGGAACATGGCAACGACAAATAAAACTATTCCGATAACAATGCTGATAATTTGTTTTGTTTTGCTTGAGGATAATTGATTGAGTGTTTCGGAATCGGGACCGAAGCGTCGCATTGAATACATGATTTTTTCTCTCCTTTGAGTTTTTGATTTCATATTTAGGACTTTTGGGTGGCAAAAATCTTAGCCCATTTATAACGCAAGGTGTTTTTGGTTAAATCTAAATCCATTTTTATTCCTCCGCATCTACATCATTTTCGATTTTGAAGCGTTCTATTTTGCGTCTTTTTTCGTCCAATATTCTATTCATTTTTGAATTGTAGATGAGGGTACCGAAAAACATTCCCAATGCTACCGCTGCTGAAATCAGCCCTGTCATCATGCCGGATAGAGTGTCCTCCGTTAATTCTCCGTTCATGGATGCAAAGCCGGCAAAGGAAAATGCTACAGCGATGACTGCTATAATGATATAAAAGGCAGAAAAAGTGCCTTTTTTGTCTTCCAAGTCGTCAAATTCTTTTTGTAGCTTCTTTAGGGTGTTTTGGTTCATGCGCCGAACCTCTTCTTGCTGCTCTTGGCTTTTGTCATAGGTTGGTCGGTGGGAAACCGGAGTTTTTTGTACAGTCACTTTTTTGACAGTTGTAACAGGGAATGTTGTTTTTTCGCCGCACCTTATGCAAAATTTGGCGCAATCAGGCAATTCTTTTCCGCAATTAAAGCAAAACATAATATCTCTCCTAAGCATTTTATAGTAGAATTTTATCATATAATCACGATGTTTGTCAAGTGTCTCTTATCATCAATGATATATTATTGTCAATTGTGATAATATACAATTATCTTGTAAGAAATAAAGGTGGGTGGTATTATGATATTGAATATAGGCGAAAAAATAGGAAATCTCAGAGCAAAAACAGGATTGACACAGACGGATCTTGCAAAACTTCTCGGAATTTCCAGAAGCTCGGTGAATTTTTGGGAAATGTCCCTTTCTTCTCCGTCTGTTGCCAATATAATTGAAATGAGTAAAATATTTAATGTACCTACCGACTATTTCTTGTCTGAAAACGATAAAGAACTGATTGATATAACCGGTTTAACTTTTGAACAAAAAGAGCTGATATATAAAATGGTTGCCTTGTTTAAAAAGGAACAGTAGTATAAATGAAATCCCCGATGTCACAAAGCAGACATCGGGGATTTTGCATATACGTTTGTTGTGCGAAACAAAAAGTTAGTATTTTATCTGAGATTTCCCGTGAATTTGCGGCGGTGCTTCACCGCTCGGGGAATTTTTGTATCTATTCTTTATTCTGAAAAAGCTTATATGTGTCAACATTTAATGCTTCGGAGAGTGCAAAAACGACATCTAGCGAAACAGCACAGTCTGCCGTTTCGATTCGACTCATGTGAGTCCGGCTGATATTTACTATTTCCGAGAGCTTTTCCTGAGATATTCCTCTGAGCTTTCTATAGAACGCAATATTTCTTCCAAGATTCTTATACTCTTTATTATATTTGTTTTGCATAACACACCTCACATAAAATATGTACTATATATATTTTATTATGCCTGTGAAGTTAAAACAATTACGTGAAATGATATAATTGCAACTTGACAAGTTACAACGGCGGTGGTATAATTTTTATATCAAATTTATGCACAAGGAAATGTGCAAAAGCAGGAGGAAAAGTAAATGAAGAACAGTAACATTTTAAGAATTGTATTCGCGGCACTTTCGGTTGTTGTGTTAACGGCGGGAGTTCTTGCAACTTCAACAAGCAAAACGGCTGACATTTTTTTCCGCGACATCAAGATTATGATTGACGGTGCAGAATATGTGGCAAAGGATGCAAACGGTAATATAGTTGAGCCTTTTATTATGGACGGAACTACATATCTTCCCGTAAGAGCTGTGGCAAACGCCTTTGATAAGGATGTAAAGTGGGACGGCAAGACTGCGACTGTTTATATCGGTAAAGAAGGTAGAATGGCACCGGATAATAGATTGGATAAGGTGCAGTATACTAATTATTGGGAAGGTGACTCTTCAAACTATATGGAAATTATAAATGGTACGGTTACTGATTACAATGGCGATTCGTATACAAACGGTCTTATTTTCTACATAGATAGAGCCGGTCTTAGTGGCGAAACCCGTGAATCTACAGTAACATATCCACTCAACGGACAGTATGATGCACTTACAGGAAAAGTCGTTTTGCCAAAAAGCATCAGTACAACCACACGAAATGGAAGCAAACTGAGAACATCCGAAACGGCTATAACAATAACTGATGAAAACGGAGATGTGCTTTACAAGGCAAATGGAATAACTGCATCAATGCCCTTTAGCTTTGACATTGATGTGAGCGGTGTTAATAAAATAATTATAAAGCTTTCAACACAGGGACAAGAATGCTATGTCGCCCTCACCGACCTTGCGCTTTACGAATAATAAATAATTAAATCCGACGGCTTTTGCCGTCGGATTTTAGACCATAACTGTAAAATTAACGTGGTAATATACAGACACGAAAAGAAAGGAAGAAAAGCATATGAAAAAGGTTCTTTTTGCAATAATACTTTGCATTATTCTCAGCATTTCCGCATTTGCTTCCCAGCCGTCTGTTGTTGATGCTTTGCATTATGTGAAAGATGTAATAACGGTAGATTATGCACTTGACATGGGAATTGAACAAGGGGCGTTTGGAAAGCATAGCGTTGTAATTCCCAAAATCAATATTGACACACCTACTGCGCAAAAAATCAACCGGGAAATGTATGAATTTGGTGGCGGAGCATATGAGCTTTTGCTGAAAAACCAAGAAGACAATATGATATACAATTACGGCTACTTCTACAAGGAAGAGTGCGGGGTAATTGGCATTATTTTAACTAAAATCGGTGGCATTCAATGTGGTGGCGGCAGCAGTGATTATAAAGCATTTTACTATGATACGCGCACAGATGAGCAGCTTAGCTTTAAGGAATACCTATCTGCTTTAGGTGTAGACATAAATGATTTAAGCAGCAATTCCGTTGTGAAAAAAGCATACAAAAATGCGGGACAAGACGGTAGCATTGTTGTGCTTGATGCAATTCTCGATTCAAAATCTTCTGCGGTCTATGTAAAGACGCCCATGAGCATGAGCGCCAGCATGATAATTAAATCAGACACACCGCTTGTAAATATTGAAATTAAAGACCCATTTGCTTTGTACACCGGAAAAGCCAACGAAATCGTAATGACACTTGGAAGCAAAACGGCGTACGTGTCGGGAAACGAAGTTGGAATTGATGCTGAACCCATTATTTCAAACGGAAGAACAATGCTTCCCGCAAGATTTGTTGCGGAAAAGCTTGGCGCCACGGTGGATTGGGATGCCTTATCAAGAAAAGTAATAATCAAAAAAGATGCTTTGAAGATAGAGCTAATTGTTAATAGCAGTGTAGCATATGTTAACGGCAGAGAGGTTGCACTTGACAGCCCTGTGTTTATTCAGAACGGAAGAACATATACTCCTGTAAGATTTGTCGCGGAAAAACTGGGTGCAGTGGTTGAGTGGTTGGGTAAAACAAGGCAGGTGGTTATTTCTAAAGATACTTCAATAGAGACTATATTGACAGAGTACTATTATAACAACAAGGAAGCTATTCTTGAGAAAATAGGAGTTTCTCTAAGCAGTGTTTTCCTTGCGGATTTGGATTATGACTGTAGTCCCGAACTGTGTTTGAATTGGGGCAATGGTGGTTATAACAGTTGGTTGTGGATTTATAAATATAAGAATGGACAAGTAGAAGAAGTGGATACCATTAACTCCGGACATGGAATGGGTATTTCGTCAGGTTTTGATTTAGTGTTACAGAAAAATGGAGATATTCTTATTTGTGAGGAACATGGTTCATGGAGTCCGATGGACGGTTCGTTTGGAGCGTTTTCGTACATTGAATATAATTGGGGAGAAGAAAAAAACACAGAAAAATATAAAGCTGTTGTTTCACCGGCTGCTGACGATAAAATATCCATTGTAGAAAATGGAATTAAAACGATTGTGTCTGAAAGCGAGCTTTATAATGTGTTAGATGAAATAAGAAACAGAAAAAAATATAGCACAAAAAATAGCTTGGATTTGGAAAACTTAACTTTCAACTCTGTTTGGAAAAAACAGGTGCAAATTTATAACAATTAGGCAGAAACAACACCCCACACCGTTTCATCGGTGTGGGGTGAACTTTATTAGCCTCCCTCCGAGAGGGAGGTGGATTTGCCAAAGGCAAAGACGGAAGGAGCCTGCGTTGGTTTTGGTATAGTTAAAACTCGTTTGAACGCGCTCTTCTCCTTCAGTCAGCTACCGCTGACAGCTCCCTCCCGGAGGGAGCCTTTTTAGATTATAAAAGCCTTATTCTCTCAAACTTTTCCTCCCAATCCCTCGGCAGAATTCCGAGACCGTAAACATCAACATCGGAATTCTCGACAAGTCTTTGCAAATCCTTTTTCAGAGCATCGGAAAAGTGATTCGGCAATATTTTTTTTAGAGCATAAAGCCTGGAGAACAGGTCTGTTCTGGAAGTGAGAACATAATCCTCGCCGAATTCGGGCAGGATAACGCAGGAATGACATCCAGAAAGCATGAGATGATGGGCACAGAAATTGCGCAGATTTCTTACCGCTTCAAGCCATGTATCAAACTGTTTTGTCGTTTCCTTGCCGTAGTTTTTACGCGTATATCCGTACCGTAACACTTCTTTGCGTAAATCGCCTCTAAGGTATGAGTAAATGGGGCAGATGTCGCCAAGGTCGATATAGTAAAAGTATACTTCGGCAGGAAGAAGGTCGTTTTCTCCCTTACCCTTTGGTCGCATTTCCTTGATTTCCGGGTATCTTGCCGAGTCTGTGCGTATCCGCTTTTCGTTGTTTCTTATATCCTTTATGAAACCTTCAAAAAAACGTACATTGTTTTGCTTTGAAATCTTGTCGTTGTTGCCTTTAGTGGGTGTATAGCTTGTTTCGTGAAGATAGAAAAGGTGAGAGTTTTCCTTGTTTGAAAGACCTACGGTGATGTTTGTTTTAAGCTGTATTTCTGCCTTTTTGCAATAGGCAAACAGAATCAGACGGAGTCTCTCATCGAAGTTATACAGGTCATACAGCATTTGTTCGGGCGGTTTTTTGCCAAAGCGTCCCATTTTTGACAGCAAGAACATTCCGTAACGGCGCAGCCTGAAAAAACCGGTGTATGCCAGCTTTCGTTTTATTGCAGTGTCGTCATCGAAGGACACATATTTTTTCATGAGGCTTGTCTGCTCATCAAGGTCGAGAGGCAGCGTGATTTTTTGAGGTTTCATGTTTCGCCTTTCATAGTTTAGCAAAAAGGGAACCGTTTAGGTTCCCTTAATCCCGCAAATGGAATATTTGGTAACAGGCATAACCCACGCCTTCCAACGGTCACAGATATTATATCATTTGTTTTGGGATTTGTCAACGCCAAGATTACGAAGCAAGGTCTTCTTTCCCCTCCAGGCATAGGCTCTTTTTGAAAAATCGTCCTTTGACATATTTTCTATTAGCTCTGCATCAATTTTCGGCAGTAAATCCCTATGGAAAAACTCGATTGGGGTGACAGCGACATTCCTGTTATGTGGGCAAACCTCCTGACAGGTGTCACAGCCCCATACAAGTTTTTGAGAACGGATAATTCCGAGTTCCTCTTCCGTTACGTTTTTTCGCTGCGAAAGCTCCGACAGGCAATACTCCCTCTCGCCGCGAAGAAATGCGCAATTCTTTTTGCAAAGACCGCATCCCATGCAAGCCTTTGTTTCGCCTTTTGCCGCATATTCATCTGTGTCAAATTCCGCATCCGTAAGAAGCGTTCCGATAAAGACGAATGAACCGTATTTTTCGCTGATTAAAAGTCCGTTTTGTCCTACAAATCCAAGGTTTGCGTCGATTGCTGCCGCTCTTTCGTTTATGGGTGAGGTGTCAGCGAAAAACTTGAAATAATGTACGCCGTCACCATAAAATCTTGATGACAGCTCTTTTACGTACAAATGATAATCAAGGCTTACCGAGTAGAGTGAAACATTTCTGTCCTCATGCTCTCCCGTATAATAGGGGATAAAAAATAAGACGGCACTTTTTGCATTTTCGGGCATGATTCTCTCGTTTATGACACAAAGTTTTTCTGCCTTTATGGCTGAAAAGGTGTCAATTCCTTCGCTGTCGAGGAATTCTTTTATTTCTGCGTAGACTTTACTCATTTTCGCCACCCGTAAGGGAAAGGTACGCCTGTCTTATCTCACCTGAAAAATAGAGTGAGCCGAGGCAGGCAACAATGCCGCCCTTTCCTGCCTTTTCAAGCGCCGACTTTACACCCAGAGCGACGGTGTCTGCGCTTTCTGCGACAGCACCGAGCTTGCACAGAAGCTCTGAAAGCTCCTCTGCACTCATGGCTCTCGGATTATCGGGTCGTACGGCGGTGAAATCCTTTGCAAGGGGAAGAAGCATTTTCATCATGCCGCTTACATCCTTATCTGCCATAGCACCTACCACAAAGTGTATCTTTTTGTCGCCGAAATGGTCTTTAAGGCTGTTGACGGTGGCTTTCATTCCGTGGGGGTTGTGCGCTCCGTCAAGTACAAACACGGGATTTTCTCCGAGTATTTCAAACCTGCCCGGCCATTTTACCTCTTCAAGTCCTTTGAAAAGAGCCTCGTCCGAAATCTTATACCCCTTTTCTCTCAGGATTTCAATTGCCGTTATTGCAACCGAGGCATTTTTTGGCTGATATGAGCCGACGAGAGAGAGTTTTATGTTTTTATATTTGCCGTAGTCAAATTCCGAAAATCCGAGTGAGTGCTTTACATTTGCAATTTTGTCAAAACCTGCCGCAACAAGTGAGGCGCCGACATCCGTGCATTTCTTATCAAAGACGTCATATACCGACTTTTCGCAGTCATAAAGAGCCACTTTTGTGTCGCTTTTTATAATGCCTGCCTTTGCTGATGCCACTTCTTCCACGGTTGAGCCGAGAAAAGAGGTGTGGTCGAGGTCGATTGCGCAGATAACGGCGGCTTCCGGGCTGTCAATTACGTTTGTGGAGTCAAGTTCTCCGCCCATGCCTACCTCAAGCACAACTATGTCACAGTTATTCTTATAAAAATACTGCATGGCAAGAGCAGTAATAAGCTCAAATTCCGTTGGAGGGTCATCAATCATGGAGTCGGAAAGCGGCTTTATATATTCACACATTCTGCACAGCTCGTCGTCGCTTATCATAACCCCGTCAATCTGCATTCTTTCGTTGAAAACATTGATATAGGGAGAAGTATAAAGTCCCGTTTTGTAGCCTGCTTCTTGCAAAACCGATGCAATACAGGCACTTGTCGAACCCTTGCCGTTTGTACCTGCAACGTGTACAAACTTCAGTTTTTTATGCGGATTTCCCATAAGGGAAAGAAGGTGTTCGGTGCGCGAAAGACCCGGTTTTGAACCCAGCCACACGGTTTTATGAATAAAGGAAAGTGCCTCTGTTATATTCATTTCTTTCTCCTTATCAGTTGTTTTTGGAAAGCGGCGTCTTCAAAAGAAGATACACAAGAGTAATGTCAATGAAGAGGTTGACACCGCAGCTTGGAAGACGTGTTATGAGCATAGGAACAAAGGGTACTCCACGCATAACCGATAGTCCATAGGTCGTTATGAGAACGGATGCAAAAATGTGAGAAACTGTTATAACAAATGCAATTTTTGCGAAGGAATACCTGTTTGTTTGCCATTTGCAGAGTCTTATAAGCGCGCCGGGAAGAAATCCCACAATAAGCGGTGCAAGTGTGAGAATGGGAAAGGGGGCGTATCCGCTTATAAAGCAACCGACAATATCACTGACAACTCCGCAGATGCCACCCACGACAGGTGAGATTACAATTCCTGCAAGTATTATCGGAACATTTGAAAGACTGATTCTTATATCCATCACATTTGATGCAGGCATGATGGATATTACCCTTTCAAGTATTATCGACAGTGCTGCCATCATAGCGCCTTGTGTCAATGCCCTGATGTTTGATTTTTTCTCTTTTGACATAAAAATACCTCCATGTATGCTGATAAACATACAGGAGGCAAAAAATAAACTTAAGCTTTCGTATGTCAGCCAGCGGGATGCGAAGCCTTGACCGCAAGGGTTTTACCCTTTTCGTCTGCCGGACAACTCCCCGTTCCGACAGCACTTAACGCCTTAAGACTTCTACTCTAACTCTTACTTTCTCTTTGCTGAAAAGAGAAAGTAAGCAAAGAGAAAAGATTTCGGGACTGTATTCCGGGAAGCAATTTTAAGGTTATGTTCCCGAATAAAGTCCCGTTTGGTCGGCATAAATTCCACCGACCAAACTCATTGGATTTTTTATGTTATTATATTAGCACCATTTACTTTCTCTGTCAATAGAAATAAAGAAAAAATCCCGCAGTTTTCACTGCGGGAAAATGTTATTTTGCTGCAAATACTTTTTCTATATTGATGTTTTCGTCGAACACAACGATGTCAGCATCATAGCCTTTTTTGAGAAGACCTTTGTTTTTAAGTCCCATGACTTCTGCAGGAACCTTTGTCATCATGTAAACAGCATCTATGACGGATGTGCCTACTTCCTTTGTAAGAACTCTGATAAGTCTGTCGGCAGTAGCTATTGAGCCTGCAAATGCGCTCTTGTCGAGGAGCTTGCATACGCCGTCTTCAACAAAGAAGCGTGTTCCGAGTGTTTCTACCTCTTCGCCGTCCTTTGCAATACCTGCAACAGCAAGGCTGTCTGTGATAAGACATACTCTGTCTCTGCCCTTAATCTTTAAGATAAGGCGTATAAGTTCGGGAGGCAGGTGCTTGCCGTCTGCGATGATTTCTACATACATATCATCGTTGAGGTATGCGGATTCGAGAACACCGAGTATTCTGAAGCCGCCCTTACGGGTGATTGTTGATGTGCAGGAATACAGGTGTGTAACAAGTCTGCATCCGCTTTCAAATGCACGTACCATGTCTGTGTAAGTAGCATCTGTGTGACCTGCCGAGGGTACAACACCGGCATCGGTCAAAGCCTTTGCAAATGAGCCGTCAAAATCGTTTTCGGGCGCATATGACCATCTGGCAACGAACTTGCCCTTTTCGCGAAGAAGAGGTTCGTATTCCTCTTTCACGGGAGGAGTTATGGCATCGGGATTCTGACCGCCTACCTGATTCTTTGAAAGGTAAGGCCCTTCAAAGTGAAGACCAACAAGAGTTCCCTTGAGCGCAGGGCTTTCGAGAGCCTTTTCAAAGGAGTCAAGAGCCTTTGTCATAACACCAAAGGGAGCTGCCGAGATTGTGGGGCAGATACTTGTTGTGCCGTGTTCAAAGTGGAAGTTTGCGGCATTTACAATATCCTCTGCACTTCCCGCAAATTCACAGCCTGCACCGCCGTGACAGTGGATTTCGATAAAGCCGGGTGCAACATATTTGCCTGTGAAGTCGCAAATCTCATCTGCTGCCTTTTCCTCTTTTGAAACTTCCAAAATTTTTCCGTTTTCAATGTACACATACCCGTCAAAAAGACTGTCGGTAAGTACGATTTTATCTGATTTTATTCTTATCATGGCATTAAAGAAGTGCGGAGGAGTCTCCGTCAAGGTAGAGGATGGCATTCGGATGATTTCTGAGTGTTGTTGCGGGGCATTCTGTTGAGATTTCGCCGTTGAGAGTTCTCTTTACAGCGTTTGCCTTTGTGGGGGCAGGAACGATGCAGAAAGCATAGGGTGCCTTCATAAGAGTGGGGCAAGTAAGTGTGATTGCATGTGTGGGAACGAGGTCGATGGAAGCAAAACATCCGTCGTTAACCTGCTGATTTCTGCAAACCTCGTCGAGCTTTACAGGCTTTGCAATCTTGGGATCGTTAAAGTCTGCAACGGGCGGGTCGTTGAATGCGATGTGGCCATTCTCGCCGATACCCATAACAACGATGTCTGTGGGGTGTTCGGAAAGGAGCTTGCCGTATCTTTCACATTCAGCTTCGGGATCGGTTGCTGTACAGTCGATAAGGTTTACACTCTTGAAGGGAACCTTGCCGAAGATGTGGTCAACAAGGAAGTTACCAAATCCCTGGGGAGCGTCCTTGTCAAGTCCTATATATTCGTCCATGTGATATGCGTTGATTCTGTTCCATTCGATATCCGAAGCTACAAGGGAAGCGAGAACATCGTTCTGGGAGGGAGCTGCTGCGAAAATCATGTTGATTTCTTCTTTTTCAGAGAGAAGCTCTACGATTTTATCGTGAATGTCCTTTGCAGCGCAGGCGCCCATTTCATCTCTTGTGGGGAAAATCTTGACATTAAGATTGTCTACTTTCATTGTTTTCATAGTTAAATATCTCCTAAAATTATAACTTTATATCTTCAATTCTGTTAACCTTTTCGCACTTACCGCCGTTCTTGTAGGAACGATAGATAGCATTGAGAACAAATACGGGAGCGAAGAATTCTTCATAGCTCTGGTGCATTTCTCCACCCTGAAGCAAGTGGTACATTTCATTGAATTCTTTTACAAACGCATCGCCGAAGCCGAATTCCTCAAATTCGCTTCTCTTTTCAAAGTCAACGCCTGCAAAGTAGTTGTAGTATCTTCTTACGAATACGCCTCTTACATCAAAGGTGTCGTAGTTTACAAAGCAGCTTATCTGCTTTTCGTGTTCAACTGCAGTTACGGAGTTGGGGAAGTAGCCAAATATTGCACTCATCATCTGTACAAGGTGCTGACCGTAGAAGAAGAAACCGCCGTAAACAGAGTCGGGATCGATGGGAGCACGAACTGTACCACCGATAACTTCACCAAGTTCCTTTGTTTCCATATAGTTCTTGTACTTTTCGATGTTGGGCATGAAGATACAGCTTGAACCACCGCAGATTCTGATGTTGTTCTTCTTGAGTTCGTTCATGAATTCTACTGCTTCTTCTTCGGAAACAGTGATGGGCTTGTCGATGAACATGGGAATTCCTGATGCAAGATAAGGCTTTGCATACTTGTAGTGGTTGTCACCATGACGTGCAGTGATAACAATACCGTCAACCTTACCTACAAGGTCATCATAGTTATTCATCATGGGAACGCCGAAATCGGCATTGAGCTTTTCCATTGCAGGAACTTCGTCGCTGTAAACGCCGAGTACTTCAACGTCTGTTGCAACTACACCGGGAATATTTGCATAGCTTCCGTCTTCATTTTTGTTGCCGTAGATACATCTGAGAAAATTGTTTGCATGAGAGTTTTCACAACCCAAAATAGCTATCTTATACATAACTTATTACATCCTTTCGTGTTTTGAAAAAACGGCGTCGCCAAGACGACGCCGTTCTGTTTTGGCTTTTGTTAAATTAGTACTTAACAGGAAGGGGATTCTGTGCGTGAACTGCTTCGATAACAGCGATAACCATTGCGGAGTGTTCTGCCGCAACGGGAAGGGGTGCGCCGTTTACGATGGATTCATAGAAGAGGTCGTAGAAGTTCTTTGTAGCGGGGTCGAACTTGTCGAGAGTACCGCCCTCTTCCTTCTTTGTGTGAGCTGTTGTGTCAAGGTTGGATTCTACCTTCCACTCGCCTTCTTCTTCGTGAGCAACGAGCTTTTCACTACAGTATGCAGGACAGCCGTTTTCATGTGAGAGGGACTCGAAGATAACGGGTCTTTCGGGGTTCTCACCGTCAACGATGTACTTGAGCTTGTAGCCAGCACGTGTAGCGAGAAGTGTACCTCTTGTACCCATAACCTTAACTGTGTAGGGGTTGGAGAAAGCGTCCATTGAAGAAACTTCAACGTCAACTACGGGCTTGCCGGGAGCTGTGAGGATAACCTTTGCATAGTCATCAGAGTCACCGGATGTAAGACCGAGACCGAGCTTTGAGAAAGCAACTTCAAAGTCTTCTGCAAAGTCGAGGTAATCAAGAGCAAGGCCGATGGGGTGAGGGCCTGTGTTGTAGATACCGCCGGCAGCGTTTCTCTGAACTGTCTGCCAGTCCCAACGACGTGCAAATCCGTTGAAGTTGATGCTGTACTGGAGAGGTGTACCAATCTTACCGGAAGCTACGATTTCCTTAAGACCGAGGTTGAAGGGGTTAACAAATGTCTGCTGGAATGCAGCGATGATAACACCGTTGTCCTTTGCTGTCTTGATGAGGTCAAGACATTCATAGTAGGTTCTGCCCATGGGCTTTTCAACGAGAACGTTGAGGCCGTGTTCGAGAAGATCCTTTGAAATGGAATAGTGCATCTGGGAGTAGGAAGCATTAACTACAACGTCAATGTCCTTTCTGTCGTAAAGAGCAGAATAGTCAGCGAAAACTTCGCAACCGGGATACTCCTTGAGAGCCTTTTCTCTTCTGTATTCGTCCTTTTCGATTACAACTGCAACCTCATACTTTGTGTTTGCTGTGCATCTGAAGAACTGACCGTGGATGTCTCTGCCGCTTCGGCCCTGACCGATAATGGCAACTCTTACCTTTTTCATGATAAATACCTTCCTTTTCGTAGAATATATTTTTATCAATAAATTTTATCACATATTCATAATACCATGTGGTTTTTACTATGTAAATGAAAAAAGTGCAATTTGCTATTGCAAAAAGTGTGGTTTTATGCTATTATAAGATTGAAATGAGCCAAAAGGGGTGAAAAATGTGGGCAATACATACAAAGATTCGAGCATTTACTTTAATCTGCATACCAGCGAAATGGTTGATTTAGAAAGATTTCGCAATGAGCCGCACACTCATGATGTGTGTGAAGTACTGTTTCTCAAAAAAGGAAATCCCAAGTATTTTGTTGAGGGAAAGAATTACAAGCTGAGAAAAAACAGTCTTGTGATTTCACGGGCAGGCGACAGACATAAGATATATTTTGACGAGCCCGGCCCCTATATCAGATACAACATACTTTTTGATGAGAAATGTATACCCTTTGATTTATTCACAAAAATACCCGCAAAGCTTGATATAATAAATTTTGACGGAAACTCTATTGTAAGTGACCTTTTCAAAAGGGCAGACTACTATTTTGAACATTTTGAGGGAGAAAAGCTCGGAAAACTGCTTGTCGGCATTACCGAGGAGCTTTTCTTCAATATTTCCATAGCCCTTGACGAAAATGCGATAGCAGACTGCGAATCGGCTTCGTCAAATCCTGTAATTACTGCGGCGCTCGGTTTTATTGAGGAAAATCTTACCTCAAATCTTTCCATAGATACAATCTGCGAAAAGCTTTATATAACCAAGAGCCACCTGCATCACCTTTTTACAAACCACTTGCAGATAAGCCCGAAAAAGTACATACTGTCGAAGCGATTAAATCTTGCCAAAAGAGCTATACGTGCAGGTCTTAAGCCTATTGAGGCTTGTATGCAGAGCGGTTTTTCTGACTATTCAACGTTTTATCGAGACTATAAGAACTTTTTCGGACACAGCCCCTCACGGGAGCTTGATTTTGAGCCTGATATAAGTAAGGCAGATTTTTACAGCAGCCTCTAAATAAAATATCACTTGACAAAATACGAAAATGAGTTTATAATAATAACACTCAAAAGCGATAAAGAGGGACACGGGACGGTCATAAAGGTCTTTCAGAGAGTGCCGCATTTTGGTGCAAGCGGCATATTGCCGAGGTCTGTCTTACCACCCTTTCAGCTTCCCTGAGGTAACAATCGGGGACGGATTTACCACGTTATGGAAGAAAGAGATGAGAGTATATATTCTCAATCATGGGTGGAACCGTGATAAACTTTGTTTATTGCCCCGTGCTGACACAAATCAGTACGGGGTTTTGTTTTTGTTATTAAAAAATATTTACTATACAGGAGGAAACCAAAAATGGTAAAACTTACACTTAAAGACGGCTCTGTTATCGAATGTAATGACGGAGTAAAGGGCTACGAAGCAGCTTCCCAGATAAGCGAGGGTCTCGGCAGAGCTGCCCTTGCAATGAAAATAGACGGAGAGCTTTTTGAAATCAATAAGATTATCGAAAAGGATGCAAAGGTTGAATTTGTAACCTTTAATGACGACGAGGGTAAAAAGGTATACCGGCATACCGCGGCTCATGTGCTTGCACAGGCTGTAAAGCGCCTTTATCCCGATGCAACTCTTGCATTCGGTCCGGCAACAGATGAAGGATTTTTCTATGATGTTGACGTAAGCGTTTCGGTAACTCCCGAGGTTCTTGAGAAGCTCGAGGCTGAAATGAAGAAGATTATTAAGGAAAACATTCCCGTTGTAAGAAGTGTTGTTTCCAAAGAAGAGGCAAAGGCTCTTATGACAGAGAGAAAAGAAGTATACAAGGTACAGCATATTGACGAGCTTGACGACGGTGCAGAAATCTCCCTTTACACACAGGGAGAATTTGTTGACCTTTGTGCAGGTCCCCACCTTACAAGCACAGGCAAGCTCAAGGCAGTAAAACTTACTCAGTGTACCGGTGCATATCTGCACGGCGATTCCGAAAATAAGATGCTCCAGAGAATTTACGGAACTGCTTTTCCAAAAACTTCTGACCTTGAAGAATACCTTGCAATGAAGGAAGAGGCAAAAAAGCGTGACCACAACAAACTGGGCAGAGAGCTGGAAATCTTCACAACCGTTGACACAATCGGTCAGGGTCTTCCCATCATGCTTCCCAAGGGAACAAAGATTATCCAGACACTTCAGAGATGGGTTGAGGACACCGAAGAAGAACTCGGCTGGGTAAGAACAAAGACGCCTCTCATGGCAAAGAGCGACCTATATAAAATTTCGGGTCACTGGGACCACTACAAAGAGGGTATGTTTGTTCTCGGCGAAGAAGAGGACGGCAAGGAATGCTTTGCACTTCGTCCCATGACCTGTCCTTTCCAGTATCAGGCATATCTCAACAGAGCACGTTCTTACCGTGACCTTCCCATGCGTCTTGCAGAAACCTCGACACTCTTCAGAAACGAAGACAGCGGCGAAATGCACGGTCTTATTAGAGTACGTCAGTTTACAATTTCCGAAGGTCACCTTATGTGTACCCCCGAACAGCTTGAAGACGAATTCAAAGGTTGTCTCGAGGTTGCAATTATGATGCTCAAGACTCTCGGTCTTTATGAAGATGTTTCCTACAGATTCTCCCAGTGGGACCCCGAAAACAAGTCAAAGTACATCGGTACTGACGCTGACTGGGACGAAGCTCAGGGCATGATGAAGAAAATCTTAGACAACATTGGTCTTGATTACAAGATTGGTATAGGTGAGGCGGCATTCTACGGTCCGAAGCTCGACATTCAGATAAAGAATGTACACGGCAAGGAGGACACACTCATCACAATCCAGATTGACCAGTTCAATGCTGAAAAGTTCGGCATGGAATACGTTGACAAGGACGGAGAGAAAAAGAGACCCTACATCATCCACAGAACAAGTATCGGCTGTTACGAAAGAACACTTGCGCTTCTTATCGAAAAGTATGCGGGTGCATTCCCCACATGGCTTGCTCCCACTCAGGTAAAACTTCTTCCCATCGGCTCAAACCAGCACGACTACGCAAAGGAAGTTATGAAGAAGTTAAAGGCGGCAGGCATCAGATGCGAGCTTGACGACAGAAATGAAAAAATCGGCTATAAGATTAGAGAAGCTCAGCTCGAAAAGGTTCCTTATATGCTCGTTATGGGTGAAAAGGAAATGGAAGCAGGCGCAGTTGCCGTACGTTCAAGAAAGAACGGCGATATGGGCACAGTTTCCTGCGATGAATTCCTTGCAAATATCCTTAAAGAAATAGCAGAAAAAACACTTTAACACACTTTCTCTTTACTACTTTCCCCGACCGCGAAATACAAGCGGTCGGGGAATATTTACTTTATCGCAAAGATTTAATAACTATTAGAGAATATAATATAATAAATATTTATATACAATTTTAATGATAGAAGGGGAAATATACATGGATAAAGAACTTAAAAGCAAGGTTCTTTCCCTCGTTGAAAGCGATGCAAGACTTACCAAAGAAAGAATAGCGGTTATGCTTGACAGACCTGTGGATATAATAGCAAAAGCGATAGAAGAACTTGAAAACGAAGGTGTTGTTCTCGGCTACAAAGCGCTTGTTGACTGGGACAAAACCGACAGAGAGTATGTAACAGCGCTTATTGAGCTTAAGGTTACTCCCCAAAGAGACAGAGGCTTTGAAAAAGTGGCGGAAAGAATTTCCAACTACCCCGAGGTACAGGATATGTACCTTATGTCGGGGGCATACGACTACTGTGTAATCATCGAGGGCAAAACTATGAAGCAGGTTGCGCAGTTTGTTGCGGAAAAGCTTGCCACAATAGAAAATGTCATTTCGACAAGCACGCATTTTGTTCTGAAAAAATATAAGAACAACGGTGTTGCATTCGGACTTGGCGAGGAAGATTTGATTGACGAAAGAGGTAACATAAACTGATGATTGATTATTCCAAGGTGCTTTCCGACAAGGTTGTTTCAATGAAGCCGTCGGGAATCAGAAAATTTTTCGATATACTCAACGAAGTGCCGGGTGTTATTTCGCTGACTGTAGGAGAGCCTGACTTCAAGACTCCCTGGCATGTCAGAGAAGCTGCAATCACTTCTCTTGAAAAGGGAAAGACGGCATATACATCAAACACAGGTCTTATCGAGTTCAGAAAGCAGATTGCCAATTATCTCGAAAGACGCTTTGACGTTTCCTATGACCCGTCATGTGAGATGATTATAACCGTGGGCGGAAGCGAGGCAATTGACCTTGCAATACGTGCCATTGTTGAGCCGGGAGATGAAGTGCTTATAGTCGAGCCGGCGTATGTGTGCTATGTTCCCATGACAGAGCTTTGCGGCGGCGTGCCTGTTGTAATTCCCACAAGGGTTGAGGACCGGTTTAAGCTTACGCCCGAGCTTCTCAAAAAGTACATAACACCAAAGACCAAAATGCTTATTCTTCCGTACCCCAACAATCCTACGGGTGCAATTATGACAGAAGAGGATTTGCGTAAAATCGCTGATGTTTTAAAGGACACAAACATTGTTGTTCTTACTGACGAAATCTACGGTGAGCTTACCTACGGCAGACGCCACTTCTCCTTTGCGGCACTGCCCGATATGTGGGACAGAACAATCTATGTCGGCGGTTTTTCCAAGAGCTATGCCATGACTGGCTGGAGACTCGGCTATGTCTGCGCACCCAAAGAGATAACAAAACAGATGTTAAAAATTCACCAGTATGCAATAATGTGTGCTCCTACCATGAGCCAGTATGCAGGGCTTGACGCAGTCATGAACGGTGACGAGGACATCGAATACATGAAGGATTGCTACAACCAGAGAAGAAGAATGCTTCTTTCGGGTCTTAACGAGATTGGTCTTTCCTGCTTTGAGCCTGAGGGGGCGTTCTATGTTTTCCCGAAAATCGGGGAATACGGTCTTTCTTCGGATGAATTCTGCGAAAGACTTCTCTATGAAGAAAAGTGCGCAATTGTCCCCGGAAATGCTTTCGGACAGTCGGGAGAGGGCTTTGCGAGAATTTCCTATGCATACTCAGTTGAGCATATTTCCCGTGCCATTGATAGAATTGATAAGTTTTTAAAGAGAATAAAGTAATGCAGCATAAAATTGTTTTTACCGACAAGGTTTATTTGGAAAGCCTTGGGGATTACGAATATGACAATGTAAAAAGTGTGGTTTTTCCACTGTTTGATAAGGTGATACTTGACAACGGTTGGGAAAAGAGCGAGTTTTGCGGCAAAAAAGTTGCCGTAAAGCCCAATCTTTTGCATAAAACCGGTGTCGAAAAGTGTGTCACAACACATCCCTCATATACAAGGGCGGCGTGCGAGTATTTTACAAATCTCGGCGCGTCTGTCGTTGTTTGCGACAGCCCGGGAGGCGTTTATAACAAGGCACTTGTCGAAGGCGTTGCAAGAGAAACGGGAACACTTGAAGCAACGAGCCTCGGTGGCGGAAAGTTCAACGGGGACTACGGCTTTTCTCTTTGCTCTAACCACGAATACTCAAAGTATTCCTTCAACATTATAAATCCGCTGACAGAGGCTGATGTAATAGTCAACCTTGCCCGCCTTAAAACTCATGCGCTTTGCGAGATGACGGCGGCAGTCAAAAATATGTTCGGCTCAATTCCCGGACTTCAGAAAGCGGAACAGCACGCAAGATTTCCCTCAAAGGATTCCTTTGCGTCCATGATTTGCGACGTCTGCCTTATAAATTCGCCGCAGATTAACCTTGTTGACTGCGTAATCTGCATGGAGGGCAACGGCCCGTCGGGCGGAACACTGCGTAAAATGGGAGCTGTTGCGGTAAGTGCAAATCCCTTTGCGGTTGATTTGCTTTGCAGTCACATGATGGGCTATGACAAGGATGATGTCGGAACCGTTAAAAATGCCGTTTCGAGAAATCTTTGCCCCGATGAAGTTGAAAAACTTGAGGTTATCGGCGAGGATTATAAGAAGTTTGTATGTAAATTCAAACGTCCCGATTCCACGGCAGGCGGTCTTGTAAAGCAGATACCCTCTGTTTTCGGTGGACGGCTTCGCGATGCTCTTGAAAGAAAACCTGTAATAAACAAAACGAAGTGCATAGGGTGTGGTATCTGCAAGAACAACTGCCCTGTCGATGCGATTACAATCAAAGACAAAAAAGCGCAAATAGATAAAACAAAATGCATCAGATGTTATTGCTGTCAGGAGTTTTGTCCCAAAATTGCCGTTAAAGCAAAGAACATTTTCGGTGTATAAAGGAAAGTGATATTATGCCTATTAGAATTCCTGAGGCGCTTCCTGCATTTGGAACGCTTGAAAACGAGAACATTTTTGTAATGTCGGAAAAGAGAGCCGACACCCAGGACATCCGTCCCTTGAAAATTGCAATTCTCAACCTTATGCCTACAAAGATTGTGACGGAAACACAACTGCTTCGTCTTTTGTCAAACACACCCCTTCAGGTTGAAATTACTCTTCTCAAGACCAAGTCTTATACCTCAAAGAATACTTCTCAGGACCACCTTGAATCCTTCTACCGCAACTTTGATGATGTAAAGAACAAGAAGTTTGACGGACTTATCATCACAGGTGCGCCCATTGAGGACAAGGAATATGAGGACGTTGCCTACTGGAAGGAAATCTGCGACATTTTTGAATGGTCCGAAAAGAATGTTTATTCCTGCTTCTATATTTGCTGGGCATCCCTTGCGGCACTTTACTATTATCACGGTATAGAAAAGGTTGCTCTTCCCGAAAAATTATCGGGTGTATTCAGACATAAGGTGAGAAAGCCGGCTCATCCCGTTGTGCGAGGCTTTGACCAGTACTTCTATGCCCCCCATTCCCGTCACTACGGCGTAAGAACTGAGGACATAAAGGCGCATGAGGACGAAATCGACATTCTTGCTTCAAGTGAAAAAACGGGTGTGTACATTGCATCCAGCAAGGATATGAGAAAGATTTATGTAACGGGACATTCGGAATATGACCATGATACGTTAAAGAACGAATATTTTAGAGATTTTGCAAAGGGTATGAACCCTCACATTCCCGAAAATTACTTCCCCTATGATGACCCTGAAAGAGAACCGGTCAATATTTGGAGAGGTCATGCACATCTTCTTTACTCAAACTGGTTAAACTATGTTGTGTACCAGAGAACGCCATATGACCTTGGCTCGATTTAGAATATTTACAGATAGGAAGAGTAATATGTTTAGTATGAAAAAAATAGCTGTTTTGTTTGCTGCCGTGCTGATGACTGTTTCGTTCTGCTCGTGCACAGCCAACAAAGAAAAAAATGACGGCGCAGGAAAGGTGCCTTCAAAGCAAGATGCAGATAAGGTAGAAAATGTTACATCTCCCGAAAAAGATACGGACAAAGCGGGTGCGGACACTCTTACAAAGAAAGAGGTTGATGCTCTTGCGGCTGTGGCTCTTGAAAAGCTGAGCGTAATTCCCGAATATCCTGCGGGTTATCCTACCCTCGACGATGTTGTGTCACAGTACAAAAAGGCAACCGAGGCAATTGGCTGGATTGTCGGAACAGAGCTTGTTGCCACCGATGCCGATTACACTTATCAGGCATATGATATGAAGTATTACAAGGTGCTTCCGGACTGTTATCTTGGAACAAAGGCTGCGGGCAAGAACCCCGATGCCGAAATGCTTATATATAATAAGAAAACTTTTGAAGCATATCTTGCAACTCTTATATCGGCAGATGAAGCAAGCGACTATATTCTTGATATAACAGACAGCTTTGAAATACCGAGATTTGTCGAAAGTAAAAACGGCGAGCTTTATGCGCTTCCCTATGCTTTCCCTGCAGCGGGCTACGGCGAAGAGGACACATATGAGCTTAAAGCAAACGACGACGGAAGCTATACCCTTTCTGTTACCTATGACATTCTTGACGAAAACGATGAGGTCGAAAGACAGGGCGTATACAATGTTAAATACGTGCAGAAAGACGGAAGATGGGTGTTTGAAAACTTCAGGGTTGTAAAGCAGCATTAGAGAGGTTTCGCTCACGGCTCGTGAGCGACTTTCTTTTGTCCCGCGACAAAAGAAAGCAAAAACGCTCCGCTCATGTGTCGAAAACTCCGCTACGCTCCGTAGCATTCGACACGGGGCGCGGTGCCCCTTTTTTAGCCCTCTACGAAATAAAAGTGAAGCTTTAAGAGTTTCATTTACTACTCCATGTGAATTTTCCGCTTCGCGGATGGTGTACAGAAGTTGCACATACGTAAGGTTTTCGATAACTAAAATGAGACTATGGCTTTTGCAAACACTCCGCAGGCTTACCAAAAATTGAATTTTGCAGTCAATCAAAAAATGATGGCTAACGAGATTTTCAAGTACATTCCGTAGGACAACAAAAGAGAGCCGCCACGGCTCGTGTCGGAATCTGTGGAAATTCCGACACATGAGTGGAGATTTTTTGGTTTCTTTTGCATCGGGGCAAAAGAAACTCGGCACCGCAGTGCCGAAACTTTCCCAAAACAAATCCCTCGAACGAGAACTTCTTGTTCACAAAACATTTACAAAATATTTTTCCAAAAAACTATTGCAATTGAAAAAGACTTGTGTTATACTAACCAGGCTTGATGTGCGATGAAGCGGGAGGTTGCGACCATTCGGTCGGTAATTTCCGTGGAGTATGTCCGATAAACGGGCGACAGCAAATATGAAACGCAAAGCGTGACTTCCTTTGCCGTTTGTTTCTTCAAGCGGAAACAGTGCGGCGGCAAGGGGTAAACTTGCGCAATTCGCGTCAAGGTTTGAAAACACGAGCGTCAGGAACGGCCGGCAATCTTGTCGGAACGCCTGAATGTGGAAACATGATAACTTTGAAAGCTGCCCGAAACCTTTTCCCACGGCGAATTGGATTTCGGGTTTTTAATTCGGGATGGTCGCGAAACACCCGGATGCGTGTTCAAGATTTACTGTGCCGCATTTTAAAACTTCCTTCGTTTTTATTATAATAGCACACACACGAAGGACAAAAATTTTAAAGGAGGCAGAAAAAATGGCATCACAGGAAAAAATCAGAATCAGACTCAAGGCTTACGATCACACTCTCATCGATCAGGCTGCAGAAAAGATCGTAGAAGCTGCAAAGAGAAACGGCGCTAAGGTTTCCGGTCCTATACCCCTTCCCACAGATAAGGAAGTTGTTACTATCCTTCGTGCGGTTCACAAGTATAAGGACAGCCGTGAACAGTTCGAATTCAGAACACACAAGAGACTCATTGACATCCTTAAGCCCTCACAGAAGGCTATCGAAGCTCTTGTTGATATCGAACTTCCTGCAGGCGTTGAATCCGAAATCATTACATTCTAATTGATTAGGACAAGCAGGCAGACAACACAACAAAGCGTTATTACCTCGGAGCGCGAAAGCGTGAGAGGTTAATACAAAGGCTCCGACGTCTATACCGCGAAGGAGTCAGGATTTAAATCCGGTCATGTTGGCTGTTATCCCGAGGGTTGCAGATTTTCGGGAAAATACAAGGCAGTCAACCAATAACTAAGGAGGAAAAGACATGAAGAAAGGTATAATCGGTAAGAAAATCGGCATGACTCAGATCTTTGACGAAGTGGGAAATGTAATCCCCGTAACAGTCATTGAAGCAGGTCCCTGCGTAGTCGTTCAGAAGAAGACAGTTGAAAATGACGGCTATGATGCTGTACAGCTTGGCTTCGAAAACATCGAAGAAAGAAAGCTCACAAAGCCCGCTAAGGGTCACCAGGCTAAGGCAGGAACTACAAAGAGACATCTCAAGGAATTCAAACTTGACGATGCAGCGTCTATGAATGTAGGCGACGAAATCAAGGCAGACGTTTTCGCTGCAGGCGAATGCGTTGACGTAACAGGTCTCACAAAGGGTCGCGGTTACACAGGTGCAATCAAGCGTTGGAATCTCCACAAGCTTGAAATGACACACGGCGTAGGTCCTGTACACCGTCAGTCCGGTTCTATGGGTGTTATCGACCCCGCCAGAATCTTCAAGGGTAAGAAGATGGCAGGTCAGTACGGTCATGAACAGGTGACAATGCAGAACCTCGATGTAGTAAAAGTAGACGTTGAAAAGAACCTTATCGCAGTTAAGGGTGCGGTTCCCGGACCCAAGGGCGGTATCGTGTTCATCCGTTCAACAGTAAAGTAAGCGAAGGAGGAAACATAAATGCCAAACGTAGCAGTATTTGATATGGCAGGCAACAAGCAGGGCGAAATGGAGCTCAGCGCTACTGTATTCGGTGCAGAAATCAATGAACCCGTCCTCCACAGCGTTGTCAGAGCATATCTCTTAAATCAGAGACAGGGTACACAGAGTACCAAGACAAGAGCAGAAGTTTCCGGCGGCGGCAAGAAGCCTTGGAGACAGAAGGGTACCGGTCGCGCAAGACAGGGCTCAACAAGATCTCCTCAGTGGGTACACGGCGGTATCGCATTCGGTCCCAAGCCCAGAAGCTGGAAGGTTTCTATCAATAAGAAGGTAAAGAGAATCGCTATGCAGTCCGCACTCAGTGCAAAGGTTGCTGAAAACGAACTCGTAGTAGTAGATTCTATCGCAACAGGCGAATTCAAGACTAAGAAGATTGTTGAAATGCTTAAGGCACTCGGTGCTGACAAGAAGGCTCTCATCGTTCTTCCCGAAGTTGACAAGTTCGTAGTTAAGAGCGCTTCCAACATTGAAGGCGTTAAGACAGCAATCCCCGGCACACTCAACGTATACGACATTCTTAAGTACGATATGTTCATCGTTGCCAAGGACGCTGTAAAAGTAATCGAGGAGGTATACGCATAATGAAATTCGCACATGACGTAATTATCAAGCCGATTATCACAGAAGACAGCATGGCAAGACTTGCTGAAAAGAAGTACACCTTCGAAGTAGCTGACGGTGCAACCAAGGTTGACATCAAGAAGGCCGTTGAAGAAATCTTCAAGGTAAAGGTTGAAAAGGTTAACACAGTTAGCATGAAGGCAAAGAATAAGAGAGTTGGCTACCACTTCGGTAAGACTTCTGAATGGAAGAAGGCAATCGTAACTCTCACAGCTGATTCCAAGACTATCGAATTCTTCGATAGCATGATGTAATCAGAATAACAGTTAAATGCGGCGGCAAAGGGGTGCCAATCCCCATGGTATCGCCGAGAAATGGAGTTAAAAATGGCAGTTAAGACATTTAAGCCTATTACTCCGGCCAGAAGACAGATGACTGTTCCCAGCTTCGAAGAAATTACTAAGAAGACTCCCGAAAAAAGTCTTGTTACAGTTCTCAAGAAGCATGCCGGACGTAATAATACAGGTAAGATTACCGTTCGTCACCATGGCGGCGGAAACAGAGTAAAGTACAGAATCATCGACTTCAAGAAGAAGATCGAAAATGTTCCTGCAACTGTACTCGCAATTGAATACGACCCCAACAGAACAGCTTATATCGCACTCATGCAGTACGAAACAGGAGAGAAGACATACAGCATCGCTCCCGTAGGCCTTAAGGTTGGCGACGTAGTAATGAACGGCGCTGGCGCTGACATCAAGCCCGGTAACGTTCTCGCAATCAGCGATATTCCCGTTGGTACACTTATCCACAACATCGAACTTTATCCCGGTAAGGGCGGCCAGCTCGTTAGAAGTGCCGGCACATACGCTCAGCTCATGGCTAAGGAAAACGGTGTTGCTCAGGTAAGACTTCCCTCAGGCGAAGTAAGAATCATCAGACTTGACTGTAAGGCAACAATCGGTCAGGTTGGTAACCTTGAACACGAAAACATCAACATCGGTAAGGCTGGTAAGAAGAGACATATGGGCATCCGTCCTACAGTCCGCGGTTCTGTAATGAACCCCTGCGACCATCCTCACGGTGGTGGTGAAGGTAGAGCTCCTATCGGTCGTGCAACTCCTGTTACACCTTGGGGCAAGCCTGCACTCGGTTACAAGACAAGAAACAAGAAGAATCGTACCAACAAGTTCATCGTTAAGAGAAGAAACGATAAGTAATTCTCTTACGTAGACATAAGGAGGAAATAATTTTGAGCAGAAGCATTAAAAAGGGACCTTTCGTCGAAGCTAAGCTCTTCAAGAGAATTGAAGAAATGAACGCTCAGGGCGAAAAGAGAGTCCTCAAGACATGGTCCAGAGCTTCCACAATATTCCCTCAGTTCGTGGGTCACACAATTGCAGTTCACAACGGTAAAAGCCACGTTCCCGTATATGTAACAGAAGATATGGTTGGACATAAGCTTGGTGAATTTGCTCCCACAAGAACATTCAAGGGACATGCAGGCTCTAAGACAAGTAAGTAATAAATCGAAATCGAACGCAGTATAGTTCACTTCGGACAAATATTGCGAAAGGAGGCTAACTCATGGAAGCAAAAGCATATTTAAGAGATCTGAGAATATCCCCCAGAAAGGTTTCGATAGTTCTCGACCTCATCAGAAATAAAGATGTTGCAACAGCTGCAGGAATTCTTGCTAACACACCTAAGGCAGCAAGCCTTCCTATTGCGAAGCTCTTGAAGAGCGCAGTTGCCAACGCTGAAGTAAACAATCACATGGATGTATCCAAGCTCTATGTTTCTCAGTGCTTCGTAACTCCCGCAAGAACAGCTAAGAGAATTCAGCCCCGTGCACAGGGCAGAGCTTTCAGAATTCTTAAGAGAAGCTCACACATCACAATCGCGGTAGCTGAAAAGCAGTAATCGCAAATCTAAATCAAAATTCAAGATGGCGTAATTAAAACGCTAAATCCAATAAAGGAGGCTTATTACGGAGTATGGGTCAGAAAGTTAATCCGCACGGTTTGCGTGTAGGCGTTATTAAAGACTGGGACTCCAGATGGTTCGTTAAAGACGAAGTATTCGGAGATACTCTTGTAGCAGACTACAAGCTCAGAACTTGGCTTAAAGAAAAACTGCAGGGTGCCGGCGTTCCTAAGATTGAAATCGAACGTGACGGTAAGAGAATAAAGGTGTTTATCCACTGTGCAAAGCCCGGTATCATCATCGGTAAGCAGGGCGCAGAAATTGATAAACTCAAGGGTGAAATTGAAGCATTTACAGGCGAACCCTGCCTTGTAAACGTATCAGAAGTAAAGAGCCCTGACCTCAATGCACAGCTCGTTGCTGAATCTATCGCTTCCCAGCTCGAAAGAAGAATCGCTTTCAGAAGAGCTATGAAGCAGGCAATCGGCAGAACAATGAAGCTCGGTGCAAAGGGTATTAAGGTACAGCTCTCCGGTCGTCTCAACGGCGCGGAAATCGCTCGTTCCGAACACTATTCAGAAGGTACTATTCCTCTTCAGACAATCAGAGCAGATATCGACTACGGTTTCTGGGAAGCAAACACAACATACGGTAAGATCGGTGTTAAGGTTTGGGTATACAGAGGCGAAGTTCTTGCAAACGCTGCAAAGAGACAGTCCAGAAGACCTTCTAAGAAGACAGAAGGAGGCGAAAGATAACTATGTTAATGCCAAAGAGAGTTAAGTACAGAAGAGTACAGAGAGGTAGAATGACCGGTAAAGCAACTCGTGGCAACACAGTTTCTAACGGTGAATTCGGTCTTCAGGCGGTAGAACCCGCTTGGATTACAAGCAATCAGATCGAAGCAGCCAGAATCGCTATGACAAGATACGTTAAGCGTGGCGGTAAGGTTTGGATCAAGATATTCCCCGACAAGCCCGTAACAGAAAAGCCTGCTGAAACTCGAATGGGTTCCGGTAAAGGTTCACCTGAATACTGGGTGGCGGTAGTTAAGCCCGGCAGAGTAATGTTTGAAATGGCAGGCGTAACTGAAGAACAGGCAAGAGAAGCTATGCGTCTCGCATCTCACAAGCTTCCCGTAAAGTGCAAATTCGTTAAGAAAGAGGAGGCGTAAGAAATGAAGATTACAGAAATCAGAGAAAAATCCTCCGAACAGCTTACAACCCTTCTTAAGGAACAGAAGGAAGAGCTCTTCAACCTTCGTTTCCAGCATGCTATTCATCAGCTCGACAATCCTCAGAAGATAGTTGAGACAAAGAAGAACATCGCTAAGATCCTTACAGTCCTCACCGAAAAGCAGGCGTAAGCGGGAAAGGAGATAAAAAATGGAAAGAAATCTCAGAAAGACCAGAGTTGGTATCGTATCCAGCAATAAGATGGATAAGACAATCGTAGTTTCCATCCTTGACAGTGTTAAGCACCCGCTTTACAAGAAGGTTATCAAGAGAACCGTAAAGTTCAAGGCTCATGATGAACTCAACGAATGTAATATCGGCGATAAGGTTGAAATTATGGAAACAAGACCCCTCTCTAAGGATAAGAGATGGAGACTTGTCAGAATCATCGAAAAGGCAAAATAAGATAGTAATTGTATCTATACTCGATACAATCATCCAATATAAGGAGGATACAGTAACATGTTACAACAGCAGTCGTACATGAAGGTTGCCGATAACACCGGCGCCAAAGAACTCATGTGTATCCGTGTGCTCGGTGGTACAGGCAGAAGATATGCCCGTATCGGTGACGTTGTGGTATGTGCCGTTAAAAAGGCAACACCCGGCGGCGTTGTTAAGAAGGGTGACGTTGTTAAGGCAGTAGTCGTAAGAACGGTTCAGACCCTCAGACGTGCAGACGGTAGCTATATCAAATTTGATGAAAATGCAGCTGTTATTATAGGTGCAGATAAGAACCCCAAGGGTACTCGTATTTTTGGCCCGGTGGCAAGAGAGCTTCGTGAAAAGGATTACCTTAAGATTCTCTCCCTCGCTCCGGAAGTACTTTAAGGGAGGAATTGAAAATGGCTTTAACTAAGTATGAAAAGAAGCTCGCTGTAAAGGCAGGAGATACTGTCGTAGTAAACAGCGGCGACGACAAGGGCAAGAAGGGCAAGGTTCTCGAAGTTTCCAGAGGCGAAGGCAAGGTCATCGTTGAAGGTGTAAACATCGTAACAAAGCACGTAAAGCCCAGAAGACAGGGCGAAGAAGGCGGTCTTATTAAGACAGAAGGTGCTTTCTACGCATCAAAGGTAAACGTATACTGCGCAAAGTGCGACAAGGGCGTAAGAGTCAGCCACAAGATAGTGGACGGCAAGAAGATCCGTGTATGTGCTAAGTGCGGCGAAGAACTTTAATTCGTGAGGGAGGAAAAGTAAAATGGCAGCTAGACTTAGAGACTATTATAACAACGAAGTTGCTCCCGCACTCATGAAGAAGTTCGAGTACAAGAGTCCGATGCAGATACCCAAACTTGATAAGGTGGTTATCAACATCGGTGCGGGCGACGCTAAGGATAACGCAAAGGTTATCGACAACATTATTGCAGACCTCGAAATTATCACCGGTCAGAAGGCAGTTCCCACTTACGCAAGAAAGTCGGTAGCTAACTTCAAGCTCAGACAGGGCATGAAGATCGGTGCTAAGGTTACACTCAGAAGTGAAAAGATGTATGAGTTTGTAGACAGACTCTTCAATCTCGCACTTCCCCGTGTACGTGACTTCAAGGGTATCAACCCCGATTCCTTCGACGGAAGAGGTAACTATTCCCTTGGTCTTAAGGAACAGCTCATATTCCCTGAAATCGAGTACGATAAAATCGAAAAGATCAGAGGTATGGACATAGTATTCGTAACAAGTGCAAAGAACGACGAAGAAGCAAGAGAACTTCTCAAGCTCCTCGGCGCACCCTTTGCAAAGTAAGAGGGGTAGGTAAAGAATTATGGCAAAAAAGGCAATGGTATTAAAGCAGCAGAAGACACAGAAGTTTTCTACTCGTGAATATAACAGATGTAAGATTTGCGGACGCCCCCATTCTTATATGAGAAAGTACGGTATCTGCCGTATCTGCTTCAGAGAATTGGCTTACAAGGGTCAGATTCCCGGAGTAAGAAAGGCAAGCTGGTAAATCTATCTCAAGTTTAAGACTAAATAAATAAGGAGGTCAACAAATCATGCAGATAACAGACGTTATAGCAGATATGCTTACACGTATCCGTAACGCAAACTCTTCCAAGCACCAGACAGTAGATATTCCTGCTTCCGGCGTGAAGAAGGCAATTGCAGAAATCCTTCTCGAAGAAGGTTACATTGCAGGATACGAAGTTCTCGATAACGGAAATCAGGGAACTATCAGAGTAACTCTCAAATACGGCGCAAACAAGTCCAAGGTTATTCAGGGTCTTAAGAGAGTATCTAAGCCCGGCCTTAGAATTTACACAAGCTGTGAAGATATGCCCAAGGTAATGAAGGGACTCGGTATTGCGATCATCTCCACATCCAAGGGAATTATGACCGATAAGAAGGCTAAGGCTCTTCACGTCGGCGGTGAAGTTCTCGCATTTGTTTGGTAATAGAATTGCCAAATGATACGAGTGAGCTGTAAGGCATAAAAGTGTGCATACAGACACAAAAATCGTAAATAACGCAAAGGAGAAAAGTTATGTCAAGAATAGGTAGAATGCCTATTACTGTTCCCGCTGGCGTTGATGTTACAATCGGTGAAAACAATGTAGTTACAGTAAAGGGTCCCAAGGGTACTCTTACTAAGGAACTCAGCGCAAGAATGGCAATCAAGCAGGACGGCGCACAGCTCATTGTTGAAAGACCCAGCGACGAGAAACAGGATAGAGCTCTCCACGGTTTAACACGTTCACTTCTCTTCAATATGGTTGAAGGTGTTACCAATGGATATAAGAAAGAACTCGAAGTAAACGGCGTAGGTTACAGAGTTGCAATGGAAGGCAAGACACTCGTACTCACAATCGGTTATTCTCATCTTGTAAAGATTGAGTCTGAACCCGGTATCGAACTTGCTTGTCCCGACGCAAACCACATTACAGTAACAGGTGCTGATAAGCAGAGAGTCGGCGAAGTAGCAGCGATCATCAGATCCAAGAGACCCCCCGAACCTTACCATGGCAAGGGTATCAAGTACATTGAAGAACACATCAGACGTAAGTCCGGTAAGGCCGGCAAGTAATAAAGAAGGGAGTGCAGATAAATGTTTTCAAGAAAAGACAGCAATATTCAGCGTAAAAAGAGACATACAAGAGTCCGCGGCAAGGTTAGCGGTACTGCATCCCGTCCTCGTCTCTGTGTATATAGATCTCTCAGCAATATCTATGCACAGGTAATCGATGACACTTGCGGCAAGACACTTGCAAGCGCAGCATCCAACGAAAAGGATTTCGCAATGTACGGCGGAAACAAGGAAGCTGCAAAGAAGGTTGGCGAAGCAGTAGCTAAGCGCGCAATCGAAAAGGGTATCACTGAAGTAGTATTCGACAGAGGCGGCTATATTTATCACGGACGCGTAGAAGCACTTGCAGAAGGCGCACGTGAAGCAGGCCTTAAATTCTAAGGAGGGGCAGACACATGGCTAGAAATTTTGACCCTGCAACACTCGGCGAGCTCGTAGAAACAGTTGTTGAAACAAGAAGAGTTTCCAAAACTGTAAAGGGCGGACGTATTATGCGTTTTGCTGCAGTAGTTGTAGTTGGCGACCAGAACGGTCACGTTGGCTACGGTATCGGTAAGTCTGCCGAAGTACCCGAAGCTATAAGAAAAGCAATTGAAGATGCTAAGAAGAATATGATTGAAGTATCTCTCAAGAACACAACAATTCCTCATGATATTATCGGCGAGTTCGGCGCAGCAAGCGTTATTCTTAAGCCCGCCGCAGAAGGTACTGGTATCATCGCAGGCGGCACAGTAAGAGCCGTTGTTGAAGCTGCAGGTATCAAGAATATCAGAGCGAAGTGCTTAAAGTCAAACAACAAGATCAACGTAGTAAAGGCGACATTCGAAGGCCTCAGAGCACTCAGAAGTGCTGAACAGGTTGCAAAGATGCGCGGCAAGAGCGTTGAAGAAATCGTAGGCTAAGGAGGTAGCGGCAAAATGTCAAAGGTAAAAATTACTTTAACTAAGAGCCTTATCGGTTGCTTAGATAAGCAGATTGCAACAGCTCACTCCCTCGGTCTTCGCAAGATCGGCGATACAACAGTTCAGGAAAAGAGCGCAGTTACCGACGGTAAAATCCGCGTAGTTTCCCACCTTGTATCAGTAGAACAGGAGGGCTAAGAAATGAAACTTCATGAATTATCTCCCGCAGCCGGTTCTTCCAAGGAAGCTTGGAGAAAGGGTCGTGGTCACGGCTCCGGTAACGGCAAGACAGCAGGTAAGGGCCATAAGGGTCAGAACGCGCGCAGTGGCGGCGGTGTAAGACCCGGCTTTGAAGGCGGTCAGATTCCTCTTTACAGAAGACTTCCCAAAAGAGGATTTACAAACGATATGTTCAAGAAGCAGTACGCTATTGTTAACGTAGAGCTTCTCGACAAATTCAATGACGGTGACACAGTTTCTATCGAAACTCTCGTAGAACAGGGTATCGTAAAGAAGGAACTTTGCGGACTCAAGGTTCTTGGCAGAGGTGAAATCACTAAAAAGCTTACCGTTAAAGCAGCTATCTTCTCCGGCAGCGCTAAGGAGAAAATCGAAGCCGCAGGCGGAAAGGCTGAGGTGATCTAAGGTGTTACAGACATTAAAGAACGCATGGAAAATAGCAGAATTAAGAAGTAAACTTCTCTTTACACTCGTAATTGTTATTCTTTACAGAATCGGTTCGGTAATATATGTGCCTTATATAAATTCCGAATTGCTTCAGGAAGTGTTTTCAACAAGTGAAGGCAGTTTATTTGCTTACTTCAACATTCTCTCAGGTGATGCTTTCTCCAGAGCAACACTGTTTGCACTTTCAATCTCACCTTATATCACAGCATCAATCGTTATTCAGCTTCTCACAATAGCAATTCCTGCCCTTGAAAGACTCTCCAAGCAGGGTTCCGACGGCAGAAAGAAGCTTACACAGATTACAAGATACTGCACAGTAATCCTTGCTCTTGTTACAAGTATAGGTTATTATTTCTATCTTAGAAATGGTTTTCAAGTACCTATGATTACAGACTTGGGTCTTTTTGCTGCAATCGTAATTATTTCTTGTTATTGCGCAGGTGCCGCGGTAATTATGTGGCTCGCAGAAAAAATCAACGAAAACGGTATCGGTAACGGTATCTCCATTATCCTCTTTGCAAACATCGTAGCAAGTCTTCCTACCACAATCTACAGAGCGTTTGTAAATATTAAGAGCTCAACACTCGGAATTCTCGTTCCCATCATAACAATAGTTCTTCTTCTTGCTATGATTGTATTTGTTGTTCATGTAACAAATGCGGAACGCAGACTTCCCGTTCAGTATGCAAAGCGTCAGGTTGGCAGAAAGATGTACGGCGGTCAGAACACCTACATCCCCATGAAGCTGAATATGTCAGGTGTTATGCCTATCATCTTCGCAAGCTCCATTGCTGCTATTCCTACAACAATTGCTCTTATCTTCCCTCCCAAGGGTGAAGGTATCTGGAATTCAATCGTTCATTTCTTCTCCAGCACATCTCCCGTGTATATGGTAATCTATTTCCTTCTCATCATCGGTTTTTCTTATTTCTATCTTGCAATCTCTTTCAACCCTGTTGAAGTTGCAAATAATATAAAGAATAACGGTGGTTCAATTCCCGGAATCAGACCCGGTAAGCCTACTGTTGATTATATAACAAGAATCCTCAGCAGAATTACTCTTATCGGTGCTATCTTCCTCGGAATCGTAGCAACACTTCCCCTTATCGTAGGTATGCTTGATAACAGCCTTGCAGGTCTTGCATTCGGTGGTTCATCACTTCTTATCTTGGTAAGCGTTGCTCTCGAAACAACAAAGGAAATCGAAGCTCAGATGACAATGCGTCACTATAAGGGCTTCCTTGAATAAGAGCCAAACCCAAACAGTTAAGAGGACCGTTCAATGAATATTATATTTTTTGGAGCTCCCGGTGCGGGTAAAGGAACTCAGGCTGAAATAGTCAGCACAAAGCTTAATATCCCTACAATCTCAACAGGTGCCATTATCAGAGAAGCCATAAAGGTAGGTACTGATATGGGAAAAGAGGCACAAAGTTTTATCGAAAAAGGAAAGCTGGTGCCGGATGAGGTTGTGATAGGTATTATAAAAGACAGACTCGGCAAGGACGACTGCAAGGGCGGATTTATTCTGGATGGTTTTCCCAGAACAATCCCTCAGGCGGAAGCACTTGACAGAATGGGCGTTAAAATAGACGTCGTTCTCGAGCTGTATGTCTCCGATGAAGATATAGTTACCCGTATGTCGGGCAGACGAGTTTGCCCAAAGTGCGGTGCGACTTATCACACAAAGTTTAATCCCTCGACTGCAGGTGAGAATTGCGACAAGTGCGGTGAGATGCTTTCTATCCGTAAGGATGATGCTCCCGATGTTGTAAAGTCAAGACTTGTGGTTTACCATAATGAAACCGAACCGCTTAAAGATTACTATTCGTCAAAGGGTCTTTTAAAGACCGTTGTCGGACAGGAGGAGCTTTCTGATACAACAAGGCTTACTCTTGAGGCGCTCGGTATCTGAGGAAAAAACAGATGATTAGCTTAAAAAACAAAGAAGATTTGCTTCTTATGCGACAGGCAGGAAAAATTACCGCAGGTGCTCTTGAAACCGCAAGAGAACTTGTAAGGCCCGGCGAGTCACTTATTTCGATTGATACGCAAATCCGTAAATTCATCGAAAAATCCGGCGCCAAACCTTCCTTTCTGGGATATGGCGGATTTCCTGCAAGTGCCTGCATAAGTGTGAACGAGGAAGTTATCCACGGAATACCTTCAGACAGACGGCTGGAGGAGGGTGACATTGTCAAGGTCGATGTGGGAGCGCTTTTTAAGGGCTTTCACGGAGATGCGGCAAGAACCTTCTTCTGCGGCAAAGTCAGTACTGAGGCAGAAACTCTTGAAAGAGTTACGCGTCAAAGCTTCTTCGAAGGAATTAAATTTGCTGATTCGGATCACAGAATCGGCGACATCTCAAACGCTATCCAGAACCATGTTGAAGCAAACGGATTCTCGGTTGTACGTAACTATGTCGGTCACGGCATAGGAAGAAATCTGCATGAGGACCCGGAAGTACCCAACTTCGGACGAATCGGAAAAGGCCCAAGACTCTACGAGGGCATGACCCTTGCAATAGAGCCTATGGTAAATGCCGGAACGTATGACGTAAGGGTGCTTGACAACGACTGGACGGTTGTGACGATCGACGGTAGGCTCTCGGCTCATTACGAGAACACGGTGGCAATCACCGAAAACGGTGTTGAAATACTGACACTGACCGACGAAAACTAATCAGAAATTTTAGAATACGGAGGGAAACGTTGTGGCTAAGGACGACGTAATGGAATTTGAAGGCGTTGTAACGGAAGCACTTCCAAATGCAACATTTTTAGTAAAGCTTCCCAATGACCATGTTGTAACGGCACACATCTCAGGCAAGCTCAGAATGAACTTCATTAAGATTTTGCCCGGAGACAAGGTAACGGTTGAGGTTTCTACCTACGACCTTACAAAGGGAAGAATAACCTGGCGAGCAAAGTAATTTGCTCAGCCACATAACAGGAGGATTTCAAAATGAAAGTTAAGCCTTCGGTAAAGAAAATATGCGAAAAGTGCAAGATAATCAAGAGACACGGTATCATCATGGTTATCTGCGAAAACCCGAAGCATAAGCAGAGACAGGGCTAATAGTTAGCTCTATATAGCGTCAGACGACGAGAAAACGAGGTGTAAATAAATGGCACGTATATCCGGCGTTGACCTTCCCAGAGAAAAGAGAGTTGAAATCGGACTCACTTACATCTACGGAATCGGTCTTACAAGCTCAAAAGACATACTTGCAAAGACAGGCATTAACCCTGACACAAGAGTTAAGGACCTTACAGAAGACGATGTTGCAAAGCTTCGTGAAGTTATCGAACACGAATACACCGTAGAAGGTGACCTCAGAAGAGAAGTTGCACTCAACATTAAGCGTCTTGTTGAAATCGATGCGTACAGAGGTGTTAGACACCGCAAGGGTCTTCCTGTTCGCGGACAGAGAACAAAGACAAACGCAAGAACACGCAAGGGTCCTGCAAAGACAATTGCTAACAAGAAGAAGTAATAAGAAAGGAGAGACATAAAAATGGCACCTACAAAGAAGACTGTTACAAAGAAGCGTAGAGAACGCAAGAACATCGAAAAGGGTTGTGCACATATCCGCTCTTCTTTCAACAACACAATCGTTACACTTACAGACCTTAACGGTAATGCTCTCTCATGGGCATCTGCCGGCGAAATGGGCTTCAAGGGCTCCAGAAAGTCTACTCCCTACGCAGCACAGACTGCAGCAGAAACAGCAGCAAAGCTCGCTATGGAACATGGCCTTAAGACTGTTGAAGTTTATATCAAGGGCCCCGGTCAGGGACGTGAATCTGCAATCAGAGCACTCCAGACAGCAGGTCTTGAAATCGTTTCAATTAAGGACGTAACACCTATCCCTCACAACGGATGCCGTCCTCCCAAGAGAAGACGCGTTTAATGACGGGATTGGACAGTGGTAAAAAAGAAACCATGTCCGCTTAAAAAGTTTTAAGGAGGAAAAAACAAATGGCTAAATATACAGGCCCCGCTTGCAGACAGTGCCGCAGAGAAGGCGTAAAGCTGTTCAGCAAGGGTGAACGTTGCTATACCGAAAAGTGTGCACTTAACAGACGTACAGGTGCTCCCGGCCAGCACGGCGCAGCTCGTAAGAAGGTTGGCGAATACGGTAAGCAGCTTCGTGAAAAGCAGAAGGCAAAGAGATACTACGGTATCCCCGAAAAGCAGTTCAGAACATACTTTGAAAAGGCTGACGCTAAGGAAGGTATGACAGGTGAAAACCTCCTCTGCCTCATCGAAAGAAGATTCGATAACGTAGTGTACAGAATGGGTATGGGCGAGAGCCGCAGAGACGCAAGACAGCTTGTTGTTCACGGACATTTCGAAGTAAACGGCAAGAAGGCTAACATCCCTTCAATGATTCTTAAGGCAGGCGATGTTATCACTGTTAAGGAAACAAGCAGAAAGTCTGAAAAGATTAAGTCTCTTGTTGAAAACATGGAAAACAGAACAAGCCCCGCTTGGCTTGAAGTAGACAAGGCAAACGTAGTAGCTAAGATTGTTGCTCTTCCCAAGAGAGAAGACATCGACTTCCCCTTCGAAGAACAGCTTATCGTCGAACTTTACTCCAAGTAATAAAGCAATTCACTATCGGATGCGGAATCATAAACAAGGGAGGTTTTAGCAATGATCGAAATAGAAAGACCGAATATAAATACAGTCGAACTGAAATCCGACGGCTCTTACGGCAAGTTTGTAATTGAGCCTCTGGAAAGAGGATATGGCACAACACTCGGTAATTCACTTCGCAGAGTTCTCCTCAGCTCCCTTCCCGGAGTTGCGGCAACCAGCGTAAAAATTGACGGTGTACTGCATGAAATCTCCATAGTACCCGGTGTAAAAGAAGATGTACCGGAAATCATACTCAACATCAAGGCAATCACTGCAAAGCTCCACACAGACAGCCCCAAGACAGTAATCTTAGAGGCTACTGAAGAGGGAGAAATCACTGCAGGTGACATTAAGTGCGATGCTGACATCGAAATCCTTAACAAGGACCAGCACATTGCATACCTTGAAGACGGCGGAGTTCTCAGAATGGAAATCACTTTTGAGCATGGCAGAGGATATGTATCCGGCGAAAAGAACAAGCTCGCCCTTCAGAATCCCCCCATCGGCCTTATCTGTGTTGACTCAATCTATACACCTGTTTACAACGTAAACTATAAGGTTGAAAACACAAGAGTAGGCAATGTGACAGACTTCGACAAACTCACTCTTGAAGTATTGACAGATGGCACAATCTCGGCAAAGGAAGCTATATCCTTAGCTGCCAAGATTCTCAATGAGCATCTCAGTCTGTTTATAGACTTGTCAGATGACGCCAAGAAGGCGGAAATTATGGTTGACCGTCAGGAAACCATAAAGGAAAAAGTATTGGAGATGACTATTGAGGAGCTTGACATGTCTGTTCGTTCCTTCAACTGTTTGAAGAGAGCAGGCATTGATACAGTCGAAGACCTCGTGAACAAGACAGAGGACGACATGATTAAGGTTAGAAACCTTGGTAAGAAGTCTCTCGAAGAAGTTATTCAGAAGCTTCACTCACTTGGTTTGTCCCTCAAGAAGGACGAAGACTAAATTTTCCACATCAGTTTGGTTGAAAGACACCATTATACTCTAAAAGGAGGAAATGAATAATGCCCGGAACAAGAAAACTCGGACGTACTACAGACATAAGAATGTCTATGCTCAGAGGCCTTGTAACATATCTGTTTGAAAACGGCAGACTTGAAACAACAGTTTACAGAGCTAAGGAAGTTCGTGCACTTGCAGATAAAATGATTACACTTGGCAAGAAGAACACTCTCGCTTCCAAGCGTCAGGCTCTTGCCTTCATCACAAAGGAAGAAGTTGTAGTTAAGCTCTTTAACGAAATCGCTCCTTCTTATGCTGACAGAAACGGTGGCTACACAAGAGTCCTCAAGATTGGACCCAGACGTGGCGACGGTGCTGAAATGGCAATTATCGAACTCGTTAAGTAAGTCGGGCGGGTAACACCCGCTGGCAGTTTCGCGGGAAACGTCCGCGAAAAGCGAGCAAAAAGTAATCGCATAAATTATGTTTTCCCGATGTCAAACACCGACATCGGGAAAAAATGTTATTAAGGAAATGCGAATTTTATTTAACGAATAGAGACATACTTGTATAATCTTTTTTGAATTTGTGTAAATTAAGTTGCCGCTTGGTTGACAAACAAAACGTGGTAGATATAATAAAGTATAGATAATAGTGAATCGGCGTTTTGCTCCGGAAAGAGGAATTGTATGGTTAGAGTAAACGGCAGAAAAATCAAAGTGATGCTTCTTATAGCGGCGGTTGCAGCAATAACGGTCGGCTTTTTCAGAGCTTTTTTGCTTGTGAATTATATAGAGCCTGAAACGGGCTTTTATATTTCCGGCACAAATATGGGAAGGGCATTTGATATAATGGTGATTGCCCTTGTCCTGATGATTGGAATCTTTGGCTTTTTGACAAGAAAAAGCCCGGCTCCCGAACATCTTGATTCAAAAAGTACGGTTGTTGTTTTTACCTCTGCGCTTTGTGCATTTATGTATATGTCTTTGTTTTTGTACGGAATATATAAAATTGCCGGCTCACAGGGAGGAGTAAACTATTTTCTGTTTGCCGAGATTGCATTATGTGTTCCCTGCTGCTTGAATCATATTTCTGTATGCTCAACGGAGGTGCGCGAAAAGAACACACCTCATGCACTTCTTGCCATGTCTGAGGCAATTTTCTTCGGAGTCAGGGTCATAGAAGTGTTTATGGATACAAAAAGCCAGATAAATGTATCTCAGCGTTCGCTTGAGCTTCTTATGCTTTGCTCGATGATGCTGTTTTTCCTGCTGGAGTCGGCATTTCTCGTCAACAGAGAGGAAGAAAACATGAAAAGCCTGTCAAAATACTTTATGTCAGGCATCGCGGCAGTGGTGTTTCCGATGATTTCTGTGCTTCCCTACCTTGCCGTGTCCCTTTTCTGGTGCTTTGAGGCTCAGTTTGTTGTTATGGATGTGGTGGAATGTTGCGTTATGCTTTTTGCGGCGTCAAGACTTCTTACTCTTAAACTTAATTAAACCCATTTAAGTGCTGTGCATAATAATGCGCGGCACTTTTTCGTCAAAAGTAAACATTTTTTTACAGTCTTTAAAAGAAAAGCACCAAATGTCAAAAAAACGCCATATGTTGTGATACTACTGGTAAAAAACAATACATTTAGTAAATAGGCATAATGTTTCGAGAATCATTGCATAGCTTTAAAAAATTGTGCAATTGTATTGACAATTGAGTTGTTTTCGTTTATAATAGATACGTAATTCCATATGTATAACTATGCCCATTTTTAGGAAACTGTTGTACAAATCTATTAAAAAGGAGTGCAAACCCCATGAAAAAAGCTTTAAGCATTATTTTATGCTTGGCAATGCTCGTGTCTACTGTTCCGATGTCTGTATTTGCAGCACCCGCAGCAGTAACCACGGAAGATTCCGCTTATGAATCGGTTTCCGGCGAAGCAGAGCTTTCCGCAGAAGACACATATACGATTAGCTTCAGAGCCGGAAGAAATTCCAGACTCAAGGCTACATATTCGGAACACTATTCGGATATGTCAGGTACTTTGAACCAGAGCGTTACAATTCGTAACAACCCTGCGACAAGATATGAAAGTACCAAGGATGGCTATAAAATCAATGGTTGGACTGACGGCTATAACGTTATTCCTGTGAGAAGCAGTTATACTGTTACGGGAGATGTTGTTCTTACACCTAACGTTGTTCCCGACGGCGCTGCTTATGAAGTAACCTTCTCTATAGATTCAGACCTTGCAGATTACTATACAGGTCCCGGCAGAATTTTCGTGGCTGTAGGCGAAACTCTTGACCTTACAACCAACGAGTTTAAGCTCACATCTCCTGTTGGATATACTGCACTTGGTTGGGAAAATGAAGCAACAGATACAGTTGTTACATCTGTTTCCGGAACAGAGGGACAGGTATTTTCGCTTGTTGCAAAGTATGACCAAAAGACAGGCATTGTTGTTAACTCCGCGGCAAAAGCAGAAGAACTTGATGCAGGTTCTTCCGAGGCTGTGTTTGATTCTACAGTTCCCGGCCTTAAGGTAACTCCTGCCGACAACAACCCCGGTGTTGTATTTGACGCTCTTGCACTCAATACGCAGGACTATCCTTTTGTTGATGTTACATATGTAAAGACAGATGCTATCACTACTTCAAACGGAGGCGAAGTGTACTTCAAGCTTTCCGATGATGCAGATTTTGATGCTGCAAAGGTAGCGACAGGCGTTAAGAAGAGTGAAACAGAAACTCTTGTAACATACAGATATGACCTTTCTGCAAATGATGCGTGGGCAGGTACTTGCTCTGCAATAAGAGTTGAACCCTACGACGGCATTGCAGCTTTTACAATTACTGAAATTAAGTTTGTTGAGAATGTAGTTGTTTCCGAAATCGAAATAACAAACCTCGATTCTCCTGCTATCAGCACAGTACCCGATGTTAATGCAGACGTTCCTGCAGATGCGGCATATTCCATTGAAAGTATCACATGGACTCCTGATGATGATTACTTTATGGGCTCGACAGAGTATACCGCAACAATTAAGGTAAAAATGAATGAGAAAGGCTATGTGTTTGCAGAAGATGCGGCTGTGACTGTTGGCGATGAAGAGGCTGATTGCGTAATTGAAAGAACTTCCGCGGTAATCACAAAGGCGTTTGCTGCAATCGAAGCTCCTCATGTTATCGATATTGAATATAACGGCGCGACTTCTATTACCGAAAACAACGGTAAACTCGTGCTTTCAGCGAATATTGTTCCTGAAATTGAGGGCGATGTAATTCTTCCCGATACAATCACCTGGTCAATTACAGGCGGTGCAAAGTATGCAACTCTCGAAGGAAATGTTCTTTCCGCAATGTGGAATACTCCCGAAGGCGAGTGCGTTGTTGTTACTGCAACACCCGCATATGACCCCAGTCAGAAGAAGGATATTGAAATCACAATCACAGGTCAAGAGGGCTTTGAAGTTTATTATGAAAAGAATACCGGTGACACAGTAACAGGTATGCCCTTTGAAGATGATTGCGATATGGCAAAGGCAAACTATGCTGTATCAACTGTAGTTCCTACCCGTACAGGCTACTACTTTGAAGGCTGGATGCTTGACCCCGACGGTAGTGCAACTGTTGGTGCCACACTTGACGTAACCGAAAACACAACCCTTTACGCAAAGTGGTCTAAAGGCGGTTACTTCAACTCCTTTGACGGCGCTTCCGACAGAATCAATTCCAGTGGTACTACTTTAATTGCTACTGACGGTCACCACTTTGCTACGGACTCCAGATTCGCAAGCGACTTTACAGCAAATCCCGCCGAGGGCTATATCAGCCTTATTCCTAAGCTTGGTGGCACAAACGGCACAACCGCCGACCATCGTTTGACATTCGCGCCTCAGTCACAGCTTGATATTTCAAGCACTAATAAGGTTATCCTCGGCTTCAGAACAAATTATGCCGGAGCTTTGAAGTTTGACTTCTGGTATGCAACAAAGGATGCAGACGGCAACTGGATTGCAAAGGGTAACGTTGACGGCGGTGCAGATTATGTTGCAAACCACTTTGGTGGCAGTGTTACCACTAATGGCGATACAAGCAAGGTTTTTGAATATGCAGTGGATATGTCTCAGAGACCTCTTTGGGATGGCTTCCTCGACCATGTTCGTATCGGTAACCCCGATGCAGCTTTTGTAGGCAGCACAATGTACTATGAGTACATCAAGATTGTTGGTCCTCAGACAGTAGAAAAGTTTGAACTTACTGTTGAAAAGCCCGTTGCTGCCGAGGTTGCATATGGTACAGAGGCAGTTACAGCAGGTTCTGACAAGTTCATAGTTACAGATATTGAATGGGTTGGCTCCGAGCTTCTCGGTGGCATGTACTTTGACAGTGCAAAGCAATATACTGCAAGAGTATATATCGAAGCTGCCGACGGATATGCAATCTCCGGTGCTCCTCATACTATAACGGTTAACGGCGAAGAAGCAGCGCTTGCTATGATTGATGGCGCTTGTTATGTACAGTATACATTCGATGCAACAGAGGATATGGGTACTCTTGAGCTTGTTGACGTTACTCTCCATGAAGAGAATGACGAGGGTGCTGAAACAGAAGTAAAGAAGGTATTCTCGGGCAGAGATGTTGATCTTTCAATCATTACTCCTGCAAACATTCCCACCGGTATGAGATGGATTGGTTGGAGTGCAACAGAAGGCGGCGAAGTAGTTGAAAATGTCAACATTACAGAACCTAAGGAATACTACGCAATCTATGAAGCTATTGATGAGTACGATTTCTCCAACAAGTATCATCAGAATGTAAATAATGTTAAGGCAACCGACGGCTTGGTTTCCTTTGACGGAGCATGGACTGTTGTAACTCCCAAGACAGACAAATCCAATGCTGTACTTACACTTGACGGTATGTATGTTGCATCCGGCAGCTACGACTCTGTAGAAGTCATCTACAACGGTAGCCTTGAAGATGCAGATAACAATAACAAATTCAGCAACACCTTAGTTCCTGCTCTTAAGGTTTACGGCACAGATTCGGATTCTTATGAAGCAGTTCTTGTAAAGGCAGAAGACATTGTTGTAAACAGAAAAGTATCATACAAGTATACATATGATATTACAGTAAACGGAAAGCCTAATGTAATTACAGCTATTGAGCTTGCACCTTATGAGGGTAAGCCTGCATGGGCAGTAGCAAGTGCAAAGCTTATTGAAAATGTACCCATTGAGGATGCAGTTGTAATCACAGGTGTTAAGGCTCCCGAAACATGGTTGATGCCCGACGTGAGCGTTGAAGCGAGCGAAAATTACGAAATCGAATCCATTAAATGGAAGGGCGTAAACGGCCTCGATAGCGATTTCAACGATGACGGTTCATATGCACCGGAATCTGTATATATAGCAACAATCGTTGTTAAGCCTGTAAAGGGTTATTCTATTGTCGTTGAAGATGCAACTGTTGTAGATTCGGGTGACGGTGCTGTTGACAGCGCAGTTCTCGGCGACGACGGTAAGCTCACAATTACAAAGACATATCCTGCAACTCTGCCTCTTGTAGAATTTGAAATGAGCGTTGCAGATGTTACAATAAGCAAGCCCAATGCAACGGCTCAGCTTGTTGCTCAATTTAGTCCTGCAATCGATGTTCAGAAAGTTACATGGGCACTCGATCATGGAGACAACGAAAGAGAAATTGCTACAATTGATGAACAAACAGGTGTTGTTCAGGCATTGTATAACGGTACAGTAAAGGTAGTGGCAACCTCTGTTTATAACCCTGAAGTAACAGCAGAAGCTACCATTACAATTGAAAATCAGGTTGAATATTATACCGTAACATTTGACGCAAATACAGATTCAACAGAAGTAACAAATATGCCCGAAGAAGATCATGTAAAGCTTGATTACGTGCTTCCCGGTGATTCTCCCGTAAGACCCGGCTTCAGCTTCGCCGGTTGGGCAAAATCTCCCGAAGATACTGTTACAATTGCGAGAGATTATGTTATAAAAGACACAACATACTATGCAGTATGGGTGCAGGGTTACCATTATGAGTTCTTTGATCAGAATGAAGCTAAAATTAACAGAATTGCAAACGTCAGTGATGAAAATTATGATTACAACAACGGCGTATTATCGTTAAAGGCCAAGGGACGTGCTGATTCCGGCGGCATGGATATGCAGTTCTGGATGCAGAACAGTGACAGTTCTCCTCTCTTTAATGGAGGCGATTACACAAAGGTTGTAATGAGAATTAAGGGAGAGAAGACTTCCAACAGCTCACATCGTTTGTATTTTGCATCTAAGGATGCAAGCGGAAAAGACCTTGCGACTGTCGGCTCCGTATATGCAAATACATCGGGTGCAATAGGTCCCGATGGATATACAGACCTCGTATTTGATATGTCCGGAATTGGCGCTTGGACGGGCGGAAATATTACAGTTTTGCGTATTGACCCCCTCGAAAATGCAACCAAGGATTTTGTAGGTACAGGCTTTGAAATCGACTATATAAGAGCTGTTTCATATGAAGCAGGTGTAATCGAAGTTACAGGTGTTGACACACCTGTTGCCGGAGCAGAATCAGATAAGACCGCAGTTTCCAAGGATACTTCAAAGTATGTAGTTTATGGCGATGTAACTTGGGAAGGCGAGCTTATTGGCGGCCGCTACTTTGATGGCTTAAAAGAATACACAGCATGTGTGACAGTTAAGGGTGCTCCCGGTTACTTTGTGTCCGATGCTCCTGCAAAGGCAACGGTTAACGGCAAGGAAGCAACTTCTTATGAGTATGACGCAGAAACAGGCACACTTACAATCAAGTATAAGTTCGCTGCAACAGGCGCACTTGAAGACTCCACAGCCTATACAGTTAACCTTTACGGCATGGATGAAAACGGCGAATATGTCAAGGAGGATGATGTAATAATCCTTGCAGGCCGTAAGTTTGAACTCGGAAGTTATATGCCCGAAAACGTACCTGCCGGCAAGAGATGGATTGGCTGGTCCGAAGCAGAAGGCGCAACAGCTAACACAGCAGCCTCTGTAATCACAGTTAACGCGGACGTGACATACTATGCTGTATTTGAAGACCTTATTGAATTTGATTACAGTAATCCTTACCACCAGGTAGGCACAGAAGCAATGGGCGGTGCAACTCTTACATTTGAAGATGGTCTTGCAATTGTAACTCCCGCTTCAAAGACGGGTGATGCAACTCTTGTGACTCCCGAAATAAATATCGACGGCAGTGATTTTGCTTTCGTTGAAGTTTATTACAGCGCACTCATCGACTCCACACACGGTGGAATTGAATATGATAATATCTTTAGTGCAACTCTCAAACCCGTACTCGGATTCTCATTGACAGATGCTCCCGATGTGTTTGTAAATCAGGGAACTGTTGTAAATAGTGAAAGAGTACTGGTTGGCTCAAAGCTCTTCCAGAAGTACACATATGATATGACAACAGCAGCCGAATGGTGTGGCGATATTGCAAAACTTGGTCTTGATCCTTATGATGGCTATCCTATCTGGGGCGTTGGTCTTATCAAGCTGATTCCCAGTGAAGAAATTTCTACGGTTGCAGAATTTGAAGTTGATGCTCCCGAAGCATGGGCTACTCCTGCGGCTTCTGATGATATATCTGTAAATAGCAAATATTCAATCATCAGTGCAGAATGGTCACCTGCAGTGAGCGTATTTGCAGCTTCTACTTCATACACATTGAATATAACCTATAGACCTGTAGCAGGCTATAAGGTAATTGCCCCTGCGGCTACATTTAACGGTGAAGAGCTTGAAGTTGTTGATAACGGCGACGACACATATTCGATAAGCTACACATTCACTGAAACAGATTCTCTTAAGGAAACAAAGGTTGAAATCACAGGTGATAACAAGATCAACTCCAAGGGTAGATACCTCCAGCTTAAGGGAGAAACAGTGGCTATTGACGGCTCTGCTCTTCCTGTAACAGATGTAACTTGGGAGGTTGTTGAAGGAACAACATATGCAAAGTTCCCCAAGGCAGACAATGGCAGACTCTATCCTATCTGTAACGGTACGGTTGTTGTAAAGGCAACATCTGTTTACGACCCAAGTGTTTCCGCAACTCACGAGGTTGTTATCACAAACCAGGCTGAACTTGTTAAGGTAACATTTAATAAGAACACCTCGGATGAAGTTAACGGTGTTCCCGAAGAACCTGTTTATGCATACGGTGCTTTCGTACCCGATGATTTCATAACAGGATCCATAACAAGAGACGGCTACTATCTCACAGGTTGGTCTGTAGACGAAGATGCTCTTGCACCCGACGAATCCTTTAACATTACACAGGATACAGTTCTCTATGCTAAGTGGGGCAAGGGTTATGAATGGTCATTTGATAAGAACAGTGCAGAATATACATTTGACACACTTCTTAAGTCATCTAAGTCTGAACAGCAGACAAAGTTGACTGTTGATGAGGCGGCAGGTGTTGGTATATATGAATACCACCACACAAACGGCGGACAGATAGCTGCTAAGAAGAATCTTTTGACAAACAATTATTCGATTCCTACAGCAGAGATGTCAAAGCTCCAGATGAAGCTCTCGATGCCTGTGACATCAAACTTCACGATATTCTATGCATATTCCGATACAGCCGGACAGTTTGCAATTAACGGTGTTGAAAGAAAGTATGTAACACCCGCAGTTTCTAAAAACAATCCCGGAGAATACCAGACAGTTACATTTGACCTTTCGGGTAGCTCCTTGTGGGAAACAGGTAAATATCTCAACGATATAAGACTTGACGTAAGTAATAGCGGCAGCGATTTGACATTCTACTTTGATGCCATAAGAGTTGTAAATGAGAACATGGTTGTTAAGTTCAAGGGTAACGGCGGTTCCATTCCTTACAAGGGATCTGAAGTTGATGACTATTCTTATCCTTGCAAGACAGGCACAATTCCGCTCCCTGCAGATCCTGTAAGAGAAGGCTACGACTTCCTCGGATGGGCAAAGAGCACAGAAAACTACAACAAACTCTATAACAATAAGTTTACAGTAACAGACGACGTAACACTTTACGCTATCTGGGGACCCGAAGGCAGTGCAGATGAAATGGGAAGCTCGGAAGATTCATATTCTTCCTCCACCAATGTAACTACCTCCAAGGGTGGACAGACAACAGAGCATCCCGGTCATAACACATACCCTGCACTTGGCGGCGGTTCTGTAACAAGCAATCCCAGCATAGTTAATAAGACTCCTGCAGACAAGAAGACAAATGTTCCTGAACGTCCTGTAGATGATTCTGCTGAGGCAACAACAGGTTCAAGCAAGTTTGCATTCTCTAAGAACTATGACGGAAGATTCGTTGATGTTAACACAAGCAACTGGTTCTACTCCGATGTTGAAAAGTCCTTTAGACTTGGTCTTATGAACGGTACAGGCGATACAACATTTAATCCCAACGGAACAGTAACTCTTGCAGAAGCTATTACCGTTGCGGCAAGAATGAATGCGATTTACAATGAGAAGACTATTGCAACAACAAGCGGCGGTGCTTGGTATAAGCCTTATGTTGACTATGCAACCAGCAATTCCATTATTACTGTAAGTCAGTTCAGCGACTACACAGCACTTGCTACAAGAGAACAGGTTGCATTACTGTTTGTTCGTGCACTTCCTTCAAGCTGGTACGAACAGAAGAACCTCTTCCTCACAATTCCTGACGTTCCTTCGTCAAGCTCCTCATTCCTTTCTATCCAGAAGCTCTACAACGCAGGTGTTATCACCGGTGTTGATGCAGCATATAACTTCAAGCCTACTGAAAACATCAAGAGAAGCGAACTTTCTGCTATCATCAACAGAGTTGCTCTCACAAGCTCCAGACTCAGAGTTATAACAGAGGATGAAAAGAACAATAAGGTTAAGATGTTTGACGTAAATGCAATTATGAAGACTGAATCAATCTCAATTCGTAACTGCGTAGAGTCTACATTCAAGGAAAAGGATGGCTTCCTTTACGCAGAGCCTTCAAAGGCTGACCCGTACATCGTTGGTCTTGCTGATTTGTTCGGTGGCTTAATTGATACTAAGGAATACAAGAAGTTTACATTTGTTATCAAGTGTGAACAGACAGGCGTAACAGGCAGAGCGCAGCTCTTCTTCTCGGCTGACGGTTCTTATAGCGAATCAATGGCAGTGAACACTAATGTTCCTGAAGCTAATGCAGAAGGTATTATGACATTCGAATTCGATATGTCTACAAATGCGGCTTGGACGGGTACAATGACAACTCTCAGATTTGACCCCTACAACAACGCAGCTCCCTTCTCGCTCATTTCAGTTACAGCAGCTCCCTAAGCAAAGAGATTTTGCGGGTGACGAAAGTAATTAAATAAGCAACATCAATCGCATAACGAATGCTCCCCGACGGTCAGATAACGACCGTCGGGGAGCAATTGTATAAAAAAGGATGGGCCAAAAGCCCATCCCTTCTATTTTTATTGCTATTATATCAGCCTTTCAAGCTCTTCCCAGATTCTGTCCGCAATATTTTGCATTCCAAGGTCGCCGGGGTGAACCGCAACTCCCTCATGCTCGAATAGCCCGAGAGCCTTCATCTTGTCGTTCTGCCCGAGGTCACCAAGATAAACGCAGGGACTCGCAAGCTCGCTTGCTACCTTTGCAATCAGCTCATCGCCGGGATGCTTCCAAAAGCCTGTTGTGAAGATGATTTTTGCCTTGCCCGATTTGTTCAGGAATTCTGCAAATTCCTTGTATGCCTTTTCAAAAAGCTCGGGGACATACTCGGAAAGGGAACAGTTTTCGATAATTCTCATAATGATAACGTCAGCATCAAAATCTCTTGCTGCGTTGTAAGGCTTGTTGTGGTTTTCTGCCTTGTAGCTTCTTTCCCAACCCGATGCCTGACACACACAGAATGCCGCATCGGTGTCCTTTTCACGTACCCGTCTCTTTATGATATGTACATAATCGTTTTCGGGGGCGGATGCCGCCATGCCGCACTCAAGATGCCAGCCGATGCTTGGTCTTATGTCGTGCAGGGTTATAGAGTTGCCGACAAAAAGAACACGCTTTCCATTGCCGTCAACGTTTTCGCCGAAAATGGTTTCTCCGAGTCTCATTTGATTCTTTGAGGAAACGGTGTTCTTCGCCATTTGAGAAAAGTCGTTATTGTTTGACATATATATCACCTTTTTGTAATTGTATTTTGTAAAATTCCCGACCGCCGTCGTTTGGTGGTCGGGAATCACTTGATTTGAAAATATGAGGCTTGTTTTGCATAAACAAAATAATGGTGCCAAAATATTTTCTCTTTGCTTACTTTCTCTTTTATCAAAGAGAAAGTAAGATCAATAAGCTTTACCCCAGTAAACGAGCTTCTTTGCGGGTTTTCCGCAGCAAACACACTTGTCGGAGAGAGTTTCCTGCTCAAAGGGAATGCAACGTGAGCCGACACCTGTTGCGGCCTTGACTCCATCTTCACATTCCTCATCGCCGCACCACATTGCACGAACAAAGCCGTCACCCTTTTCCTCGAGTGCCTTGTTGATTTCGTCGATTGTTGTGCAGTCGTAGGTGTGATTCTTTCTGTTCTCAAGAGCAATGTTGTAAAGTCCCGCTCTTACCTCTTCAAGCTTTGCCTTTGCAGTTTCTACAATTCCGGAAAGGTCAGCATCGCACTTTTCAAGATTGTGACGTGTTCCGATTACGCACTTGCCTGCTTCAATATCTCTCGGACCAAGCTCGATTCTTACGGGAACACCCTTCATTTCGTACTGAGCAAACTTCCATCCGGGGCTGTTATCGGAATCGTCAATGTGAACTCTGATTCCTGCCTCTTTAAGTTCATTGTAGAGGGCATATGCTCTGTCGAGAACGCCTTCTTTGTGCTGTGCAACGGGAACGATTACCACCTGGATAGGTGCTACCGCAGGGGGAAGAACAAGGCCGTTGTCGTCACCGTGTGTCATGATAATAGCACCGATAAGTCTTGTTGTTGTGCCCCATGAGGTCTGATGAGGATATACGTCAACGTTATCCTTTGATTTGTATGTGATGTCAAACGCCTTTGCAAAGCCATCGCCGAAGTAGTGTGATGTACCTGCCTGAAGCGCCTTGCCGTCGTGCATGAGGGCTTCGATTGCATATGTATCCTCTGCACCTGCGAACTTGTCTGAAGGGGTCTTTGGGCCTTTGACTACCGGCATTGCAAGATCGGTTTCGCAGACATCTGCATAAATGTTCAGCATCTGAAGTGTTTCGGCTCTTGCTTCTTCTGCTGTTGCGTGCATTGTGTGACCCTCCTGCCAGAGGAATTCTCTTGTTCTGAGGAAGGGACGGGTGGTTTTTTCCCATCTTACGACACTGCACCACTGATTGTAGAGAACGGGAAGGTCGCGGTAGGAGTTGATAATCTTTGCGAAGTGCTCGCAGAAGAGTGTTTCGGAGGTAGGACGAACACAAAGACGTTCTGTGAGAGGCTCGCTTCCGCCGTGGGTTACCCATGCAACCTCGGGCGCAAAGCCTTCAACGTGCTCCTTTTCCTTGTTGAGAAGTGATTCGGGGATGAACATTGGCATATATACGTTCTGATGTCCTGTTTCCTTAAATCTTCTGTCCATAATGTTCTGGATGTTTTCCCAGATTGCGTAGCCGTAGGGACGGATAATCATACATCCCTTTACGCTTGAGTAGTCTGCGAGGTCTGCGTTCTTTACAATGTCTGTATACCACTGTGCAAAGTCGGCATCTCTCGATGTAATCTGTTCGACTTGTTTCTTTTCTGCCATTTTATTAACTGTCCTTTCCCGCTTTTCTTTGGAAAAAGAAAAGCTTGGCAAAAGAAACCATATTGGCTTCTTTCTGCCGTTTTAATTATAATCTGTTATTGGTGCCCGAGTGGGGCTTTATTTGCTTTAGTAAAGCAATGAGTTTGGTCGGTAGCATATATGCCGACCAAACGGGGTTTGTTAAGCGACTACGAGGGCTTGCTTGCCATTGAAGATACCCCGTGAATTGTCAGCGGCGACTCGCCGCCGTGAATTGCCAGCGGGGGCTCTCCGCCGTGAATTGCCAGCGGGGGCTCTCCGCTAATTCATAAGTGCGGTCATATCATCTGTATATGCCGCAATCTTTGCGTCAACCGCCTCTTTTGTCTTGTCGTTTGCAAGATAGTAGAGCTTAACTTTCGGCTCTGTACCCGAGGGGCGGACAAAAATCTTGTCGCCGCACTCTGTTACAAAGAGAAGCACATCCGATTTCGGAAGAGTTATTTTTTCCTCTGTGCCGTCCGCATTCTTCTTGACAGAAGCCTTGTAGTCGGAGAAGGAAACCACCTTCTTGCCGCCAACAACCGTGGGAGCGTTGTCTCGCAATCCCTGCATGAGTGCCTTCATCTTGTCTGCACCATCAACGCCGGGGAATGCAAGATTCTGTACACCCTCAACGTAATAGCCGTACTTTTCAAAGATACCGCAAAGGACATCATAAAGTGTAAGACCTTTCTTTGCATAGAACGCCGCCATTTCAACAATGAGCATTGAAGCGGAAACCGCATCCTTGTCTCTTGCATAATTGCCGCAGAGATAGCCGTAGCTTTCTTCAAAGCCGAAGATGTAAGTGTATTCATGTGTTTCTTCAAACTCTGTCATCTTTTCGCCGATGAACTTAAAGCCTGTGAGAACTTCCATGAGTGTAACACCGTTTGCTTTGCAGACGGCATCTGCAAGTGGTGTACTTACTATTGACTTTATAACGCAGGCATTTTTCGGAAGATTGCCTGTGAGTTTTCTTGCCTCGATGATGTAGGAAATAAGCATTACGCCTATCTGATTTCCTGTAAGGGGAATAAATTCTCCGTCGCCTGTTCTGAGAATAACACCTACTCTGTCGGCATCGGGATCGGAGCCTACGAGAAGATTGCAGCCCTCTTTCTTTGCAATTTCAATGCCGAGAGCAAAACCTTCCTTGTCCTCGGGGTTGGGACTCTTTACCGTGGGGAAATTGCCGTCGGGAATCATCTGTTCATCTACTGTATAAAGGTGTTTGAGACCTGCTCTCTTTAACACCTCGGGGATAAGAACTGCTCCCGTTCCGTGAAAAGGTGTGTAAACAACCTTGAAGTCGTCTGCAACAGCAGGGATAGCTTCGGGGTTTACTCTGTGGGCAAGTACCACGTTTATATACTTTTCGTCGATTTCCTTTCCGATGATGTTGATAAGTCCTGCCTTAACACCATCGTCAAAGCTCATTCTCTTTACACCCTCGAAGATGTCAACGGAATTTATCGCATTGGATACGATAACTGCCTGTTCGGGGCTTATTTGCGCGCCGTCAGACCAGTATGCCTTGTAACCGTTGTACTGCTTTGGGTTATGAGAAGCGGTGATGTTGATACCTGCCGCAGCCTTCATTTCGCGAAGCGCGAAGGAAAGCTCGGGAGTAGGTCGTGGTGCATCAAACACAAATGTCTTAATACCGTTTGCCGCAAGAACTTCTGCACAGACTCTTACAAATTCGTCGGATTTTATTCTTGTGTCGCTGGCAATAATGACACCGTCGGAAGCTCTGTTTTCTTTATTAACAAGAACCGCAAGTCCCTGTGTCGCCTGAGCAACCGTATAGATATTCATGCCGTTAATGCCGGCTCTTATAATGCCTCTGAGTCCTGCTGTACCAAAGGACAGAGGAGAATAAAAGCGTTCTTTGATTTCCTTTTCGTCGTTTTTTATTGTCAAAAGTTCTTTGCGGAGGTCGTTTTCGAGTCCCTCAAAAGAGAGCCACTTTTCATACTGCTGTAAAAAGTCCATAATAAATCTCCTTAAAGTTTATTTGTGAAAAATTATTCTTCTTCCCGAATCTTAATAAGAGCCTTTGCCAACTGGTCGGGACAGCTTGTGTCCTTGAAGCCGCACTTTATTCCCGAAAGCTTATCAATCGCAATGTCGATTTTCATGCCCTCGACAAGACGTGCAACGCCCTGTGTGTTGCCGCTGCAGCCGCCCTCGAATTCAACATGCTTTACAATGCCGTTCTCGACTTCAATGTTGATTGCTCTCGAGCACGTTCCGCGAGTACTGAATCTTATGTTTGCCACTTTTCATCATCCTTTATGTCAATATACCTATCTAATTTATAAGTATATCACAGATTTAACGAAAAGAAAAGAGTTTTTTGAAAGAATAATATAATTTTCTTTATATTCTCATAAAAACACAAAAAATGTGGAAGTGTTCAAAATTATATGGTACAATATATCTGTATAATTTTGTATTTTAATGCGAAAGGATGCTTTTATGCTGTCTGAAATTACGCTCGGTCAGTATTTTCCGGGTGATTCTGTCATCCACAAACTTGACCCGAGATTCAAGATTATCTGCATAATTTTATATATAGTAGCTCTTTTCTGCGCCGATTCTTATGCCGCCTTTTTGGCAATTGCGGTATCGACTGTGGCAATTGTGCTTTTGTCAAAACTCAATTTCGGCACGATTTTAAAGAGTGTAAAGCCGGTAATGTTTATTCTTGCTTTTACGGTTGTTGCAAATATTCTGTGGACAACGGGAGAGAAGCCTCTTTTGGAATTCTGGATAATAAAAATTTATCCCGAAGGTCTGAAATATGCTTTTCTCATGGCGCTGAGAATTATATGCCTTATTATCAGTACCTTTGTGCTGTTGACCTATACAACCGCCCCTGTTGCTCTTACGGATGCAATTGAAAGATTACTTTCTCCCTTTAAGAAAATAGGACTTCCGGTGCATGAGTTTTCAATGATGATGACAATAGCTTTAAGATTTATTCCCACACTCATTGAGGAAACGGGAAAAATAATAAATGCCCAGAAGGCAAGAGGTGCGGATTTTGAAAGTGGAAATCTGCTAAAACGCGCCAAAGCACTCGTGCCGATACTCATTCCGCTCTTCGTGTCGGCGTTCAGACGTGCGGACGAGCTTGCGGGAGCCATGGAGTGCAGGCTTTATCATGGCGGCGATGGCAGAACAAGAATGAAGATTATGAAAGCATCTGCTTCTGATATTCTTGTGCTTTTTGCGTTTGCTCTTTTCTGTGCCGCAATCATTGCAACAAGATTTTTTGCTGAGGGTGTGCTATGACAGAGCTTGAAAACAGAGTTTCGGGCGAAAAAATTGCCCTTACAATAATGTATGACGGCACGCGTTTTCACGGCTGGCAGGTGCAAAATAATGCAAGAAGCGTTCAAGGCGCTTTGCAGGATTCGCTCGAAGTCGTTCTCGGCTTCCGTCCGGACGTTACAGGTGTTTCGCGTACAGATTCGGGTGTTCATGCAAATAATTATGTGTGTCATATTCTGAAAGACGACGTAAAAATCCCACCTGAAAGACTTGCGGCGGCGCTCAATTCACACCTTCGTGACAGCGGAATTGCCGTAAAGGGTGCCGAGATAAAGGATGCGGACTTTCATGCAAGATATTCGTGTACGGCAAAGGAATATGTCTACAAAATCTGGAACGCCAAATATATGAATCCGTTCTTCAAGGACAGAGCTATGTTTTATCCCATGGAGATAGATATAGAGAAAATGCGTTTTGCAGAAAAGGAATTTGTCGGAACACACGATTTTCGTGCATTTATGACCAAAGGCTCAAAGAACGAGGACAATACGGTAAGAAGTGTAAAATACTTTAATGTCACAAAAGAGAATGAGCTTATAACAATTTCTGTCTGCGCCGACGGTTTCCTTTACAACATGGTAAGAATCATGGTGGGAACCTACATTGACCTTGCAAGGCGGGAAGCAAATGAGGGCGCTGTTTCGAAAATTATAGATTCCTGCGACAGACAGTTTGCAGGGGATACCGCTCCTGCCTGCGGACTGTATTTGAATAAGATTTTTTATGAGTAAAGAGTAAGAGGCGGCTTACTCTCTCCATTTCTTTTTTACTTGCTTTTTGAAAAAGCAAGAGAACAGGAGAAGGCTATGTCAGAATATATGGCTTTATACAGAAAATACAGACCCGCGGTTTTTTCAGACGTTGTGGGCCAGGACCATATAACAAGAGTTCTGCGAAGTGAAGTTATGCAGGACTCGGTTTCCCACGCCTATCTTTTCTGTGGCTCGAGGGGAACGGGTAAGACAACCTGTGCAAAAATACTTGCAAAGGCGGCAAACTGCCTGCAGCCCATTGACGGCGACCCCTGCGGCGTGTGCGAAAGATGCCGCGCCTTTGAAACAACCTTTGATATTGTGGAAATGGACGCCGCATCCCATAACGGTGTTGACAATATAAGAGAGCTTCAGGATAAAATCAGTTTTTTGCCCATTGAAATGAAACGCAGAGTCTATATCATAGACGAGGTTCATATGCTCTCTCCCGGTGCCTTTAACGCACTTCTCAAAACGCTCGAAGAGCCGCCGAGCCACGTTATGTTTATTCTTGCAACAACCGAGTCGCATAAAATTCCTGCGACTATCCTTTCAAGATGCAAGCGCTTTGATTTTCACAGAATAAATACCGACGATATAACAAAAAGACTTGAATATGTTTCCGAAAAGGAAGGCATTGAAATAGAAAGAGATGCCTTGAAGCTTATATCCCTTCTTGCGACGGGAGCTATGCGTGATGCACTTTCGATGCTGGAACTTTTTGTGGGCGGAAAAGGCATAACACGTGAAATTGCCGAAAAGAGCCTTGGAGTTGTAGGAAATGAAATTGTACTGAAGCTCCTTCGCTTTATTGCCGACAGAAATGCAGCCGGCGCCCTCGAAACTATTGCCGACTCATATAACTCAAGTAAAGACCCTGCAGTACTTTGCTCTGAGCTTGGAAATATGCTCCGCAATCTTCTCATAATGAAGTGCGCAAGCGGCAGTGTTTCCTCACTTATCGATGAATGTGCCGATGTTATAGAAACCCTCAGAAATGTTGAAGACAAATTTACTCCCGAAAGACTTCTGTATTGTACGGAAATTGTGGAGGATACGGTGTCAAGACTTGCAAGAACGGGGCTTTCGAGAAGAACTGTTCTTGAAATGATGGCAATGCGGCTTTGTGACAGCAGACTGTCTACAAGCACCGAGGCACTTTTGGAAAGAATCTCGTCACTTGAGGCAAGACCTGTATCTGTCTCTGTATCATCTGCCGCCCCTGAACAAGCAAAGAAAGAGCAGACTTCTGCAAAGGAAGAAAATGTGCCGCCCGTACCCGATGACGCACCGCCGTTTGATTTTGATGATGTTCCCATGCCGACAGACCCGCCGCCCATAGCGGGAGAGCCCGAGCTTCCCAAGCCCCTCGGTAGCGATGAAACCAAAGCAAAGCCTGCCGATGAAAACATTCCCGAAATGATTGCTTACGGAGATGTTCTGGAGGAAATCAAGGCAAAGAATATGATTCTTTATTCAATGCTCACCGATTCAAGAGGGTATCTTGACGGCGATGTTATGACGGTTAAGGTAAGCTCTATGGCAATTTTTATGATTGGTGCAGACCCTATAATGAAGCAGACAGTTACCGAGTGCGCAAGCAAAATCTTAGGATATGCCGTTACTGTTAACATTGTTGAAGACGGAGGAGACAGCAAAGGCAAAAAGAACGACGATTTTCCGATGTTTTAAGTGAATAAATAATTAGCCCCGACAGCTTTTTAGATCTGTCGGGGTTGTCTATTATCATCTAAGGCTCCCTCCGGGAGGGAACTCCCGACGGAGTCGGGTGAGGGGAACGCGTTACTACGGAGTTAATCCAAACCTGAAGTCTCGCAGGCTCCTTCCGTCACGCTTCGCGTGCCACCTCCCTCTCAGAGGGAGGCTTTTATATGTATACAAACGCACTCAAAGACTTCCCAAAACGTTGAGGAAGCTTTAATTTGTTCATAGCTATATTATTCTATTTCTTTCTTGCTCGTTATAAAACGCCCTTATATTTTGTGCCACCTCAGAGACAAGTCTTACTCTTGTTTCATATCCTCCCCATGCCATGTGGGGTGTGAGAATAACGTTGTCACACTTGGACAGCTTAGAATAGGGATGATTTTCGGGGAAAGGCTCGGTGGAATAAACATCACAGCCAAAGCCGTAAAGCGAGCCGTCAAGAATGGCCTCTGCCACCGCTTCTTCATCAAGGATGTTGCCCCTTGCAACATTTACGAGAATTGCTCTTTCCTTCATGAGAGATAATACTTTTTTGTCAATCAGCCCTACCGTTTCGGGGGATGAGGGGATGTGCACCGAGATAATGTCGGAATTTTTAACCAATGTTTCAAGGTCTACGCATTCATAATCCACTACGGGAGTTCTCTTGTATGCAAGAATGTTGCACCCCATGACTTTTGCAATGTCGGCAACTCTCTTTCCTATGTTGCCAAGACCCACAATGCCCCATGTTTTTCCGTAAACTTCGTTAAATGTAGGAGTCAGCTTGTTCTGAATACCACTTTTTGAATACTCTCCGCTCTTTACATAGTCGTCAAAAACACGAAGGTGGTTTGTCAGCGACAGTGCCATTGAAACCGTAAGCTGTGCCACACATTCGGTTGAATACCCCTTTACGTTGCATACGGCAACACCGCACTTCTTGCAGTATTCGGTGTCCACGTTATCGTAGCCCGTTGCGGTGACACAGATAAGCGAAAGAGAGGGGGCGTGCTTTAAAATTTCGCCTGTCAGCTTTACCTTGTTTGTTATAATTACATCGGCGTCACGAATTCTTTCGGGGGCTTCCTCTGGGCTTGTTTTGGGATATGACACGAATTCTCCTATCTCGGAGAAGGCGGAGAGGGGAATGTCGTCGCCTAAAGTCTTTGCGTCAAGAAGAACGATTTTCATTTCTTTATTCCTTTCAGTGTGTTTTCATAAGTATTGTACCATAAAGACGCGGAGAATAAAAGATAAAATTAAAAAATATATAAACTTTTCCTTTTTTTCTTTACAAATCCAAATATATGTAGTATACTTATTAAGTAAAACTATAGGTGGAAGAATATCCACATACGAAAGGACGAATAACTTATGGCAAAGTACATACTCAGCGCTTTTGCTGACGAAGTAACAAGCGTATTTGAAGACCAGCTTAAATATGTAAACAAGCAGGGCATCGGTTACATTGAACTCAGAAACCTTGACGGCACAAATGTATCCTCTCTCACAATTGAAGATGCGAAGAAGTACAAGGCTCTCATGGATAAGTATGGTGTAAAGGCATCTGCAATCGGCTCTCCTATCGGTAAGATTGACATTACTGCCGACCAGACAGAGCATTTCGAGCTTTTCATGCACACACTTGACCTTGCTGACATTTTTGAAACAAAGAATATCCGTATGTTCTCCTACTTCTATCCCGAAGGAACAGACTGCCACAATTACAGAGAACAGATTATGGCAAATCTTGAAAAGATGCTCGTCGAAGCTGAAAAGAGAGGCATAAACCTCTGCCACGAAAACGAAGCGAGAATTTACGGCGAAGCACCCGTTGACTGCGAAGATATTATGAAGCAGTTCGGCGGAAGAATGAAGTCTGTACTTGACATGGGTAACTTTGCATTCTGCAATCAGGACCCCATGGAAGGCTATGAAAGACTCCGTGATTACATCGAATACATTCACATCAAGGATGCGTTCAATGACGGTACAATTGTTCCTGCAGGCAGCGGCAAGGGCAGAATCGAAAAAATTCTCTCCCTCTACAACGACTTTACTGACAGAGAAGTAATCCTTACACTTGAACCTCACCTCACAACCTTCAGCGGTCTTGACAAGCTCTCTAACATGGACGACATCAAGGTTCAGAATGCTTTTGAAACTCCTGAAATTGCATTTGATGCAGGCACACAGGCTCTTCGCGATATTTTGGCGAGAATTAAGTAGTTTTTTCCTTACTTTCTTGAAAGAAAGTAAGCAAAGAACTTTTCATTTCGGGACTTGATTTCGGGATTTATTTGAAATACAAGATGCCCGAATGAAGCACCATTTGACCGCAATAAATCGGGGCGGTCAAACTCCAATCGAGAAATTAACAAATAAATACAGACCTTTTTTGAATGGTGACAAATTAAAAAGGTCTTTGCCTACTTTCTCCTTAAGAAAGTAGGAGAAAGGAAATAATTATGAAATCTCCACTCAAGATGCTTGCCATTGACCTTGGCGCTTCCAGCGGCAGAGGCATTGTAGGTAAGTTTGACGGTGAAAAAATCACGCTTGAAGAGGTACATCGCTTTACCAATGACCCCGTAAACCTCAACGGTGCGCTTTATTGGGATATGCTTAAGCTCTTTACTGAAATCAAGGGAGCTATTAACTCCTGCGCACTCAGCGACAACAAGGACATCAAGAGCATTTCTATTGATACCTGGGGTGTTGACTTCGGACTTTTAGATGCGACAGGTCAGCTCATTGCCAACCCCTTCAACTACAGAAACCCTGCTCTTACATACGAGCTTATGGAAGAGGTATATTCCATTATCCCCAAGGAGGAGCTCTACAAGATTACAGGTACACAGAACCTCAACTTCAACTCTATCTACCAGCTTTACCTCATTTCAAAGAACAAGTACCAGATGGAAAACGCAAAAGACCTTCTTTTTGTGCCTGACCTGTTGAAGTACTTCCTTACAGGTGTAAAGCAGACAGAATATTCCATCGCTTCAACTTCTCAGCTTCTTAATGCAAAGGCAAGAAACTGGTCGCCTGAAATCATCGAAAAGCTCGGCTTCAACAAGGAAATCTTCGGAGAAATTGTACAGCCCGGCACAGTTGCAGGAAAACTTCTTCCCGCAGTACGTGAAGAAGTGGGCGATATTGATGCGGATGTTGTTGCATGTGCTTCTCACGATACAGCTTCGGCTGTTGTTGCAGTACCTGCAAAGAATGACGACTTCGTTTACATTTCCAGTGGTACATGGTCTCTCATGGGTAAGGAAATTCCCGAGCCTCTCACAGGTGAAGTTCCCTACAAATACGAAATCACAAACGAGGGCGGCACGGAAAGAAAAATCCGCTTCCTCAAAAACATCATGGGTCTCTGGATTGAACAGGAATCCAGACGTCAGTGGAAGAGACAGGGAGAAAATGTTTCCTTTGACGAGCTCTCCAATATGGCTATGGCTTCAAAGCCCCATGCATGCTTTATCAACCCCGATTACCTTGCATTCCAGACTCCCGGTAATATGCCTCGTCGTATTCAGGAATTCTGCGAAAAGACAGGTCAGTATATTCCCCAGACAAAGGGAGAAATCGTAAGATGTATCTTCGACAGCCTTGCAATGTGCTACAGAAGCACAGCCGAAAAGATTGATGAAATCACAGGTCACAAGGCTCCCTTCATCAACATCGTGGGCGGCGGCACAAAGGAAGTTCCCCTCTGTAAGCTCACAGCTAACGCTTGCGGTAGACCGGTATACACAGGTCCCGTTGAAGCAACAGCTCTCGGTAATATTTCTGTTCAGGCAATCGCGCAGGGCGAAATCAAGGATACAAAAGAAGCTCGCGAGGTTATCGCAAACTCCTTTGAAATTTCCTGCTTCGAACCCGAAGACACAGCAATGTGGGACGATGCATATGACAGATTTAACAAGATTGTCGACATGACAAAGAACGGCTAATAATAAAAGTTTATATAATTGGAGGAAAAAACAATGACAAGATTTGAGTCTGCAAAGGCTATGTATGCTGCCCTCGGTGTAGATGTTGAGGCAGCTATGGAAAAACTCTCATCTGTTGCGGTTGCAATGCACTGCTGGCAGGGCGACGACGTTATCGGTTTTGACCATGACGGCCCACTCACAGGTGGTATCCAGACAACAGGTAACTATCCCGGTAAGGCAACAACTCCCGAACAGCTTATGGCTGACATGGAAAAGGCAATGAGCCTTATCCCCGGCAAGAAGAAGCTCAATGTACACGCTTGCTACGCTATTTTTGAAAAGGGAGAATTTGTTGACAGAGACAAGCTCGAACCCAAGCACTTCAAGGCATGGGTAGACCTTGCAAAGAAGTACGGTATGGGTATCGATTTCAACCCCACATTCTTCTCTCATCCCAAGATTAAGGACGGCCTTTCTCTTTCAAGCCCCGACAAGGCTACACGCGATTTCTGGATTGAACACGGTAAGGCATGTATCAGAATTTCCGAATATTTCGCTAAGGAAACAGGCTTCCCTTGCGTTATGAACATCTGGACAGGTGACGGCTTCAAGGATATTCCTGCTGACAGAATGGGTCCCAGAGTAAGATACAAGGAATCTATTGAAGCAATCCTCGCAGAACCCTTCGACAAGAACCTCGTTAAGCCCTGCGTAGAATCCAAGGTGTTCGGTATCGGCGTTGAGTCATATACAGCAGGCTCTGCTGAATTCTCTCTCACATTTGCTGCAACTCATGACGGATGTCTTCCCCTCATGGACAACGGACATTATCATCCTACAGAAGTTGTATCCGACAAGATTCCCGCACTTCTCGCTTTCTTCCCCGAAGTTGCTCTCCATGTAACAAGAGGCGTAAGATGGGATAGTGACCATGTACTTATTCTTGACGACGAAACACGCGAAATCGCTAAGGAAATCGTAAGATGCGATGCACTTGACAGAGTTTACATTGCACTTGACTACTTTGATGCAAGCATCAACAGAATTGCTGCATGGGTTGTTGGTATGAGAAGTATGCAGAAGGCTCTCCTTTCTGCACTCGTTACTCCCAATGCCGCACTCAAGGCTCTTCAGGACGAAAACAAGCTCACAGAGCTTCTCGTTATGCAGGAAGAAATCAAGACTCTTCCCTTCGGCGACATCTGGGCAGAATACTGCGCAAGACAGGGTGTTGCTGCTGACAAGGCTTGGTTTGAAGATGTTCAGAAGTACGAAGCAGAAGTATTGCTTAAGAGATAACTTACTTTCTCTTTGCTGAAAAGAGAAAGTAAGCAAAGAGAAAAGAGATTCGCACCGTTTTTTTAGGGTGCAAAAT
>JAFTIR010000009.1 GCA_017456765.1 Clostridia bacterium | reverse complement strand
GTGTACCAACCGTTACATACACCTTTCTGAAGAGCTTTATTCTGTAATCTTTAGTGTATATACCCATCGGAACACTAGTTGCCTTTGTATGCTTTGCGAGCATTGCGGCACCGCCTCTTACGGGTGTAGTCGACGGCTCAACGTCGGGGCATCTTGTACCCTGGGGAAACAGGCATATTCTTGCACCGTTATTGAGTGCCGCTATTGTCTGCTTGAGTGCCGCAAGGTCATTACCTGTTCTGTCAACTGGAAATGCTCCGAGAGCTGCAAGTATCCATTTAAGTACGGGAACATCAAACAACTCTTTTTTTGCCATGAAATTTATAGTTCTCTTTGTTTCGCATGCAACAATTACGGGGTCCCAGTTTGACATATGATTTACGCAGTATATAACAGGTCCGTCAACATTTTCGTTTTCAAGCCCTGTTGTCTTTATACGAAACATAACCTTGAACACCCATTTAAGAAGCCAAGTCAGCGAATCATAAAGCCACATTGATTTTTTCATTGATTATCTCCAACACCTTTTCAATATTTACCTCGAGCGACATATCGGAATTATCAAGCATTATTGCATCCTGTGCAGGCTTACAGGGAGCAAGCACACGGGATGAATCGTTCTTGTCGCGAACAAGCATATCTTCAAGAACTTCTTCATATGTCACTTCTTTTCCCTTTGCGACAAGCTCTTTATAACGTCTTTTCGCTCTTGCTTCGGAGGAAGCAAACATGAAAATCTTTACATCGGCATCGGGAAGCACCACTGTTCCTATATCCCTGCCGTCCATAATCACATTATTCTCTTTCGCAAAGTCTCTCTGCATCTGAAGAAGAAACGCCCTTACCTTTCCGAGTGCCGACACAGCGGAAGCGTACATTGACATTTCGGGTGTTCTGATTTCCTCTGACACGTCCTCATCCGAAAGAAAAACGTGCTGTGTTCCGTCTACCCAGCGAAGTTTAATATCAACCTTGTCAAGATTGTTTCCAAGGGTTTCCTCATCATGAGGGTCGATATTATTTCTCTTTGCAAAAACACCGACTGTGCGGTATATTGCACCCGTATCAACATAGAGAAAGCCAAGTCTTGAAGCTACGGCTTTTGCTACCGATGATTTTCCCGAACCCGAGGGACCGTCTATTGCAATACTGTACATATTATTTTCCTTTCAAATCAATCAACTTTTCTTTTAAGAAAGCAACCCTGCAAGTCTTGCCGTACTAAAGGCAATCTGCAGATTAAATCCGCCTGTATAGGCATCAACATCAATCACTTCTCCGGCAAAATAGAGATTTTTCACAAGTTTTGACTCCATCGTTGATGGGTTAATCTCCTTTGTCGAAACGCCGCCACTTGTGATAATGGCTTCATCAACCGGACGGAACGAGTGAATATCCACCTTGAAATTCTTGAGGGTTTCAAGAATAATTCTGCGTTCTTCCTTGGTAAGAGAATTAGGCTTCTGCTCTTTTCTTATACCACACTTATTAAGAAACGGCACTATCATTTTTGACGGCAGAAGGTCGGACATTGCATTATCCATATTTTTATTGATGTATTTTGCAAAATCCGAAAGTAATCTATTATCAAGTGTTTTTTCATCAAGGGATGGTTTTAAGTCTATGCTTACGGTATATCGGTTTTCCGACATATCACGCATATGAGAAGATGCTGACAGCACAAGAGGACCTGACATTCCGAAATGGGTAAAGAGCATCTCACCCATCTCCTTGAAGATAACTTTATTCTTTTTATTATCTGTCACCGAAAGTGTGACGTTTTTGAGAGAAAGGCCCATCATGTCACGACAACACTTATCATGGGAAACAAGAGGTACAAGGGAGGGCTTAATTTCCTTTATTGTGTGACCGAGCTTTTCTGCAAAGCGGTAACCGTCGCCGTCAGAGCCTGTCTGTGGATAAGACGCACCGCCCGTCGCAACAATACACTTATCAAATTGCATTGTCTTACCGTCTTCAACTGTCACAGAGTCAAAAACTCCGTCTTTTGCATTGACCTCTGAAATCTTTTTATTAACTATCTTTACATTATGCTCAAAAAGTTTATTTTTAAGCACTTTCAGAATATCAATCGATTTATCGGATGTCGGAAAAACTCTGTTTCCTCTTTCGACCTTGAGGGGTGTTCCGCCCTTAACAAAAAAATCCATTACGTCCTGCGGTGTAAAGTTATTAAAAGATGCATACATGAATTTTCCGCCGACGGGCGTGTTTTTCATAAATTCATCAAGGGTACAGTCATTTGTGACATTACATCTGCCCTTACCCGTTATAAGCAGTTTTTTTCCGAGATACGCATTATCAAAGAATTTTTCAGATTCCATGATTCTCTGTGATTTATTCTTTTCAAAAAGTGTAACATCTGCTCCGCTTTCTGCAGCCGTTATTGCCGAGAGCATTCCTGCGGCGCCACCGCCTATAACGCAGACAGATATTTTATTTTCTTGATTTTTCATATACGTCGTATTCTTCCCATATTGTTTCAAGGTCACGGAAGGTTTCCTTGATTGTATCCTGCTTCTTTCTGCCAATAGCAACAAGAAGGGCATTTATAATGCTTAAGGGTGCGGCAAGCGAGTCAATGAAAGAAGCCATATCACTCTTTGCATACAGCTTTGAGTCGGCATACGCAGAAATAGGAGAGGTATCTCCGTCGGTTATGGCAATTACCTTTGCGCCCTTTTTCTTAGCGAACTCCGCCGCAAGTTTAGTTCTGCTTGAATATCTGGGGAAAGAAATGGCTATCAGCACATCTCCCTCACTAATTCTGAAAATCTGCTCAAAAAGCTCATTTGTACTGTTGGAAAACAGCATCTTGACATTGCCGAACATATATCCAAGGTAATGATTCATAAAGTCGGCAAGCATACTCGAAGAACGGATGCCGAGAAGAAATATATTCTTAGCATTACATATTGTGTCAACCGCCTCATCAAAGGATTTTTCATCAATATTTGAAAGAGAAGCCTTGATGTTATTCATATCAGCCGTAAGAACATTTGTTAGAACATTGCCGTTTGCAAAGCGGCTGTCTGCAACACCCATTCGCTGAACGCTTGTCAGCTTTGAGCGAAGACTCTGCTGAAGCACTCTCTGAAATTCGGGATAGCCTGAAAAACCAAGCTCTATGGCAAATCTTACAACAGTTGATTCGGAAATGCCGACCTCTGAGCCGAGCTTTGTGGCGGTAAGATAAGCCGCAACCTCACCCGATTCTTTTATAAAAGAAGCTATTCTCTTATGGCTTTTTGACATTTTGGGTATTCGCTCTTCGATTATTTCAAACAAATCCTTTTGCATTTTCATTACCTCGATTTTGCAAATTTGAGCACTGGTATAACAGATATATTATCGCATTTATTACTCATTTTGTCAAGTAATTTCATACATTTATTTATTGACGTAATGGGTAATATATGGTAGAATGTTTACAGTAAATTCAGGGAGAGATAATATGCTTTCACTACCATCTGCTTTTGTTGAGAGAATGAAAAAGTTACTCGGCGAAAATTACGATTCTTTTTACAATGAAATAGCAAGTGGCTCACCTTCAAAAGCATTTTTTACAAACAAAAAAACAAACGATAAAAATATTTTTGGTGACGAGCCTGTTCCATATTATGAAAACGGCTTTTACTTTGAGTTTGACGGCATGGGAAACACTCCGCTCCATCATGCAGGCGGCATTTACATTCAGGACCCGTCTGCCATGGCAGCAATGGGTGCAGTCGAGGGACATTCCTTCAAAAATGTACTTGATATGTGCGCTTCACCGGGCGGAAAAAGTCTTGGTGCTTCGATAAGGATGCAGGATGGTGGGGTTCTTGTATGCAACGAATTTGTTCCGAACAGATGCAAGACACTCGTCGGAAACATTGAAAGGTTCGCGGTAAAAAACTCCATTGTCACAAATTTTGACATGACAGAAAAAAACGAGCTTTGCGACATATACGAGGATTTTTTTGACCTTGTTATATGCGACGCTCCCTGCAGTGGTGAGGGAATGTTCAGAAAATACCCTGAGCAGGCAATTTCCGAGTGGTCAGTAGAAAATGTGAGGATTTGTGCCGAAAGGCAAAAGGAGATTCTTGACAACGCGGCAATCTTTGTAAAAAATGGCGGACTTCTTCTCTACTCTACCTGTACATTTTCTCTTGAAGAAAACGAAATGCAAGCAGACGAGTTTCTTTCACGTCATCCCGACTTTGAGCTGATGCCTGTCAGTGAAAAGGTACAAGACGCTACTGTCGCAGGATACATTTTTGACGGTTACAAGCATGAAAGTATATCGCAAACACGTCGTTTTTATCCCCACATATCAAGGGGTGAGGGGCAGTTTATTGCACTTTTTCGCAAAAGCGGCACGTCTGAAAACATGGTCAAGGACAAATACAAAAATCCCCTTTCAAAGCCGAGTGATAATGAAACCAAAATTCTTGCGGAGTTTGTAAAAAAGACACTGAACAACTTTGATTTTTCAAAGGTTTACAAGTACAACGAAAATCTGATTTATGTGGATTTTGATGCAAAAATCCCGTCTAAAAAGGTATTTTCCTGCGGTGTCAAGCTCGGCGAAGTTGTAAAGAACAGATTTGAACCTCATCACCAATTCTTTAAATGCTTTGGCAATGATTTCAAGAATGTTGTTACTCTTTGTGACGGAGACAAACGGCTGTCAAAATATCTTCACGGCGAAGTGATTGACGCCGAAATTCCGAATGGCTGGTGTGCCATTTGCTATGAAAACTTAGTACTTGGCGGCGGAAAAGTTGTTGACGGCACGGTAAAAAATCATTACCCGAAGGGACTTCGGACAGTATAGACATAGTAAAAGCGGAAGGCAAAGCCTTCCGCTTTTGATTTATTCAAGAAATCCAACCGCCGTCGACGGTGATATTCTGTGCTGTTATATACGATGCGTTTTCGCTCGCAAGGAAAAGTACGACATGGGCAACCTCACACGGTTTTCCCATTCGTCCTGCGGGTATTTCGTCGCAGAGTTCGTTTATATCCTCCCGAGAAAGATGAGAATTCATGGGCGTATCTATAAGTCCGGGGGACACAGCATTTACTGTAATTGCGCTGGGAGCAAGCTCCTTGCCAAGGGCCTTTGTAAAGCCTACTACCCCCGCCTTTGATGCGGAATATGCCACCTCGCAGGAAGCACCAACATTTCCCCATACCGACGAAACATTGATAATTCTTCCCCATTTATTATGTACCATATGTTTTATGGCTTCTTTGGAACAGAGAAAAACGCCCTTGAGATTTATATCAATTACTCTGTTCCACTCTTCTTCAGAGGTATCGCAAAGCATCATTACAGACGATACCCCTGCATTATTTACAAGTATGTCAATACCGCCAAAATCTTTTTGGAGCGCGTCGAACATCTCTCTGACTTCCTTTTCTTTCGAAACATCAGCACAGACAGACATTGTTTTCACGCCATATTGGGTCGATAATTTCTCAGCCTGCTCCTTTGCAAAATCCGCCTTTGTAAAGGAATGGAGTGCAACATTATAGCCATTTTCAGCAAAGACTTCAGCAATCGCAATACCTATTCCGCCCGTCGCTCCGGTAACAAGAACATTTTTCACCAATTTGCACTCCTTTCAGCTTTATTCAATACCATAGAAATTACAGGCATTCCTGTAAGTAATATCACAAAATTCCTCTGCAGTAATGCCGAGAAGCTCACCGCATTTTTCTGCAGTAAACTTAATATAATCTGACCTGTTTGTTTCTCCCCTATGGGGTACGGGAGTAAGATAGGGACAGTCGGTTTCGACAAGTATTCTGCTCGTGGCATCGGGATGCAAATCGCGTAAATTCTCAACTATTTCCACGATTTTTCTGGCGTTTTTGAAAGTAGCAACTCCATTGACAGAGATATAATATCCCAGTTTCATAACCTCTTTTGCCATTTCAAGCGAACCCGAAAAGCTATGGACAACGCCAACAACATCAGGGAATTCTTTCATTATTTCAAGGACATCGCCATGCGCTTCCCTGTCATGAATAATGACGGGCGCACCAAGTTTTTGTGCGAGAGCCATTTGCGCACGAAAGCATTTCTTCTGCTCTTCCTTTTCCTCGGGTGTCCAGTAGTAGTCAAGACCAATCTCGCCAATCGCAACAACCTTTTTGTTTTGTGTATACATCTGCTCTATTTGCCTGAGCCAGTCGGGATTTTGCATATCACGCACAGCGTCGGAGGGGTGAACTCCGACACTTGCATAGAAATTATCATATTGTTCCGAAAGGTTTACCGACATCTTGCTTGACGCAAGGCTTGCACCTATATTACAGACTTTTTCGACGCCGTTTGATGTAACTTCTTTTATTATTTCATCTCTGTTCTCATCAAAACGGCTATCATCATAATGTGCATGGGAATCAAATATTCTCATCGGATTTCGGAGCCCTCTTTTACTTCATCATCAAGGAATGTGACAATAATCTTATCACCGCTTGATGCGGCAAGAATCATGCCAAAGCTTTCAACTCCTCTGAGCTTTGCAGGTTTGAGGTTTGAAACAAGCGCAACCTTTTTACCGATAAGGTCTTCGGGTTTATATGAAAGTGCAATGCCCGAAACAACCTGCCTCTTGTTTCCGCTTCCGTCATCAAGCTGAAGGCACAGAAGTTTATCGGACTTAGGAACAGGTTCACATTCGAGAATCTTTGCACAGATGAGCTTTACCTTCATAAAGTCATCGATTGAGATTTCGGAAGTTTCTGCTGTTTCTTCTTTTTTATCGTCGCTCTTAGCAGCCTTAGCCTCAGCCTTTGCCGCCGCCTTTTCCGCTTCAAGTCTATCCTTTTCAAGGCGTGCATTAAATTCCTTTTCGTCTATTCTCATAAAGAGAGGTGTGGGAGTCGCCGTTACCTTTGCTCCCTCTTCATACTTATAGCCGAACTTTTCGGCATCAGACCAGTTTTCAATCTTTATCTGTGTCTTGTTTTTGCTCGAGCAAATCTGTGTCATTATAGTGTCAGCCGCCGCAGGAATAAAAGGAGAAAGCATTACTGCACAGATTCTGATGCCTTCAACAAGGTTATAGAGGACGGTTGAAAGTCTGTCCTTCTTTGTTTCATCTTTACCAAGTACCCAGGGTGCTGTTTCGTCAACATACTTATTAAGGCGTCTGAGCACCGACATGATTTCATCTGTAGCATCTGCAATATGAAGTTCTTCGATAGCCGCTGTTACCTTCTTATAGCCGTTTTCGACAGTAGAAACAAGGTCGTTATCAAGCTCTGCATCAATTTCCGCAGGGGCAGGAATAACACCTCCAAAATACTTATTCACCATTGCAACAGTTCTGTTTACAAGGTTACCGAGGGTATTTACAAGGTCAGCGTTGAACTTATTTACAAGCATTTCGTATGTGATAGAGCCGTCATTGAGGAAAGGCATTTCTGCGAGAACATAGTATCTTACGCCGTCGGTTCCCAAAAGGTCAGAGAGGTAATCTGCATACATTACATTTCCTCTTGATTTTGACATCTTATCCATACCCGAAAGAAGCCAAGGGTGACCGAGAATCTTTTTAGGCATAGGTTCTCCGAGTGCCATAAGGATTACAGGCCAGTAAATAGTATGGAATCTTAAAATATCCTTACCGATAATCTGAAGGTCGGCAGGCCAGTTCTTCTTATAAAGTTCACTGCTTTCATCTACATCATAGCCAATAGCTGTTATGTAGTTGATAAGTGCATCCATCCACACATAGATAACATGACCGGGGTCAAATTCAATCGGAACTCCCCACTTAAAAGTAGAACGAGACACACAAAGGTCCTGAACACCGGGCTTGATAAAGTTATTTATCATTTCCTTCTTTCTTGCTTCGGGAACAACAAAGTCAGGATTCTTTTCAAGATATTCTTCAAGAGGCTTCTGATACTTTGAGAGCTTTAAGAAATAAGCAGATTCCTTTGCTCTTGTTACATCTCTGCCGCAATCGGGACATTTACAATCCTTTGCCTGAGTATCTGTCCAGAAGCTTTCGCAGGGTGTACAGTACCAGCCTTCATATTCTCCCTTGTATATATCTCCCTTATCATAGAGCTTCTTGAAAATCTTCTGCACAGCCTTTACATGATAATCATCTGTTGTACGGATAAATCTGTCATAGCTGATATTCATCTTTTCCCAGATTTTTTTCATTTCTCCCGTGATATTATCAACATATGCCTGAGGTGTGACTCCCTTTTCAGCTGCCGCGAGTTCAATCTTCTGACCATGCTCATCCGCACCTGTGAGGAACAGAACATCATAGCCGCAAAGTCTCTTATAACGCGCTATACAGTCGGTAAGTATCATTTCATAAGTGTTACCGATATGGGGTTTACCCGAAGTATAGGGAATCGCAGTCGTAATATAATACTTTTCTTTCATTTTTATATACTTCCTTTCGGATTATTTACTTTATTTCCTGTGTGTCCTGTATACACACTGAATTTAATACAAAGTTATACTTCTCATAAAGGTATTTTGCAAACATTACAAAAGTTATAATCATATATGGAATTGTGTACATCACAAAAAGAAATCCCATTGAAAAAAGAGAAACAACAAAAATCGGCAAAAAACTTATAACTGTTTTCGCAAATTCAAACCTATTGCCTCTCAAACACTTTTTTGCGGCAAAAAGGCAATCTTCAACAGGTAAATCCCCTCTCATGACTGTTATATATATTCCAACAAACAGTCCTGATGACATTACAATACCAAGGTACAAAGCTATTACAAATAACGTGTTTATAACAAACGAAACCGCATCAACGTTTCCGATAAAAAAGGTCAACAGCATTCCCTCTTCATATACAAACAGTTTAAAGCTGTATACCGCAACTGCCGGCAAGAAGCCGAGGATACATCTAAAAAAAACATTAAAAAACAGCGAATATGAGCGTACTATGCTTTCACTTGATGAAAAGGCGCAGAATATATCCGAAAGCACACTTTTTTCGTTTGATATTGCATTTATTTCAAAAGATATTACACCGTAAAGCATTGGTATTACCAATGCAAGAGAGAGAAACGTGAAAAAATATATCACAAAACTTGCAAGCAACTCATTTTGAGTCAGCTCATTCATTACAATTCCGACGGATGTGCCAAAATGGTTTACACCTACGAAAAATGCACCGACTACAATAAAGGCGAAAATCTGGCAGACCCAGTCAGAAAACAGCATTCTTCTCGCGGCACGCTTGAAAAATCTTCTACGTGACATATTTTTCATTTTTACAATACTTTCCAAAGCCGTTTCCTCACCTCCGCATGTTTTCTATACAATTTTTGCCATTAACTGTTAAAGTTATTCATTGCCGCATCTGTCTCGCCCTTATTCATGAGTGTCAGGGCATCAGTTACATTTTCAAACAAATCCGAAAGTGCAGTCTGCTCATCCTTCGTAAAGTTTGAGAGCACCCAGTCAGCAAGGTCCATTTCGGCATGAGGTTTTTTACCTACACCTATTTTTATTCTCGGGAATTCATCCGTGCCAAGGTTTTCGATAATTGATTTAATTCCGTTATGTCCTCCTGCACTGCCCTTTTTTCGGATTCTCATTTTACCCACATCGAGAGATATATCATCAAAAACGATAATTATATTCCGTGGGTCGATTTTGTAGAATTTAGCCGCCTTACCGACAGCATTGCCCGAAAGATTCATAAAAGTCTGCGGCAGGAGAAGAAGTGTTCTGTTTCCGCCAACGGTCGCCTCGCCCACAAGGGCATCAAACTTCGAAGTAAGGATATTGCAACCCCATTTCTTTGATGCATAATCAAGTGCAAGAAAGCCTGCGTTATGTCTTGTGGTCTTATACTTATCTCCCGGATTACCAAGTCCCACTATCATATGGGTTATGGGTGTTTTATTGTCTTCTTTTTTTTCGATTTTTTTAAACAGTTCAAATATGTCCACGTCAATTCCTAATTCCTAATTCCTAATTCCTAATTCTGCTTAGCGAAAGCTAAATAGAAAAGCTCTTTTGCGCGAAGCACATTACCTGACACATAGAGATACCCCATAAGTGCCTCAAAGCCTGTTGCTCTCTTATACTGGATAAGCTCTCCGTGCTTTGGAGTATGTTGAGTTTTGGCATTGCGTCCGCGTTTGAAAATGTTCATTTCTTTCTCAGTAAGATGCTCAAGTATACGTTCCACCCCGTCACTCTGTGCTTCACAGGTGATTATCGCCTTTGAAGCATGGACAAGTGCAGACGGGCGCACTTCACCGCTGAAATTCAGCACATAGTCCCTTGCAAAAAGCTCCATTACGGCATCGCCCATATAGGCGAGTGCAAGTATGGGAAACTCATCAGGATTTCGTCCCTTACCGAATGCAAGGATGTCGGTTTCTATTGAATTGTTCATATATTTTTTCATCCCTACATTTTCTGTCATTAGTTTGACCGTTTGAATTTATGGCGGTCAAACGGTGTCATTTAAGCGACACTAACTGTTCGGGTTAATCAAAGACTCCCCGTGAATTTGCCGAGGGTCATACCCTCTTCCATTTGGCACCCTGAGGTGTGTCTTCTATTACAATGCCGCGAGCCTTGAGTTCATCACGGATTTTGTCGGCTGTCGCAAAGTCTTTCGCCTTTTTAGCCTCGGCTCTTTGTGCTACGAGTGCATCGATTTCAGCATCCTCGTCAGAACTTTCCGCCATCTTTTTCTGAAAACCGAAAAGAGTGATAAGCTCCATAAAGATTTCGTTTGCTTTTTCAAGGAATTCAAGAGAAAGATTCTCGTTTGCAAGAGCTTTATTGATGTCTCTTGTAAGCTCAAATATAGCCGCAATACCGTCAGCTGTATTGAAGTCATAATCAAGTGCCTCAATCATCTGCTCTCTTCTCTTTGCAAATGTTTCAAGTGTATTCTTTTCATCATCGGAAAGTACAAGACCGTTATCCTTTGCATTCTTTATTCTGAATGCGAGGTTTTCTTCACAGTTGTTGAAGCGTTCGACCGATGCCTTTGCCTGAATCATAGCTTCTTCGCTGAAGTTTACGGGACTTCTGTAATGAGCCGACACGATAAAGAAACGGATTGCTTCATAGCTGTACTGTTTTGCAACATCTCTTACCTTAAAGGATATGCCGGACTTTGACATTTTCTGTCCGTCAGTGAGAATATATGCGTTATGAATCCACATTCTCGTAAATGTTGTATCATTACAACCACAGCAAGCGTTGTAGCTTTCGGACTGTGCGATTTCATTTTCGTGGTGAGGGAATGCAAGGTCTTCGCCGCCGGCATGTATGTCAATATTATTACCAAGGTACTTTTTGCTCATGGCAGAACATTCGATATGCCAGCCGGGTCTTCCCTTTCCCCATGGGCTTTCCCAATAGGGTTCGCCGGGCTTTGCAGCCTTCCACACAGCAAAATCAAGTGGGTCTTCCTTGATGTCGGCAACGTCAATTCTCGCACCGCTTATAAGGTCGTCAATATCCTTGTGCGAGAGCTTACCATAGCCCTTGAACTTACGTGTTCTGAAGTATACGTCCTTATCTTCACCGTTAGAGCCCTCCGGTGCTACTGCATAAGCCATTCCGTTCTTTACAAGTGTTTCGACAATATCAATAATTTCGGGAATATTCTCTGTTGCCTTAGGATGATTTGTTGCAGGATTGATACCAAGTCCCTTTGCATCTGTAAAGTATTCTTCGATATACTTTTCGGCAACCTCTTTAACGGTTGTTCCCTCTTCGTTTGCTCTTTTTATGAGCTTATCATCAATATCGGTAAAGTTCTGTGTAAAGTTTACCTTATAGCCTCTGTATTCGAGGTAACGTCTTAAGAAATCAAAGATAACAAAGCATCTTGCATTACCTACATGGAAAAAGTCATATACAGTAGGTCCGCAGGTATACATTCTGACAGTATCTCCGTCAAGAGGTACAAGTTCTTCATACTGCTTTGTCATTGTGTTATAAAGCTTCATTTATTATCACTCTCCGTAGTAGAATTATTTTCGTTTTTATTCTTCTCTGCCAACTGTTTTTCAAGTGCCTCAATACGCATATACATTTTGCAGAGTTCCTGTGAAACAGGGTCAGGAATATGAATCTGGTCAAGGTCGTTTTTGCAAGGAGCATCTGTCTTTTTCTTGCCCTGAAGAATCATTCTTGCAGGAACACCGACCGCCGTTGCTCCCTCGGGTACTGTATCCAGCACCACTGCGCCTGCCGCGATTTTTGCGTTATCTCCCACAGTGAAAGGACCAAGTACCTTTGCACCCGAGCCAATCATAACATTGTTTCCGATTGTGGGATGTCGTTTTCCCGTATCCTTACCTGTACCGCCAAGTGTTACTCCCTGATAAATTGTACAGTTATCACCGATAATTGCCGTTTCACCAATCACAACACCCATACCGTGGTCAATCATGAGTCCTTTGCCGATTGTCGCACCCGGGTGGATTTCAACGCCCGTGAAAAATCTTCCTGTTTGGGAAATCCAACGGGCAATGAATTTCAGCTTATGTCTGTAAAAAAAGTTTGCAACTCTGTAATACAGAACCGCATGAAAGCCTGAGTAAAGAAGAAAAACTTCAAGCCCGCTTCGTGCTGCAGGGTCTCTCTCCTTTATGGCTTTTATATCGTATCTGATGTTTCCGAACACCAAAATCACCTCTGGAATTTACATGGTTATATATTTGCTGTATGCCTTAAGATATTGCATTCCCGAATAAATTGTAAAGAACACCATAACAGCCATACAGATATATGTAAGAGGAGTATAGGTTGCAAAGAAGTCAATACCGCCGAGAAGCAACGGTTCGAGTATTACAAGCTCCATGAAAATACACTGAGAAAAGGTCTTGATTTTACCGGGCATTGCCGCCGCGATTACCACATTATCTGCATTTACGGCAACAAGTCTGACACCCGATACTGCGAGCTCTCTAAACACTGTTATTGCAATGGTAATGAGAAGCCAGAGTCTCAAATTATCATAAACATATGCCGCTGCAATGAGAGCGCCGATTACCATGAACTTATCGGCAAGGGGGTCCATGAATTTTCCAAAGTTGGTTACAAGATTATATTTTCTTGCCATTTTACCATCGATAAAATCCGTTATTGCAGCACCGCCGAAGAGGAGTGCCGATACAAGAAGAAGTATCACCTTTCCGGCACCGTCATCCATGTTTTTTGTAAGCATGAGTGAAATCATAAAAAGAGGAACCATTACTATTCTTATTATTGTAAGTTTATTGGGGGTATTCATATTCTTCCATGTATTCATAATTCATTACCATCCTTTCAGAATTAAAGCACGACTTCGCCGAGTAAGTCATAGTCGAGAACCTCGTCAATTTTTACATTGACAAATTCACCCTCGGCTATCTTTCTTGTCTTAGAGGAGAAATAAACCTTTCCGTCAATGTCGGGACTGTCATACTGACTTCTACCGAAATACACGCCCGATGCCTTATCGTAACCCTCACAAAGCACTGTCAGCACCTTACCCACCATTGATTCATTGAATTTCTCATGGATTGTATACTGATTCTGCATAAGCGAGTCGTATCTTCTCTGCTTTGTCTTTTCGGAAACAATGCCCTCTTTGATATTTGCCGCAGGTGTTCCCTCTTCACATGAAAAAGTGAACACACCGAGACGCTCAAACTTCACTTCTTTCAAAAACTCGGCAAGCTCAGCAAACTCACGGCTGCCCTCACCCGGAAAACCTACAATAACCGTGGAGCGGATTGCAATTCCCTCAACTTTCTCGCGAAGAAGTTTTATTTTTTCTCTTATCAGCTGACCGTTTCCGCGTCTGTTCATCATCTTTAAGACTTTGTCCGAGATATGCTGAATGGGAAGGTCTATATACTTTACGATTTTAGGCTGATTTGCGATTGTTTCTACAAGCTCTTCCGTCAGCTCTTCCGGATAACAGTAAAGAATTCTTATCCACTTTATACCTTCAATTTTACACAGCTCATCAAGAAGTTTGGCTAAGCTTTCCTTACCGTAAAGGTCAAGTCCGTATCTTGTGGTGTCCTGAGAAACAAGTATTATTTCCTTTGCACCGAGGGACACCATTTCCTTTGCTTCAGAGATTATGTCCTCCATTGGACGGCTTCTGAATTTTCCACGAAGGTACGGAATTATACAGTATGTACACCTGTTGTCACAGCCCTCGGATATTTTAATATACACAGAATACTCGGGGGTTGTTACCACTCTGTCACCGCCTAAGGGGGCATTTTCAGGCAAAGTTACACAGGAATACTTTGGCACATCCTTCTTTCCGCCATTTTTATAGGCGTATTCAACGGCTTCTGCAATCTTTTCAATATCCCCAACACCGACAATTGCATCAACCTCGGGCATAAGCTCAAAGATTTCTTCCTTATACCTCTGGGAAAGACATCCCGTTACGACAATTCCCTTCAGGTGTCTGTTTTCTCTGAGCCAATTGACGTCGAGAATCGTGTCAATAGCTTCCTGCTTTGCACTTTCAATAAAGGCACAGGTATTGACAACCACAACATCTGCGTGGATATCTTCCTCCACAATTTCTATATTGTGTTTAAGTAATGTTGAGAGCATTACCTCTGCGTCCATAAGATTCTTAGGACAGCCAAGAGACACAAATGCACATTTAATACTCATTTTTTCTCCCTTTCACATATTGGGGTTCACATATTTTTCCCTTTTACAAAGGTTTTCATAATATAATACCACATTTTAATCAGAAATTCAAGTACAAATTCAACTAATTTATTATTTAGAGTAACTTTTTATCCTTATAGCATTTCCAAAAAGCTCCTTGGCTGATATCTTTTTTCAATATCATTTCGCAGATGTAAACATTATTTAATGCTTTAAATTTTCCCTTGAAATAATGAGTTTCTTGTGTTATAATAGATTATAATACTTTCAATATACGAAAATTAAGGATGTGTAAAAATGAAGAAAAAGAAGATTACGGTTATTGTCAGCATACTGTTCGGTGTGCTTCTCACTGTTTTTGCCGTACTTTCAACATCTGCATATTCCGACAACGATCCGCTGATTACTCTCAGCTATCTTGAGGAAATTTTTGCGCCTTCACTTAAAGATGAAATCATTGCAGAGGTAAGTGGTATAACACCTGCGGAGAATGAAGAGGAATATGTTCCTGCAATAAGCGAAAGCGAAGAAACACCCGAAAGTGTTGACAGCGCTGAGTCTGTTGAAAATGTTGATTCACAACAGTTTGACGAGAGCAAGAGCTACACTCTTCTTGAACTCAGTCTCGGTCAGACGGTTATGGCAGACTCAATTTGCGAGTTTATTGTGCGTCCCGGAAGCCGTGTTGCTGCTATCTCTCCCTTCCCTACGCAGGGAATTGCAGACATCACCAACGGGGTTGAGGTTCTCTCGGGAGAAACAATCTCAATTAACGCCTATTGCCTTATACCCAGAGGTGCAGACGGAAGAGGTCTTTCTGTTATCAGTGAAAAAGCATATATTATGATTAGAGGTGACTATACAATTGGCTAAGAATTTTAAGAAAAAAGACGTTCAGAAAAATACTGTAAGAATTATGGCAATCTTGCTTGCCGCACTTTTCGTTATTTCAGGACTTGCTATGGCATTCCCAATTTTCATGTAATGAAACTTTTTGTAAGACAGTACGAAGCTTTGTTTATTTACAGGTGATGAAATGAAAATTAGAAAGATACTATTGTTATTTGCTGTATGTTTGTTTTGTTCACTGTCTGTTTCGGCTTTTGACAGTCCAAAAATCAAGGTTGGATTGAATTATGCCGATTCCGCAATAGCAGGTGAGGTTACACTTTCTTTTGAAAACGGTTTTCAGGTAGGCTACGTTGCCGATGACTGTATGTTTATGCCTTTCAATTTCTTTGCATACGAAAAAGCTATTGTCAAAGCAGATTCGGACAGCATACGCATTTTAGGTGATGACGGCGATTTACTTTATGAAGGTTATAGCGGAGTTGCAATCGGCATATGCCCCATTTCAAGCGAGCTTGACGGTGAAGACCATATTTCATACACAAAAATCGGAAGCATCAAGTATCCGGAAGTTTTACAGTTTTCTGCAAATTCAGGAAGAATTACAATAATCAACATTCTGGATGCAGAATTGTACTTTAAGGGTGTTTTGCCGAGCGAGGTTTATCCTTCATGGCATGAGGAGGCTTTGAAAGCCGCCGCAATTGCTACAAGAACATACACCTATCACAGCATGAGTGGAAAGCATCTTTACTTGGGTTTTGATGTCTGCGATACAACCTGCTGTCAGGTTTACAGCGGCATCACAAAATGCCAAAGTAGCACAAACAAGGCTGTTGAAGACACAAGAAACCTTATTCTTACATATAACGGCGGTCTTATTACGTCGGTATATCATGCAATAAGCGGCGGTATTACCGAAAGTGCAGCCGGTGCATGGGGTGGAAATCCCGAAAACTATCCTTATCTTACGGTAGTTGAAACACCATTTGAAAACTACAGTGAAATTGCCCGGGGTCATTGGACAAAGACACTGCATGTCGAGGATTTTTATTCCTTGATCAGCGCATCACAATTCGCAGGAAAAATTTCCTCCTCAATTGTTGATATAACAATTGACGATGATACTCCCGGTTATCTCAACAACATGACACTGACCGACGACACAGGAAGAAGCATATTCCTGAACACGTCAAGTGATATACGTTCTTTCTTTTCTGTTTTGAGTTCTAATTTTACAATCGGAAAAGTATATACACCACAGCCCTATGCTACAGATTCGGCATCCGTAATTACTGCCGACGGAATTGAGGAATACAGCGCAGGCACCTACGCTGCTATTCTCAGCGCAAGCGGAAAAGAAACCGTCGGCGGAATAAAGCGGGCATATTTTTTGAACGGAAAAGGCCACGGTCACGGTGTAGGACTCAGCCAGTACGGTGCTCAGTATGCAGCGAAAGCAGGATATACATACGAAGAGATTCTTGCGGTTTATTTTCCCGGCACTATTATTGAAAACTATGCTTTATACCAGCAAAACTAATAACAACCAAAGGATTTAATTTATGAGAATTAACATTGTTTCCGGCGATACCATGGCAGAATATGGAGAACAGCTCGGTTTTAAAAACTCAACTGTTTTTGGAGAAGCCATGATTGACGGGATTGTAAAGGACACTACACCTTTCAGTCAGAGCTTTATAAACGAAAGAGCAAAGGTTCATGGAGTTCACCCCGACAAGTACAGAAAGAAATGTGCACAGCAACTTCTAAAAATGCGTGCAGGTGACGACGTTCATGTATACTTTGGAGAGGACCTTTTCTGTCAGCTGAATTTAATTACACTTTTGGCTTTTCTTGAGAAACAGGGCATCGACAAGGTAACATACCATGTAATCTTTGAGGACGAGATGAAAGAAACAGCCCTCATTGAAAATCTTGAAACATCAGGTTTTTCCGAAATTTACAAGGCAGTCCTTGTGAATCACGCATCTGCCGCTGTCCCGTTAGAGATAATTGAAAAAGGAATTATGCTTTATATGGACTATCTCGACGAGAACGGAAAACTTGCAAGTTTTATCCGTTCAAATGAAACAGACAGTGTGCTTCAGCTTACAGTGAAGATAATAAAGCAACTTCCGGAATACGGTCTTGGTGAAGAGCAGTGTTCGTATATAATAGGCAAATACAGACCCGAAAGAAAAATGCCTGAGGAAAAGAAATAGTTAAATGCCCCGCGCAAGCAGTTATTGCATGGGGCATTTTGTTATTGGTTGATATTGTTTGTTTTACCGGCATGAAAAACCCGACCATCATTGTTTGATGGTCGGGTTCATTTGTTGCGCGGTTAATATAATATGATTTATCGCGAGGGTTACCCGCGAAATCGTCAGCGCGGACTCCGCGCTATTTTGCGTAGTCTACTTTTCTATTTTCACGGATAAGCATAACCTTAATCTGTCCGGGATATTCGAGTTCGTTTTCAATCTTCTTTGCAATATCTCGTGCAAGAAGTGCCATCTCGTCATCTCTTACAGCATCTGGTTTAACCATGACCCTGATTTCTCTACCTGCCTGAATAGCAAAGGTCTTTTCAACACCATCAAAGTTATTTGCGATTTCTTCAAGTTTCTGAAGACGTTTAATATAGTTTTCAAGATTTTCGCGTCTTGCACCGGGTCTTGCTGCTGATACTGCATCGGCTGCCTGTACGAGCATTGCGATAATAGTATTTGCTTCAACATCGCCGTGGTGCGCTTCAATAGCATGGATGATTTCCTTGTTTTCGTGGTACTTCTTGGCAAGGTCAACACCTATCTGGATATGTGAACCTTCAACATCGTGGTCAACTGCCTTACCGATGTCGTGAAGAAGACCTGCACGCTTAGCAGTCATTACATCAACGCCAAGCTCTCCTGCCATCATACCCGCTATATGAGACACTTCAATAGAGTGAATAAGTACGTTCTGACCGTAGCTTGTACGGTATCTGAGACGTCCAAGAATCTTGATAAGTTCAGGGTTAAGACCATGCACACCCGTTTCAAAGGTTGCCTGTTCGCCCGACTGCTTGATGAGAAGGTCGATTTCCTTGCGACTCTTTTCAACCATTTCTTCAATTCTTGCAGGATGAATACGTCCATCGGAAATGAGCTTTTCAAGAGACATTCTTGCAACTTCTCGTCTTACGGGGTCGAAGCTTGAAACTGTAATTGCTTCGGGAGTGTCATCAATGATAAGGTCAACACCTGTGAGTGTTTCAATCGTTCTGATGTTACGTCCCTCACGACCGATAATTCTTCCTTTCATTTCATCATTGGGAAGTGCAACCGCGGAAACTGTTGCTTCGCTTACATAGTCGGAAGCACATCTTTGGATTGCAAGGGAGATAATATTTCTTGCCTTATTATCAGCCTCTTCTTTGAATTCAGCCTCAATTTCGGCAATCTTCATTGCCGCTTCGTGTCTGACCTCGGATTCAATCTTAGAGAGCAAGTATTCCTTTGCCTGTTCAGAGGTAAAGCCTGAAATCTGCTCAAGTTTCTTTACTTCCTGGTCGATGATTTCAGAAAGCTCAGCCTCTCTCTTTTCAAGGTTCTTGTTCTTTTCGATTAAAGCCTCTTCCTTCTTTTCGTAGGATTCAATCTTCTTATCGAGAGATTCTTCTTTCTGCTGTGCGTGTTTTTCAAGGCGAGCAACTTCGTTTCTGCGTTCCTTGAGTTCTGCTTCAATTTCGTTTTTGTTCTTGAGAATTTCTTCTTTGGCTTCGATTAAAGCCTCTTTCTTTTTGGTTTCGGCAGTCTTCTCTGCATCGGCAAGCATTCTCTTTGCCTCAGCTTCTGCAGAACCGATTTTTCCCTCGGCAATTTTCTTTCTGAAAATCACACCGAAAAGGGCTCCGACAACAAGTCCGACAACAACTCCGACAACCATTGCAAGTGTAGGATTCAAAATAAAAGCACCTCCTTCGTTAAACTTCAACAAAACAGGTGCAATACAATATTAAAACATATAAGTTTCCCCATAGGTATGGCTATGGCGATAATATTAGATTATACAATAAGCCGGAATTTCTTCCGTAAAATGATTTATAAAAGCCATAAGTTTCGGCTGATGTATATAAAATAAATATATGTCAATATCGTAAAGCACACAAAAAACATTAAACTGTTATCTTGTATCCCTACAATAAAGATATTATACATCAAAACCGTCACAATGTCAATAAGATTTTGCTTTTTTTGCACAAAACAGGACCTGATTATTCAAAATCAAGCCCTGAAATCATTTAATCCAAGATATATACCTGCATTTGGCGTCTTCCGAACTGAATACACTCGTCATATGACATATACGCAAGATCAACAATATTGCCCTTTATTGCTCCGCCCGTATCCTCAGCAAAACCAAGGCCGTATTCTATGGAGCCTGTTATAAACATTTTTGTGTGCAGAGGTATAACGGTCGGGTCAACCGCAACTATTCCCTTACGTAGAGTTTGACCGGTTGCCGTTGTCATTGTTGTATAGGGCGGAAGATAAGTATATGCTGTAGCTTCCATTTGCTTTCTGTAATTATAGCTGTAAACTGTGCCGTCATTTGCCGTAACCGTTCCGCCAACGCCCACATTTACAACCTCATTCACCGGGTCTGAAACGGGAAATTCGGTATAGAGTGCTTCACTGGACTTTACACCGTTAACGTACTTAACAAGATAAGTTCTGCTGACTTTTCCGCAAATACCGGCACTTGCAACCTCTCTTGTACCTTTAGGAATTGTATCAACTCCGACCTCGGTAGTACCAAAGGGAGTATCCTCAATTCTTGTTTCGGTTTCAAATTCGATTTTTTCGGGCTCTTTTTCTGCTTCATTTTCTGATATTGTTTCAACAACAGGAATGTCCCTATTATCAACTTTCTGCTCAAGGGCAAAAACATACGATGGGGTTAACGTGCCGACAATTACAAATGCACAAAGCAGGCACATACTTACAAGTGCTACGGTTTTGAGTTTATTCATAAAAAAGCCGTTCTCCTTTCGCGGTTTGTTTTTTCGACTTGCATTTTTTGCAACTTCGGTCACGTATATTAGCATAAAGTTTTTTTTATGTCAAGCGATTTAACAAATTATTCACGACTTTTCGATGTTTTATCGTTTATTTAACTCGCAATACGTTGTTTTTTCGCAAATTTATTCACCCGTTGCAAAAAAACTACTACGCAAACATTTTATTGCCGGGGTGTTGCATTTTATGATGAAATAATGTATAATTATCACATAAGATTACATTATATAATTACAGGAGGTTTTTACCATGGCTGAAATCAATAAAACATCTTTATTCAAGTTATCATACGGTCTGTTCGTCCTCTCTTCCGAGAACAGTGCCTGCATTATAAATACTGCGATGCAGCTGACAGACACACCCCTTACAATTTCCGTTGCAGTAAACAAAAACAATGCAACACACGATGCGGTGAAAAAATGCAAAAAGCTCAACATTTCCGTTCTTTCCGAAAGCGCTACCTTTGACATTTTCAAGCACTTCGGCTTCCAGTCAAGCAGAGATGTTGACAAATTTGCAGGCTTTTCCGGCAAAGCTGTTTCTGAGAATGATTTATATTACATCACAAAGGGCACAAACGCATTTTACAGCGCAAATGTGATAAAAGAAGTAGACTGCGGAACACACACTCTCTTTATTGCGGAAATCACCGAGGCGTTAGAGCTTTCAAGCGAACCCTCGGCAACCTACGACTACTATCACAAGAACATCAAACCCAAGCCCGAAGACAAGGCAAAGGGCAAATGGGTATGCAAAATCTGTGGATATGTTTATGAGGGTGACGAGCTGCCCGCCGACTTTATCTGCCCGCTTTGCAAGCATCCTGCATCTGATTTTGAGCGAGCTTAATTTTCTTCCAAACGAAGCGTTTCCCGACTGCCATAAATGCAAGCAGTCGGGAATTTTTTATTTAATTATCAAACAAATCTTTAAGGTCAATTAAGATTTCTTTCTTTTTTGCCTCTGTTTCTTCTTTATTTGGAGTGATATAAACTATATCCCCCTCCCGACAGTCTGCAAAAAGTTCTGCAGGAGCATTTATCATTCTACCGTCGGGAAGCTCAACGGAAGCTATCCCGTCTTCTATTCTGTCAATAACTACTCTCATTATTTCACCCTCTCAAACTTAAAAACATAACTTTCAAGTTCTTTTGGCAGTTCAAGCGAAATCCCATCTCCGTCATAAACTCGTCCATCAATGGTGTACTTACCGGCTTCAATCTCGGGGTAGAGAATCATTCTATACTGCACCATAGGTTTTCCAATGAACACAACGAGCTTGACGGTATCACCGTTTTCGTACTGCAACGCAAGTACTTTTTCTGTGTCAGAAACAATTCTGCAGCTTGCGTTTCGCCAAAAAGTCTCTTCTTCCTTGAATTGTGTTACAATATCCTTGATTTTTTGTCTGAGCTCGGAAGTGATTTCCGTAAGGTCTGTTGAAATTCCTATGGGAGAACCCGCAAAAAAGCCATCAAGAAAACCGGGGCGGAAGCTTACAGCATTAGTCCATGCAGCATTATTTGTTGAAAAATGATGAGTAATCTTTCCTGCTTTACCTGCCGTTCTGAATTTATCCTCGACTGAAACAAAGCTCGTCCACTTTTCCATAAAGCATGGTAGCTGATAACAAAGGGAGTCCTTATAAATACGGAGTGTTTCATATAAACTCTGATTATCGGTAATCCACACAGAGTCATAGTTTTTCATATTACCTATGCTCATTACAAAACCACCCGATCCACATCCCTCAATATAAATCTCGGGGTATTTTTCCCTGATTGCACAGATATACTTTTCAAAGCCCCTATGATACTCAAAAAACGCCTTGTGATTATAGTCATAAGTAATGGAATCATTGAAGTCAAATTTGAAAAAGTCTATATTATACTTTTCAATAAGGTCAAAGGTAAGGTCTGTGATATACTTCAGTGCTTCGCTGTTTGAATAATCAAGGAAGCAGGAAAATCCGTTATCACCAAAGAAGTATTCGGGATGCTTCTTTACAATATCTGTACCAACAACCGCCCTTTCAGGTTCAAGCCACAATCCGAATTTCATTCCATGCTTATGAACTTCATCCGAAATGCTTCGCATCTTTCCAAAATAACCGCCATTTTTATTTTCTGTCCAGTCACCTACACATCTGAACCAGTTACTTCCATCCCCGAACCAGCCCGCATCAAGTGTAAAATAGTCACACCCTATCTCTGCGGCGTGTGGAATCTGAGCAATTATATTATCATAGTCAATATAATCAAAAAATGCAAGCCATGTATTATATATTACAGGCAATGGTTTTCTTGGACTTGTTTTCGCAAGATACTTATGGAGCTTATGCGCATCAAGATCATTCTTGTTTTCAAATTCGTAAAAAGCAACTTTTGGGAATTCAAATCTTTCTGCCTTTCCGACAACCAAATCAAGCCCCTCATCGCAAGCGAATATTTCAACAATGGTAAAAATGAGATGGTTATTCGGGCTTTGCTTTCTTGCTGTGATTTTCCAGGAACAGTTCGCGTAAACATGAAATGATATTCCCCTGCCCGTCTGTTTATTGAATATTGCAAGAATCGGTGCATGAGAATCATTTACCCTCGGAGATTTTGAGGATGAAGAAATTTCAGTATTAAGCTCCTGCCACCTTCCACGGCTCTCATAGCACCAGTTATTATACACAGTAAAAACTTCATACTCGTCTCCGGGAAAAGCAAATCTGTACCTATAATCACTTATGTGTATTTCCTCGTCGGAAGTATTGACAAAGGTATCTGTTCGTGTCTGCACTTCTCCGATTATTTCCGATTTACTTAAAATTTTGAACTTATCATGCACAGAAACAAAACCATCTTCTGTTTTGGAAGTCATTTTTACCGAGTCCTGATTTCCGTCGCTGATTCCCGCCGATGAGTGTACTGAAAAGGCATCAGATATGCCATCCCAACCATTAAAATTATAAAGTCTTTCGTAATTCATTTTGATTTCTCCTCATGTGTCAGAATTTCATCAGAACCCATCCGCCGGGTTCGCCGTTTGGTGTGAAGCTGAGAAACTACCATAAAAAACCGATTCTTACGTTCCAATTATAACATGCGCCAACTCAAAAGTAAATAGAAAAGTGCGTTTTTAACGCACTTTTAATTTTGTCAAACTTTTTTTCTAGCAACAAAAAAATAAATCATTGATATACCAATTAGCAAAATACTTATCCATTGCGAAGTTGATAACAACCAAACAAATCCGCGCACCGAATCTCCCCTTAACCACTCAAGTCCGAAGCGAATAATCGCATACATAACAAAATACGCGAAAAGAATATCAGGTTTCCTTTTAGTTTTTTCGGATATTATTACAAGAATACGACAGATTATTACGTTAAAAAAGGCTTCAAATAATTGGACCGGGAAATATCCTTGCCCAGGCGAAAGTCCAAAAATAGAATTTTTATAATAAACTGCAAATACTCCGTCATACTCAATTCCGTTACAGCAGCCTGCCATAAAGCAACCCACCCTGCCAATAGCATGCCCCAAAGGTACAAATGGTATAAAAACATAACACAGTTCATAAAAAGTAATTTGTGTAATTCGCATTCCTAACAAAGCACCAATTACAGCTCCACCAACACCGCCATAAAACACAAGTCCACCATTCTCAAGAAACCTGTAATTACCTTCACTCAAAAATTTGAGTATAAGCTCAATCGGATATGTTACAAGAATATATACAACATATCCGAAAAAAAGAATAAAGCCCAATGAAGTAGCCATAATAATAATGACATCTTCTGTAAGAATACCCAGTTTCTTTGCTCTCTTCCATGCAAAGAAAAAAACTGTCAGTACCGCTATCAGCATCAATAGACCATATGATGATAGATTTAAACCAAAAATTTCTATATAAGGATTCATTTTTGTAATTTCTAAAATAAGAGCAACATATCCCTGCTTTTCAACAGGGATATGTATTTTCATGTCGGGTTATCATCAAAGTGATGATATAGCATTTGTAACACCGCCTACGCAAGCTGCACAAGCAAGCCAGAAAATAACACCAAGTGCAACCGCGATTATGGACATTACAAGACCAGCCGTTGCCGTTCCCTTTTGTTCGGGTTTTTTTCTGCCAATTGCACCAAGTACTGCGCCAATAATGCCCAATATAACTGCAAGCCAGTTGAATCCCACAAAAAATACAGAAACCACAAGTGATACTATACCCAATACTAAAGAAGCAACTCCCATTTTTCTTCCTCCTTCCACTCTATTAAAGAATTGCAGATTTGAATATTCAAATTACATCCTTCATATCGACATTATACACCACTTGTGGCGTATTGTCAATACACTAAATGTGATGTATGATAATATTTTTTCGGAGGTGGTTTTATGAAATCTTACATTGAACGGATAAAAGAACTCCGAGAAGATAACGATTTAATGCAAAAAACTGTTGCTGATTATTTGAAAACAACCCAGCAAGTTTATTCAAGATACGAAAAAGGAATAAATGAAATACCAATTCATCACATCATTTCGCTTGCAAGGTTTTATAATGTCAGTTGTGATTATATTCTTGGAGAAACAAATAATCCAAAAAGGTATACTTAAAGGACCAGGCACTCAGCCCGGTCCTTTTTTACTATTGTATATAATATTTTGCCTTATACTGCTGATACATTTCCTTGAATTCGGTTTCTTCTCCACCCGATTTTAAGTTATTGAGATATTCATGGGTTTCAAAGGAATCATGGGACATTTCCAAAAAACATACTGCGATATTCGAGCAATGGTCGGCAATTCTTTCATAGTTTGTAAGAAGGTCAGAAAGAATAAAACCAAGCTCCATCGTACAGTCGCCCTGGCGAAGACGGGAAATATGTCCGTTTTTGATTTTTCTCTTTAAGCGGTCAATTACCTGTTCAAGAGGTTCAACCTTTCTTGCAGCATCAAGGTCGTCATTAACAAGCGATGCTATTGCAATATCAAGTACCTCTGTAACAGCATTTGTGATAATTTTTATATCTGCCTTTGCCTTTTCGGAAAAATCTATCTTCTTTTCATGAATCTCCGCGGCAACCTCTGCAATGTTAAGTGCATGGTCGGAAATTCTTTCAATATCACCTATGCAGTGAAGAAGCTCCGTTACAACACGGCTTTCATTACCTGAAATCTGATGCTCGGCTATCTTTACAAGGTAGGTGCTGATTTTATCCTCGTATTTATCAACCTTTGATTCAAGTTTCTTTACCTTATCGAACAATGTATCATCATAGTTCTCCATGAGTTCTGTTGCAATTCTAAAGGATTCATTCGAAACCGCTGCCATCTCGCATACGAGGTCTTTTGATTTTTCAACGGCAAACGATGGCATTGCAAGGAATCTTTCATCAAGGACAGCAAACGCACCTGCTTCCTCCTCGCCCTCTTTACCCTTTATCGTCTTGAGTGCGAGCTTTTCAATGAGTGAACAGAACGGGAGAAGAATTATTGTTGAAATAATATTAAAGAGTGTATGCACAACCGCAATATTAAATGCAGATGCCCGTGCTGTCAAAAATTCAAAGCCTATAAAGGAATTAAGTGTATAGAAAATACCCGTAACTATCGCAACGCCTATCATTTTGATATAAAGACAGGAAAAAGCAACTCTCTTTGAATCAGTGTTACCGCTGATTGAAGAAATGATAGGTGTAATTGTTGTGCCTATATTCATACCGAGAACAACGGGGATTGCGGTTGAATACGGAACTATACATGAAAGCGAAAGCGCCTGAAGTACGCCGACAGATGCCGAGGACGACTGGATAATTGCCGTAAACACTGTACCAACAAGAATACCCATGAGAGGATTATTTGAAAACATTGTAAGAAGATTCTTGAAGGATTCATTTTCCTTTAATCCCTCAACCGATGCACCCATAGTCTCCATACCGAACATAAGGATTGCAAAGCCGACAAGAATTGAACCTGCGTGTTTCTTCTTATCATTCTTTGCCATAGCTATCATCAGAAAACCAATTACCGCAAGAACCGGAGTGAAGGATTCGGGCTTGAGGAGCTTCATAATGATACTGCCTGTGCCGTCAATACCTGCGGTACTGAGCAACCATGCGGTTACTGTGGTACCAATGTTGGTGCCCATTATGATGCTTATGGTCTGCTTTAGAGTCATAAGTCCGGAGTTTACAAAACCTACAAGCATTACAGTTGTGGCAGACGACGACTGTATAATCGCCGTTACAACAAAGCCAAGAAGAAAGCCTTTAAATCTGTTTGATGTGAGCTTTGCAAGAATAGATTCAAGCTTACCGCCTGCAAGCTTCTTTAAGGAATCTCCCATAAGGTCCATACCGTAAAGGAACAGTACAAGGCCGCCGATAAGGCTCAAAATGCTGAAAATATCCATATTTACCTCCTGTATCAACTATAAAGTTACATACATGTGTATTTTATCACATTCCTGTCGATTTTACAATACTTTAATTCAATTTTCTGCATTTTGCACACAAAAAAACCGAGGCAACGCCTCGGTTTTTACATCTGACATATAAATTATTCTGCAACAGAAATTGCTGTGATATGAGGATTGGGACCATTGTACCAGTAAAGGAAGCCTTCAACATCAACCACGTCTCCTACTTCAAGCTCGCCAACGGTCTTATATACGTCTGTCTCTGTGCCTGTAAGATAATACTCAACACAGAAATCATAGCTTGCGCCATCCTTTGAAAGTGTAACATAAATGTCATCACCGGGTTCATCGTTCTTATAACTTACAGACTCAACAGTCATTTTCTTGAAAGATACCAATTCGTTCTGGTGCTGTACAAGCTCGTCTGTACCAAGCCATGCAGTTGCATCAACTGCTTTTGCAATGTAATTGCCGTCGATGATTTCAAATGTTGCATCAACAATTTCAACCTCGCCCGACCATTCAGCCTTATAGCCCTTTACCTTTATGTGTGTACCATTGTCAAGCTTTGCATAGTCTTCTTCGGAACAAGCCATTTCATAAAGGAAGTATGCACCGTCTTCATCCTGTGTATAAACAGTAGCCTTATTGTCCCACCAGGACTGCTTACCCTGAACGTATGCATCGATTACAACTTCGTCGTCAATAGCTGCTGCAACATAGTCAGCATATGTCATAACATCTTCATCAACAACCTCTTCGTTTTCTTCCTTACCTTCATCGACGGGTTCAACATTGTCTTTTGCATCTACGCTGTTTTTTGCGTTTTCATCAACTTCATCCACTGTACATGAAGCAAGCATAAACACGGACAATGCAATTACTGCGAGTACAAGTAAAATCTTTTTCATTTTTGTAATTCTCCTTTGTTTTTTGATTTTGTCTTACAATGCTAATTATACACAATTTTCCAATAATGTCAAGATAAAAGAGACTATTTTCGTCTTTTACGTGATATAACAAAATAAAATCCCATTACAAGCCAGGCAAGCACAAGACAAACAACAAGCACCTTTGCTCCGGTTGGAAACGGTCCAAAATCTACTTTTTTTGCCGAAGAAGAATTTGGTACAATACTGTTTAGTCTATAAAGAGAGGCAACTTCGTTAAAGCTGTTGGCAATGAATTGGTCATCAACCGTTTTTCCACGTCTTACGGACTTCGCCGCTATTTCAATAAGCTCACCTGCCGCACTTCTGAGGTCTGCCGAGCCATTGAAAACGGGGGTTACAAAAGTATTGTCTGTGTTTCCCAAAAGAAGCTTTGCCGCCTTTATTTTAATGTCGTAGTAAAGCTCATTGTCCTCGCCTGCACGAGCAAGATAATCTCTGTATACCTCCGAATTCTGCGCCGTATGAGTTACGGGTACATATCCCTCGGTCTGAGAGTAAGCAATCTGAACCTTATTTGTCAGAAGGTACTGGGTAAACAGCCATGCCGCAACGACTTCGCCCTCGTCTTCCTTGTTGAAAACACACACAGACGGTCCCTGCGAAATCATCTTGGGATTATTCACATCATACTGCGGAATTGGCATTACGATTGTTTCAAAGTCCAACGTGTTGTTTTTGCTTATATCGCTGTTCGGAGAATGTGTTCCAATCCAGGTAGCCCCTGCCGTTGAGTCAATGGCAAACAGGCACTGTCCTGCATTAAAGAAGTTTCCGGGATAGCTTGAAATCTTAAAGGTTGAGAAAGCACGGCTTTTTGCGTGAATTGACACTTTTTTTAGAATTTCACGTGTTTCATCATTGAAAATGAGAACCTCTCCGTTTTCCGACGAATAGGGTGCATTCTGCTGGGAAAGCATCTGTATCATCATATTATCCGTCGACTTATAAATAAACGGAATCATAACCTTCTGTCCGTTAACCGCGAAATTTCCGTCTTTATCCTTTTTCATTGCCGCCTCGGACACTTGCCATACAAAATCCCATGTCAGATTTTCGGGAATATCAAATCCGAGCTTTTCAACATAGGTTTTATTGATATAGCACGCCTCTGTGGAACGCATAAAGGGAAGTGCATACTGTGTGCCGGATATTTTTCCCTCATCCAGAAACTTCTGCACGATTTCGTTTTCTGCCGGGGAGTCAAACTTCAATTTTTTTCCGCCGAGTCCGTAGTTTTCGTCCTTCATAAGTCCGTCAAGCGGCACCACCGTATCCTTACCCGTGATATATGTTGCAATATGGTCAGGATATGTTATACAGACATTCGGCGTAGTATCGGTTGCAATATTTGTGATTACATCATTATATATTCTTCTATAGTCACTGTACGGCTTATATTTTACAGTAATGTTGGGATATAAATTCTGAAAATCTTTTATCGCATCTTCATAAATTTCAATCTGCGTGATGTTTGTATCATTTTTTGCCCAGAATGTTATTTCATATTTTTTATTCTCATCAAAACTTTCTGCGTTTATTGATAACACATCGTTTTCTTCTGCTGTCTGCTTTTGTCCGTGACACGAACAAAGCGCAAAGATTATTATTAAAAGCACAAGGGCAAGACCGAAAAACTTCCTTTTCATCCCTTCATGCCCCCTCTCGCAACACCCTCCATAATGCGTTTTCTGAAAACGAGAAACAACACAATAAGCGGAAGCGATATAGCAACTACTGCCGCCATCATTGCAGGGATATTCTCTCTGCCAAAGCCGTTTTCTCTTATCTCCTGTATTCCGTTGGAGACAAGAAAATAACTCTTTTCATCGGTTATGAGTCTCGGCCACACAAAGCTGTTCCAGCATTCTATTACCTTGAGTACCGTTATTGTCACAACGGTAGGTCTGCATATGGGAAGCAGAACCTTATACATATATCTGAAATCGCTCGTTCCGTCAACCTTTGCCGCGTAGTAGAGTTCATCCGGCACCTGTGAAAAACTCTCTTTCAGCAGGTACACATAGAATACAGACATTACTGACGGCAGGATAAGTCCCGTAAAGGTGTTTCTCAAATCAAGGTTTGTTATTGTTACAAAGTTTGTGATAACAACAAGTTCATTCGGAATCATCATAAGAGAGAGAATGAGGGTGAAAAGAAGATTCTTTCCACGAAACTCAAGTCTTGCAAAGGCAAATGCCGCAGGAATTATCACGGCGAGCATCAGAGCGGTTGTAAGAAGAGTAAAAATGAGAGTGTTGAGAAAATACTGCAAAAGAGGAACTGCCGTAAAAGCTGTAGTATAGTTTTCAAGTGTGGGAGAAAGAGTAAAAAACTTAGGAATATATTCGTTACTGTATGCACCGTAACCTTTTACGGAAGTCAGTATCATCCAGTAAAACGGGAAAAGTACAATAAGCGCCCAGACGGAGAGAAAGATATATGTCACAGCCTTAAGAGCAGTGGCTGCTACATCTGTTTTATTTTTCATTTTCTCCCCTCCTTAATAATGGACATTCTTTTTGCTGACAATAAGGTTAATACAGGTCACCGTCAACACTATTGCAAAAAGAATTATTGCCGCAGCAGAAGCATATGACGGATAACCGCCGCTGTTGCCGTAAAGCATATCATAGACATAACCTACGATTGTATTCATACCTTGTGTGTTAAGGTCTGTGCCGAAAAGTGCAACGGCATCGCTATACGCCTTGAATGCGCCGATAAATCCTGTTATTACAAGATAGAAAATCATAGGTGAAATCATGGGAAGCGTAATTCTGAAGAATGTTCTTGTTTTACTTGTGCCGTCAATCTTTGCGGCATTATAGTAATCCTTATTGACGCTGGCAAGAGCGCTTGTAAGTATCAGAATCTTAAATGGCATTACGATCCAAATTGTATAAAAGCAAAGCACAAACATCTTTGCCCAGTATGGCCCCGAAATAAAGTCAACAGACTGCCCGCCGAAGGTATTTATGAGAAGATTTACAAGTCCGTCACTGTAGGCTGTGGGCTTAAACAGAATCATAAAAACAAGACCTACCGCAAGGGTATTTGTAACATACGGCAGAAAATAAACAGTCTGGAAAAGGTTACGTACTGCCTTAATCGAGCTGAGTCCAAGCGAAATAACAAGAGACAGAATTGTTGAAAGCGGCACTGTGATTATTACAAGAATAAATGTATTCTTGAGTGCCTGAAGAAAATATGGGTCGTGAAGCACGTAAGAATAGTTATAAAGCCCTGTGCCAAAACTCGTTTGTGATGCAGAATTATATCCCTCTTCAAAAGAGTAAACAAACACATCTATCAATGGATAAACTAAAAACACGCCGAGAAACAAAAGCGACGGCAAAAGATAAAGCAGAGCCTTTGGTGATTTTTTATCCATTGTTTTCTACCCCGCCTTTTTCCGAACAAAATCTTATTCTCTTTCCGTTTTCTTTATCAAAAAGGAACACCTTTTCACGTCTGAGGTTAAATCTCACATATTCCTTTGAGGTATCGACCTTATTCTCTGAGCTGATTATCGAGCGTATGTCGGCACTTTTTGCAAAGTCATTTGAGGAAACAACGCTTATATCACGTCCCATAACCTCAACGGTACGAAGTTTGCAGCAAAGCGCACCGTCTTCTTTAAGAATATACCCCTCGGGGCGTATTCCTACGGTGACATTTGCGTTATCTGCGCATACTCCGTCAAGAACTTTATCATTTCCTATATAAAGCGAGCCGTCCTTCACGGTGCCGTCAAATACACTTATGGGAGGAGTTCCGAGAAACTGAGCAACAAAAAGATTGTCGGGGTTATCATAAACCTCTTGAGGGAGTCCTGTCTGCTGTACTACACCGTCACGCATGACAACAATCATGTCGGATATGCTCATAGCCTCATCCTGGTCGTGGGTTACAAAGACGGTGGTTATTCTCGTTTCCTTTTGTATACGTCTGATTTCTTCACGTGTCTGGAGTCTGAGTCTTGCATCGAGGTTTGAAAGAGGCTCATCAAGAAGCAGAACCTTTGGCATTTTTACGAGTGCTCTTGCGATAGCCACTCTCTGCTGCTGACCTCCAGAAAGCTCATTGGGTTTTCTTTCCATGAGTTTATCCACCTGAACAAGCCTTGCAATTTCCTCTGCCTTACTGTTCATCTCGGCTTTCGACATTTTATCCTTACCCCTGAGATTCTGCAAAGGAAAAAGAATATTCTGTCTTACGGTAAGGTGAGGATAGAGGGCATAGTTCTGGAATACAAGTCCCACTCCCCGCTTTTCTGCGGCAAGCTCTGTAACATCATCGTCTCCAAAGAAAACTTTCCCCTCGGTAGCCTTCAAAAGACCGCTTATGAGGTTTAATGTTGTACTCTTGCCGCAGCCTGACGGGCCGAGAAGAGCTATAAGCTTTCCGTCGGGAAATTCAAAATCAAATTTATTTACGGCAATTACATCAGGAGAATTCTTCGTCCTTGACGGGAATTTTTTTGTTACATTTTCAAGTGTTACTTTCATATCCTACACCCTTTAATTCAAAAGTCTTACATTTAAGGATATTATACTATTATTTGCCACATTTAGCAACACATTTTTGAAGAAAAGCAAAAAAATGCACTCCCGAAACCGAGAGTGCATAATTATAATTATTCAAAAAATGCCTTGAAGAATTCGTGCATAGGTCCTTCATAGCAGGCTTCTGCAAGAAATTCTGTGCCCTTCTGGTCGCCCCAGCTGTAATAGATGATTGTTCTGCCGAGATATTCACAGCACTCCATATCGCTGTTGTTAACATTGAGTGCGTTTTCAATTCTTTCTCTGTCCTTGAGGGAGAAGAAAGGATGTGCAAGCTTTCTGTCTTCTATATCATCATACATAAGAACAGGATTTATGGGGCTATATTCCCAGTTTATAAGATCCTTTGAACGAGCAACGGAATCTCCGAAGCGGTAAAGCGGATACTGTTCAAGATAGAGAACATAGTAGTAAGGGTCGCCGTCAAAGGTATAAATCGCGGGGCTTCCTGCGTATCTGTCCTTATTGAACACACATTCGCTGGGAGTAAGAGTCCAGTTTGTCATATCGGTGGAAGTCATGAATCTGAATGTGAAGGGCTTTGTACCTGCCTCTTCAACAGGCGCGGAAATTTCAATCATAAGTGTATAAACTTCGCCCATTTTTGCAATATTCATATTATATATTTTCCAACCGGGAAGACTGATTTCGGTATGCTTTTCCCAGGTCTGAAGGTCCTTTGACTTATAGAATATGAGTCCATCACTTCCCCAGACAGGCTTATTACCTGTAACAACATACATTGTGCCGTCGACCTCGTAAGGAAATCCAAAGGAATTGCCCTCAGCAAACAAGGGAGTTGACTTGTTTGTTCTTACATGAATGAATCTGAGGCAAGGAAGGTCATCAACATCCTGCCAATGCTCAACACTTGAAGCATTATCCGAAGTAAAGCTCTTTCTTCTTACAACCTCGAAGCGGTAAAGCTCACCGTTGAAAACTATTGGGGTTGTTTCAACAATGTTATTACAACCGATTGTTCCGAGTCGTCTTATCAAAGGTCTTTTGGGAAATTTCTTTTCTGTACTCATGGTTTTGTCCTCCTTAGGTACATGACCGGATTGTTATTTTTATAATATTCCAGCCATTGAACAAATATTAGCATAATGGTTTTGATTTGTCAACACATTTACTCAATTTTTATGTATTTAATTTTACTGAATTTTTCCCTGAAGTTTTTATTGAAATCGCAGTCACTGATTATGACATCAAGATTATCTGCTGTCATGATAACATGCCTCGACTCGAGATTTATTTTTGTATGATCGACAAGGTAAATTACCTCTTTTGAATTCTTTGCCATGACATTCAGCAAAAGGCTGTATCCGCCACCGCCACCTATTTCACCGTCATCATTTATGCCATGGGAAGAAAAGAAGAGTTTATCAGCTTTATACTCCATGGCATTTTTTACGCAAAGTTCTCCGCCAAGCATTGAGGGCGGCTCCATAATCTCACCGCCAAGACAAATCACCTTTATATTGGAAAATCTGCTAAGATATGAGACAACCGCAGTATTGCTTGTGATAACTGTTACATCATTTTTCTTTATCAGGTACTGTGCTATAAATTCGGTAGTGGACGACGAATCAACAAAAATTATATCTCCGTCATTTACAAGCTCTGCTGCAGCCTTGCAAAGTTTCAGCTTTTCCCTCTTCATTTTATGATACCTGAATTCAAGCTCAACATCTTTCTTTTCAATAATTTCAACGGCACCGTAGCTTCGGGTTATCATTTTCTGTTTTTCCATGAAATTCAGGTCACGATTCACAGTTGCTTTACTGTACCCGACCTCACCGCAAAGATACTTTACGCTGACATATCCATTTTCACGAAGTATCTGCATTATTTTATCTACGCGCTCTTTCTGATACATAGAATATACCTCCACAACCATTGAGACTTTCTGAGACTTTCTCTTTTTGATGAACACACTTGATTTTTTGTTTATTTATGTTATCATTTATTCTATACTAAAAAAACACAAAATTCAAGTAGGTGTTTCAAATTATGAAAACAAAAATCAATACCGCTTTGGGAAACGCCATAAAAATAGGCATTACCTGTATCGGCTGTTACATGGTAAGATACTATATGAAGAGTGTTCTGAGTGTAACATCACCCGACATGCTGGCGACAGGACTTTACACAAAAGAGCTTTTAGGCTACCTTTCCTCGGCATACATGATAACATATGCAGTCGGTCAGCTTATCTGCGGCGTTGCAGGCGACATTATAAAGCCAAAGAAAATGGTTTCTCTCGGCATGACAATTTGCGGTCTTTCGAGCATACTGTTTTCGTTTGTCGGCAACAGTTTCGTTCAGATTCTGCTATTCGGGCTTATGGGTTTTTCGCTTTCAATGCTGAGAGGTCCTCTGGTTAAGACGGTTTCGGAAAACACAGAGCCAAATCACTCCCGTGTCATATGCACCTTCTTTTCCTTTGCAGGCTTTTCGGGTCCCATTATTGCAAGTCTCATTGCAACAATCTTCAACTGGAAAAACACATTTATTGTAGCGGGGGCCATTGCTTTTGCTCTCGGCATCTTAGCATTTGACGTATTTACTTCTCTTGAAAGAAGCAAAAGCATAAGTTACACCATTTCACAAAACAGCCCGGGATTTAAGTCGATTTACAAGGTATTCACCTTAAAGCATTTTCCCTTCTATGTTTTTGTAGGTGCTATTGCCGAGATTTCATCAACCTCAATTACCTTCTGGACTCCTACATACTACACAGAGCATCTGATGTTAAGCTCCGACATGGCAAAAATTGTATATACGGCAACATCCATAATAAGCTGTGTAACGCCATTTATAACACTTTTCATTTTCAACTTATTCAAGAAAAAAGACATAAAGATGATTCGTTTTTCGTATTTATTCGCGGCGATATTCTTTATGGGCGTATTTTTCTTTGACAACATTTACATTAATGTAATATGTCTACTTTTGGCAAAGATGAGCATTGGAACCTCATCCTCTCTTC
>JAFTIR010000008.1 GCA_017456765.1 Clostridia bacterium | reverse complement strand
TGCCTGTCAGTTTGTTGCGTATGTGTACTTAAATCTTGTTGACGCAAACTGGATTTATTTTGGCTTCAATCCCTTTGACAACAGGGGCGGTATGCCTTTCTTCTGGAAGCAGGAAACGGGAGGAAATAACCACATTTACGGTCTTTCCACCGAAATGGTTTACGGAGGACTTGAAAACTGCTTCTGCCCCCAGCCTCAGAATGTTCAGGTTTCGGAAAAGTGGAAGCACGTTGAGGTTGACCTTACACCCCACATTGACAGGATAATGGAAAGTGCAAACAAGGATTTGATTTTCGGCAGAAAAGTCAGCCGCAACGAGTTTTACTTCAGCGGAACCAATATGGGATTTGAAATCCACGGGAACATAAGTTGTACATTTGAAGTTAAGAATTACAATCTCGTTTCATATATCAAAAAATAAGGAGAAAAATTATGATAAACATCCCATCAATTCCAAACGAGGAATACAAAGAAAGAGTAAAAAAAGTACAAAAGACCATGAAAGAAGAGGGCTACGACCTTATTCTTGCCTACGGAAACGAGGCAGAGCCTCAGTTTGTCCGTTATTTTTCAAACTACTGGCCGTCCTTTGAAACTGCAGGTGTGCTTATAGCCAAAGAGGGAGACCCCATTCTCCTTATCGGTCCCGAGAGCTACACATATGCTTCCGACCGCTCCAAGATTTCTGAAATCTGCCGTCTTAAGGCTTTCAGAGAATCCTCCGAGCCCGAATACCCCGGCGAAAAACTTGATACATTCAACACCGTTTTTGAAAAATTACTCGGCAAAAAAGAAATAAAGCGTTTTGGTGTTGCAGGACTTCCTCTTATGACAATCGGCGTGTATGAGGCACTGAGAGAAGCACTTGACATTTATGGAGAGGTAAAGATTGAAAAGGCAGACTATGTTGTAAACAACATACGTATGAGAAAAACCGAAAACGAGCTCAATTGTATGCGTGCTGCGGCTGAAATTACGGCAAAAACCTTTGACTATGTCCTTGAAAACATCCGTGTGGGCATGACAGAACAGCAGGTTGCAGGACTCGCGCTCGGCAAAATGCACGAGCTTGGTGCTGAGCGTGAATCATACCCTGTATGGGTACTCACGGGCAAAGGCTCAAATCAGGCAATCAGCAGACCTCGAAACAAGAAAATCGAAAAGGGAGATATGACCTTTATCCAGATTGGCGCCCGTGTTGACGGCTATGCTTCGAGTATCGGCCGCCCCGTTGTGTTCGGCAAGGCGACGGATGAGCAGAAATCACTCATCGAAACAGGATATAAGGCACAGGAGGCTGTAATAAATATGTTGAAAGCAGGTGTCCCTGCCTGCGAGGTCGCCAAGGCTCATGTAAAAAATGTAACAGAAATGGGCTACGGAGACTGGCTTCTTTACGGTCCCTGCCACGGAAACGGCACAATGGAGGGTGAAGCTCCTTGGATAGAAACAAACTCTGACTATCTCTTAGAAGAAAACATGACCTTCTGCGTTGATATTTTCCTCGGTTCAAAGGAAAAAGAAATAGGGCTTCGTATGGAGGATGTTGTCTGCGTGAAGAAAGACGGAGCAGAAAACCTCACAAATTACCCGAGAAAACTGTTTGAAATCGATTGTTAAAGGCAAAACGCCGATTCCTTTTGGGAATCGGCGTTTTTATCAGTCAAGTATTCTGCCGTCGGTGGAAATTGTCACAACCCTCCACGGGATGAATTTTCCACTCTCCTGAAGTGCTCTCTTTGCGGCGTTTTCAATGCCGCCGCAACAAGGGACCTCCATACGCACAATTGTAACGCTCTTTATGTTATTGCTCTTTATTATTGCCGTCAGCTTTTTGGAATAATCTCCCTCATCAAGCTTGGGACAGCCGATAAGCGTTATATGATTACGGATGAACTCGTTGTGAAAATTACCGTATGCGTAGGCTGTACAATCCGCCGCAATCAAGAGATTAGCGTTATCAAAGTACGGTGCATTTACTGGCACAAGTTTTATCTGCACAGGCCACTGGGAAAGTTTGCTTGTAACAGGCATACCTGCCGGAATATCACTTTTTTCTCTGTTTATTGCTTTTGAAGCAGTACCGGGACAGCCGCAGGGAAGCGGAGCTTTTTTCTGCTTTGACGCCTGCACGGCCTTCTCATTATAGGCTGGTGCTTCCCTCTCCTCAAATGCGATTGCATTTACGGGACATGACGGCAAGCAATCTCCGAGTCCGTCGCAGTAATCCTCTCTTGTAAGTACAGCTTTGCCGTTTATCATTTCTATTGCCCCCTCGTGGCAGGCCGAAGCACACGCACCGCATCCGTTACATTTTTCTTTATCAATCTTTATTATCTTTCTAATCATTTTTTATACCTCCTTGACTTTGCAATAGAATTATACTACAATAATTATAACAAATCGGTTGTATTTACAACGGAAAGAGAGAAAGAATGAAAAAATATATTCCTGTTCTGAGAAAAACACGTATCTTTTTCGGCATCGAACAAAATGAAATTGAATCAATGCTGTCATGCCTTAACACGAGGCTGAGCAATTATAAAAAAGGAGAATATGTCTTAAGACAAGGTGGACATTTGGATGACATTCTTGTGCTTGTCGAAGGGAAACTTCACATACAAAAAGATGACTACTGGGGCAACAGAAGTATTTTGGGGCAAATTACTCCGGGTGAAATGTTCGGCGAAGCATACGTCTCCCCCATGAGTGGCGGCATCTTTAACGACGTTGTTGCGCTTGAAGACAGTACGGTAATAATGTTTGATATAAAACGTATTATCACCACCTGCCCCTCCGCCTGCCGTTTTCATTCCATGGTCGTGCAGAATATGTTTTTTGCCATTTCCGAAAAAAACAGAAGGCTTGTGCAGAAGCTGGGACATATGTCAATGCGCTCGACAAGGGAAAAGCTGATTTCTTACTTATCCGAACAGGCAAAAAACAACGGAAGTTCAAGTTTTGACATTCCGTTCAACCGTCAACAGCTTGCGGATTTTCTGTCAGTTGACAGAAGCGCCATGTCAAATGAATTATGCAAAATGCGTGACGAGGGGCTTGTGAAATTTAAGAAAAATCATTTCGAACTTTTCGCCAACACTTATTGACATTTTCCTTATTTTTGATATACTGAAATAGCAAATCCAAGTATTGCAAAAAGGAGACAAATACAATGAAAAAAAGAATCTATAATCCATATTTGCCCTGTTACGAATATATTCCCGACGGAGAACCCTATGTGTTCGGAGACAGAGTGTATATTTACGGCAGTCATGACCATTACGGAATGAACAAATACTGCGGAGAGGAATATGTAGGCTGGTCAGCACCCATAGACGATTTATCCAGTTGGAGATGTGAGGGAGTTATCTGGCACAGAGACTGGGATCCGGTATACAAGCCTGGCTTTGAGGGAATGCTCCACGCCCCTGATGTAACAAAAGGACTTGACGGAAGATATTATCTCTACTATCCTTTGAACCTCACAAGCTCAATCGGCGTTGCTGTTTGCGATACACCAATGGGAAAATATGAGTATTTAGGCAGAATAAAGCATCCCGACGGAACAATCTACGGCTGTGCAAAGGGAGACCCCCTTGCCTGTGATCCCGCGATCTTTATTGATGATGACGAAAGAATATGGATGTATGCAGGTTATGCTCCCCACAACACCGAGCTTCACGAACAGCTTATGCAAAACGGCAAAGGTGCAGACAGTGCATACGTTGTTGAACTTGAAAAAGATATGCTGACAATAAAGAGGGGACCTATCAGGGTTGCGCCAAGCAAGTTCATATCCGACGGCACAGGCTTTGAGGGACACGGATTTTTTGAAGCATCGAGTATGCGTAAAATAAATGGAAAATATTATTTCATTTATTCCTCCGAACACGGTCATGAGCTGTGCTATGCTACAAGCGACAATCCCATGGGTCCGTTCAGATACGGCGGAGTTATCATAAGCAACACAGACAAGGGTTATGAGGGCAACACTCAGAGAAAAGCCATTGACGGAAATAACCACGGAAGTGTATGCCAAATAAACGGTCAGTATTATATTTTCTATCACCGCCAGACGGGTGCAGGACTTGCAAGGCAGGCGTGTGCAGAAAAAATAAATATTGAAAAAGACGGCTCAATAAAACAAGTATGTGTAACAAGCTGCGGACTCTCGTCCTCTCCCCTGCCCGCCACAGGCACATATCCCGCATATATTGCCTGCAATCTCATAAATACTTCGGCACATTTTGCGCAGGACAAGTCTGACGGTGACACCACAGCAAACCAGTACATCGAGGGAATTAAAAACGAAAGTGTTATCGGATACAAATACTTTGATTTCAGAAACATTGGCAAAATATCCGTCAGCGTGAAAGCGGACAGTAACGGCGTTATCAAGGTATACTCAGACGGTACAGACAGTTCTCCCGTATCTGTTATCAACATATCAAAAACAGGCGGCACAGCTTCTTTCTCGGAAAAGGCTTGTTTTACCGACGGCGTTCACTCTCTGTTCTTCAAATATGAGGGCGAAGGAGAAATTGATTTGTTTGATTTTTCTTTTGGCGCTTAACAATTAACTTGAAAGTCCCGCCGCGGTAACGTAGGTGGGATTTTCGTCAAATAGAGTAAAATATCAAAAAGTTTGTAAATTATTTAGAGAAAACATTGATATAACGTTCTATGTGTTGTAAAATATCTTTGATAAAAAATATATAAAGAGGTAACTTATATGAAAAGATTACTATCATTTTTCTTGGCAATTGTCATGGTATTTGCCACAGCTCCCTTTTCAATGGCAGAGGAAGCAAAGCCTGTAATTGTAACACTTGACGGAAAGGTTATAGACTGTGAAAGCTACGGTTCACCCGCAACCATCGTTGACGGAAGAACCCTGGTTCCGCTTCGTGCAATTTTTGAATCCCTCGGTGCAACAGTCGAATGGGACAAGGACACAAGAACAGCGACCTCCAAACTCGGTGACACCCAAATCAAGCTCACCGTGGGAGAAAATGTTCTTTACAAGAACGGAACTGCAATAAAAATTGATGTTCCTGCATCAATCATCAATAACCGCACCATGGTTCCTGCAAGAGCAATTGCAGACAGCTTCGGAGTCGGCGTTGATTGGGACAAGAACACAAGAACCGTTATTCTCACGCGTAAAAGTGCTCAGGGTGCAACTCTCGTGGAAAAGAGAACAGATGACACAGACCTTTCAAAGACCACCGTTTACAGGGCAACCGTAAGCACCGAAAAAGGCGTCTTTGGAAGAGATGCCGATGACGTCAGCGGTCTTTTCAGCGGTATAAGATTTGCAACTCCCGAAAAAGACTACTTTATAAATTACATAGGAAAACCCGAAACGGCAAACAAAAACACGGTTATGTCAATTTCCGTTGTTCCCAACAATACTGTCAGCGAAATCGTGTTTGCAACGGCATCTCACGCCCCGGTTGTTGACCCCATAAGCACATCTTCCCTTGAGGAGGGAAAATGGTCAAAGCTCACACTTGTATACGAGCCCGACAGCACAACATTTTCACTGTACGTTAATGAAAAGCTCGTTTCAACAAGTACCACTCCTGTAAAGAACAACACCTTCCGTATAATCTTCAGATACGCAACACCCCACATCAAGGATTCCTATATATACTTTGATGATTATTATGTATATTCCGGAAATGTTCCGATTCCTTCAATCACATCGGAAAAGTATATTGTAGAAAATATGTCTGTCAACGGCTACGGCAGTGACAATATAGGGCAGATAAAGCAAAATGTCAAGGGCGAGCTTTCAGGATTCAGACTCGAATTTACCGACAAATACGGTAAAGCTCTCATTGACGAGGATACAGCAAAAAAAGGAGATAAAATCACAGTTTACGACGGCGATGTAGTCATCGGAACATATGAAATAGGTGTGGCAAGTATGAGTTTTGACAACGCAAAGGTTTATGCAGGTGATTACGAGCTTCCCGAAGCAATATTCGGAAAGGGCGAAAACACATTCAGTGTAGATTATAAGAATTACGAAAAAGAGCTTGATGTTATTTTTAAGGCTACTCAGTATGACAAAGACGATAAAGAAATAGCATCCGCAAAAGAAAACTATAAAATCGGCAGTAGCGGAAATATGTCCGTAAAGCTTGATGTAAAAGAAAGCAAGGATACCTACATAGAGCTTGTTGTTACGGATACCGCGGGCAAACTGCTCGCAGAGGCTATCCGCATAGACGCATATTCCGATAACAAAGTTGAGTTTTCCGCCCCTCTCTACCCCGGTTATACATCAAAGGCAGTGGTATTCAATTACGATGATGCAGTGCGTTATGATGTGGAGCTTGTAGAGCTTCTGAACAAGTACGGTATCAAATGTACCTTCAATCTTGTGGGACAGAACATAAAAACCAACATTGGCTCGAGAGCACCCGACAAATCCTCAGAAGAAAAAATATTTGAGTTTGTAAAGAGTGTTTACGAGGGACACGAGATTTCCAATCACTCAATGACTCATATTCCTGCTTGTTTTGACGAGGGTTATGTCGGTCACAGTTCTGCAGGCGTAAAGCTTGTGGGTAAGAGCTTTGAGGAGCTTATCAAGGATACGCTTGACTGTCCCAAGTACATCAAAGAAAATCTCGGTGCTGATGCTATCGGTATCGCATGGCCGCAAGGATATGCAAAGCAAAGAAGCGACTACGAAACAAAAATCCTTCCCGCAATTACAGAGGCAGGACTGAAATATGCAAGAGCAGCAGAGAACGGTACATTTTCTCTTCCCGAGGACTGGTTCCAGTGGAAC
>JAFTIR010000042.1 GCA_017456765.1 Clostridia bacterium | reverse complement strand
GTAATCTTCTGTACTTTTGTCCCGAAACAAAAGTACCAAAATTTCTCCGCTCATGGTCGAAAACTTCGCTTCGCTCCGTAACATTCGACCGAGCCGCGGCGGCTCTTTTTTTATACTCCACTCAGAGTTAAATAAAACTCATATCGTTTCTCTCACTACTCCATGTGATTTGCCTGCCTCCGGCAGGCTATGCCTCGCAAAGCGAGGCAAACCACACCATAATAGCGAGAAGAAAACAGAAGTTTTTTTCAAATGCTATGTTGAGCAAAAGCCTCCACGGCTACGCAAAAAATCTGAGCGAAGCGGTAATTTTTTGCAGAGTGGTCGCTTTGGGTTACTTTTCGCGAGTGAAAAGTAACGGAAAATCAAACTATCTGTTAGCAAGAATTATCTTTGTAAGCTCAACGGGGTCAACAATTACGCCGTCCTTATAAACTCTCATATTGCCCGAAGCGATTTCGTCAATAAGAATAACTTCGTCGTTGTTGTAACCAAATTCAAACTTGATGTCCCAAAGGTCAAGTCCGATTCTCTTTAAGTCGTCAGCAACAATCTTTGTAATCTTGAGTGTCTGCTCCTTCATGCTTTCAAACATTGCAGGGCTCATAACTCCGAGTGCCGCAAGACCTTCGCCTGTTACAAGGGGGTCACCCTTAGCGTCGTTCTTAAAGGTACATTCAACATAGCCGCCCTCTAAGGGTGTGCCGTCTTCAATATATTCGCCGTATCTTCTGATAAACGAGCCTGTTGCAACGAGTCTGCAAATTACCTCAAGACCGTGTCCGAACACTTTGCCGGGGAGAACCTCCATTGTGGCGTCTTCAATGTTAGCGGAAACATAGTGAGTCTTGATACCTGCTTTTTTAAGAAGCTCAAAATAGTGGATAGAGGTTTCAAGGTTTGCTTTGCCGATGCCCTCGATTGTGAGACCTACACTGTTTTCACCGGGGTCAAACTTCCCGTCTTTGCCTGTGCAGTCATCCTTGAACTTGAGCATTACATTGCCGTTGTCAAGTGAGTAAACATCTTTTGTCTTACCTTCGTAAATCTTTTTCATAAATAGCACTCCTTCTGAAGTAAAAAAAGTTAAAAATTTACCACAAATAAATTCTACCACAATTTTTTTCACTTGTACATATTTTTTTTGAAAAAAATTGAAGTTTTACAAAAATTACTTTTTTTATTTTAAAAATCCCCCTGTTTATGTGAAAAATATTCAAAGATTTTTGCCTGTTTGTCTTTACAAACTGCAATTTAAATGATAGAATTGTGTTACAAAATAAGTTTTCAGGGGGTATTTACCATGAATCATAATTTCAAGGGCGTATGGATTACAGACGACGAGTTTGCAAACCTTGAGCCCAGAAACATCTTCCACAGAGAAAAGGATAAAATGGATATTGACTGCTCACAGCACAGAAACAGACATATCCTTTTCAGAAAGAAGTTTACTCTCGAAGAAACGGGCAAAAGTACAATGTTCATTTCGGGTGATGACTATTATAAGCTCTACATCAACGGAAAATTTGTGACTCAGGGGCCTGCTCCCAGCTATCACTCAAACTACAATTATAATGTTGTTGACGTGACAGAATATCTTAACAAAGGCGAAAACCTTATCGCGGTACATACTCTCTACCATGGACTTATAAACAGAGTTTGGCAGAGCGGTGATAACAGACACGGCCTAATCTTCGACCTTGAGGTTGACGGAAAGTGCGTTCTCTGCACCGATGAAACATTTCTCACAAAGCCCCATGATGCTTTTTCCGAAACACATGAAATAGGCTATCATACACAGTTCATGGAAAAGCAGGATTCAAATTCAAAGATGTTCGGCTTCGAGGGCTGGGACTTTGATGATTCTGACTGGAAAACAGCTAAAAAGAACAACTGCGCAGACCATACACTTGTCGAGCAGAAGTCCAAGATGCTTGTATTTGAAAAGGTAGAGCCTGTCGAAACTGAAATGAGAGGAAACACTCTCTATCTTGACTTTGGTAAGGTTTATGCAGGTTATCTTTGCATGAAGGCAAAGGGCAAGATGGGCGATGAGCTTATCATTAAGTGCGCCCAGGAACTTAATGATGACGGCTCGGTACGCTACGAGCTTCGTGCAAACTGCAAGTATATAGAGCCGTGGATTCTGTCAGGAAACGAGGATAGCCTCGAATGGTTTGACTTCAAGGCATTCAGATATGCCACAGTTGACATCCCTGAGGGAGTAGAGGTTTATGATATTTACTTCAACATCCGCCATTATCCCTTCAAGGCGGCAAGTCAGCTCAAGCCCGAATACCGAGGCAACGAGCATCTGGAAGCTATCTGGAAGTTGTGCGAGGACACAATGCACTACGCAGTTCAGGAGGTTATTCAGGACTGTTGCGAAAGAGAAAAAGGCTTCTATGTCGGCGACGGCTGTTACACAGCACTTACTCACCTTATAATGAGCGGTGACGACAGCATAGTAAGAAAGCTCATTGATGATGCTTTCTACTCATCCTTCATTTCTGAGAGCCTCATGACCTGTCTTGACGGCTCACTCATGCAGGAAATTGCAGAATTCTCGCTTATGGTTGTTCACCTCGTTCTCTGGCATTACAGAGTGACGGGAGATAAGGAATATCTCAGACAGAACTATCCAAAGTGCGTAAAGCTTCTTGAGGTTTACAGAAGAGATTATGAAAGAGACGACAACCTTATCAATGTTACGGATAAGTGGAACCTCGTTGAATGGCCTGCAAACTACCATGACGGCTATGTAAAGGTGATGAACGATGACAACAAGGGCTGTAAAGAACCTCACGTTGTAATGTGCGGTCACTATCTTGAGGCAATTAAGAGTGTAAACAAGATTGCAGAAGCTCTTGGAGAAGCTCCTTACAGAGATACTACTGACCTTTACAATGCGTTTCTTGACGCTTTCTACGACAAGGAAAAGCATGTGTTTACCGACTCATTAAATTCCGACCATGTAAGTATTATCGGTAACCTCTACACCTTTGGCTTTGGTCTTTGTCCCGATGAAGAAAGCGAAGAAAACATCCTTAATATGTTAAGGGAAAGAAAAATAAGCTCTGTTGCCCTCTTTACATACTTCCCGACACTTATGGGATTGGTTCGACGTGATAAGTGGGATGACCTTAAGGACTGTTTGCTTGACGAGGGTGCATGGAGAAGAATAGTTGCCGAGGGCGGTACAATGACGTTTGAAGGCTGGGGTAAGGACACAAAGTGGAATACATCCCTCTGCCACCTCACAATGAGTGCAGTTGCTCCCTTCCTTGCAGATGTGGATATTAAAAAGATACTTGAATAACTTAACAAAGAATACAATAAAATGCCCTGTGCCGAAAGGCACAGGGCAACTTCATATTTAAATACTCAAATTCCTAATTCCTAATTCCTAATTCTCATATCTTCGCCTTAAACGGTTTAATTGAAAATATGCACACAATAAGACCGATTAGTGCGCAGGCAAACCATGTGACCATTGTACCCGACCAACCGAAATGGGTGGTAATTGCCGCAATTCCGTAGGTGGAGATTGCAGAGCCTATGTAAACAGAGGAGTTCATGGCACCCGTAATAAAGCTTGTTTTGCCGAATCTCTCAAACTTTGCAACGGCAATGGAGGTGTACATAAAGTTTACAGCCTGAGTTGTGGCGCTTGCTACCATGAGCATTGCCGTAGAAAGAACGGGATTTGATGTTCCGGCAAAAACGAGAACGAAACAAGCAACGGTGCATATCGAGAAAAACAGGGTTGTACACTTTGCCTCATTTTTTAGGATTTTGCGGTATATGTTTGCGGTAAAGAAGGACATTGTGATAGCCGCAATCGGAAGTGCAATACCCGTAAGAATGGCACTGCCCGAACCAAAGCCGAAGGCGTCTGACATATATGTGGGCATCCAGGTTGTGATACCGTCACGCAGAAGTCCCTGGAAAATGTTGGCAAACATGATAAGGGAGAGAAGAATTATTGCCGACTTTGTGAAGGGAATCTTGCTGTCTGCCTTTTTTGCGACAGGGACAAAGTCAGCCTCAGTTTCAACAGCACATCCTTCAATTCTGAAAACAGTCAGAATCCATATTGCCGCCGATATGAGTGCAATCGCCGCCGCACCGAAAAATACAAATTTCCAGTTCGATACAGCTATTACAACGGGGCTTACGGCATATACAAATATCGTACCGAGATTTGCACCCATGATGACATAAACAATGTTTTTGGAATAGTCCTCAAGTCGAAGATGTTTTGCAAGGATTTTGACAAGAGGCGGCCACATGAGAGCCTGAGCAAAGCCGTTGATGCTCCAGATTACAGTCATTAGACTCGTCGAATGTGCAAAGGGAAGGGCAATGTTCATGGCGCTTGTAAGCAAAAGTCCGAACAGAATAATCTTTTCGGGGCTGAACTTATCGCCCAAGACTCCACTTATGAGCTGTCCTACACCATAGACGATAAACAGTCCCGTAAGGGGTACTGATGCCGCCGTTTTTGTGTAACCTTCGCTCTTCATTATCTCGACGAGTACCGCCGAGTAGTTTATTCTTGTGAGATAGCTGACAAAGTATACTATCGAACATAAGAATACAAGTGCGAAAATGTATTTTTTGTTTGTCAGTTTTCTGTTAGTTGCCATGGTTAAAAATCTCCTTTTACTTTTCAAAGCCGTCAAAGCCGTAGCGGATAATTGAAATGACCGTTGAAGCAATTACGAAAACCTCGCATATTACTCCGCCGATAGTTCCGCTTACAAAATTGTATATAAGCCAGCAGGGCGAGCTTATGAAAAGCTGTGCCATGCGGATGTATTTGCCGTTGTCAGAATACATGGCTATTGTTACCGAGAACATTCCTAAGAACGGAAGAAGCGAGAGAAATCCGCCCCATGTGATAATCGTTCCCGAAATAAGAAGAAGGCATATAAGTACGAGAATCCATATTTTTCTCGCCTTTCGTCCTGAGAGGAAAATGAGGTTTCGAAGAGAGCCCGTTGCGTTCATGAAACAGCCCGTATATGCCGACAGCATAAGGTAATTTATCACAAAGCAGGAAGAGCCCAGAAACTGCGTGAA
>JAFTIR010000041.1 GCA_017456765.1 Clostridia bacterium | reverse complement strand
ATGGCAGGGTGTTCCCGGAATTGAGGTTACTCCCAAAGGAAGAATATTTTCGGCATTCTATTCGGGCGGAACAATGGAGGAAATCGGAAATTACGTTATGCTTGTAAAATCCGATGACGGAATAAATTTCAGCGAGCCCATTGCTGCAGCTTACCTTGAAAATCACAGGTGCTACGACCCGTGTCTGTGGATAGACCCGTTAAAGAGGCTGTGGTTTATCTGGTCATGCGCACCGGATCCTGCAGTTTATGCGGTTATCTGCGATGACCCCGATGCCGGGGAGCTTACATGGTCACAGGAAATCAGAATAGGCAAGGACGTTATGATGAACAAGCCTACGGTTATTTCTACGGGAGAATGGTTTTTCCCGATAGCCGTATGGCACACGGGCAAAACTCCGGGCCCCTTTAATACTGACAAGGACGACAGCGATAGAAGAGCCTTTGTCTACAAGAGCGTTGACAACGGAAAAAGCTTTGTAAAGCATGGCGGTGCAAGCGTCAAGCAGAGAAGCTTTGATGAGCATATGTTCCTTGAGCTGCAAGACGGAAGGATTGCAATGTATGTCAGAACCTACTATGGAATAGGCGTATCATATTCCTATGACAGAGGAAAAACCTGGACTGAGGGACAAGACAGCGGTATAGGCGGTCCCGACTCAAGATTCTTCATCAAAAGGCTGAAATCGGGAAGAATACTGCTTATAAATCATGATATGTCGCTTGCCAAAAGAAGAACTCATCTTACGGCATTTCTTTCGGAGGACGAGGGAAAGAGCTGGAAATACAAGCTTTTGCTTGATGAAAGATATGTTTCTTATCCCGATGCGGCGGTTGGAGATGACGGATATATTTATATTATCTATGACAGAGAGCGCGGCGGAAACCTCAGTTCATTTGATGCGGTATATTCCTGTGCACGAGAAATTCTGTATTCCAAGATTACGGAAGAGGACATTATAAACGGCAAGGTAACAAGTCCCGACAGCAGGCTTTGTCACATTATTTCAAAGCTCGGCAAATACGAAAACGAAGACGAGAATCCCTTTAACGAAATTGTCAAGTTTTCGGACAAGGAGCTTGCACAGCACCTTATTAAAAAATTCCCCGATAAGATTATTGAAAAAATATTCGACTACTACCCCATAAACTGTGAGTATATGTCGGAGATTGAGACGGACAGACTTGACAGGCTGGTAAAAAGTCTTGAAAAAGAGGGTAGCGACAAAGAAAAGACTATTATTAAGATGATAAGTCTTATTCGTTCTGTGTCTGTGAAAAATGACATACACACACCGATTGTTGATAAAATAAAGAGTATCATCGAAGAAAATCTGGTAAATGAGTTAAGCGTTGCAGACATTGCGAAAAAGACGGGTGTCAGCCTCTACTATATGATGCATATTTTCAAAAAGACAACGGGAATTACAATACTTGAATATGCGAGAGAGGCAAAGCTCACAAGGGCGAAAGAGGCGCTTATAAACAGCGACACAAGCATTGGCACGATAGCACAGGAGTGCGGCTTTGGAAGCTCGGCGTATTTTTCCAAGGTATTTTCGCAAAGCGAGGGCATATCTCCCTCCGAGTACAGACGGACTCTGTGTCACATCGAAGAATAAAAAGAAAGAGTACAGATTATTTGTCTGTACTCTTTTGTGTTTCATCGTTTGATTTAAGGTGTTCAAGTGCAAATTCACAGCACTGAACAACGAGTTGGTTAAAAGATATACCTTGTTCGGTTGCGATTTTGCCGAGTGTATCTATAAGCGAATCGGGCATTCTTATGGTTCGATTAGAGCTTGTAGGTTTTTTTATTATGAAATCCATAATAGTTCGCCTCCTTGTAATTAAATTGTAACCGATATTTACAATTAAAACTACAGGCAAAAATATAGTCAAAAAGTAGTTGCAATTTTGAATTGTATGTGCTATAATCAAAACATAAAAATTCTCGGAGGAAGAAAAAATGAAAAAATTTTTTAGCACGCTTCTCATATTTATTCTCGCATTGAGCCTTGTTTCGTGTGTGGTCTCGGATTATACCGAAGAAAATGAAGAAATTGAAGAAAAAGAAGAAAAAAGTGTTGTTGATGCAGAAGATGAAAAGGCAAGTGTTGTTAACACTGAAGATATGGAAGATGATGAAAAATACGAAAAAGCACTTGAATTGATAGAAGCAAAGGACTATTCTTCTGCCAAGAAACTTTTAGAGGAGCTTGGTGATGACGAAAGGGCAAAAGAACAGCTTGAGTTTTTTTACTATATAGTTGAAAAAGAAACCGGTCCTTACAGCACTTCAAAAATTACTTTTGACGAAAAGGGTTTACCTGTCCAGCAAACATCAATCAACACTGGAGGAGAAACAACGGCAACCGCTAGTTACACATGGTCTGACGATTTTCAAAACTTTACGAAAACAACCCCAACAAACAAAACTTACACCTATGATGCAAACGGAAATTTGATAAGGATAGTAGATACTGATTTCCAAGGCAATACCACTACTCACGATTACAGCTATGACGCAAACGGAAACAAGATAAAGGAAGTATGTACTGATCCCTACAGCATTACCACTACTTACGATTGCATCTATGACGCAAACGGAAACAAGATAAAGGAAGTATGTACTAATCCCTACAGCATTACCACTACTTACGATTGCATCTATGACGCAAACGGAAACAAGATAAAGGAAGTACGTACAGATTCCGACGGTGATACCTATACTTACGATTACAACTATGACGCAAATGGAAACATGATAAAGGAAGTACATACTGATTCCGACGGCGACACCTATACTTACGACTACAGCCATGATGCAAACGGAAACGCAATAAAGAGGATACAAACCAATTCCAACGGCTTTACCTATACTTCCGACTACAGCTATGATACAAATGGAAATCCGATAAAAAGAGTAGAAACTTATGACGGCTATACAGAAACTTGGGAATACAACGCAAACGGAAACATGATAAAGTATGTATATGCTTATTCCGATGGCTATACCCGAACTGAAGACTACACCTATGACGCAAGCGGAAATTTGATAAGGAAAGTATTTACTGATTTCGACGGCGATACCGAAACTCGCGACTGCATCTATGATGCAAACGGAAATATGATAAAGGTAGTAAAAAATGATTCCGATGGCAATACCGAAACTTACGAATGTGAATATAGATTGGTATATATTCCTGTAAAATTACCCGAAAAATTTTTTGAATTATTCAGATGACAGCGACAAAGAAATAATTTGATTGAAATATAAAAAAGAGTACAGATTTAATTATCTATACTCTTTTGTGTTGCAAAAATAAATCCACGCGATTGTCGCGTGGTTCAATAGAGATTAACCGATGAATAGAAAACACATTAAATTTTTGAGTTAGAGAGTCGGGATTTATGTGGAAAAGCCTCCCTTGTGTAAAGGGAGGTGGGTTTTGCCTGTAGGCAAAACTCGGAGGGATTGTAAAAAGCATAAAAGAAAAACAATCCCTCAGTCAGCACAAGGCTGACAGCTCCCTTTGCACAAGGGAGCCTAAGAAGGAAATACCACCCGTTTTGCGGGTGGTATTTATTATATGCAATTGAAATTTTAGATTTTCGCCCCACCAACGCTTGCAACTTCATCAAGAACAAGGTTTGCAGACTTTACGCCCTCCGAGAGGGGAGCAACGTCAGGTGTTTCTCCTGCATCGAGCTTGTCAATAAAATACTTAAGCTCAACGTAGTAGCCGCCAAGGTCGGAAATGTTTCCTCCGATGTCGTTTTCTCCCTTGAAGGCAGGCTCGAGCTTGATTTCTTCGCATCCGCCGTCAGAGAGGTACTTGCGAAGACCCTGTGCGTCGTTAACGATTGTAGCCTTTTCAAACTTTAACAGGAATGAGGGGCTGAAGGGGAAATCAGCAGGTAAATCCCATGTTGCCTCTGTGTTTACACAGGTGCTTCCGTATACAAAAGAGGTAAAGATGTGGGAAAGCACTCCGTCCTTGTCTCTTGCAACTGTTGTCTTGAAGCTGTCAGGCTCGCCCAGAAGAAAACGCACAAAGTCAACATCATGGATGTGCATATCGTGTGCAACAGAGCCGCTCTTTGCCGTGTCGTGGAGCCAACCCTCCCATGCCCATCCGGGAAGCGGACTTTTACGCGCAAGGGTTGCGCTTATAAGCTTTCCGTATTCTTTTGTGTCATTGAGCTTCTTGAGGTAAAGGTATTCGTCCATGAATCTCAGAACCTGACCTACCTGAACAATCGCGCCTGTTTCCTTCTGAACATCAAGAAGAAGCTTGCCTTCTTCCTTTGTAAGACACGCGGGCTTTTCAAGGAATACCTTCTTGCCCTTCTTCATTGCCGCAACTGCGTGAGCTGTGTGAAGATATGTAGGAAGACAGATGTCAACCACATCAACGTCAGCATTTTCAATAAGCTCCATACCTGTTGCATATACCTTTGTATCTTCGCCTGCAACAGCAAGAGCCTTTTCTTCTCTTACATCTGCAACAGCCACGAGCTTTGCATTCTTTATCTGCTTGTAACAAGCCGCGTGCATGCCGCCCATAAATCCGCAGCCAATAAGTCCAACCTTAATCATTTTTATTTCCTCCCTAAAATTTTATCCATTGCGTTTGATGTGTTGTAAATAATTGTTTCGGGATAATGTCTGTAAGGCGGAAGCATTTCTGCTGTTGCCCAGTCATCATAGCCGACTTTCTTAAACGCTTCCATAACTGCGGGATAGTTTACGTCGCCTGCTAAAAGGTCAACCATGCCTGCAGTGCCTGCGTTGCCGACAGCTCTTCTGTAATCCTTGAAGTGAACCTTCTTTATTCTCTTGCCTAAAATCTTTATCCAGTGTTCGGGGAAGCCTGAGAACATAACGTTTCCAACATCAAAGTATGAACCGACATAATCGCTTCCGATTTCGTCAATGAATCTTGCCATTTCAAGGGGAGAGAGAAGAAACTCGTTCCATACGTTTTCAACGCCGATTGCAACTTTCAGTTTTTCCGCATAGGGCGCAAGCTCCTTGAGTGCCGCCTTTGCTCTTTCGTATGCAACATCGTATTCAACAACTTCGCCGGGGTCAAATGCTACCTCAACCGCACCCGGAACAACAAGAATTGTGTCACAGCCGAGAATGCTTGCCACTTCAAGCTGCTTTCTTGTGATTGCCTTTGCCTTTTCGCGGTTTTCTTCATTTGCGCTGGTGTAGTTGTAGGTCCAGTAAAGTCCGCTTGCAACGCTGTAAAGTTCAATGCCGATTTCCTTTGCATATGCCTTGATTTCAAGAAGCCCTTCTTCTGTGGATTCGAGGGAAACCTCTCCCACCTCGTCGAGGGACAGCTCAATGCCGTCAAAGCCTGCCTTTTTTGCGAGAAGCATTTTTTCCTTTAAAGTGCCGTTTGCAAATGACCAGATGCTTATACCTTTTTTCATTTTCAAAACCTCCTGTAAGTGTTATTTTTTAAAAAATAAATGTGTCTTGCGTTTTGTCTAATTATATGATACAATAAATTTGGTCGAAAGTTAATATATTTTTTTAATCTAAATGTATAAATTTGTAAACAAGGTGGTTGTTATGGGATTACAATACATAAAGCATAAGCTCGCAAATGCCGTTTTCATCAGCAAAATCGTTACAATTCACTATTTTGAATTCGACAAGGCATTCAACTTTGAGGGAGAGAAGCACGATTTCTGGGAAATGGTGTATGTTGACTCGGGAGAGGTTGAAATATACGCCGACGAAAAGGTGTATCATTTAAGGCAG
>JAFTIR010000007.1 GCA_017456765.1 Clostridia bacterium | reverse complement strand
TTCTCTCTTCGATGCTACACAGACAATGGTAGCTAAGATTGACGACGACACATATCAGGTACAGGTAGTTTCTTGGTACGACAACGAAAACTCCTACACAAGCCAGATGGTTCGTACAATCAAGTACTTCGCTGAACTCGCATAGTCGGGAAAGCCCGACAGCAATTTTCGCGGGACACAATTCTGCGAAACAAACAGTATCAATCGCGTAAATAACGTTCCCCGACCACCAAACAACGGCGGTCGGGGAATTTTGTGTTTTTTGGATCGTTACTCATTTCACTAATAAATGCGGTTTGCCTCGCTTTGCGAGGCCATTGCCTGCCGTAAAGGCAGGCAAACCACATGAAGTAGTGGTAGAAGAATTATAAGTTTAATTTAACTCTGCGTAGAGAATAAAAAAGAGCCGCCACGGCTCGTTTCGTGACCTCAAAAAGTCACGACACATGAGTGGAGCGTTTTTGGTTTCTTTTGCCGCGGGGCAAAAGAAACTCGGCTCCTCAGAGCCGAAACTCTTTGCCTAAGAATCACAAAGCGAAATTCTTCCTAAAACTCACTAAATTTCACAAAACTGTTTGACAAATACGCGAAATTGTGATAAAATACCCCCGAGGTGAGAAACATGGACGAACTTACGATGACGATAAAAAATGAAATAAAACGCCAGTATAAAAGCGTAAGACAGTTTGCCGCGGCAATAGATGTTCCCCAGTCAACCATAATAAGTGCCATGAGAAAGGGCATAGGCGGCACGTCCTTTGATACTGTTGTTAAGATATGCTCGGTGCTTGGTATAAAGCTGTCGATGAATGCAGGTGTTTTCATGGATAAGGATAAAACAGAACTGCTTGAAATTTTTTCGGAGCTTGATGAAAGGGGAAAGCAGACGGTAAAATCCGTTTCCAATGTTGAACTTTTAAGGTGCAGAAATATTCCGGTAATGAGCGTTGTTGCGGCACTTGAAAAGCTCCAGAGTCAGTCAAATGATTAGGAATATAAAGAAAGACGGCTTCAAGCCGTCTTTTTTTGCAATGCTTTATCCACAAAATCCGAAACTGTTTTTGTGTAATTTTCTGTATCAAGAAAATAGCTGATTGCGTGACCTGCTTTGCTTACAGTCAGCATTTTCTTTTTGTTAGATGCACATTCCTCAAATACCCGTTTTCCCATTTCATAGGGTACATATCTGTCCTCGTCGCCGTGGACAATGAGTATGGGAATGTTTGTCTTCTTAACTGCCTCAATTGGGGACGCTTCCTCAAGGTTTATTCCTGCAAATAATCTTGCCGAGAGCTTGATAAATGGGTATACTAACTTGTCGGAAAAGCCTCTGTCGCGGGCAACCTTTTTGATTATCTCGGCAGGTGATGAGTAGGGACAGTCGGCAAGGATGCACACAACATTTTCGGGAAGATTAAGTTCACTTGCCATAAGCACCGTTGCCGCACCCATGGAGACACCCGAAAGAATGATTTTAACGTCGCTTCCGAAATATTCCTTTGCAAAATCAATCCAGGATATAACGTCATATCTTTCCTTTATACCGAAGGTTATAGCCTTTCCCTCGCTTTTGCCGTGACTCCTCTGGTCAACGATAATACAGCTTATTCCGTTTTCTTTGCTTATAAAGCAACCGCCGCAGTAGTCGCGCATGGCATGACCGCGATAGCCGTGAAAATCAATTTCGACTATGTTTTCTTTTTCTCTTTTGTAGAGTCGTCCGTAAAGCGAAAGACCATCGTATGACTTTGTCGAAACCTCTTCACATTCAAGAGCTTCAAGTCTGTCAATGTTAGAGAGCATCAGCTCACGTATGGGGCCGTACTGGTCGTCGTTCGGTATTCTTCTTGAGACGGACGAGTATTTTCGTCTCGGAGCAAAAGCCATATCGTATAAAACGTAAAGGAAAGCAAATAAAAGTAGTGCTAAAACTATAATTACTGTAAGAAATACTGTCATATTCTCCTCCTTAAGCGACAGTGAGGTCAGCTACCGTCATGCCTATAAGAGCTATCAGCTTTTCGGGTTCAAGCAGTAACTGACACCCCTTGATTCCTGCACTTACAGTTATCTTGTCAAACAGCTGACACGTTTCATCTATGTAGGTGGGATATTGCTTTTTCATGCCTATGGGACTGCATCCGCCCCTTATGTAGCCTGTGTTTGAAAGCAGCTCCTTTACGGGTAAAAGCTCAATTTTCTTGTCGCCCGTAACCCTCGCACATTTCTTTAAGTCAAGCTCCATTGCACAGGGAATACAGAAAACAGAAAGACCGCATTTGTCTCCTCTTGCAACAAGAGTTTTGAATACGAAGTCGGGATTAAGTCCTATTTGCTTTGCTATATGAACGCCAGTAAGGTCGTTGTCGTCGGGTACATATTCGTAGGGAGTGTATTCTATTTTTGCTACTTCAAGAATTCTCATGGCGTTTGTTTTTGTCATATTATCACCTTCAAAATATAAGTATATTCAAAAAAGAATAAAAATTAAAGATTTTTGTGTAAATAATAATATAGTACTTGAATTTTTTGCATATTTCTACTATAATTTAATCAGAGGTGAAAAACATGGAAAAATATAGCATTCCTTTGACTTCGGTTATAGATGAACTGAAGCTCGAAAAAATATATGTGCCCGAGAATATTGATGAAATTCTCGTCACCAAAAAGGAAGTAAACCGCCCCGGACTTCAGCTTGTGGGATTTTTCGACCACTTTGATAACGGAAGAATTCAGATTATGGGTAAGGTTGAGTACCATTATCTTCTTGAGCTTTCCCCCGAGGACAGAAAAAAGAGCCTTGCGGAGTTCTTCTCCCACGGCATTCTTGCCTTTGTTGTTTCGACGGGACTTGACATTTTCCCCGAGCTTCTCGAGGCGGCAGAAGAGTATAAGACCCCCATTCTTCGCTCGGCTCTCACAACAAGTGAAATCATGGGTGCGTTGATCTCTTCGCTCAATGTACATCTTGCTGAGAGAATGACCCGCCACGGCGTTTTTGTTGAGTGCTACGGCGAAGGTATCCTTATTTTAGGCGACAGCGGTATCGGTAAGAGTGAAACTGCGATTGAGCTTGTAAAGCGCGGTCACAGACTCATCGCGGATGATGCAGTTGAAATAAAGAAGGTGTCGTCAAAGACTCTTGTCGGTTCTGCACCCGAGCTTATACGCCATTATGTAGAGCTTCGCGGCATCGGCATTGTTGACGTAAGAAGAATTTTTGGTATGGGTGCCGTAAAGCTCACAGAAAAGATTGATATGATTATCAATCTTGAACCCTGGCAGCAGGGCAAGTTCTACGAAAGAGTCGGACTTGATACAGAATATACAAATATCATGGGTATTGATATTCCCACAACAACCATCCCCGTACGTCCCGGACGAAACCTTGCTATTGTCATTGAGATTGCGGCAATGAATAACCGTCAGAAGAAGATGGGTTATAATACCGCCGTTGAATTCAATAAAAAGCTCATGGGACAGCTGAGTGACGACAGTAACAGATAAGGAGAAAAGAAAAATGTATAGTCTTGGAATTGACCTTGGCGGAACAAATATCGCTGTAGGTGTAGTTGATACAGAAACGGGAAAAATAGTTAAAAAGGGAAGCGTACCCACAAAGGCTCACCGTCACGCTGACGAAATAATGAAGGATATGGGCTGTCTTTGTAAGTCTCTTGTTGAAGAAATGGGACTTAGTATGGATGATGTTGCCTATGCCGGTATTGCTGCACCCGGCACAATTGATAATGAAACCGGTACTGTAATATATTCAAATAACATAAAAATGGATAATTACCCCATAGCACAGAAGCTCGTTGAGTATTCGGGTGTCAAGAAAGTTTACTGCGAAAACGATGCAAATGCTGCAGCCTACGGAGAAGCTGCATACGGTGCTTCAAAGGGTACAAAGAATTCGGTTATGATTACCCTCGGCACAGGTGTCGGCGGCGGTGTTATCTTAGACGGAAAGCTCGTTACGGGTATAAATGCGGCAGGCGGTGAGCTTGGTCATGTTGTAATTTCCGTCGGCGGTCTTTCCTGTACCTGCGGAAGACGCGGCTGCTGGGAGGCATACTCCTCGGCAACAGGTCTTATCAATATGACAAAGAAAAAGCTCGATAGCATACCCAAGGATAGTACACTCATGTGGCAGTTTATAGAAGAAGAGGGCAAGGTCAGCGGAAGAACAGCCTTTAACGCTATGAAAAAGGGTGATAAGGCAGGTAAAGAGGTCGTAGACGAATATCTTCTCTATCTTTCGGAGGGTATTATAAATATGGTAAATATCTTCCAGCCTGAGATTGTTGTTATCGGCGGCGGTGTCTGCAATGAAAAGGAACACCTTGTTGAGCCTCTTAAGGCGTTGGTTGCAAAGGGCGACTATTATAAGGGCGAGGGGGCGCATGCACAGATAAAGGTTGCACAGCTTGGCAACGATGCAGGCATAATCGGAGCTGCAATGTTGGGCTTCTAAAATACAAAACTTGCAATATTTTTGCGGTAAATCCTGAAAAAGATGGGGTTTGCCGCTTGATTTTGCATTTTTAACGGAAAAATTATGCAAAAAATTGTAAACAAATTTGTTTCCCTATTGCCAAATAAAAAACTATACTGTATAATGCTAAAGAACGCGAAAATAATACTGTACAGTAGTTTTGAAAGGTAGCATAAAAACATGAACTATACTTGCATGAGCAGAGATGAACTTCTTCTCGAAAAAGAAAAACTGCAAAAAGAATATGACGAATATGCAAAAAGCGGACTTAATATAAATATGACAAGAGGTAAGCCCTGTACCGAGCAGCTTGACATTACAGAGGGTATACTTTCTGTAATGCAGAAGAACGAAGATTGCTTTACAGATAAGGGCTTTGACTGCAGAAACTACGGTCTTGTTGACGGACTTGACGACGCAAAGAAAATGTTTTCTCCCATTATTGGTGTTCCGTGGGACCAGATTATCATTGGCGGAAACTCAAGCCTTAACCTTATGTACGACGCAATGGCAAGATGTATGCTTTACGGCGTTTACGGCGGAAATGGTCCTTGGCTCCGTCAGGAAAAAGTAAAGTTCCTCTGTCCTGTTCCCGGCTATGACAGACACTTTGCAATCTGTGAAAGCCTTGGCGTTGAAATGATAAATGTTCCGCTTCTTTCAGACGGTCCCGATATGGATGTTGTTGAGGAGCTTATAAAGGATGAGGCGGTAAAGGGTATATGGTGTGTGCCTAAGTATTCAAATCCCACGGGTACAACCTATTCCGAAAAGACAGTCAAGAGACTTGCTTGTATGAAGCCGGCATCAAAGGATTTCCGAATTTTCTGGGATAACGCCTATGCTGTTCACGACCTATATGAAGACGAAAAGGATGAGCTTTTAGACATTCTTCCCGAATGTGAAAAGGCAGGAAATGCAAACCTTGTATTTATCTTTGCTTCAACAAGCAAAATTTCTTTCCCCGGTTCCGGTGTTTCCTGTATCGGTGCTTCAAGAGAAAATATTGACCACATCAAGAGCATCATGCAGATGCAGACTATCGGCCACGATAAGATGAATATGCTCAGACATGTAAAATTCTTCAAGAACGCTGACGGAATCAAGGAATTTATGAAAAAGCACGCTGACATTTTAAGACCTAAATTTGAAGTGTGTGAAAAGGTACTTTCCGAAAAGCTTTCGGGTCTTGGCATAGCTTCCTGGACAAAGCCTCTCGGCGGTTACTTTGTAAGCCTTGATGTACTCGACGGCTGTGCAAAGAGGGTTGTTTCTCTTGCAAAAGAGGCAGGCGTTGTTATGACAGATGCCGGAGCTACATTCCCTTATCACAATGACCCCAAGGATAATAATATGAGAATTGCACCCTCGTTCCCGCCGGTAAGCGAGCTTGAAACGGGTATGTATGTGCTTTGTACCTGCGTAAAACTTGCAAGTGTTGAAAAACTTCTCGAAAAATAAACTTTATGGACGGATGAAAATCCGTCCTGTTTTTTTGCAAAAAAGGAAAAAGGGGGGAGTTGCTTTGGAAAAGTAACCAAAGGAGATTCCGCAGTCTGCGGACTGCGTTTTCCGTTACTTTTCACTCGCGAAAAGTAACCCAAAGCGACCGCTCATGTTCGGGACTTTTGGAGGTCCCGAACGAGCCACGGAGGCTCTTTTAGCCCTCTACGCAGGAAAGAAAGAACCATTTTGTTGTCTTCCTTACCTCACGTGAATTTTCCCGCTTCGCGGATGGTGTACAGAAAATGCACAGCCGTAATGTTTTCGACAAGTAAAATAATGCTATGGCTTTTGCAAACACTCCGTAGGCTTACCCAAAATAAAGATTTGTAGTCAATCAAAAAAATGATGGCTAACGAGATTTTTGAGTACATAATGTAGAACAATAGAAAAGGGGCTCCACGCCCCGTGTCGGAATCTGTGGAAATTCCGACACATGAGTGGAGATTTTTTGGTTTCTTTTGCATCGGGGCAAAAGAAACTCGGCTCCGCAGAGCCGAAATCCCTCAAAGCCGAAACCTCTCCCTTTCATTTTAATACAATATTTAAAATATACTGTTTACTTTTTCGTGATTTGTGGTATACTTATTATAATGGATTACCTGTGAGCATCTTTAATGAAAACAAAGGAGGAAAAGTAATGTCTGTAAAAAAAACAATGGACAAAACAATGACTACTTTGGAAAATGCAAAGAAAAAGACACTTAAAGCATATAATTTTGTAAACGGATTGTCTGTACGTAATAAGGCAAATTTCGATTTGAGTGTAAAGCACGATAAGTCAATTGTTCCCTTGTGGAAGTATGGCTTTGGCTATAATAAGGAAATAAGGGTAATGCCCGTAATCCTTTGTATGATAGCGGCAATGATTGCCGTGTGTACAGCCATGAAAATCGGAAACAATTCCGATAAATAAAACCTGCCGAAAGGCAGGCTACATATCAGCTTTCCATATATTCGACTATTTCGTATAGGAAAGCCTTGTCATCGGTTTCAATTCCTGAAACTATAGCTTCTTTGTCGGATGAGGGAAACTGACTGAGGTTTGCTTTTATCCGATAAAGGCGTTTGTGTCCCGAAAAAACGTAAATAACGTCTCCCTCGGCGCTTATCCTGTATGGACCACTCTCGGTTATACTGTAAACATCCTCATAACTGCATATGTCGCTTTTTGGGTACTCGCTTTCTTTTACACTTACGCTGTTTTCCGGAATACTCGCAGTGTAGGTTATGGATTTTGGAATGATTTTGGTGGCAATGTAAATCAGGCTGACTGATAAAACAAGGCAGAGTGCCGTAAATAAAGTATAGAGAATATATTTTTTCTTTTCCGTAATGTTCATGTCTCATTCCCCCTTATGTGTCTATTATTTGGAAAACGGACAGATATTATACACAAAACGAATTGATAATATCCAGAAAAGATGTAAGATGGAGGTATTATGAATAACGACAACAATAAGAAAAATGAAAACAAGCTGTCCGGTACAGACAGCACAAGAGCCTTTACCAATACATCAAAGCTCTCCACGGGTAAGGATGATGAATTAAAGGTTGATACAACCATGAATATAAAAAAAGCCAAGGCAAAAAGAGCTATTAAAAAGGGTACAAGTGCTTCTGCAAACTTTTTGAAGAAGCTGATTACCGGCGTTTTGAGTGTCTTTTTCACATTGCTTATTATTGGTATAATGTGCGGTGTTATCGTTGGTGGTACATTTGCAATTTATGCAAGCCGGTATCTTGTCGATAATGATTTTGATATTGAACCCTCGGAGCTTCGAAACGACCTTAGCCAGACCTCCTGGATTTATTACGACAGTAAGTATGTCGACGAAAACGGAGAAGCCTATAAGCCTGTTGAAATCTACGGTACCGAAAACAGACTGTGGGTGCATTATGATGATATGCCGTCATATCTTGTGGATGCCTTCATAGCAATTGAAGATGAAAGATACAGACAGCATAACGGTGTTGACTGGAGAAGAACCTTCGGTGCCGTTCTTTCGTTTGCGACAGGCAGTGACGATTACGGCGGATCAACAATTACCCAGCAGCTTATCAAGAATGTTACAGGCGAGGATGATACAACTATCCAGAGAAAGGTGACGGAAATATTCAGAGCCCTAAGCCTGAATGAAAAGAGAACAAAGAATGAAATTCTTGAAATGTATCTTAACCGTATTCATTTGTCAAGAAGCAATTACGGTGTAGGAGCTGCGGCAAAGTATTATTTCGGCAAGGAAGTAAGCGAGCTCACAGTGCTTGAGAGTGCGGCGCTTGCGGCAATTCCGAAATCCCCGACGAAATATGACCCTGTAAGAAATCCCGAGTTCAATAAGGAAAGACGTGCGCTTGTTCTTGACAAAATGCTTGAGCTTGAGTGTATTTCAAAGGAACAATATGATGAGGCAATAGATGCCGAGCTTGTACTTAATATAACCTATGAGGAAACTCAGCAGACAGGCAGTTTTTCGTATTTCACCGATGCACTTATTGAACAGATTATAAAGGATCTTGATTCGGAATACGGCTATACAAGAGACGAGGCCCTGACACTTATTTACACGGGCGGCCTTAAAATTTATGCAACCGAAAATCCCAACGTTCAGAAGGCAATGGAGGAGGTCTTCAACGACCCTGATACCTTTGCAAAGGTTGATGACGGCGTACAGCCTCAGAGTGCAATGGTTCTCATGGATCCGTATACGGGTGAGGTTGTGGGACTTGTAGGCGGCAGAGGTGAAAAGGAAGGAAAACTTGAGCTTAACCGTGCAACAATGAGTACACGCCAGGTCGGTTCTTCAATAAAGCCACTTACCGTTTATACTCCTGCTATGGATCTGGGTCTTATAAACTATTCCACGGTATTTGATGACTCGCCTATATATATGGAAAAAATGGGAAAATATTGGCCTTCAAATTCACCAAACAGGTATTTCGGTAATGTCAATGTAAATCAGGCAATTATTCTTTCAAAGAATACAATAGCCGTGAAAATAATCAAGGATGAACTGGGTGTTGACTATTCCTATGATTTTGCAAAGAATAAACTTCATCTTGACAGCCTTGTAAAAGCCGACAGAGATATTGCACCGCTTGCACTTGGCGGCTTTACAAACGGTCTTACCGTCCTTGAAATGACGGCGGCGTATTCCATATTCCCCAATGACGGATATTATTCTACCCCCAGACTCTATACAAAGGTTCTCAACAGTGACGGAACAATGCTTCTTGACAGAAGAAAGGCGGTAGAGGAGAGGGTTATAAAGCAGTCGACTTCGACGGTTATGACAAAGCACCTTGAAAATGTAGTAGCTTACGGTACGGCTGCAGGAATTTCCTTAAAAAACAAGGTGGATTGTGCAGGCAAAACCGGAACAACAAACGATAATAAAGACCTGTATTTCTGTGGTTTTACACCTTATTATGTCGGTGCCTGCTGGTTTGGCTACGACATTCCCAAGAGCCTTTATAAATTCGGCGGAAACCCTGCAATGAATGCGTGGGAAAAGGTAATGGCAAAGGTACATGAGCCGATATTTGAAAAGGTTGCGGCAGGAGAGGAAACATTAAAGGAGTTTAATCAGGAAAAGCTCGTAACGGCTTCCTTCTGCCTTGACAGCGGCATGGCACCGGGAGAAAACTGTGCTCTTGACCCGAGAGGCTCGAGGGTAAGTACGGGATATTACTACGGTGAAGATAATGTTCCCAAAAAGACTTGCGACGTTCATGTGGTTGTCCCATTCTGTACCGAGAGCAACCTTGTGGCAAATGATGATTGTCCAAGTATTAAGCCTGTATCTCTCATCAGAGAAGAGGAAAGAAGTTTTATGCACGGAGATGTTGCCATAGAGGATGCCATGTACACATACAGGGACGTGAACATTCATTACTATGAAGAAATCCCCGAATCACCGCCATTCTATAAATATACTCTTGCTGAGGGTGAGACAACGGGCTACTATAACTATCAGCCCGGAGCAATAGTTAACGGAATGTGCAGAATTCACGGAGCCCCCTCACTTCCGACACCGACGGTGCCTGAGGATGATGAGGAAAACGGCGAAGAACAGGATTTGTCGGGCTTTGAAGTCAATGATGGCGGATATGACAATACTCTTGATTAAAAAAATATAGGAAATGTAAAAAAGTATGTTGTTAAAATCAGGTAAACGAATTGCGATAGCCTTTTTGGTTATGTGCTATTGCTTTGGACAGATGGTTTTTCCTATCAATGCGGATGGAACATTTGACAGTCTCTTGGCGGAAAGAGAAGATAATTCTGCCTCTTTTGATACTGTAGCTGTAGAAGAAAAGATTATCAGCATTGAAGATTTTTCCGATGTCAAAGCAGACGATTGGTTTTATCCTTATCTTGAATATCTTGTTTCAAAAAAGATGATAAACGGAAAAACACCCCAAAGCTTTGAACCCGGCAGTGATTTTTCATATGCCGAATGCAGTGCAGTTATTGTTAGATACCTTGGACTTGAGGATGAAGCGAAGGAACGATTGAAGAATTTGTCGCAAAGACATCCGCACCTTAAAAATTTTTGGTATGCAGGATATTTTGAGGTTTTGGCGAATCTCGGTCTGTTCCTTGGCTATGACCTTTTTGAATTCGAAAACGGACTTATATCCGATATTGACAGGGAGACGGCAAACTCTCCCATTGTGAGATATAGATTTGCCGAAAGCATATCCCGCTCATTCGAGCTTGATTCTGATATAAAGGCAAAGAATGTTTTCAGCGAAATGGGCGGAAGCGGCAGAGAGTTCATTGTAGGCGGTGGATATAATAACGATGTTCTCTTGCAATATGAGGACCTTATAAATGACTTTTCAGATATTCCCGAGCAATCGAGAAGAGATGTTCTGAAAGCCTATTATAATGGAATATTCAACGGCGATATTTCCGGAAACTTCTACCCGAATAATAACCTGACACGTGCCGAAATGGCAAAGGTGCTTGCCACAATCTCGGATTATTCACTCCGCACAAGACTCATAAATGAGGGATATGGACAAAAGGTGACGGAGGATATGCTCCACACCGATGCCTTTGGTGTAAAGACACTCGACTGCGATGTGTGGCAGCAGATGCTTTTGCAGGAGGCACAAAAGCTATCTGTTGACGGCGGATACATAACCTACCGCGGCACCGCATCTGCACCCGAAGGATATGCCATTGACGTTTATCTGTATGAAAAGCAGAATGACAGCTTTGTACTGACAAGCGAATGTACGCTGAGAGATTCGGCGGGCTTTACATACTGGGCGGCAAGCGCAAGAGTTATGCTTGTCATGAGAAACGTAAAAGAGGGTTCAAGACCCGAGGGCGTGCTTGACGTGATAATTGAAAACGGAAATGTTTTAAGTTATCAGCCCTTGATAAGAATTGCATAAAAATAAGACGCACTTCGAATAGATGTGCGTCTCTCTTTTGTCATTTTTGCCTATTTTGAAGAAAGAATCGGCAAGTTTTTTCTGCATATAATTTGACGTATTTTTATTGACAGAAAAGGAAAGCAAGTATATAATATTAGTTAGTAGATTTTTTCTATAAACAGCAAAAAACAGAGGTATGTGTATGAGTGGATTTTTCGGTGCAGCATTAAGAGAAGATTGTATTTTTGATATTTTCTACGGAACAGACTATCATTCCCACCTTGGTACACGAAGAGCGGGTCTTGCGGTGTATGACAGGGTAAACGGCTTTGAACGGTCAATACATAATATCGAAAATGCTCCCTTCAGAACAAAGTTTTCGTCGGATTTCAGTCAGATGAAAGGACATATGGGTATCGGTTGTATATCCGACTATGAGCCGCAGCCTCTCTTTATACGTTCTCACCATGGCTCCTTCGCAATTACAACGGTGGGTAAAATCAATAATGCCGCACAGCTTGCCGAGGAGATTATTTCAAAGGGAACACACTTCTTTGAAATGACAAGCGGAGAAATTAACCCGACTGAGCTTGTTGCGGCAATTATCAATCAGAAAGAAAATTTTATTGACGGTATAAAGTATGCCCTTGATGTAATTGACGGCTCGCTCAGTATGCTCATTCTGACGCCCGTCGGAATATATGCTGCCCGCGACAAATACGGAAAAACTCCTGTTGTTATAGGAAAAAAGAGCGACGGAGGAGGGTTTTGTGCTTGCTTTGAATCCTTTGCGTACTTAAATCTCGGATATACGGATTATAAGGAACTTGGCGCGGGAGAAATTGTTGTATTTGATGCTGATGGTGTCAAAAACCTTGTAGCACCACAAAATGAAAATAAAAAGATTTGTACGTTTCTCTGGATTTATTATGGATATCCCTCTTCATCTTATGAGGGAAGAAGCGTTGAAAAGGTAAGATACGACTGCGGAAAGCTTCTTGCAAAGCGTGACGATGTAAAGCCTGACATTGTAACGGGCATTCCTGATTCGGGTATTGCCCACGCAATTGGATATTCAACAGAGTCGGGTATTCCCTATGCACGTCCCTTTATCAAGTATACGCCCACATGGCCCCGTTCATTTATGCCTCCCACGCAGACAAAGAGAAACTTAATCGCAAAGATGAAGTTAATACCTGTCCATGATTTAATTGAAAATAAGAGTCTTTTGCTTATAGATGACTCTATTGTAAGAGGCACACAGCTCAGAGAAACCACTGAGTTTCTTTACAGCAGCGGTGCGAAAGAGGTACACATAAGAGTTGGTTGTCCGCCCCTTCTTTTTGGTTGTAGGTATCTTAATTTCTCACGTTCAAGCTCTGAAATGGAGCTTATCACAAGACGTGTGATAACGAGACTTGAGGGCAAAGAGCCTGACGCTGAGCTTTTAAAGCTTTATGCGAACCCCGAAAGTGAGCAGTATAATAACATGGTTGAAGAAATCAGAAAAGAGCTTCACTTCACATCGCTTCGTTATCATAGACTTGATGATATGATTGAGGCAACAGGACTTCCCGAAGAAAATTTATGTACATACTGCTGGAGCGGTAAAAAAGGAACAAAATAACGGTATCAACCGCGTAAATAGTGTTATCCCCGATGTCAAACGTCGACATCGGGGTGATTTAATTCAGGGGATTCCACCGTCTGCGGACGGCGTTTTCCGTTACTTTTTACTCGGAAAAAGTAACCAAAACCGCCCACTCTTGCAAAAAATTACCGCTACGCTCATATTTTTTGCGAGCCGCGGAGGCTCCTATTATCTACGCAGGACAGAGAAAGATATTTTGTTATATTCTCCACCTTATGTGTATTTGCCTGCCTTTGGCAGGCCATAGCCTCGCTTTGCGAGGCAAACCACACTATAAATCATCTTCTCACATTAAATTCCGAAAAAACATGATGCCTGCACCCGCCGTTTTTCTCACACTCGTCTCTGTTAGAACATTCAAAGCACTTGCTGTTACCGTTCATGTACTGGTTGAATTTCATGTTTCTTCCTAAAACATTGCAGTATCTTTCAACCGTTTCCTTATAAATATGTTTTTCGTCTGACAAAATAAATTCCTCCCGACTTTGCTCTACCTTAAGTATATGCAAATAAAGGAGGAATTATCACACTTATTCGGTATCTTTTTCAAAATCCTTTGGGATTTTGTATTCTCCGCCTTCCTTGAAGCCGTCAATGCCTGCTCTCTGCATTGCGCCGAAAATGCGGTACTTAATGCCCTTGCTTTCTTTGTCAAGCGTGTGTAGGAGCTGCTTTATGTTCTCTCTGTCGCTTGCCTTGTCGGCAGGGCAGGGACTGTGAAGTACGGGAAGGTCTGAGTGATTTATGAAATATCTTATGTCCTTTTCGGGAGTGTATACAAGGGGACGGAGAAGAGTTATGTCGGTTCTGTCAAGATAGGTCACGGGAGAAAAGCAACCTATTCTGCCCTCGTTGAAAAGATTCATCATAAAGGTTTCAACGGCATCGTCGAAGTGATGACCGAGGGCAATTTTATCACACCCAAGTTCCTTTGCATGGGTGTGAAGCGCACCGCGCCTCATTCTTGCACAGAGAGAGCAGGGGTTCTTTTCCTTGCGGACGTCAAAAATTATTTTTGCAATGTCGGTTTCAAAAAGAGTGAAATTCACTTCAAGCTGACGGCATAAATCCGAAAGGGCTTCAAAGCCCTTTTTTGTTTCCTTCTCATCACCAAAGCCTGCCTTGTAAAAGCCGGGGTCCATGGTTATAACTTCAAGCTCAAACCTTTTGGGATAAAATTTTCTCAGATTTGCCATAGCACAGACAAGGGCAAGCGAATCCTTGCCGCCCGAAAGACCGATAGCAATTCTGTCGCCGTTCTCAATCATTCCATAGTCGTCCACGGCACGGCGTAAGTAACTCAGTATTCTTCGTGTGTTGAAGGTGTATTCCATAGTCGACAGTTCCTTTTGCTGCGTCTCATATTTTTGTGGTGCTCACATATAATGTAGTATTAAGAATCGGAGGCACTGCTATGAGACGACGTTCGTTTAAATACATATTTTTGTTTAATGTTGTTTTTATTTCTGCTATTGTAATTTCGGTTTTTCTCATATATCGGAAGGATTTTTCGGGAAATGCCGTAAGGGCGAATATAACAACGCCACTGTTACATTCCGATACACTCGAGGTGTCGTTCTGCCAAAATGCTGCCGCCGCCGTGCTTGTTGATGCAAAGAGCGGTGCTGTGCTGTATGAAAAGAACGCAGATGTAAGACTTCCCATGGCAAGCACAACAAAGATAATGACGGCTCTTGTGGTCATTGAAAACTCGTCGCCCGATGATGTAATAGAAATTTCAAAGACAGCCGCAGGCGTCGAAGGCTCGTCAATATATCTTACTGTCGGTGAAAAAATAACCGTCAGAGATTTACTTTACGGACTTATGCTTGAATCGGGGAACGATGCGGCAACGGCACTTGCCGAGGGGGTTTTCGGGTCTGTCAAGGCTTGCAGTAAGGCAATGAATGAAAAGGCTCACGAAATCGGACTTGTAAGCACCAACTTCACAAATCCCCACGGACTTGACGACAGAGACCACTACACTACCGCATATGAGCTCTCCCTTATTACAAAAGAGGCACTGAAAAATGACCTTTTTCGCGAAATAGTCTCGACAAAGAGCTATGTAACACAGGGAGAAAAAAACAGATATTTTTCAAACCATAACCGCCTGTTAAGAAGCTATGCCGATACCATAGGCGTAAAAACCGGATATACGTCAAAGTCGGGCAGATGTCTCGTTACTGCGACAAGCAGGGACGGTGAGGAGTATATTGCAGTTACCCTCAATGATAGCCATGACTGGAATGACCATAGGGAAATGCATTCCTTTGCATTTGAAAACTTTTGTGGGTATGAAATCGCCCGGTCCGAGGGTTTTGATATATATGCAGGCTTTTCCAAATATACAAGCCCTGAGGACGTATACATAACAACAATGGGGGAGGGCGACTTTACACTCAACTATAAAGTCACAATAGAAAAAGACATAGGTAGGGTAGAGTACTCTACCGATAGCGTAAGCCTTGGCAATTTTGCCATTCAGATATGTCGGGAAGAACTATAAAATGCCTATGCTGTCGTCGTCAAAAGCAATTACAATGTCGCCGTCAAGGTCGGTTCTCCTGTAAAGGATGTTCCTTTCCGAAAGGGACGTGATGACTTCATCGTGAGGATGTCCGTAGGAGTTGTCATTGCCACAGCTTATTATGGCAATGTCGGGATTTACTGCATCAATAAAGTCCTCACTGTTTGAGGTGGAGGAGCCATGGTGAGCGCACTTGTAGACTTCGGCACTTATGTTTTCGCCGCCTTCAAGTATGTACCTTTCGACTTTTGTTTCTGCATCGCCCGTAAAGATAAAGGTACTCTTTCCAAGCTCCATTTTAAGACAGATGCTTGAGTCGTTCAAATCGTCAAAAAGACTGCCGTCCGAAAGAACTGTAAATTCAATATCCGAGAGCTTGAAAACGTCGTCCTTTTCGGGACAAATAACAGATGTATTGTTTTCCTGTTTGCTGACTGTTATGGCATCGAGAAGATTTCGGTATGCGGTTGTGTCTTCGACTTTTTCGGTCATGTAAACCGTGCCGACATTGAAATTTTCAATTATTTCATCACCGCAACCGATGTGGTCCTCGTGAGGGTGTGTGAAAAGAATAAACTCCAGCTTTTCAACGCCCTCTTTTTCAAGATATGATATTATTTTGCCCGAAGCACTTTGGGTTGATGTGTCAATGAGCGCATATTGCCCGTCGGCACTTTCAATAAGCGTGCAGTCACCCTGACCTACGTCGAGAAAATGCACGTAGCTGTAATCATCGCCGTCGGATATTTCTTCCTTAATGTTGCTTCTGCCGGTTTTCTCGGAAAGCATGAAGATAATGGCAATGATAACAACGACGGCGTATGTTATAAGTTTCTTTTTCTGGGTTCTGGTCATGCGTTTTTATTCCTCTGAACCCTCGTAGTTCATGCGCATTTCAAGAAATTCTTCTCTTGTGATAAGTACCTTTCTCGGCTTTGAACCCTCAAAAGGACCTACTACGCCCAGTTTTTCGAGCTTGTCCACAATTCTCGCTGCTCTTGCATAACCGAGAGAGAGCTTTCTCTGAAGGAGAGATGTTGAAACAGAACCCGAATCCACGGCAATTTCGATAGCGGAAATAATTGCATCGTCGCTTGCCATGATTGAATCTCTGTCCTCAGATTCATCAAAACCGTCGGAATCGGCACTTCCTCTGCCCTTCTTCTTTTCACCGCATCTTGCCGCTTCTCTTTCGATGCTTTCGATTATGTCTGCATCATATTCATATTTTTTGCCGTTCTTTAAGAACTCAACAATGTTTTCGATTTCTCGCTCGCTCACAAACGAACCCTGAACACGTATAGGCTTCATTGAACCTACGGGAGCATAGAGCATATCACCTCTGCCGAGCAGTTTTTCGGCACCGGCAACGTCAATGATTGTTCTTGAGTCAATTTGCGAAGCTACGGTGCAGGCAATACGTGAGGGGACATTTGCTTTGATAAGACCTGTGATAACGTCAACCGAGGGTCTCTGTGTACCGATAACAAGGTGCATACCCGCAGCTCTTGCCTTCTGCGCAAGACGGCAGATGGAGGTTTCTACTTCATCACGTGCCGTCATCATAAGGTCGGCAAGCTCGTCAATAATAATGACGATTTTGGGCATATATTCTCTTTCGGGGTCTTCCTTTGTTATTTCGTTGTAGCCGTCAATGTTTCTCACTCCAACCTCTTCTATAAGCTGGAAGCGTCTTTCCATTTCGTTTACCGCCCATGCAAGTGAGCCTGCCGCCTTTTTGGGGTCGCTCACAACAGGGACAAGCAGGTGGGGAAGACCGTTGTAGATTGAAAGCTCAACCTTCTTCGGGTCAATGAGTATGAGCTTTACTTCGTCAGGGCGCGCCTTGTAGAGCATACTGACGATAAATGTGTTTATACAAACCGACTTACCCATACCCGTAGCACCGGCAATGAGAAGATGCGGCATTTTTTCAATGTTCATAAATACGGGACTTCCTGCAACGTCCATTCCGAGAGCAACCGTGAGCTTGCTCTTTTGTGTTTCAAAGGCAGATGTTTCAATGAGGTTACGAAGATAAACCGTTGAAACTGTCTTGTTTGGAAGCTCAATTCCCACTGCATCCTTGCCGGGAATGGGAGCTTCTATTCTTACGCCCGAGGCTGCAAGGTGAAGGGCTATGTCGTCTGCAAGATTTGCAATTGAACGTACTCTTACGCCAACCTCCGGCTGAAGCTCGTATCTCGTTACCGTCGGACCGCAGCAGATGTTCATAATCTTTGTTTTAACGCCGAAGTTTTTGAGTGTTTCAACGAGCTTTACACTTGTCTGCTTGAGTTCCTCCGTTACAGAGAAGGTCGAGGGGTTTGGGTCGGGCTGGAGGAAGTTTATGGGAGGGAAGTGATATACTTCTTCAATAGTCGGCTTTGGTGTTACATGAAGCGACTCGCTCTCTCCCTCAAATTCGCCCTCTATTTTTTCTGTTACGGCATCTGCTCCGTCAAGGACTGTCGCCGACGCCTGTTTTCCTGCCGCCGAAATGGAAGCGTCGTTTGTGAAGATTTCCGAAAGGTCTGTAACCGTTGCGTCCTGAACAGAGTCAGGAAGATTTGTTTCGGAGGCAATTTCCGACACCTTTTCAATGCTTTCTTCCCTGATTTCGTCGAAAATGTTAATGTTGACAAGGGTGTCCTTGTTGTCTTCGTTTCCGTAGGGAATAGCTACACCGTCACCTGTGAGGGCGGGCTTTATTTCTTCGGGAGGGAGAACCTCTTGCTCGTCGTATCCCACCTCTTCTTCTTCGTCAATAAGGAAAGCACGTCTTTTTCTTATGTCTCGTGAATCTTTTTCTTCTTCACGGGCATCCTTTTCCTTGACTTCGGATATTATCTTCTTCTTTTTTTCGTTTTGTTCTCTGAGAGCCTCTTCAAGCTCTTCCTGCTTTTTCAAATTCTTGTTGTATATAAATTCCTTTATTTTGTTCTTTAAGAATACGGCAATGTCTGCAGGGGTGATGCTGAGTATTGCAAAGCTGAAAAAGATAATGCCAAAGATTGCAATAAACCACGCACCGACGCCTGTGAATTTTGAAAGAAACGCGCCGATAAGACCGCCGAAAACACCCGATGATTTTCCGCTTAAAGCATCAACAAAAAGATTTATGGGATTCACGTCGCCCTTGTTTCCGGAAGAAACAAATATCAGATGGAAAAATACAGCAAAGAAAATAACAAGAAAAATGCTGTAAATGCACTTTTTTGAAACATTCGATGCCACATAGTCTTTTTTCCAGGAATATGCCATTATGCCAAGGCAGACAGGAATAAGCCATACTGCCCATGAGAACAGACCCTTGAAGAGATATATAAAATACTTCAGAAGTCCGAGACTACCTGGATTTATCAAAAGACAAATGACAAAGAAAACGGCGGCAAATGCAAGAATGCCCGGCATTATGTTGTAAATAAGTGTTGATTCTTTGTCCTGTTGTTTCTTTAAGTTTTTGATGTTGTTCTTTAATTTTTCGTTTTCAGAAAGTTCAAGCTGCTTTGATGCGCCTTTTTTGCTTGTAGATGTCTTTTTGGAATTGTTTTTAGAAGCCAAAACCGTTTCCTCCGTTTTAAATTACGTCTTGTTGATTAAAGTACAAATGCTGCTATTATGTCGTAGCCTATTGCAATTAAACCTGCAGCAAAGCAGTAGTATGCAAACACCTTGAAATTGTGTTTTTGTGATATGTACTGTAAAAGTTTTATTGCAAGAAGACCCGAAACAAAGGATGCTGCAACGCCTGCAAGGATAACTCCGAGGGAGGAGTCAAATGATATTGCGTCCCAGTCTTTAAGAAGTGTTATCAAAGTTGAGCCGAGAATTGCGGGGATAGAGAGAATAAAGGAAAATTTAACTGCAAATTCTCTTTTGAAGCCGTGAAGAACTCCGCCCGTTATTGTCATACCCGAGCGTGAAATGCCGGGAAGTATTGCAAAGAGCTGGAAGAAGCCTACACGAAAGGCATCCATTGGCTTTATGCTGTCAAATTCCTTTTGTCTGACAACCGCTTTTTCGGATAAAATGAAAATGATACCGTTGATAAGCCAAAGAATACCGACTGCAAAGGTGTAGCCGGAAAGAAATTCAACTGTGTTTTCAAGAAGCGCGCCTATTACAAGGGGAATAAGAGCTAAGAAGAGAAGACAGAAGAATTTTTCTCCGTCGTTAAGAGAAGAAAAACCGAACTTTCCCGTAAACAGCTTTTTCACAACCGAGAAGAAGCTCTTTATAAGGTCAATTACGTCTTTGTAGTACACAAGAAGCACCGCCGCAAGCGTACCCACGTGAAGTAGCAGGGTAAATGTAACCTCGGGTACTCCAACCGAGCCGAAAATATTCTGAAATACGGCAAGATGTCCCGAACTTGAAACGGGCAAAAACTCCGTAAGACCCTGTATAATTCCGTAGAAAATCGACTTTAAGCAAACAATCATGACTTGTATCTTCTCCTTTGCATACAAATACTATTTTATCACATTACATTATAGCAGAAAAAAACACAAATATCAATAGTTATATTATTGTTTACATTATTTATTTGTTGATTTTGTTGACTTTGAGATTATTTTGTGGTAATGTATATTAGAATAGGACTATAATACTTTAAAGGAGGACATATAAATGAAAGTATTACTTCTTACAGATGTAAAGGGACAGGGCAAAAAGGGTGATGTTCTTAACGTATCCGACGGATATGCAAGAAATTTCCTTTTCCCAAAGAAGCTCGCGTGCGAGGTTGATGCGGCTGTTCTTAACGATTTGAAAAATAAGGAAGCGGCAAAAAAGAGAAAAGAAGAGCTTGAAAGACAGGCGGCAGTTGATACTGCAAAGAAATTTGAAAGCATTGTTGTAAAGATTTATGCTACAGCAGGCGCCGACAACAAATTCTTCGGTTCGGTAACAAATAAAGAAATCGCAGAGGAACTCCAAAAGCAGTTCAGTATTGAGGTTGATAAGAGAAAGATTGTTCTTGCAGATGCTCTTAAAACCTTTGGCACACACACAGTTGATGTTAAACTTCACCCCGAAATCACAGGTAAGCTCAATGTGCTTATCGCAAATAAGGACTGATAGATAATGGCTGACGTTTTTTTGACGGAAGAAAATTTAAACAGAATGCCCTTTTCCCTTGAGGCTGAGCAGTCGGTACTGGGTGCAATCATACTTGACCCCGACAAAATCAGGGAGGTTGCAAATGCAATCCGTGCCGAGGATTTTTATCTTGAACAGCATAGAGCAATCTATGAGGCGATGCGAGAGCTTTTTCTCTCGAATAATACCATTGACGTGGTAACCCTCATTGATGAGCTGGTACGTAGCGGTACCTATGACGATGCAGGCGGAAAGAGTTATGTAGCTCTTCTTGCCCAGTCCGTGCCCTCAATTGCAAATCTTCCCGATTATCTCAGAATTATCAAAGATAAGGCACTTCTTCGCCGTCTTATTGAGGCATCGCAAGAGATTTCACGCCTTGCTTTTGCCGCTGAGGGAGAGACCTCTGATATTTTAGACCGGTCCGAGCAGCTTATCTTTGATATTGCGGAAAAGAGAGAAACAAAGGGACTTGTGCCTATCAAGGATGTAATTATGGCAAACTATAAGCACCTTGATGAGCTGCAGAAAAACGGTGTTGAGGCACTGGGTACTCCCACATATTTTACCGATATTGACAAGCATCTCATAGGAATGGGAAAATCCGACCTTATAATTGTTGCGGCACGTCCCGGTGTCGGAAAAACAAGCTTTTGTCTTAATATTGCAACACAGGTTGCAGTAAGAACAAAAAAGAAGGTTGTAGTATTCTCTCTTGAAATGTCCTGCGAACAGCTTGCACAGAGAATGCTCTCGTCCGAGGCACTTATAGATGCAACAAAGTTCAGAATGGGTAATTTCTCCGAGGAGGAATGGGTAAAGCTCGCAAGGGCTGCAGGTGTTCTTTCCCAGACAAACATTCTTCTTGATGATACTGCGAATATTTCCGTATCCGAAATGAAGTCAAAGCTCAGACGTGTTGAAGACCTCGGTCTTGTCGTAGTCGACTACCTCGGTCTTATGAGGTCGGACAGAAAGACGGATAACAGAGTAAATGAAGTTTCGGATATTTCGAGAAACTTAAAGCTCATGGCAAAGGAGCTTGGCGTTCCCGTAATTGTCTGCTCACAGCTCTCACGTGGTCCTGAAAAGACGGATAAACCCCCGATGTTGTCTGACCTTCGTGACTCCGGTGCAATCGAGCAGGACGCCGATATTGTAATGTTCCTCTCGCGTGACTACTATCAGAATGACCCCGAAAACCAGAATATTGCCACCTGTAATATCGCCAAGAACCGACACGGCTCAATGGGCAAAGTAAACCTTGGATGGTTTGCACAGTACACAAGATTTACAAATCTTGATAATACACATGAACAGCACTAACATAACTTCTGTCTTTTTGGAAAAAATAGAAAGAGCCAATAAGGATTTTTGCCTTTTTGACGGGGCAGAAAAGATTCTTGTCGGTCTTTCGGGCGGTGCCGATTCAACGTGTCTTTTGCTTTCCCTTTGCTCTCTTTCGGAAAAATACGGCTTTACACTTTATGCCCTTCATGTAAATCACATGATAAGGGGAGAGGAAGCCGACAGAGACGAGCAATTCGCAAAGGATTTGTGTGAGAAAATGGGTGTCACATTCTTTTGCGAGAGGGTAGATGTACCTGCTCTTTCAAATAAAAGAGGAGAATCGCTTGAGCTTTGTGCAAGAAATGTAAGATATGAGGTATTTTCAAAGGTCTGTAAAGAGCATGGAATAACTCATGTCGCAACGGCACATAATGCCTGTGATAACGCAGAAACGGTGCTTTTCAATCTCATGAGAGGTACGGGCACACGTGGACTTTGCGGAATACCTCCAAAGAGAAATCTTTCAGATGATGTTACGGTAATCCGCCCACTCATCTATGCCGAAAGATGCGAGATTGAAGAATACTTAGGTGAGAAAAAACAACTCTTTGTGACCGATTCAACCAATGCAGACACCGAATACACAAGAAACTATATACGAAATGAAATCATGCCCCTTTTGCGAAAAGTAAACCCGTCTGTCGAGGACGGAATTGCAAGAATGGCAAGACTTCACAGAAGCGATGAGGAGTATCTGTCAATGATGGCACAAAAGCATGAAACAGATGACATTTCCTCCCTTTCACTACTTCACGAGAGTATTCTTTCAAGGGTGGTAATTAAACTTTTCTCGCTTGTTTCATCCGAAACTCTCCCCGAAATTCATGTAAGGGAGCTGTGCCGCAGGATTTACGAATACGACGGAGGAAAAATGAGCGTTTCTGTTGCAGACTCCTTTACGGCACGGCTTTACAGAGGAAAGCTCACCTTTGAAAAGGATAAGAGAGAAAAGCTCGAAAGATGCGATTTTGATGTTGAGGCAGGAGAGGGAAGCGTATTTTTTGAAGAAAATCCGTACGCTTTGTATATAAGTTTTGACCAAAATGAGGACATTCCGCAAACACTTGTAAATGGGGAAATTATTTACAAAAAATACACTACTGATTATTTGTATTTTGATACAATACCTCGTGTGTTTCGCATAAGAAACAGACGAGAAAAGGATAAAATAACAAGCGGCAGAATGAATAAGAGCATAAAACGTCTTATGACCAGTTCAGACTATGCCGATAAAGACCGATACTTTGTGCCTTTTGTGTGCATGGACGAAAGAATCATTCTTGTTCCCGGCGTTGCCGTTAGCGATGCCTTAAGACAGAGTACAGAGAGAACACAAAAGGTAAGTGTCACACTTTACCGCACAACATAGATACCAAGGAGTGGTGTTACGTCAATGAAGAATAACGGCAAAATAATTATTTTCTATATTATCCTGATTGTGGGTATGCTGGTTGTCAGCTCCGCACTTTTGGGACCTGTAGACGATAAGAAAATTCAGTACAGCGAAATTGTCGAGCTGTTCCAGGATGAAAAGGTTGACTCGTTTGTTGTAACTAACGAGAATATCTTAGAAATTTCCACCAAGGACGGAGAGGATATATCCTTTAAACTTCGCGACCTTTCGCTTTTCGAAAAAGACTTAAAGGAGCTTATACTTGAGCAGAAAAAAGCAGGTATTATATCCGAATTCCATTATGAGGAGCCGGTAGAGTTCCCGTGGTGGGTAAGCTTCTTGCCTTACGTAATCATAATAATTGTTTTTATCGGACTTTGGATTTTTATAATGAACCAGGCGGCAGGAGGCAAGGGAGGAAAAATCAACTCCTTTGGCAAGAGCCGTGCAAAGCTCGGCACAAATGAAAAGAGCAAGGTGTTGTTTTCGGATGTTGCGGGTGCCGATGAAGAAAAGGAAGAGCTTCAGGAGGTTGTGGAATTCTTGAAGAATCCTGCAAAGTTCACAAAGCTCGGCGCAAAAATTCCGAGGGGCGTGCTTCTTGTAGGCCCTCCCGGTACAGGTAAGACACTTCTTGCAAAGGCTGTTGCGGGAGAGGCAAATGTTCCTTTCTACTCAATCTCAGGCTCCGACTTTGTTGAAATGTATGTCGGTGTCGGAGCATCCCGTGTAAGAGACCTTTTTGATACAGCAAAGAAGAGCCAGAATGCAATCATTTTCATTGATGAAATTGATGCCGTGGGCAGACACAGAGGTGCAGGCCTTGGCGGCGGACATGACGAAAGAGAGCAGACACTCAATCAGCTCCTCGTTGAAATGGACGGTTTTGGCAACAATGACGGAATAATTGTAATTGCGGCGACAAATAGACCTGATATACTTGACCCGGCACTTTTAAGACCCGGTCGTTTTGACAGACAGATTACAGTAAACTATCCCGACATCAAGGGCAGAGAAGAAATCTTAAAGGTACACGCAAGAAACAAACCCTTTGAAAAGGATGTTGACCTTAAGACTCTTGCCAAGACAACGGCAGGCTTTACAGGCGCAGACCTTGCAAACCTTCTCAATGAAGCGGCGCTCCTTGCGGCACGTAAGGGTAAACACCTTATTGGCATGACAGAGCTTGAGGAGGCGACAATCAAGACAATTGTCGGTCCCAAGAAGAAGTCCAAGGTTATTTCCGAAAGAGAAAAGAAGATTACGGCGTACCATGAAGCAGGTCACGCAGTAATTACACAGCTTCTTGAAACACAGGACAGCGTTCATCAGATTTCCATAATTCCCGCAGGCAGAGCCGGCGGATATACACTCTCTCTTCCCACCGAAGATAAGATGTATATGACAAAGAACGAAATGCAGGAGGAAATCGTCTCCCTTCTCGGCGGACGTGTTGCGGAAGCAATTGTGTTCGGTGACATTACAACAGGCGCTTCCAACGATATTGAACGTGCAACAAAAATGGCTCGCGGCATGGTTACAAAGTACGGCATGAGCGAAACTCTCGGTCCTATCGTTTACGGTACGGGACATGAGGAAGTGTTCCTCGGACGTGACTTTGGCTCGACGCGTGACTTTTCCGAAAAGGTTGCGGCTGATATTGACGTTGAGGTGAGAAGTATTGTTGATAAGGCTTACAAAAGAGCCGAGGAAATACTCCTCTCTAACAGAGATAAACTTGACTTTACTGCAGAGTATCTTATTACCCATGAAATCATGGACGAAGAGCAGTTCAAGTATATCATGGATAATGCTGAGCCTACCGTCGAGGCGGTAGAGCAGATTGCCGAAAGCAAGAATAAGCAGAGCGACGAAGAAAACAAACTGCAACAGGAAATAAACGAACAGAAGGAAAAGGAAGAAGCTGAAAAGAAAGAGGCCGAAGTACAGAAGTTCACGGTTAAGAAAAAGGATGAGGCGGAAGAGTCCGCGCCTTCTGAAGAAAACAAAGAAGAATAAACAACAGAGAACCCGCAGCCAAAAGGCTGCGGGTGTTTTGTGTTATTCTCTAAATAAGATGTTTTGGAGAATTTAAAACTAACAAAAGTACCAAAAATTCTCCACTCATGTGTCGAAAACTTCGCTACGCTCCGTAACATTCGACACGGGGCGTGGCGCCCCCTTTTAGCCCTCTATGCAGTAATAAACAAAATCATATTTTCATTTCTCTGCTCCACCTGTATTTGCCTGCCATACGGCAGGCTATGGCCTCGCTTTGCGAGGCAAACCACACTTATTGGTGAAAGGAAAGCTAAAGGTTTTACTAATATTCCGTTGTGGGCAAAAGAGCCTCCACGGCTCGTGTCGGAATCTCAAAAAATTCCGACACATGAGTGGTCGCTTTGGGTTACTTTTCGCGAGTGAAAAGTAACAGAAACCGCAG
>JAFTIR010000040.1 GCA_017456765.1 Clostridia bacterium | reverse complement strand
GTGGTTATTTCCTCCCGTTTCCTGCTTCCAGAAGAAAGGCATACCGCCCCTGTTGTCAAAGGGATTGAAGCCAAAATAAATCCAGTTTGCGTCAACAAGATTTAAGTACACATACGCAACAAACTGACAGGCATTAAGGTCGTCGGGATTGGTGGTTGGAATATATTCAAGAAGCCTTAAATCAAATTCTGCAAAGATTTTGTCTGCATCTGCACTGTAAAACTTCTTTTCATCACCCTCAGGCATATTCTTGTAATCAACTATGTCTCTCTGGTCAATAAGAAGATGAGGCCAGAATTTTTCGACTGTGGATTTTCCCTTATAAACCTTTCTTGCATCAAGCTTCATACGAAGGCTTTTTTCTTCGGGATTATAAACAAGCTCTTTTGAATCTTCCATATCCGTGAGAACATGAGGGTTTCCGGTATCTTTATTTTCCTCGATAAGACAATGGGCAGAATAAAGGGGAAGAATTCTCCAGGAAGGCTTTGCCTTACTTTCGGGGTACTGCCACGGGGTCATTTTATATTTTCCCTCACTGTCGGGATGTACATGGCGTACCATAAAACCGTTTTCAAAGCCCTCGTCGGGGAAAAGTCTTTTTACTTTATAAAGTGATTTATCAAAATTTGACATAATTTACTCCTTTGTGCACAGCCAGTTTGCCGGGTTTTCCTTTAACATAATGTTTATCTCTTGGTCTGTAATTCCCTCGTCCTGCATCATGGGAACGATGTTTGTAAGCACATGGTCGTAACCCCAGCCACCGTAGGTGTGCAAAAGATTTTTAAGACACACGTCGCAGGAAAGCAGACTTTGATGAATATATCCGTCATCAATCATCTTCTTGAGAAGTGTTACTCTGTCGGTATCGTGGACAAAAAGCCCGTAGCCCGAATTTCTTACCTCTCTGCGAATATAATATTCTTTTCCGAAATTATCAAACTCTACATACACACCCTTTTTAAGAAGCTCATATATATAGTCCACTCTGTTTTCAACATCGATATGGCTTATACATATCCTGTCGGGGCTTACTCCTGCCGACAGAAGAATGTCTGCCGCTTCAATTCCGTTTGTTGTCCACGGATTTATGTGTACATTGATTGCAGCCCCCGTCTTTTTACTTGCGATTGCGGCGGCACGAAGAACACGTCTTTCCTTGTCGTCAAAAATCTCGCTTATGCCAATCTCTCCGATGTAACCTGCACATACTCCGTCAATCCCATCGTCAAGCTCCTTAATCATAAGAAGTGCTATTTCTTCATCGCTCATGTTGTCAAGGTACTCAGGGTGCGTTGCACCGACATAAAAACCTGTGCCCATGATAATGTTAAGTCCCGTTGCCTCGGATATTCTTTTTAAGGCTTCAGGATTTCTGCCAATACCGTCCAAAGATGCATCAACGACTGTGTTTCCGCCTCTGTTCTTGAAGTACATAAGCTCTTTGATTGCAACCTCTTCGTTATCAAGAAGAAGATTGTCTTTGAGTGCATAGCAATCACGGCTCAGGATTCCGAGATTCCACATCTCGACCTTTTGAGTTGCAGGGTCGTCGATTCCCTCTACAGGAAGTGCCTGATAAAAGCCCGTAAGGTCAAGAAGCACATGCTCGTGGGTTGTAACTGTTCCAAGCTCATTTCTGTCAAGCTCGCGGCAAACCGATTTCACTTTCATTTATATCACCCCAATCAAGATTTTTTGTCCTCAGTCTACTTCTCTTTCGAAAAAGCCTTTGAAATTTACCGGATTTTTTGCCACCATCGGCTTTTCTCCAAGAAGCACCCTGACAGCACCCCTTTGAGATGCCTCAGAGCTTGAAAATGCATTTACGTAGGTATAAAGATACGGAAATTCATAGAGTTTATAAGGGTCACCGAAGGATGTAAACACAACACAAGGATGCTCTAAAAGAAATCCTCTCCAGAATGTCATAATATTTGCCCATGCAACACGAAGTGAGCCTCCGAGATAATCATGCACCCCCACCTTACAGTTAACGAAAACTGTCTTTGCCCCTTGCATTTTTTCTTTGACTTCTATATGTCCGGGGTTTGTCAAAACCTCAACCTCAAGTCCTCTCTCCCGAAGCTGGTTTTCAAATTCATCAAGATACCTTATCATAGGTAGCTTCGTTCTTTCATTTTCAAGCTTCTGAATGTTGACTACAAGAACTTTATCTCCCTTTTCAAGCTTTACGGGAAGTATACCCTTTGCGTTTCTTACAAATTTAATGGACTTATCTCCGATTTCATCTGCAATTGCATTTATGTCATACTTGATTTCAATATCTTCTTCCCTGAGCTTATTGTCATCGAAAATTCTTGCTCTTTCCTTAAGAGTCAGGATTCTGAAAACGGCATCCTTTATTCTTTCTATGGAAAGCTCGCCTGCCTCGTATGCTTCTTTCAGTCTGTCAAAGTCAGATGGCTGCGTGAAAAGTGCCATATCACCGCCTGCTTTTATAAACTCGGGCACGAGTTTTGCCTCGGGGAACATTGCACAGGCGCCAATCATGCTGAGTGCATCAGATACAATGCATCCGTCAAATCCAAGCTCCTGTTTGAGAAGACCTGTGAGTATCTTCTTGCTGAAGGTTGCCGACTTATATCCGATAATCTCATCAATCTTTTCGTCATCATATGCGGGAAAGGCTGTGTGGGCAGGCATTATGGAAGACACCCCCTCAGCTATAAGCTCCTTATAGACATAACCATAGGTCTTCATCCATTCTTCCTTTGAAAGAGGATTTACAACAGTACAGAAATGGCTGTTGCGGTCATCAGCTCCATTGCCGGGAAAATGTTTGCAGCAAGCCATCATAACATTATTCTTCTGAAGTCCGCGAAGATATGCTCCGGCAATTTTGACAACCTGCTTTGGACTGTCAGAAACTGCACGAATATTGTTTTCGGGGTTGTTTGGGTTAATGCTCAAATCAACATCGGGAGCAAAAGTCCAGTGGATGCCGCATTTTCGAGCTATTGCGGCAGTAGCCTCACCTGCTTTTTCAATAAGCTCTTCATCATCACATGCACCCCATGCCATAGGAAACGGAAGCATGGCTTCACCGCTGATTGCACAGCCGGGTCCGTTCTCTACATCTGCCGAAACAATTATGGGAATCCGCATTTCTTTGTTTGCAATATCAACAATTTTCTTAATTGTATCGGGAGCCGCACCCTTGATGAAAATTCCTCCGGGCTTTGTTCTTTTTACAATATCGGAAAATTCTTCATCTGTCCACTTTTCTGAATAGGAATAACAGAGGAGCTGGCCGAGAAGTTCATCAATCGACATGTTTTCAATTAGTCTGTTTATAGCTTCTGTATCCATAATGTTACCTCCAATATGAAATTTTTTTATATTTCCTCGTCGCCGTGCTTTTCCATCCATTCGCACGCCGCGTCATAAGCCTCATAATCAAGGTCTGCCATTGTGTTTGTATGGAGAACTACCCCCTCGGCTTCGCCTGCAAGGATTCTTTCACGGTACCAGTCAAGCTGCCATTTTACAGCCTCTGCCGTTGCCTCTTTCTGCTCGCCGAAGTTCCAGAGATAACAGCCGAACATACGGCGGTTATTTGGTGTCATTTTCTTGAAAATCTCAAACTTTTCGGGAATAAGCGGAACATCGCTTTCCTTCCATGTCCACATGATTATTCCGTCAAAGGGTTTTATGTATTCCATGAAATCCGTATCATCCTTTTCGTTAAGACCGAATTCATGTGTATAAAGCACCATCCACATATCAAGACTGCGTACATCATTGTTATGAAGCGTTTTGTGGACATTATAAAGGTTTTCCACGGGAATGTCGCGGAATTTTCCTGCACGTACAAAATCGTCAAATACAACTCTGCCGATATTGTCAAAATCTGCCGCCTCTTCTATAAAGGGAAGAACTGCATCGGGGTTTGTTCCTGCATTATAACATTCCCAGCCAACCTCTTTGAGTGTCTTAAAGGATTTGTTATACTGGCGTCTGTTTACTTTGAAATCGGTATGTTCACCGTCGGGTACCATAAAAGTGTTTCTTATTCCAAGGTACAAACACGCTTCCATCGGTGTCATACGGGAAATGCCTGTGTTTCCGTACATGTTGTTGTAGCATCCTTCGGGATGTCCCCAAAGCCAGAAATTATCTCTGAGTTTCATATTATTTTCTCCGTTTTCTTAGAATTCTTCGTCACCGTGCTGTTCCATCCATTCGCACGCAACATCATATGCTTCATAGTCAAGGTCAGCCATTGTGTTTGTATGAAGAACAACACCCTCAGCTTCGCCAAGAAGCATCTTTTCGCGATACCAGTCAAGCTGCCACTTTACAGCCTTGCCTGTTGCCTCTTTCTTTTCACCGAAGTTCCAGAGGTAACAACCGAACATTCTCTTCTTGCCCTCTGTCATCGTCTTGAAAATTTCGTACTTTTCGGGAATAAGCGGCACATCCTTTTCTTCCCATGTCCACATAATTATTCCGTCAAAGGGATTTATGAACTGCTGAAGGTCAGCATCGCTCTCCTGTCCGAGCCCGAATTCGTTTGTATAAAGAACCATCCACATATCAAGCGACTTTTTGTCATTATTGTGAAGAATGTCATGTGCTTTATAAAGATTATCAACCGTCACGCCGCCGTTTTTGCCAAGTCTTACAAAGTCATCATACACAACTCTGCCGATGTTCGGAAATTCAACGGCTTCGTCAATATATGCTCTTAAAAGCTCAGGGTCTGTACCTGATCTGAAATCCCATGCTACTTCTTTGAGTGTCTTGAAAGATTTATTGTACTGACGTCTGTTCAATTGACTGTACATGGGTACCATAAAAACATTTCTTACACCAAGATAAAGGCAACCCTCCATAGGTGTCATACGGGAAATGCCCTCGTTTCCATTGGACATATTAAATACGCCCTCTTTGTGTCCCCAAAGCCAGAATTTATCTCTGAGTTTCATTTTGTTTCCTCCATTTTATCAGATTTCTTCGTCGCCGTACTTTTCCATCCATTCGCAGCACGCATCATAAGCCTCATAATCAAGGTCTGCCATGGTGTTTGTATGAAGAACAACGCCCTCGATTTCTCCTTTTAAGAGGAGTTCGCGGTAAAAGTCAAGCTGCCATTTAACAGCCGCACCCGTTGCCTGCTTTTCTTCACCGAAATTGTAAAGATAGCAACCTACCATTCGGCGTGTATTTGGTGTCTGCTTTTTGAAGATTTCAAATTTTTCGGGGATTAGAGGCACTTCACTTTCCTTCCATGTCCACATGATAATTCCGTCAAATGCGTCCATGTAAGGCTGGAATTCTGCGTCTTCTGTCTCATCAAGTCCAAACTGGAAGGTATACAGAACCATCCATGTATCAAGGCTTCGAACAGGATTGTTGTGAAGCTTGTCGTTGATTTCTTTCAGCATTGAAACAGGCATTTTCTTATATCTCGGAAGTCCGTCCTTGCCCTCGCTCTTGAAGTCATCCATAACAGCACATGTTATGTTAGGAAAATCCTTCGCTTCTTCAATGATTGTGTCAATTACCTCAGGTTTTGAGCAAGCACCAAAGCATTCCCAGCCCACCTGATTTAGCGTCTTGAAAGATTTATTGTATTGGCGTCTGTTTACATCAACACCTACAGGCACCATGAAAACATTGTTTACACCAAGGTAAGCACAGCCCTCCATGGGTGTCATTCGTGAAACGGCGTTATTGCCGTATTCGTTGTTGTAGCGTCCCTCGGGATGTCCCCAAAGCCAGAATTTGTCTCTAAGTTTCATTTTTTCCTCCTGAACTCTTGCATTTATGAAAAATGTGTTGTAATATGTAATTACAGTTATTATTGTAAGCAAAAGGCAATGGCAATACAAGGGAATAACGAGTATAAAATATGGAGTTTTGAGTATGCAAATAATGATGAATCCCGAGCTTTGCAAGTCGGTAAACCGAATAAGCTTAAATCTTCTGACGTTTGGTTTTGCCACGGTAGACCCGGGGTGGAGCGGAAAGGTAATGTCTCCGGGCTTTTCAAGACTGTACCATATTTCAAAGGGGTCTTTTTCTATAACGGGAGAGAGCAATCTTTTGCTGGAAAGCGGAAAATGGTATTTGATTCCCGCCGGATACTCCTTTGATTTTGAGAGCAGCGAAACGATGGAACACTTCTTTTTTCATCTCAAGCTCTGCGATTTCGATGAAACGGATTTGCTTAAGAATTGTAAAGTTCCTCTTTGTCTTGAAACGGATAATATTGATGCTTCTTTTTTTGAAAAATGCGTTTCCGACAACAACCTTGTAAATGGGCTTGTTCTCAGACAGGCTGTTTCTGAAATTCTGCTTTCTTTTCTCCAAGAGCACGGAATTTCCGTAAGCTCGGAGGATTATTCGCCCCTCATATATAAGGCGCTTGTGTATATCAAGCAGAACCTTTCCATGCAGCTGACAATTGCGGACATTTCGCAAAATATATTTTCATCAAAAAGCGCTCTTACCAAGCATTTCAGGAAAGAGCTTTCAATGTCGGTAAATGAATACATTTGCAACCTTGTAATGTCGGAAGCCGAGAGATTGCTTAAAACAACAAATATGTCTGTTCTTGACATCAGCCAGAAGTTCGGTTTTTCGGACCAATTTTATTTTTCAAGAAAATTCAGGGAATATTACGGCGTATCTCCGAGGGAATACAGAAGGAATAAAGCGTTATAATTGCAAAAGAAAATGACTGCTGTTTTTACAGCAGTCATTTATCATATTATAAATTCATGTAATACTTGACAGATGGGAGATTCTTTTCAAATCCCACACTCTCATATGTGTGACGGGCAGGTGCATGGGCATCGTCAAGACCCGTTGTGACAGCGGCATAAAGCATTCCGTCAAGACGCATCTGCTCGAGTGCATGGTTGCAAAGCTTCTTGCCAAGACCGAGACCCTTGAAATCCGAGTCCACCGCCATGCCGCCAATCTGTGCGGTTTTTGATGCTTCATCTTTTGTGTAGAAAATAAATCCTGCAACAACTCCGTCAACAAGTGCAATAAAGCCTCTTGCTTTTTCAAGACTTGATGTTATACTGCGTCGTTTGGGCTCCTGCCAGTTGTTGAAAAACGGCTCGTAAAGTTCATCCCCGAGAATTCTTCTGAATTCTTCGCGAATGGGAGTCCATGCTTTGATTGCGATGTCGCCTGCCTTTTCGATGTATTCTTTTTTTACATCAACTATTGTAATTTTTCTGTCCATAATTACTTCTCCGGATTTCATAGTGCTTAAATTTGATGAAGAGTTACCAAATTTGGTTATTTTAGTTTATGATACCATATGTATTTCAAAAAATCAACACATTGTAACAAAAAACACGTTTAATTTTGATATTGAAAAATAATATATTGACATTTTTTGCAATGTGAGATATACTGATAACGTTATATTTCGAGTTTTTTTGACATTTTTTCAAGAATCCAAAAACCTCGTTTACGGTGTGAGGTGAGTTGTCATTTCAAAAAATGATGAACGTTTGGAATATCTTCGGACTTTTGCCTGCTTTTTTGTTATTTTGGGTCATATTGCCAATTG
>JAFTIR010000039.1 GCA_017456765.1 Clostridia bacterium | reverse complement strand
CTCCATTTGGTGCTTTTCCCGTCTTTGTATAACTTTCTATAAATTCGCAAGCACAGTCTGCCGCCCATCTGTCATAGAATTCTTCCTCGGAATACTTGAAATGCTCGCCGCTTTTGTCCTGGGGATAATAACTCGTTTCCTCGGGGTGTCTTTCAAAGAGGAATTTTTTATAATCATTAACTTCGCTGTCAGCCCATATTTTTCTGTATTTATAACCATAGTCATTTGTGTACGGATAGTGGTCATAGCATCCGACAGCCGCCGTAAGATAGCCTGCGGCATTAAGGCGCTCAGGCAAAACATCACAGCCTGCTTTCGGAGGGATATTATTTGTCCAGGAATCGTGTCCCGAAACATGTCTTCCCGTAAAGAATGACATTCTTGCAGGCGCACAAACAGTAGATGCGGTAATTGCATTATCGTACACTACCCCCTCTGCCGCAAGGGCATCAATATTCGGTGTAGGGATGAAATCTGCTCCGTATGCACCAAGAAAGTCAGGTCTTAACTGGTCACACATAATCACAAGCACATTTCTTCTTTTTGTGTTGTTGGCCATAATTCAAACTCCTCTCATAAATTTATATTTTCAATATCCCTCAAGGGACACATTTTTAAACAAAAGATTCAGGACAAAGTCCGTCGGAAATAAAATCATCGTTTCTGACAATTTTTTCTCCAAAGCCTGCCTGTCGCATATATTTTTCGGTTGGATTCACATCAACCGATATGCTTCCGACACCTTTTCCGATATTTTCAAGTATTCTGCCATCAGGAGCAACTATCATTGAACAGCCACCGTGTTCATCGCTATCCATTGAATATGATGCTCTTGCAACAAAAGCATTACACCTGAACGCACAAAGCTTTGCCTGGGCATGTATTATATCGGTACGTTCCCCTCTCTGATATCCGGGAATAAGTATTATATCAGGCTTATGCTTTGCTATATATTCTATTTGTTCATTAAAATAGACATCATAACAGGTCATAAACGCAAACTTTATTCCGTCAAGCTCGCACACGCATCCGCACTTTCCTGAGCTGTTTCCCGCTTTAATTCCGAGTCTGACTTCCGATACAGGCAGATGATGTTTATCATATACAAATGCAACATTTCCGTTTTTATCAAACAAATATGTGCTGTTTTTGATTTCACCGTTTCTTTTTTCAAGAACATTTATGGCGACATACGCAGATTTTTCCTTTGCTGTTTCACCGGCAATTCTCAACATATTTTTAGAACGGGCAATAGCAGCAAGTTCTTTGTCTGGGTCCGAAAGACCTCCTGCGTTGGAATATTCCGGTAATACAACAATTCCGCCCGAAGATACTTTTTTCATTTCGGTAATCAAAAAATCCGCAATTTTTTCGTCAGGATTTTCGCCACAAAAATATCTCGGCTGAACAACAGTAATTTTCATATAACTCCCCTTATACGACCACAAATCATTTTACTTTTTTTCAGGTCTTTCCTTATGGAAATAAACACCGTAATGAGCCTTGATTTCACGTTCTTTACAGAATTCGTTATATGTTGCATCAAGTCCAAGTGCTTCAAGTCTTTCAATATCTCTCCAGCTTGCTATCGGGTATGCTATATCAAAGCTATCAAGGAACTTGGGGTTCTTCTTGGCAATTCCGTCATGAATATCACGTGTCAGGTCATGCACTTCAATTCGTACGCCTTTAGAGAGAATCATAAAGTCAACTATATGCTTCATGAATCTGTTTTCCAGTGCCATATATTCGGGTCTGCCTGCAAGATTTACCTTTTCTTCGGGGTCATTTACTCTGTCAAAAAGGCAGGTTTTCTCGGTGAAAGGATAATATGTAAATGTATACTGTTTATCAACAAGTGTCTTACAACTGTCACAGAATTCACTGAGGTTTACTTCCCTTTCCTGAACTTCACCGGTTGCAAGTCCGATCATTGAGCGAGAAACACCGAATTCCTTTGTATCTCCTGCAATATCAAGAACCGTACCACCAATGTCAAGACCTCCGCAGAGTGCGTCGCATCTTGTGCCTTTTTCAAGGTCTGGGTGGTTTGAAATAATCATAGGGATAAAAAGTTGCGGCTTATATGGCCAGGGGCCCTTTGTCATTACATTATAATCGTTTTCGCAGCTTCCGTGGTCGGAAGTAAAAATTATTGTTGTATTCTCGTAAACACCGTTTTCTTTAAGGGATTTTACAAGTCTTCACACAAGATTATCTACCTCTACAATCATTTCGCAGTAAAGAACCCTGTCTCGTTTTCTTTCTTCATCCATCGAATGCTGGTCGAGAACAACCTCGGTAGGATTAAGGAAAGCTCTTCTGTAAAGCTCAACTGACGGAATATCCTCATCGGGTCTTTCCTGGATAAGAGGCATAGGAACATTTTCTTCATCAACAGTACCCGCAACCTCTTTTGGAGGAGTAAGCGGTATATGAGGACATTCAAAACCGCAATACAGGAAAAATGGAGCATTTTCTGTTTCAGGGACTGCACCATTGGGAGCTTTTCCTGTTTTTGTGTAGCTTTCAATAAATTCTATTGCTCTGTCTGCCGACCATCTGTCGTAATACTCTTCTTCGCTATACTTAAAATACCCGACTGAATTTGGGAAAAATCCCACTTGTTCAGGGTGCTTTTCTCGAATATATTTTGTGTATTCGCATCCGTCAAACCCCGGCAAAGCAATCTTTCTGTACCTATATCCGTAATCATAGTCATTTGGATAATGGTCATAAAGTCCGACAGCTGCTGTCATGTAACCGGCATTATTAAGTCTCTCAGGCAAAACTTCACATCCTGCCTTGGGAGGAATATTATTTGTCCATGCATCATGTCCCGAAACATTTCTTCCGGTAAAAAATGACATTCTTGCAGGAGCACAGACTGTGGATGCAGTAATAGCATTATCAAACACAACACCGTTCTCTGCAAGTGCATCAATATTGGGCGTCGGAATAAAATCCGCACCGTAAGCATGAAGGAAGTCAGGTCTTAATTCATCACACATTATAAGAAGAACATTTCTTTTCAATTCTCTTGACATTTCCGATTTCCTTTCCTTCTTATCTTTTTTTCACAAGTTCTCTTGCAAGCATGGCAAGAGTTTCACCGCAATTATCAAGAAATTCCCTGTATCCGCAAAAGTTTTTATCCTTACCTATACAGATTTCGTTTCTCATTCTTCTGCAATTTCCACCGCAAAACTGCCTATAATTGCAGGTTTCACAAATCTTATGTATCTCGGTTTTACAACCAAGAAACTTCCCAACGTTTTCACTCGCCAGAAGCGCATCCACCGTCTGATTTTTAAGATTACCGAGTTTATACTCATCAAGGCAGTAAAAATCACACGGGTATGCACTGCCGTCTGCTTCTACAACAAGCTGAGGTCGGCATTTTCCGTCCATACCGCAGGATGTGGGAGTGCCTAATATTATGAGATTTACCACATCGTCAAAGAATTTGACACTTCTGTATTTTCCTGCCCTGTATTCATTATACCACAGTGTAAAAAGCTGTGTATAAAACGAAGCAAAGCGTCTTGGGGTAAGTGCATACACGGAATCGTCCCCATCAAGCTCGCCAAGGCACGGTGTAAACTGAACATAATCTATATCAAGCCTTAAAACCTGTTTCCAGACTTTTTCGGGATGACGGGCAATGGAATTTGTAAGTGTACACAGAACATTGAAGTCCACTTTGTGTTCCTTTAGTTTTCTTATTGACTCAAGAATCCTTGAAAAAGTTCCTTTTCCTTTTTCATCTACTCTTACACAATCGTGAGCATCAGGCAGAATATCAAAGGAAACACCGACAAGAAAATTATGTTTTTTAAGGAACTTACACCATTCATCGTCAAGAATATATGCATTTGTCTGCAAAGCATATGAAACAGAAATGCCTTGCCAATCTGAGACGGCATCTGCAAACCTTACAAAAAAGTCAAGTCCTGCAAGTGTCGGTTCTCCGCCCTGAAAGGCAAAATTCACACGGTCCCCTTCATTAAGGCAGGCACGAATATTACCAAGAACAGCATGCATTGTTTCATCGTTCATTATTCCGAACGATGCAACATCCCGCATATGCGACACATCAGCGTAAAAGCAGTACTTACATCTCATATTACAAAGAGAAGAAGCGGGCTTTATCATTATATTTAAGCTTTTCATCTATACCCGCCTTCCCTGTTTTTATACATTTTACAGTCTCAGGCAAAAAAAGTCAATCAATATTCTCTTTTTTGCAACATATTTATACGTTTTGCTTACATAATTATACCAAGCTCCACAAGACAAAGTCAATGTACTATTCGCTCATTTTATATTACTTTTCGCTCATTGCAAAAAATACAGGGTTCGATTCCCGTTTAATTGATTAAAAAAACAAGGCACTCTGATGAGTGCCTTGTTTTTTGGTGACCCGTACGGGAATCGAACCCATGTTACAGCCGTGAAAGGGCCGTGTCTTAACCGCTTGACCAACGGGCCTGGTAGCGGAAGTCGGATTTGAACCAACGACCTGCCGGGTATGAACCGGATGCTCTAGCCAGCTGAGCTATTCCGCCATATTCTATTGTCTGCAGTTAGGTTTCCCTTGACCGCGCTCAATTATTCTATCATAAAAAGAAATGCTTGTCAAGAGCTTTTTTTGATTTTTTTACCATTTTTATCATTTTTCGCATTTGACCATAAAAGTATATATTTCTATGCCTGCATTTGTATTTTTCTTCAAAAAAACTGCAACAGGCTGTTATGCGCCATTTATGCCAAAACCTGTCCTATTTCCTCTTTTTTTGAATTTCTATTACTTTTATGGATATTTTCTATTGACTTGATAAAAGCAAAGTGTTACAATTCAAGTAGTTTCATACAGCAATTAAAAACTTTTGAGCAACAAATCTTCTTTTATTATATACTAAATGCAGAAAGGAATATACCTATGTCAACACCACTCGTACTCAGATATGACAAAGAAGCTCCCTTCGGACATGAAAACGATGACACAAGTTCGGGCTGTGCCCCCGGATTGATTGAAAAAAATGTTGACGATGGTTGGGAACGCTGGTCTCTGCCCCTCGGCAACGGATACTTTGGAATAAATGTATTCGGCAGAACCGAGACCGAAAGAATTCAGATTACAGAGAAAACATTATCTTTTACATATCTGTGCTGGAGCAAGTCTACAGGCGGTCTAAACAACTTTTCCGAAACATACATCGATGTCGGTCACCCATTTGACAAGGTTGAAAACTATTCAAGATGGCTTGACCTTGAAAGTGCTGTTTCAGGAGTAAAATATGACTATAATGGAGTCACTTATGAAAGAAATTGCTTTGTTTCATATCCTGACAAGTGTATTGTTATAAAACTTTCGGCTTCGGAAAAAGGTGCTGTCAGCTTCACTCTTCGTCCGACAGTACCCTACAAGCAGGATTTTGCGGCAGTACCTGAGGACGGAGCATCCAAGACGGGCGAGGTTGTTTCCTCTGTCGAAAACGGCATCGGGAAAGTTGAGCTTTTCGGAAAGATGGGCATCTATGACACCGACTTTCTCGGAATTTATAAGGTATTTGCTGAAAACGGAAGTGTTACATGCGGCAAGGTGGATTATACATACACAGATTCTGCAGGAGTCACAAATACAGACGAAAACGGTGTGATAAATGTAGAAAATGCAGACAGTGCAGTCATTGTCATAACTCTCGGCACAGACTATGTTCTCTGTCCCGAAGTGTTCACAAGTCCCGAAGGTCACAAGCCCACCCATCTTAAAACGCTTGACGACACAAGAAAAAAGGTTGAGGCTGAAATGGCACAGATAGAAAATGCCACTTCTCAACTTTCTGTAAATGAAAAATATGAATATTTGAAAAAAAGGCATCTTGACGATTACTGCAGCCTTTTTGGCAGAGTAAGTCTTGAGCTTGACTTTGACAAAGAGGACTTTTCTCTCACAACAGACGAGCTTTTATACAAATATAAAGGTCAGAGCAAGGAAAATTCCTCAAAATATCTCGAAGCACTTTACTTCCAATACGGAAGATATTTACTTATCGCATCGTCCCGTCAGAAATCCCTGCCCTCAAATCTTCAGGGTACATGGAACAGATACAGAATGACTCCCTGGGGCGCAGGCCTCTGGCACAACATAAATGAGCAAATGAACTATTGGCCGTCCTTCTGCACAAACCTCAAAGAAACCTTTGAAGCCTATGTAAACTACAACAAGGCGTATATGGAGGCTGCCGTACGCAATGCAGACGATATTGTAAAAAGACACAATCCCGATGTCTTTGAGGGCGAAGGAAACAACGGCTGGGTTATAGGCGTAAACTGTTTTCCAAACAGCATAGCAAGCGACAGGTCGGCAGGTCATCTCGGCTTTACAACACAGCTTTTCTGGGAGTATTATCAGTACACAAAAGACAGAAAAATCTTAGAAGAAACAGTTTTTCCTGTTCTTCTTGAAGCGGCAAGATACATTACAAAGTGTGTGGAAAAAGACGGTGACAACTATCTTGTTTCACACTGCGACAGCCCTGAAATGCATGTTGATAAGGTGTGGTACTACACAAAGGGCACAACCTATGCACAGAGCTTTGCATATCTGAACAACTATCATGCCCTTGCTTGCGCAAAGGAACTGGGACTTCTTGACAAGGCAGAGGGAAAATACGCAATTCTCAAAACGATATCCGAGCAGCTCGACAAATATGATCCGATTGTCATTGGTCTTTCGGGACAGATAAAGGAATTCCGTGAAGAGGATTATTACGGTTCTGTCGGTGACGAAAAACAGCACAGACATATTTCCCACCTTGTAGGACTCTACCCCGGAAATCTGATAAACTCAACAACTCCCGCATGGCTTGACTCGGCTGAGCTTGTTCTCACCGAGCGCGGAGACAAATCAACGGGCTGGGCGGTTGCTCACAGAATATGCCTCTGGGCAAGAGCTAAAAAAGGCAATCGTGCCCATGACTTACTTAATGTCATAATCGGTGTAAATACAGCAACAAACCTCTGGGATTTACACCCTCCGTTCCAGATTGACGGAAACTTCGGAGCTACAGCGGGTATATGCGAAATGCTGCTTCAGAGCCATGCAGGTTATATTGAACCGCTGACCGCCCTACCCGACAACTGGAAAAGCGGTTCATACTCAGGGCTTTGCGCGAGAGGCGGATTTGAAGTTTCGGCAAAGTGGAGCGACAGTTGTCTTGACCGCTTTGTCATCACCTCGAAAATGGGCGAAAAATGCGGAATATCCTACCCGAACATTGCAATGGCAACTGTTACGGACAAGGATGGAAATAGAATTCCTTTTATAAAAGATAACGATTCTCTCATATGGTTTGATACAGAAAAGGGCGGCGTTTACACAATTGAAGGACTCACACCCTTCCGCAAACCCGAAAGTCCGAAAGATTTGAATTATGCTTATTTTGAAGGAAAATTCTCATTTGTTTGGGACGGTACATCTTCTCACTACAGAGTATATGCCGCATTTGAAAGCGACAGTGTCTACACACTTCTCGGCGAATGCGGAAAGTGCGAATTTATATACGAGCAAGAAAGAAACTGCCGCACGACCTTCAAGATAGTATCAGTTGATGAGACAGGTATTGAAAGCGACGGTGCTATCTGCTACTACAACCCGTAAGGAAAGAGGATAAAAATGAAACAAAAAAGCTTAGATGAATTAAAGAAAGTATGCGATTCCTGCCAGAAGTGTCCTCTCTGGGAAACAAGAACAAACGTAGTTTTCGGCTCAGGAAACGCAAATGCAAAAATCCTCTTTATCGGTGAAGCACCAGGTGCTCACGAGGATGAGCAGGGTCTTCCCTTTGTAGGTGCTTCGGGAAAGCTTCTTGACAAGTATCTTGATGCAATCGGGCTTTCAAGAGAGGATGCGTATATTGCGAACATTCTCAAGTGCCGTCCCCCGAACAACCGAGACCCAAAGCCCGAAGAGGAAGAGCAGTGCATCGGATACCTTCGAGAGCAGCTTAAGATAATAAATCCAACGGTTATTGTTTGTCTGGGCAGAATATCGGCTTTCAAGATAATAAAGCCCGATTTTAAGATAACACAGGAGCACGGCAAGTGGTTCAAAAAGGGCGACTATCTTATAACCGCCGTTTATCACCCGTCGGCACTTCTTCGCGACCCGAGAAAGCGTGACGACATGATGCGTGATTTTCTCATTATCAAGGACAAGATTGACGAGCTTTCAAAATAAAACAACGAGCCTCCCGCAGTTTTCTGCGGGAGGCTCTCGCTTATACATTATTCTTTCCGTACGCCTTGCTTATAATCTGTTCCTTTATGGGATTTCCCTTTATAATATCCTCTTCGGTAAACTTACAGAGTATTATCTCCTTTGCGCCGGTTCTCTCATGGTCATATATAAGGTATATTGTACCATTGTATACCTGTGCATCGGGGTAGGTCGTATGGTCACCGAAATTAATGCAGTTTTTATACTTCCAGGTAAAGCCGTCATCCTCGGAAAGGTATGCCGTCATGACTTCTCTTTGCGAGCTATGGTCGTTATTTATAAGCAGAACTCTTCCTGAGGGAAGCTTTTCAACATAAAAACGGGAATTGGGATTCAAAACGTCCGTTTTTATTGCGTCGCTGAAGGTAAGACCGCTATCTTCTGAAACCGACTCTGCAATACAGCCAAGACTTGTACGGGCAAGCATTACTACGGTAGAATCTTCCCTTTGATACGCCATTGTTTCATCATACGTATCGCATATTCTTTTACCGCCGAAACGCGTTTCAAAAGTCTTTCCTTTATCGTAGGAAATAGAATACATATACCTATCATACACCTGAGCATAGTTAAAATAGAGATATGCACCATTCTTCATTACAAGAGGCTTACAGCGAAGAAAGCCGTCAAACAGATATCTCGGCTCTGAAAAAACAAGCTCATCCGCATCCGGATTTTCACAGACAATCTCCCATTCTGCGTGCTTATAGTCGCCAAAAGAGTAACCGTCAACAAAAACTGTTCTTCCTTCCCAGATTTGCTTACCGAAATCCTCGGGAGCATTGTGCTTTTCAGCCTTGGATATATTATTTTGTACCCAGAATATATGCAAAACATCATCAGGATCCATCCAAAGCTGAATGTCAAGTGCGTGTATTAAAAGCTCCTTTGAGCTGGGAATAACAACACACATATCAGACCATGTTTTACCGTCATCGTCACTGTAATGCACAAGGTTATAGTTATCGGGATGCGGCTCATCAAAGCCGCCTGCATACCAGGCAACAAAAATACGTCCATTTTTTGTTATTGCTATTGAGGTGCAGCCCTGGTAATCACGGGTTTTCTCGTCGTAATCTTTTGGATTCGGGTTTACAATAACGGGGCAAGAAAGCTTATCAGCATTTCCCATAAAATCACTCACCTTTCAAAAAAGTCGTCAAATTTATACTCGTACAACATCAATCATACTCTCATCCCAGAATTCAGGTGCTTCAAAGCCCATGAGGTTAACGAGAGTTGCCGCAATATTTGAAAGACCGTATGTGTCCTTCTGTACAACCTTATAGTTATCAGCGAATTTATTATCGTAAATGATGCAGGGAACGGGATTTAAGGTATGGCTTGTCTTGGACTTCATATTGCCTTCCTTATCAAGCTTAGGTTCACCTGTCTTCTTATCGACCTCGCACATTTCATCGGCATTACCGTGGTCTGCTGTGATAAGTGCAACACCGCCGAGTTTGTCAACAACTTCCAAAATTCTTGCGAGCTGAAGGTCAAGTGCCTCAACAGAAACAACTGTTGCAAGGTAGTTACCTGTATGACCTACCATGTCACCATTGGGGAAGTTTACACGCATAAATCTATACTTACCGCTGAGCGCAACCTCAATAAGTCTGTCTGTGATTTCAGCGCACTTCATCCAGGGTCTCTGTTCAAAGGGAATTACATCAGACTTTATTTCTTCATAGGTTTCTGTGTTTTCGTCAAACTTACCACTCTTATTACCATTCCAGAAGTATGTTACATGACCAAACTTCTGTGTCTCGGAAAGAGCATACTGTGTAACACCCGTATTTGCAAGATATTCACCCATTGTTCCCTTGATTTCGGGAGGAGAAACGAGGTATCTTGAGGGGATATGAAGGTCTCCGTCATATTCAAGCATACCTGCATAGGTAACGTCGGGAACTCTTACTCTGTCAAACTTGTCAAAGTTCTTATCATCGAATGCCTTTGAGATTTCAATGGCTCTGTCGCCTCTGAAGTTATAGAAAACAACGCTGTCGCCATCTTCGATTGTGCCAACGGGCTTTGAGTTTTCAGCAATAACAAAGGGAGGAAGGTCCTGGTCGATACAGCCGAGCTCTTTTCTGTATGTTTCAACAGCTTCCTTTGCCGATGCAAACTGTCTTCCCTCTCCGAGTACATGAGTCTTCCAGCCGCGCTCTACCATTGACCAGTCAGCCTCATATCTGTCCATTGTGATATTCATTCTTCCGCCGCCCGATGCGATTTTTGCATCAAAGCCGTCACCGTTAAGAGAAGAAAGATACTCTTCAAAGGGATTTATATATTCAAGAGCAGATGTTTCGCCAACGTCTCTGCCGTCGATAAGTATGTGAACTCTTACATTCTTAATGCCCTCAACCTTAGCCTGTGCAAGCATTGCCTTTAAGTGGTCGATATGAGAGTGAACATTACCGTCGGAGAAAAGACCGATAAAGTGAAGCGTTTTGCCTGTGTCCTTAACGGAGGCAATTTCCTTCCATGCGTTTGAATTGAACATAAGTCCCGATTCAATAGAGTTTGAAACGAGCTTTGCTCCCTGTGCAAAAACCTGACCTGCACCGATTGCGTTATGTCCTACTTCGGAGTTACCCATATCGTCGTCGGAGGGAAGTCCTACCGCTGTACCATGAGCTTTGAGTTTAAGGCAGGGGTACTTTGACATAAGCATATCGAGTGTGGGAGTTCTTGAATTCTTAATGGCATTGGAAATGTTATCTTTACCGAGACCTATACCGTCCATTACAATACAGAACACGGGTCTTGTCTTTGCCTGGGCATCATTGTTTTTAAATGTAAGTGTGTTTAATACTTCTTTCATTTTCTTAACCTCTCTTGATATATAAAAATTTATTGTTACCGTTTATGGTTTACCATTGTCAAAACAGATTCATATCCATCTTTAGTCATAATTTTATGAATACCGTCAATAACACAATCAAGCGGACGCTTTGCAACGTACACATCAACCTTTGTCTTTTGGCTTATAAGAAGCGAAAGCCCCGACAAAAGCGCACCTCCGCCGGAAATTGTAATTCCATTGGTATGTATATCTGCACAAAGCTCAGGCGGTGTTGTTTCAAGGGTTGCCTTGATAACATCTATAATCTGATTTATAACGGGAGTCATGGCAACACGGATTTCTGATGAATATATATTGAACACCGAGGGAAGACCCGTAATAAGATTTCTGCCTCTTACTTCAAGCATTCCAAGGTCAGCCTCTTTATGAGCCGAGCCAATTTCTTTTTTAATTTCCTCAGCCGTAATCTCGCCAATTATGACATTGAATTTCTTTCTTATATATTCAACAATTGCTTCGTTGAGTTCATCCCCCGCAACTCGCAGGGATTTTGATACGGCAAGTCCTCCCGCCGTTACAACCGCAACCTCCGTTGTTCCGCCGCCTAGGTCAACAATCATGTTGCCTACAGGCGTTTTAAACGGAAGTCCTGCACCGATTGCCGCCGCAACAGGCTCTTCAACAATCGCAACACCGCCAACGCCAACCTCAAAAAGTGCATTTTCCAGTGCACTGTACTCAACCTGCGTTACACCGTAGGGTATACACACAACAACCTTTGGTCTTGCAAATAGACTCTTTGTCATTGCTTTACGCACAAAATGAGAAAGCATTGCAAGGGTCAATTCAAAATCCGATATTACCCCGTCTCTGAGCGGTCTTACAACGGAAATATTCGCCGCTGTTTTTCCCACGAGTTTTTTCGCATCGTGACCTATTGCTATTATTTCTTCTGTTTTGATATTATATGCCACATAGGACGGTTCTCTTATGATTACTCCCTTTTCCGGAGTACACACAAGGGTGTTTGCCGTACCTAAATCTATTCCTATGAAGCCGCCGGAAAAAGTTGCCATATGGCTGTTTTCCTCCTAAATCAAATATTATCTTTATCATCAACAAGGCTCTTTACCGTTTCCTTACACTTATATCCTGTAAGGCTCATAGGTGTAATGGTAGTTGTAATTTTGCCCGTCTTTTCAAGCATACTCTTTACAAGAAGTTCATCGTGCATGCTTACATTTCTGTCTGTATCCACAAGGGCATATGCACCGTTTTCTCTGCCTGCAAATATGGAATTTGCAACAGGCGTCTTTCCTTCACATGGAAGAACAAGCGGATTTCTTGAAACAATTGACGACATAAGGCTTCCCAAAATACTGTCATCTCTGTCATGCTTTGCATTTGACATACCCACGGGAATTCTTCCGTCGGAGAGCATTTCGCAGAAGCTGTTGAAGATTGCCGCATTCTTGCCGGACCTTTTTATTATTCTTGAATCCTTGACATTGAGACTCGTAAGAATATAGGTTTTATCCGTCTTTCTGTCAGCAATGCTGATATATGCCTCCGGCACAGATTCTTCACCGCAAATTCCGGCATATCCGAAGTCCCAACCAATTCTTGCTTCCTTGTCGGCACCAAAGCATGCACAAACAACAAGACTGTCGTACCTCTTCATGTAAAGCCTGTCGGGGGTACATACCGAAATTCTGCCGTTTTCCTTTGCCTCGGCAAGCACCTTATTCTTCTTTGAAAGCAAGTGAAGAAGTTTTTCAAGGCTTGTACACTGCTCCTTGGTAAACGCTGTAAGTGCAACCCTCTTGGATGTATCCTGAAGAAGTGCTGCCACCTTTACCATGGAATGCTCGGCTTCTGTCATGTTGGTTCTTGTTGCGGTTCTGTCGTAGGTTCCATTCATACGGACAATCTCAACATTTGAAGTATTATTTGAATTTATACAAGACAGAGATTCCGAGAATGTGCAGGAATTAAGCCAAGTAAAGAGGGATATATCCCTGTTTTCGGCTATTGTGCAAACATCATATGCCGGCACCTTTCCCCTCATTCTGCGACAAAGTTCGCTTCTGCCTGTTCTTGACATATTTACAAGCACGCTTCTCTTACCGAAGCAAAGCGACGGAAGCATCGTAAAGCCGTTATTCTTATTGTCTATTGCAATTACTGTATCAAATTCAGCCTCAAGAGGTAACACCTCTGCAAGAATATTCTTTGTCACAATAATTACGGGAAGTACCGTTCTGACAATCTGAGCATTCTGGGAATAATAATCAATAAACGACGTCTTTTCATACAAATTGGAATTCGGCACCGTGGTTTCCGAAGAAATCTTCTTTACAGAATTTGTATAAGCTGTAAGGGCATTCTTTTTTGATATTTCCCCTGCCGACATAAGTAGCTCACAATATCTATCCTTTGCCCTTGCAAGTTTTTCATCGGAAAAACCGCGCATGCTTTCATTTCTTACGCTTTCTGCCATAGGCATGAGAAGGCTTCTTGCAAAAATTCTGTCAATATTTGAGAAGGCTCCGTGTTCATCAATGTATCTGACAAAGTGAGGAATCATTTCATTTGCCTTTGCCGATTTTTCCTTCCAATCTGCCCAGATGTCCGCAATTTCTATATTATCTTCAAGTTTCTCAAGATATTTTCCCAGTCCGTCAAAGCTGAGCGCACCCGACTCAAACACAACATCGTCAAAACGAAGTCCAAGCTCGGATGAAATCACATTAAGCGGACTGTATTCACCCGAATAAAGCTCTGCAAATCTTGCTCTGACCACCGTAATTCTTCTTGCAAGAGAAGCGTCTATGGGAATTACCGATATAAGTCTGAACACATTTGACAACAGCTTTGAAGTGTTACTTTTTGAAGTGCTGATTGCATCCACAAGATATGCTGCCTTTTCGGAAATTTTTGCAAGTCTTGAGGTTTCTTCATCGTCCTGCTTTCCATTGGTGCTTTCGCGAAGACCTATCATACATTCTTTATATTCGTGAAGCAGCTTATATATATCAGAAATTTTATGCTGCTGAAACTCAGACTTTTTACCGGAATCAACATACTGCAAAAGTAAATCCTGACTGTTTTTCTTGACAATGAATTTCTTCAGGAACCCTTTTTCCTCTTCATCGTCATACTCATCTCTCAAGAGAAGATTTTCCACATCTTCAAAGATTTCTTTACCGAAGAAATTGAGCTTAAACTCTATTGCCTCCATGCGCTTTTTGCTTTCTTCTTCGAAGCGCTTGGTTCTTGAAAAGTCTGCAATATCACTCTCAACAAACTTTTCGGGAATGTCAACATCCCTCGCCGTAAGCACAAGTTTGTACAAGTCATTCAGTTTTTCGAGCTTGTAGAGGCTGTCGATTTCCGACTCATCAAACCCCAGAATTTCATTCACATCAGAAAACACATCTCTGTATTCGGAAATGACAGGAAGTGCCGATTCGATTGCAATGCAAACCTTATTCTTTGTGTTTTCATCCATATCTTTTTTGGGATTTGTATGATAAAGGGGATGATTCTTAAGAGGTGTATGCTTTTCGAGTCCGCTCTTTTTACAAACGTTTACAGCATCTTCAATAAGCGCACCAACCGTCTCAAACACCTCTCCCACCTTGTTCTCGTCAGCCGACTCAAATATTTCCTTATTTACATATACATCATCATAATTTTCTGTGCCGTTCCACGAGCCAAGGTATGCTTCAACAGCATCTCTGAGAGACATTCCGAATTTACCTTTTTTGCTTACTCTTGAAGTATAGTCGAGAAGCACCTGCTTTGCCATTTCAAGTTCTTCGGGATATGGCAAAAGCGATTCCACCTCAAAAAGACTGTACTTTTCAACGTTTTCGGAGAGTTTTTTCGCACACGAAGATGCGTTGCAGTTTTCATCAACCACACATACCATATCATAAAGCTCGTCTGCATATAAAACGCCGGCTATATACTCAGACATTTCCATGTCATCCGTGACAACAAGTGTACTTTTTCCCTCGGTTATATTTCTGTAAACAATCGAGGATACTGTCTTTTCTTTCTCGTCGGTGAAAACGCCCTCTACAACAACATCTGTATTTCCGCAAACTGCCCGTGTTCCATCGGAAGTAAGTGTTTTTACGGGAACATAGTTCTTTTCAGCATTTTCGTTCACACCATTTCCGGAGAAAACACCTGCAACAGTCGCACTTGCAGACAACTTATTTCTTTCAAGTGCAAGAGAGGACCAAAGAACATAGTTATCAATGTCTATATTGACAAGATGCGCTTCTTTGATGATTTCATAGATATGTCTGTCATCAGTTTCGGTAAGAGCCATTCTGATATTCTCAAACATATCAAATATTTCCTTTTTATCGGTAGGCATAAGCGACTTCATAAAAGAGTCGTAACCCAAAGATGAGTCGCGAAGTGCGTTTCTTATAAAAACCTTATTTGCAATGGGCTTTCCCTGCTGTTTTACAAAGAAACTTCCGTTTTCATAAACAAGACTTGCTCTCACAAGGCAAACCGGTGCAAAGCTTACTGTTTCTGTAAGCTTGTCCGTTATTTTTACATATCCAAAGGCAAAATACGGTTCTTTCTTATTCTTGCCAAAAGTCATCTCGCAGGCAGTTCTGTAAAGCTCCTCATCACGAAGCGAGGTTGTTATTTCCTCTTCAGAAGAAACCTTCTCCTTGAGTTTATCAAGCTTTGATTTCATATAATCTAACTCATTATTACTGAAATGCTGGCGCGCCTTTGGCGAGAACATTGTTATAATTGAAGAGAAATTCTTGTCAACCGCCGCATAATCATCAAGATTTATACTTATATCGAGAGGAAGCAGTTTAAACACTCGCTCATCAAGAGAAAATGCTTTGTCAAAATCTGAAAGCAAGAGAGGAATTTCTTCTACATCACGTCTTTCCTTTCCCGAAAGAAACTGCATTACGGGAGAAGATACGAGCGATGAATAAATCTTTGCAACAGCCGATTTTACCGACATATTCTCAAAATCGTCGCTTTTCCTCAAGAGTCCTGCACTTTCAAGAGCGTTTTTAATGTCAACAAGGCACACAAGGCTCTGGAAATTATTCACAAAATTCTCGGCCGTATTCTCAAGCGCCATGACAAAGGAGGTATTCTGAGCCGCCGCAAAAACAGACGGGTCAACAATAAGCATATCCCCTGCATCAACAAGGTCACGAATTCTCTTTGCGTCCTCGCAGACCGAAACCTTTATCGGACTGTTTATAAGATACACGCCGCAGAGAACCGATATATCTCCCTTTTTACCTCTCACAAAAATAAGTGCACTGTCAAGTCCTATTCTTTTAACGCAGGCATTGAAAACAAGGGCTATTTCAAGGGGTGTGGCAAGAACGCTTCCCGAGCTGAAAAGCTCATCGGGAAAACGAATGGTCTGTCTTGCATTTGCAGCATACAAGGCAGGTCGTGTATAAATAATATTACATTCTTTAAGCTGTGTATAGAGCTTTTTGACGGTGGACAGGATATTCTTCTTTGAATTGCCATAACCTGTTCTCTCGCCATCCTGACAGACGATGTCGCAGATTTTTCCTATAATATTATCATTGTCCCTGAGGAAGGATGCTATTACTGAAGGTTCTGCATCAAGTCCCGCCCAGACATTTGAGGGCATAAGGTTTACTGTGGTTTTTGCCACTGCCTCTTCGCCTGCATACTTTACACGGACATAGATTTCACCCAAGGTGTCTTCTTCAATGCTGTTAAGAAAAGCATAGTTATACTCAAAGCTGTCAAAATCAAATCCAAGAACACAATAGGACGAATTTTTAAGATTGTATGACTCAGAAGAGAAGCAATCCTTTACAAAATCTCTTCTCTTGATAAACTCTGTATCTTTGCACTTACCGACAACACTGACCTCCAGTCTTACCGGCTTTTTTTCAGCCTCCGGCGTGCCCAGTACCACGCTTGTCAAAGGGGTAATGCGCATATCCGCCATAGACGCCGAAAAGAAAGGCATCGTTTCTATGTTTACTGTCATTTTGGACGGCTTTAAACCGTTGTTCATCTGGAAATTCTCCTTTAATCATCATTTTCATCCATTATCCATAACTATACAAAGTATATGATACCATATTATCTCGTTTTTTTCAAGTGTTTGGAGAAATTTATTTTAGCGAAACTGAAAAAAGCATCATATACATAAGTAATGTTTTTATTGCAACTCCTCGAAAAGTGTCAAAAAATTGTCAAAGCTCATAAAACAAACTAAAGTTTTTGAATTATCCAGTCACTGGACTTTCAAAATGCGGCTAAAATCATGCAAAAAAGCGGAATTTTTAGTTAAATTATGAATTTTTTTAAAAAAATATCGCAAAATTGCAATTTTCCTATTGCAATACTCAAAAATATGTGATACACTATGTGCAATGTACAAAATGCACCACTTTTTTTAGTGTATAAATACATAATATATACCTATTTTTGGAGGAATCATCATGTCCTACTTACAGAAAGTCCTCGACGACTTAAAAGTAAAAAATGCTGAACAGCCCGAGTTTATCCAGGCTGCGACAGAAGTTCTCTCAAGCCTTGAGCCTGTTATCGCACAGCATCCCGAATATGAAAAGGCTGCACTTCTCGAAAGACTCGTAGAGCCTGAAAGAACAATTATGTTCAGAGTTCCCTGGATCGACGATAACGGAAACGTTCGTGTTAACCGCGGCTACAGAGTTCAGTTCAACAGTGCAATCGGCCCTTACAAGGGCGGCCTCAGATTTGCACCCAACGTATATCTCGGTATCATAAAGTTCCTCGGTTTTGAGCAGACATTTAAGAACAGCCTTACAGGTCTTCCCATTGGCGGCGGTAAGGGCGGTTCAGACTTTGACCCCACAGGAAAATCTGATGCTGAAATCATGCGCTTCTGCCAGAGCTTTATGTCAGAGCTCTTCCGTCACATCGGTGCTGAAACAGACGTACCCGCAGGCGACCTTGGTGTAGGTGCAAAAGAAATCGGTTATCTTTTCGGTCAGTACAAGCGACTCAAGAACGTTTATGAAGGCGTTCTCACAGGTAAAGGACTTACCTACGGCGGTCTTTCCGGCAGAACAGAAGCTACAGGCTACGGCGTTGTATTCTTTGCAAGAGAAATGCTTAAGCACTTCGGCGAAAGCATTGAAGGAAAGAACGTTGTTGTATCAGGCTTCGGTAATGTATCCTGGGGTACAGTTCAGAAACTCAACCAGCTTGGTGCAAAGGTTCTTACAATTTCCGGTCCCGACGGTTACATCTACGACCCCGACGGAGTTAACACTCCCGAAAAGGTTGACTATATGCTCGAGCTTCGTGCTTCCGGCAAAAATGTATGTGCTCCTTATGCAGAAAAGTTCCCGAATGCAAAGTTCTTCCCCGGCGAAAAGCCCTGGGGTGTTAAGGCTGACCTCTACATTCCCTGTGCTACTCAGAACGAAATCGGCATAGAAGAAGCTAAAAAGATGGTTGCCAACGGCACAAAGTTCCTCTGCGAAGCTGCAAATATGCCTACTACAAACGAAGCTATGGCATATCTTATGGAAAACGGCGTAGTTATTGGTCCCTCCAAGGCTGCAAATGCAGGCGGTGTTGCTTGTTCATGTATCGAAATGGGTCAGAACGCAGGACACACTGTATTCTCACCCGACCAGGTTTATGCTCAGCTTGAACAGATTATGATAAACATTCACGACAATGCCGCAAAGGCTTCCGAACAGTACGGTCTCGGCTACAACCTCGTTGCAGGTGCTAACATTGCAGGCTTCCAGAAGGTTGCAGATGCTATGATGGCACAGGGCATCGTATAAGCGGGGAGCCCCCGCGGGCAATTTCGCGGTCGGGAAAGCCCGACAGCAAGTTTCGCGGGCAATCTCGGTTTTTATCGGACAATAGCAATCGCGTAAATAACCAATCCCTTGCACCCAACAACGGCGCAAGGGATTTTCAAATTCCAATATAGCTTTTGTATTAAACAAGTAATAAGTGAGAGGTAATAGTGAATAAGTATATATAAGAGGTGATTTTTTTGACAACAATAAATCCAAAAGATTTTAGTGAAAACGTATTTAGACTGTTTGACAATTCATGGTGTCTTATTGCGGCACACGATGAAAAGCACGCTCCCCTTCCCTACAACGCAATGACTGCGAGCTGGGGAGGCATGGGTGTTCTCTGGAACAAGAATGTATTTTTCTGTTTTGTAAGACCGCAGAGATACACAAAGGAATTTATCGACAACTCCGAATACATTTCTCTTTCATTCTTCGGTGAAGAAATGAAAAAGGCACTCACCTACTGCGGAAGAAATTCAGGACGTGACGGCGACAAATTAGCTGAGGCAGGTTTTACTCCGGTCATTTCAGACAAGGGCGTTGTTGAGTTTGAGGATGCAAAGGTAACGGTCATCGGTAAAAAACTATTTGCCGCGGACATGAAGGAAGCCGACTTTGTTGACAAGTCGCTTATAGAGAAAAATTATCCGAGCAAGGATTATCACACAGTTTATGTGTGTGAAATTGAAGAATTAAAAGTAAGCGAATAATACAAAAATCCCTTGCATCGGTGTTTGATGCAAGGGATTGGTTATTTACGCGGTTGATATAGTTTGTTTACGATTTAATCTGCCCCGCGAACTGGTCAGCGCGGACTCCGCGCCCGCGAAATTGCCAGCGGGTGCTACCCACACCGTGCTTTCCCTACCGCTTCGCCTTTGGGTTGACAAGATTTCTCCAGTCAAGAGTACCCTGGTCAAGAGCAAGTATAAGTGCTTCGGCAGTTGCAATGTTCGTTGCAAAGGGTACATTGTAAATGTCGCAGAGTCTTAAAATGTTATGCTCTGCTTCCTTGTACTCGGGAGCAGCGATTGTATTTCTGAAGAATAAAAGAAGGTCAATTTCGTTAAAGGCTATCCTTGAGGCTATCTGCTCAATGCCGCCCTGCATACCCGTCATAAGACATTCAATCTTAAGACCTGTTGCATCGGAAATGTACTTACCTGTGGCGTCTGTTGCACACAACTCGTGTTTACACAGAATCCCCTGATATGCTATACAGAATTCCGCTATAAGTTCTTTTTTAGTATCTGATGCAATAATTGCTATTTCCATATAAATTGACCATTCCTTTCCCAATTGATTGTTACATTCGTTTAACGAACGACGCAAATGCCATTCCTAATTCCTAATTCCTAATTTGAAATGCTCCGCATTTCAAAAGACCTGTTTTTTCTTGACTCCCGTTCCGACACCTTCGAAAAGCGGCACCTTATACCCTTCGCAACGCGTTGCAATATTCTCAACAGCTCTGCAGAAAGGAGTGGTCGTGCGATACATTTCGTATGCAAGCTTTCCCATTTCCTGTGCCTTTGACATTGCCGAACTGAACGGAACAACACCCCAAAGCTGAAGTCTTGTCTTTGAGACAATGTCATAAAGACCGACATTCACCCCGTCTTTTGCATCCTTGGGTTTAAAGCCGTTGACTATAAGGCGTATATCAAGTCCGCCTGCCGTCATATTATCCTTTCCATATCCGGTAAGCTCATTAAGAGCAATGGCAGTCTTTTCCGCCGCCCTTATTGATGCCGCCGTATGAAGAGATATAACAAGTGCCGAATCCACAAGCTGTGCAAGGTTACGGTAAAGATTGTCGGGACGCGCCGGCAAATCGAATATCACAAAGTCGAAGCGATTTGTAAGCTCCTTTACCAGCTTACTTATAGCTTCCTTTGAAAAAGAATCTGCCGCCGTACCGATTTCATGACGTTCGGGATAAAAAGCAGGTGCAGAGATGAAATAGAGATTCTCACAACGCGTATCACGCACAATGGCGTTATCTATCGTACAGGTGCCTTTTATGCAGTCACACAAATTGAAAAGTGTTGCATTTTCAAGTCCAAGCACAATATCAAGACACCTTGATTCAAGGTCACAATCGACAGCGACCACGCGGTGTCCGCGCCGCGCCAAGCTCATGGCAAGATTTGCAGATAATGTTGTCTTACCCACTCCGCCTTTAAACGAAGTTACAATATAACTCTTGCCCATGTTGCCCCTCCGTTTCCATTCATTTCTGTCCTTAATATTATACCAAATTCACTATTCTTTGTCAATCTTGATAGGAGCATTTTTTTATTTTTGGCGTTTCGACATAGATGCATCATGTTTTTTGTCTATTTTGCACAATTTTCGCAAACTTTTTATGAATTTTTTGACTCTTATGCACCAAAATACGGTGTTCTATCGTGTGTTAACAGAAAATTATAATAAAATTTTGATTGTATGTACTTGAAATGCCATCAAAACTATAGTATAATGCTTGTAAAGTAAGCGGAGTATTCTGCGAATTTATGAGGTGAAATATATGAACAAGAGGATTATATCTGTCATCGTATGCCTTGCCATGCTGATTTCAAGTCTTGCTATATGCTCATATGCTGCTGTATATGACGTTGAGATAGATTTAGGCGGACTTTTCGGCGATGACGATGAAACAACCACAGGCGGCAATGAAGGTAGCGAAGGCACCGACAACAACGAAAGTGGCAATGACAACACAAACAGCGGCACCGATGATAAGAAAGAAAATTCTAATACAAACCGCAATCCTTCCTCAAGCAAAAACAACAATACAACAACTGAAAAAGAAGAAAACAAGCCCGAAGAACCTAAGGAATGGGTAAACAACTTTACAGATGTCAAGGAATCCGACTGGTATTACGCAACAGTAAAGTATGTTTCTGAAAACGGCATTTTCAACGGTATGACAGAAACCACCTTTGTTCCCTCCTCACCCCTCACAAGAGCTATGCTCGTTACTGTTCTTTACAGATCCGCAGGCTCACCGAGAATTGAAAGCGACAGTAAGTTTTCTGACGTTGGCATCACCGACTGGTACGGTGCCGCAGTTATCTGGGCAAGCGAGAACGGAATTGTAAACGGTATTTCGGAAACTGAATTTGCTCCGAACAACAACATAACAAGAGAACAGATTGCAACAATAGTTTACAGATATGCAAAGTCTAAGGGTTATGATGTGGCACAGGGCGGCATGGCTGTAAGAGAATACGAGGATTACGAAACAATTTCCTCCTGGGCAGGAGAAGCTATGCAGTGGGCAGTAAACACAAAGCTCATTACAGGTAAAACCGCGACAACGGTAAATCCTCTTGATAACGCAACAAGAGCAGAAGCGGCAACAATTATCATGAGATTTATCGAGGCAAACAAATAATTGAATTTACATATTAAGACGCAGGATTAGCAAGTCCTGTGTCTTTTTTCTTGTCTGCTATTGCTTTTTTTTCGTCTTTGCTGTAAAATAATGGTGATACTATCATAAGGAAATGTGATTTATGAGCGAAATATATTTTGACAACGCGGCTACAACAAAAACATCCGAAAGCGCGGCAAAGGTTGCCTTTGATGTTATGACATCCTTTTACGGCAACCCCTCCTCTGCCCATGCAAAGGGTCTTGAAGCCGAGCATATACTGAAAAAAGCAAGGGCGCAGGTATTGTCCGCCCTTGGGTATACAGCCAAGGACGGCACACTTCTCTTTACATCCTGCGGTACTGAGTCAAACAACACTGTGTTTTTTGGTGTGTACCAAGCCCTCGGAAAAAGAAAGAACAACATTGTTATTTCAGATTCTGAGCATCCAAGTGTTGAAAACTGTGCAAGAGAGCTTGAAAAAAAGGGCGTTCAAGTCAGAAGAATTCCGACAAAGGGCGGAAAACTCGAACTTGATTTTGCAGAAAAAGCAATCGACGACAAAACAATGCTTGTTTCCTGTATGCTTGTCAACAATGAAACAGGTGCCGTTTACGACATAAAGGCGCTTGACAGCATCAGAAAGAGAAAAGCACCCGAAGCATATCTTCACACCGATGCAGTACAGGGCTTCTGTAAGCTACCCTGTTCCCTTTCCGCTCTTGGCGCAGACTTTGTTTCAATAAGCGGTCACAAAATTCATGCACCAAAAGGAGTTGGCGGTCTTTTTATAAAGAAGGGCGTGCGTCTTCCCTGCCGTATGTTTGGCGGCGGTCAGGAAGTGGGACTGCGTTCAGGCACAGAAAACCTTGCAGGCATTGCAGCATTCGGCACATCCTGCGAAGAATTTATGCATGAAAAGCAGAAAATACTGAATACAATTAAAGAGTTGAATTCAGAACTCAGAAAGAATCTCTATGAAATCTGTCCTTATGTACTTATAAATTCAAAGGACGAAGCCGCGCCTCACATTTTAAGCATAAGCGTTCCCGGCATCAGAAGCGAAATTATGCTTCGCTTTTTATCCGAAAGGGGTATTTTTGTTTCGGCAGGCTCTGCGTGTTCTTCAAAAAATGCCGACAACAGAGTGCTTTCAAATTTTGGGCTTGACGACAAAAGGGCAGATTCCACACTCAGAATCAGCTTTTCAAAATACAATACAAAAGACGAAACCCTCACACTTGCCAAAGCAATAGACGAGGGCAACAAAAGTCTCATTCACACTGTCTGATAATTCGGAGGTAATAAATGAAATTACAAAGTTTATGTGAAATACTGACAGAAGAATTTGCAGAAAAGGTACTGTCCGAATCGGCAAACGCCACAACCATGAAATGCGACCTTGTATCGGGCGATATTTCGGGCGTTGCGTTTGACTCACGCGAAGTAAAAGAGGGCTATGTTTTTGTTGCCATAACAGGCATTAAAACAGACGGACATCTGTACATTCCAAAGGCCGTAGAGCTTGGTGCATCTGCAATTATCTGTGAAAATGCCGAGCTTTACAGGCTCTATAAAGAGCAGTACAAGGATGTTCTTTTCTTCCTTGTGAAGAATGCACGGCGCGCTCTTGCCATTGTTTCAAAATGCTTTTATGAAAATGCCTGCGACAAGCTGACAATTATAGGCATTACGGGGACAAAGGGCAAAACAAGCACATCCTTTATGATTTCAAAAATCCTGGAAAAAGCAGGTATGCGTTGCGGTATAATCGGAACTACGGGTGCGTATTTTGAGGATTTTTATCTTGAAATGAACCACTCAACCCCCGAAAGCCGAGATCTTCACGCGTTATTTGCAAAGATGTTGTCTTTAGGTGCGACTCACATAGTAATGGAGGTTTCATCCCAGGCTCTTATGATGTACAGGGTTTACGGTATTGAGTTTGAAATCGGCATTTTTACAAACATTTCTCCCGACCACATCGGCGAAGGTGAACATTCGGATTTCAATGATTATCTCTACTGCAAATCAAAGCTTTTTACAATGTGCAAAAAGGCGGTCATCAACGCCGACAGCGACAAGGTGCAGTACATTCTTGATGTATGTAATGTAAACGACGTTCCTGTTACAACCTACGGATGTGAAAACAAGGATGTTACATACAGAGCAAAAGGTGAGAAATTCTACATTGACGGCGGCATGAAAACGCATTTTGAGATTGTTTCCGAAAGCGGACTATATCCCATCGAAGTAAGCGTTCCGGGCAAATTTTCGGTGTTTAACGCACTGTGTGCGGCAAGCTGTGCAATGACACTTGGAATAGACATTGAATGTATAACAAAAGCTCTGACAAACGTCAAGGTAATAGGCAGAATCGAGCCTGTTGAAAACCCCAACTTAAAAGCCCCCGTAATTATCGACTATGCACACAACGCCATGAGCCTTGAGAGTCTTTTCACGGCAGTCAAGGCATACAATCCAAAACGTATCATCTGCGTTTTCGGATGCGGCGGCAACCGTTCAAAGCTCAGGCGGTACGAGATGGGAGAAATCAGCGGAAAATACGCAGACCTTTCCATAATCACCGCCGACAACTCACGCTTTGAGGAGCTTGACGACATTATCTCCGATATACTCATAGGCATGGGTAAAACAGACGGAAAGTATGAGATAGTCAAGGACAGGCGAGATGCCATTTACAGAGCGATAGACCTTGCAGAAGAGGGAGACATTGTTCTTCTTGCCGGTAAAGGACAGGAAACATATCTTGATGTCAAGGGTATAAAAACTCACTTTGACGAAAGAGAAGTTGTAAATTCCTATTTTAAAAGATAAATAAAACGAAAAAAGACCTTTTATTCCCTGTTGTCTTTTATATGAGGCAGTGTGAAACTTATCACCGGAAAAATATGCTTCATACAATGACAACGGGGGATTATTATTTCTCCACAACATGAGGAGGTCTTTTTATGGATACAAAATACCTGATTTTTTCTTCTGTCACCTATGCACTTCGTGCCATGACTCTTCTCAAAAGACGCGGCTTTGATGCAAGACTTGAAAAAATAAAAAACATTTCTGCCCTCGGCGGATGCGGTTATGCACTTGCAGTAAAATACAATATTCTTGATACGGCGGTAGAAATAATAAATGGTGAAGGTTTAAGGATTATTGACATCCTTGATAACAAATGAGCCGACTTATTTATCTCGACAACGCCGCCACAAGCTATCCCAAGCCAAAAAATGTTATAAATGCGGTAAACGAAAGTCTTTTTCGTTGCGGAAATCCCGGCAGAAGCGGACACGAATTATCATTATACTCAGCAAAGGCAGTATATTCCTGCAGAGAAGCAATTTGCTCATTCTTTAATTTCAATCATCCCGAAAACGTAGTGTTTACCTATAACACCACATATGCACTAAACATGGCAATAAAGGGACTTATAAATGACAAAGATGAAATTATAATATCAAATCTTGAGCATAACTCGGTGCTTCGTCCCATAGCAGAGCTGGAAAAATCGGGGCGAGGAATAAGCTATAAAACCTTTGATGCACTTGGGAATGATGACGCGGTAATCCAAAATTTTGAAAAAGCAATTTCCGACAAAACAAGGCTTTGTGTTATCACCATGTGTTCAAATGTAACGGGGAAAATTTTACCCTTTGCAAAAATAGGAGAAATCTGCAAAAAGAAAAGGATAAAGCTCATCTTTGATGCGGCACAATGCGCAGGATTTATTCCCATTGATTTATCATCGCTTTACTTTTCAGCCGTCTGCTTTGCAGGCCACAAATCGCTCTGCGGAATCATGGGAACGGGCTTTTGCGTCTTTGCTCCCGATATAGTACCAAAATCTATAATTCAGGGCGGCAACGGAGTCGAGTCAATCTCTCCTCTTCAAACAGGACTTCTTCCCGAAAGGCTTGAATCGGGAACGGTGGGAGTACCCGGAATCATTGCACTTTATGAGGGAATTCGGCACATACAAAGTGTGGGACTTGATGAAATTTCCGAAAAATGCTCACGTCTCGAAGCAAGGCTGACCTCTGCCCTCATGCAAATTGAAAATGTTAATGTATACGCAAGAGCAAAGAATAAGGTTTCAACCGTGCTTTTCAACATTAACGGTGCCGCTTCCGAGGATACTGCGGCGTTTCTCTCGTCAAAAAACATCTGTGTGCGTGCAGGACTTCATTGTTCTCCCCTTGCGCACAAAGCCCTTGGAACAATTGACATGGGAGCTGTCAGAGCATCAATATCTCACTTCAATACGGGAGAAGACATTGACGCTTTGACACAGGAAATACAAATGTTATCAAAAAGATAAGGAGCCGAAAGGCTCCTTTAACTTTTAAGCTTTATATTCATTTTCTTACTCGCCGATTTTACCGAAAAATATACCGGCAACCATATTGCAAAATATCCTACTGTAAATATTGCTGTAAATATTCCCACAACCTTTATGTCAAAAGGAATCCATGAGTTTATAAGATAACACAAAAGATATGAAACATAAAGTGTACCGAGATGAATAAATGCCGTTTTTGAGGGTGACCATTTTTCAACCGTATTGAATACAGATGAGCCTGCATGGATAAAGGCAAGAAGATATGTTGAGAGTATTGCTACAAATATTGTTTTTCCGTTCTTTATCGGCATGGGTTCAAACAGCGAGATTATACCTGCAACTATCGGTCCAAAGCCACTGAACATAAGCCCCCTGTGCAAAAATTCTTTTACATACTTATTCATTTTCATTTTTCATCAACCTTTCCTTAACATATTTCAACTGCCGTCTTGACACATAATCGCGGTAGCCGTTTTTGAAACTCACAGTGAGCGATGCGGAAAGTGTGCTTCCGAAGCTCTTTATTTTGTCAATATTGGCAATGCACGACTGATTGATTTTTATAAAACTGTCGGGGCAAATTTCTTCAAGCTCATATATTCTTTTATCTACTTCATATTTTTCCTTATCCGTCATGGCAAAAACCTTATTGTTCTCCGACAGAAAGCAGACTATTTCCGGAATTTCAAGCCTGTATATCTGTCTGTCTTTTTTACCAAAAATCTCACGGCTTTCGTTTGTACAAAGCTCTCTAATTTTTTCAACAAGTTCCGTTTTTTCACGTGCGTAAATTATCACCTCTTCCGTTTTTTCTTTATCAATGAAAATGCTGCATTTCACTTTTATCTCCTCCTTGATTAAATAATATCATCGCTCTTTTATTATTTCAATACTTTCAGGGTATTCGGCATAGTTTCAGATATAAGCGGCAAAAATCCACCCTCTCAGGTGGATTTTTCACTATAATTTACACATATCCATGATTTTGTTGACATACGCGCCGTCCGCAAACGAGGGCGAGGGCGTCTTTCCTTCATACACGCACATAAAGTAATTATACATACTGTTGACATGACCCTGAAGCCAACCTATGGGCGCTCTCATTCCGGGAAGTACGCTGCCGGGGATTACATCATTAAGGCGGTTGATACACTCAATTCTTGTATATCCTTTATACCCGCCGACAGGCTTTCCGACGGCAGTATTATCATAAAATTCAAGGAAGTTTGGCTGCATGATGTCAAACTTCAATGAACCGTCTGTGCCAAAGATTTCAAGGGTAAAATCATCGTTTGCACCTACGCAGATTTTTGTAGCCTCAAGCGTGCCGACAGCACCGCACTTAAGAGTTGCAATAACATAAATTGCCTCCTCAGCGTTGGTTTTCCATTCTTCCCCATTCATGCCGCGTCTTGTTTCAAAGCCAATCTGGGGTACTGATTTTACCTTTGTTATTCTGTTTTCTTCTTTATCTCCGAGAACGCAGGAAAGTAAGTCTATAACGTGTGAGCCAAGGTCAAAGAGAACACCTGCGCCACAAATATCTTTATTCTGCTTCCAGCCTGCATTCTTTTCTGGGTCTGTTCCCGAGGAATGGCGGTAACAGCTGCGGAAGGACAGAATTCTGCCTAAGTGTCCCTCTTTCACTATCTGTTTTGCTCTTATGATAGCAGGATAATGTCTGTTGTTGAACACCATACCATAGCATTTATTTTTACCCTCTATGAGAGAAAGTATCTTTTCGGTTTCCTCATAGCTTATTCCAAGCGGCTTTTCGCAAAGAATATGTTTATTTGCCATTACAGCTTTTTGAACCATGTCAAAATGGAGATTATTTGGAGTGCATATATCAACTACGTCAATTTCGGGATTCGACAGCATTTCCTCGTAGGAAGTAGCGTAGTTTTCAAATCCAAGCTCGTCTGCATCTTTTCTTGCAGTCTCTTCGTTTCTTGTCACAAGTGTGTGAAGTTTTACCTCAAACGGCATATCCTTGAAGCAGTATTTAAGCATTGCAATGGACGAAGAATGTGTTCTTCCCATAGCACCTTTGCCGACAACGGCAACATTTATTGTTTTTTTCATATTTTTCTCCTACTGCACCTTCATTTTTTCTATTTTCTCGCTATCTGCCGTGACATAGCAGGTATAGTTCGTTTCATAGATAACAAATCCCGGTTTTGAGCCAGAGGGCTTCTTAACGTTTCTTACCCTTGTATAATCAACGGGTGCCTGAGGAAGCTCCTTTTGCGTACTGTAAAATGCCGCAATCATGGCAGCTTCTGTAAAGTCCTCACTCGGCGGCTCGTCCTTACCACAGCGCAAGATTACATGCGAGCCGGGGGCATTTTTTATATGGAACCAATAGTCATCCTTTGAGGCAACTTCTGTTGTTATATAGTCATTTTGCAGGTTGTTCTTTCCGCAAAGCACCTCATAACCGCCTGATGTTACAAAACGGAGAGGCTTATAATCCTTTTTGAGTGCGTTTTTGTACTCCTTTTTTGTCCTCGTCATGCTCTTTCTGAGATTATCAAGTGTCTTACCATAACCGGAAGATGCAAACTCGGTTCTTATCTGCGAAAGGTCTGCCTCGGTATCGGCTTTGGTAAGGGAGTCAAATACCGTGTCTATATACGCAAGCTCCCTCTCCGACTCCTCTATCTGCTTTGCAAGCATAATCTCTGCCGACTTTGCCTTGTTATATTTTTTATAATAATACTGCGCATTCTGTGCAGGATTCATCCGTTCATCAAGTTTCACGGTAACTGTTGGGGTGTTTTCATCATAATAATCAACCAAATCTGCGGATGTTTGTCCTTTTTTGAGAAGATAAATATTTGCGGTTATTATATCACCAAAGCGCTTGAATTCTTCTTTCTGTGCACTTTCCGCAAGGCTCTCACGCTGAAGCGCCATTTTCTTGGTAATACGGGTCGAGGCGTTGGTAAGAAGTCTTAAAATATCCTGGCCTCTGTGCTTTACCCGCTCCTGCTTATCCCTCTCAAAATAAAAAGCATCAAGAAGTCCGCTTATGTCATCATATGGTGTCACAACACCGCCTGCACCATACTGGCGTATTTCGCAAAACGAAAAGTCTACAACCTTTCCCTTTGTATCGGTAACAAGGCATGGGCTGAATTTGCCCTCCTTAACACCACCATAGATTGAGTCATAGTAAAACCACATCTTTTCTCCATCGCACATGGAAAGCGGGGTATTTGTTTCCTTTGAGCTTCTATACACAATTTCCCTTGCCGTGAGGGGAGAGAGACCTGCGTAATTGGAAATCAGATACTTATCGGCAGCACCGGAAAAACCGTTTTCGGTTGCGTTTTGGATTTTTGAAAGGAATGTTTCTTTATCAACGAGGGTAGCATCAATCTTTCCCTCCTGCTTTGGCGGATTTTCATATTCAAAGCCCACCAGCACCTGACGTTTATTTGTGGTCGAAAGTGAAATAGGATGAAGAACGCCGAGAATTCTTCTCTTTTCATCAAGGAAAATTACATTACTGTATGTTCCCATTATTTCGCAGATGAGATATTTGACACTGGAATAGCCCATTTCATCGGCACTCGTCAGCTTTATTTCAACTGCTCTGTCAAAACCAATCTGAGTAACATCAAGAATATGCGCCCCCGACAGATGCTTTCGCAGAAGCATACAAAACATGGGCGGCTGCATTGGGTTTTCCCTATCCGCCTTGCAGAAGCTGACACGGGAATTGCCCGCAGAGGCAGACAGCAGAAGTTTCTTCGACTCCCCTGCCGTTCTAATGGAAAGTATGATTTCATCCCTTTCGGGCTGATATATTTTATCTACTCTTGCACCGATGACGGTATCTTTCAGCTGTTTTACTACCGCCGCCATCACGCCTGCATCAAATGGCATATAATTCTCCTACTTTTCTTTCGCAGAAAAGTAGGCAAAAGAACTCGCATTTGTCACCTTTCCGCAAAAGGTTAAAGTTTTATCTTTATTTCTCAATTGGCATATTGTTTCCCGTTACAATTCAAAGTCCACTTCGTACTTTTCGTCTACAAGTATATAGTTCAAGCCATGCAATTCGGCAAGAGAGAGGTTATCCCTGTTATCCTCCAGAAGTTCCTCTTTTGAAAGATAACTGTCATCAAGCCGTTCTTCAACTATACTTGCATACTTCTTTATATCTTCAAAGTGATTGTTTATATAATTTTCGCTCATGACAAGGCAGATATATCTTATTTTATCAAGATAATCTTTTTCAAAATCTTTTTGCCAGTCAAACGGAATATAACAGCCCTCAACAATAAGGTTCTGATTATTCTCTATCGCAGTCTTTACCATTTCACGAACAATTGGCCAAAGGTATTCCGTAAGTTTATCGTCATCCATGGGAGTAAGTTCTGTGTTTTTGCTTCTGATAAGCCCCATTTTCAAATGGTCGATTGAAAGATACGGAAAACTGTATTTTTCAAGAAGCTTTTGGGCTAAAAGAGTTTTTCCAGCATGGGATGCTCCTGTTATCAAAACAACCATTCTGTCAGTCCCTCTTAGGCATAGGTCTCTTCTTTGCCGTATACTCCTCGACATCTATTCTGATAACAGTAACACCCGTTACCATTTTATCGGTAAATTCAAATTCTTTACCCGTCTGGGTACGCATAAGCTTCTTAAGACCGTCAATTTTGCCATCAACATCTTCAATGATTGTCGCTCTTCCCTCGCCCATAACAGAAGAATAGCAGACACCGTGCTGACATGCAGATTCTCCCTCAAAAGGCACAATATCCGTATCAATTTCAACAAACACTTCGGGATTTACTCTCAGAATATCAAGTTTTCTGCCGGTTGTTGCACCGTGAAGATAAAGGCAAAGTTTTCCATCAACCATAGTGTAGCCATAGTTCATGGGAACGATATAAGGTTTGCCCTCATCGACCATACCAACATGAACAATTTTTGCTCTGTCAAGTATACCAATTATTTCGTTTAAGTCTGTAACTTCACGCTCTCTGCGTGTAATTCCTCTTTTCATTATTTTACCTCGCTTTATTCTATCGGAATAATCTTTCCTGTAATCAGATTTACAAATCTCTGGGTTCTTGCGTAATCTGTACTGCAATACACATTTCCGTTAGGTGTCATAAAGGTTTCACCGTGGATGTACGGGTAAATCTTTGTCATTTCGCTGCTTTCAAGGTCTATTTCATAAAAGCCGCTGTTTACGGCAGAAATCGGGAAATTTACAGTGCCGTTTCTGTCCTTATTTGCATCAAACCACATAGCCTTTACATAAAGCTTTCCGTTTGCCTTACCTATAACCTCAACGGAATTTATAATATCCGAATATTTTTCGGCATAGCTCTCAAGCACTCCGCTTCCTGTTTTATAATAATAAACATCCGAGAAGGAGTTTGACCATCTTGACATATTATTAGGCGAATAACCGCTTGAGCAGACATAGTATCCGCCATTTTTATCCGAGAAAACACCGCTGAAATTGTTCTTATTATCCCATTCGAGCTTTGCAAACTTATCCCCGACACGCTCTATTAAATATTCGTTATGGTGGGAATAGGGCGCAACAATCTGACCCGAATAAACAACAAGCTTGATAAGTGAGCTGTTATCGCTTGTTTCAAATTCAACAGCCTGAACGTCGGAAATGTTTTCTGTGTTACATTCCATTATGAGGTTTTCGCCAAGATAGAGTCCCTTCTCACCTGCCACAACCTCAATTTCTTTAGCTTCTTCTCTTCCGTAGCTTCTGTCAAACTCAAACTTTTCGTTTTCAAACTTGCTCTCCTTTTTGGAAAGAGTTTCTTTTTCAAGGTCAAGCTCATAGAAATCCCAGTAGGTATAAAGCAAATGATAGCCAACACTTCCGTTTTCGTTAATGCGTTCTTCATAAACAGCCCTTTGCTTTTCCAAAAAAGCACATTTCTCATCCGCCTTATAAGCATATGCCATGCCGTAATTATCGCCGCGTTCAAGGAAGAAAGAATAGTTTTCCTTTGAAAACTCTATGTCAAAATTGAGTTCTTCATATGCAAAACGCCATGTCATGGGGAAATAAGTAACATTTCTAAAATTGAGAAGAGGATATTCTTCCTTCTGGTTATCAATTTTTATGCCGTTAAGATACACGGGGTATGAGGGTATAACTGCATTATACTCTTCCTTTTCGTTTATTACATGGACAGAGCCAAAAAGTCTTGGAACATAATCATATTCCATGTCATAATAATACTTTGTGATATAAAGTCCGGCTTGTGAATCAAAACCCACCGACAAGCCAAGCATAGCACACAAATCGTATGTCATGGGGAAATATGTTACATCTTTATAGGTAATAAGTGGATATTCAACATATCTGTTATCGACGCTGACATCTTCAATCTGAGTGTAGAATGGTGCAATTTTCACCTTCACTTTCTGTGCATGGCAAATGCCACAGAGAAGCAGAGTGAGAGTAGCCGCAACTAATAATAAGCGTAGTTTTTTCATGACAATCTTTCCTTTCTTTTGTCAAAATAATTTGCATAGCGTGCGAATAAAAAATGCGACAACCGAAGCTGCCGCACGAAAAACGCTAGCTCCACTTGTCGCCAAACAAATTTAAATAGAATTAGAGAATCCCCTACAATTATTTAAAGGAGCACGCGTTTTTACCGTATTCTAAAATAATTGTAGGCAAAAAGGGTACATTTATACCTATAAAAATACTCTAACTCCATTATTAAATTTGTTTGGCATATTTATTCTAACATATGCAAAATGACATGTCAAGTTTTTTTGCTCAAACGATTTCAGCTAAGGATTCAATATGTTACATACGGACTTTTTGTGTCAAAAATCTCCACTTCAACATCTGAAAATTTATCTATGAGAAGCGTCTTTATCTTTTCACACACGGGATTTTCTGTATAATAGTGACCGCAGTCATAAAGGGCAAAATCACGCACCTTTGCATCTATAAAGAGGTTATGTGGAATTTCACTTGTCACATACGCATCAGCCCCACAAAGCATTGCATCGTACACAAAATCCTTACCTGAGCCGCCAAGCACTGCAACAGTCTTTACCATTTTGCCGTCATTGAAAGCACATCTTACGTCGCACATGAGTTTTTCTTTAAGGTAGTGTGCAAATTCTTCGCCCGTCATTTCTCTCGGAAGAGTGCCGACTCTGCCAAAATCGCCTCTGTCGCCGCCAAAACCGCGCACATCCGAAAGTCCTATCGTCTGTGCAAGCACATCATTCACCCCACCCTGTGCCGAGTCGAGTCTTGTGTGATAGGAAAGCACGGAAATGTCATTCTTTATAAGTGTTTCGAGGTTTTTATATTCAAAACCTGTGATTCTCGAGAGCTTTCTGAAAATAAATGGATGGTGGGAAACTATAAGGTCAAAGCCGCCCTTTGCCGCATATTCGATAACATCACCCGTCACATCGAGTGCCACAAGTACCTTTTTCACCTTTTTGTCAGGCTCTGAACAAATCATAACGCCGTCGTTGTCCCAGGACTCTGAAAGTTCTTTTGGGGATATTTCCGAAAGGTATTTGTCTATATCTCTTACCATTACCATTATTCTCTCTCCTTTATGTTCATCATCTCACAAAGCAATTCTTCAAGCTCCGTACAATCCAAATCCGCCGTTTTTCTCTCCGAAATTGCCTTATTTGTAATTCTGATGCGTCTTTCAAGCTGACGGACAAAAAGCTCGCCGCCTTTTTCTATATTGCTTTTGCCCAGAAGAAGCTCTGCGGGCGTATATTCTCTTTTTTCACCATCAAAGCACACCGACATTACGGCATATACCCTCTCTTTGTCAAGCACCATTTCTTCATCTAAGATATTATAGCCGTTATCAAGCAAATATTTTCTGAGCTTATCCTCGCTTGTCATAGGCTGAAGAATAAATTTGATTTTTCCTTTATTATCCTGCTTCTTTATAAAGGTTGCCCTGTCAAGGATTCCGGAAATCACCTCGCCGCCCATACCAAGTATGAATATGCGGTTTGCGTTTCTGTTTTCAAGCCCCGAAAGCCCGTCGGCAAGGACAACATCAATATAATCTGAAAGAGGTTTGCCCATGAGAGTGCGCCTTGAAACATTTTCACGCGCCTTTTCCACGGGTCCATCGTTTATATCGGATGCCGTAACGTGTTTACATATACCGCTCTGCACGAGGTAAATTGCGAGCTTTGCATGGTCACAGCCGACATCAATGGCAGTTAAATCACTCAAATCTTCCCCATCATACAAAAGCGCGGCGGCAATTTTTGCCGCCGCTGCAAGTCGCACTGATGGTACTGTTATATCCCGTCCCACGAGCTTTATTCGCCGAGAAGGTCGTTGATTTTTTCGAGAAGCTCATCAGCATCAACGCCGTGAACCTCGCAAGCCATTTCAACAGTTTCTCCGCGAGCAGAAGGGCAACCGAGGCAATGCATACCGATTTCGAGGAAAAGGGGTGCAGCCTGGGGAGCTATATCGAGAATATCGCCGATAATTGTGTCTTTTGTAATTTTAGCCATGATAATTTACCTCCGTATTTTGCTTTATGGTGTTATTATATACTATTGTGTGGAATTTTTCAAGTAGTATTTGTTAAATTGCAAAGAAAATCCCCCCATAAGCACAATGGATATAAAATTATAATACAGTATCCTTGATTTTCGGCACCCAGACATTCTTTATTCTTTCGAAATCAAATTTCGGGTAGCCTGCAACATAATGGTTTGTTCCACTCGTTCCGTCATCAAGTTTCCACTCGATGATAAAGAGTCTTTGCTCCGAAAAGAACACAGGCACTTTTCCAAGCTCCGCATTTTTATTTGCATCAAGGCTGAAGTTTCCCTCAAGTACGGTTTCTTTTGTTTCGGCATCGTAAATTCTGTAAGTACCCGATTTTTTCTCTAATGTGCAATTTGATGCGTAGGCGGTGCTTCCCCAGTCGTTTATTTCATCCATCATAATACAGAACGGCTGTTGAGACTTTTTCAGCCAGTAGTACGCAAGCTTTTTGTCAAAGTAGAAATCCACCACAGCATCCGAAACATACGGCCAGCCGTCAAGCATATTCCACCAGATAATGCCCGATGTATAAGGACGTTTCAGCCTCATTCTCTCGACAAAATATTTCTTTGCCTCTGCCTGTGAGAATTGGGAAATAACAACAAAATCCTCTAAGTTATCAGGCAGAAATCCGATAAGCTGAATTATCTGCTTGTTCATCATGTCAATTCTTGAGGACTGGAGCATGTTATGTGTAGAATGGAAATACCACTCATCATTGGTGTTGGGATAGAGCTTTTCGGGATTTAAGAATTTCTTTATGGACTCTGCAGAGGGTGCGCCGTGGTATCCGCTTTCGCTGATAAAGGATGCAGTCTGACCCGTATAGAAGGGCGCTTTGTAATAATCGCGTGAACCCCAGACATGAACCTCGGGTATGGTATCATAAACGCTCAAATTTGTGTGCGAGATTTTTTCGTACGCTTTTTCGGAATAAAACGGGCTTGAAGCAAGATAGGGAGTTGTTGGGTCATTTACCTCGACAACTTCACGAAGAACATCCCTTGTGATTTTGTTGAAATTCGGGTTAATCCCCACATTATCAAGTGCCTGGTCGTTTTCGTTATCCCCTGCCCACAGAACAATACATGGGTGATTTCTGTGCTTTGTGACAATGTAGGTCGCTTCTTCTCTTATCTTTTCATAGAACCATTCTTCCTGGGGATAGAAGTTGCACGCCATGGTAAAATCCTGCCACACCATTATACCTGCTCTGTCGCAATAATCGTAGAAATATGTATCCTCATACACATTACCGCCCCAGCATCTTATGATGTTACATCCGCACTCATCAACAATACTGAGTGCTCTCTCATATCTTTCGGCATCCATGCTATGATAAGGTGAGAGTGGTATCCAGTTTGTGCCCTGGCAGTAGATTTCAACATCGTTTATCTTAAAGGCAAATCTTCCGTCGCCGTCCGAGGTTGTTTCGGCACACACAAGCTCAAGTTTTCTTATGCCGTACTTTACGGTCTTTTCGCACATCAGATGTCCATCATCGCCGTCATTTATTGTAATTGTAATGTCGTACATATCCTGCTGTCCGTAGTTTTTCGGCCACCAGAGGTAAGGCTTCATAAACCCTAATGTCGCACCGACACTGCGGAACATCATATTATGCTTTTCCTCGGCATAGGAACCATGACATTTTGCCGAAATTGTGAGAACGGGGAGTGTTTTTGGGTAGGCAAACTCCTTTGGCGGAAGATTTGTCCTGACATTCGCACAAATCAGAACATAACCGTTTTCAAAGAACTTTTGCGTAAAGCTCACATCACAGATTTCATATTCGTCATGGTTTTCTAAAGTTACTCCACGCCATATGCCGGCACTTATGGCTCTTGGCATAATATCCCAGCTATAAGAGTGAGGAGGGCGTCTTGACACAATCTGGTTTGCAGGGTGGTCGGTTGTCGTCATGCGCATAAATACTGCAGGGTCATCAAATTTATATTCTTCAAGGAAGGTCGAACGGATATGAACAATGAGAGTGTTGTTGTCCTTCAATTTTCCTCCGACGGGAAATCTGTGAGCAATAAGTGCGTTGTCGCTTTGCCCTATTATCTCGCCGTTAAGGTAATATTCGGCATAGCAGTCTACCGCTTCAAAATTAAGACAAACATCCTTGCCGTCAAGGTCATCGGCAGAAAAGTCTGTTCTGTACCACCATTCCCAGGTCTCGATTTTACGCACATCTCCGAGCAGGTTTTTGCCCATAAACAAATCGTCTGTGATAATACCGTTTTTTGAAAGGTCAAGTTCCACATTGCCGGGAACATTTGCAGGAATATGCGCAATGTTATATTTGTCAAATTCCCTGTAGTCTTCAATTTCATACTTTCCGCTTTCGGCATAGTAAAGAGTCCATACACCATTTAAGGATTTGGATTTCATCAGAATTCCCCCCCGAAAAGTGTTTTTTCAAGACTTGCACACAGGTGGTGATATACCGGAAGTGTAAGCTCCTGTACCTTGTAGGTCTCACTTTCGGGGACACGGATGCAGACATCGCAAAGATATGAAAGCTCACTTTCATTCTGCCCTGTTATTGCCGCAGTTTTTATGCCGAGCACCTTTGCAACCTTTGCAGCATTTACTACGTTTTTCGAGTTACCGCTTGTGGAAAGACAAAGCAGCATATCATTCTCTTTTGCATAGCCGTAGACAAGCTGGGCATAGACGTATTCGGAAGAGACATCATTAAGGTATGCCGTAAGAAGGGCAGTCTGTGAAGGTAGCGAAATTGCGGGAATACCTGTCTGAAGACAGTCCTTTACTCTTTCGGTTTCATTCCCGAACACTGCTTCAAGTTTTGAAACAAACTCATCCTTTGGCTTTCTTTCATACATAAAGCTTTTCATAAGCTCGCCTACAATATGGTCGCAATCTGCACAGCTTCCGCCGTTACCGCATAGCAGGATTTTACCGCCCGACGTGTATGTTTCAAGCATCATACTGGCTGCTTTTTCTATGTCTTTTTCCGCATTCTCCAAAACAGGAAATCTCTCGTACAGTGTTTTTTCGTTGTACTCTGAAAACATTTCTGCACCTCCAAAAATCAAACAGTTCTAATATTTACATTATATATACAATATCCTTGCTTGTAAATTAAAAAATGAATGGTATCATTAAGAAAATTCATCGTTTATAGGAGAAGAACAATGTCTGAAAATAACGATAATTCAATGCGGATAATTGAAAGTCATTTAGAAATTTCAGCAAGAAATCATAAAAAAGGTCCTGTGACCACAAGCCATTGGCATGACTATTTCGAGTTTGAAATTGTAACAGGTGGCAGGTATCTTAACACAATTTCCGGCAAAACATATGAGGCAAAACGGGGCTGTGCCTGGATAATGACATATCTTGACTACCATTCGGTAGACTGCAGTGAGGATTCTTCCCTTATAAACATCAGCTTTACAAGCGATGCCGTAAGGAGAGAAATTTCTGATATTCTCGAATCCACTCCGGGAGGATTCATCTGCGAATTCGACGATGACAAGGCGCAGTTTATCATTTCGCTGTGTGAGGCAGCAAAAAGCGAATACGAAAACAAACCACTTTTGTGGGAAGAAACGCTTTCAGGTCTTGTAGAAAACATACTCATAAGAACAATAAGAAAATCCGGTGAAAACCTGTTGACATCGGGAGATAAAACACCTCATCTTCTGCAATCGGTGATTTCCTACATAAACAAAAATTTCAAGAGCGATGTTTCAATAGCCACATCTTCAAAGAAATTTGCAATTTCTCCCGGAAGACTGGGACTTATTTTCTCAAAAAACTTCGGCATGAGCTACAATGAATATGTCAACAAGGTACGTCTCAGGCACGCCTGCAATCTGCTGTCAGGTACTGACCTTACAGCAAAGCAGATTGCCTTTGACTGCGGGTATAGCTCGGTTGAATACTTCTTTTATGTGTTCAGAAAGGAACTGAAAACCACTCCCATAGAGTTCAGAAACAGGCATTAAAAAGGCGGTGCTGATGCACCGCCTTTTGTTATTCTGTTGCCATAAGAGCAAGTGAAAGAGCCGCATAGTCACCGATATTCTCGGAAAGTTCACTGGTCAGAACCTTGCAAACCTCAGCCGACATAGGCAAAGCCTCCCTGTCAATTACCTTTTTGCACTCATCCCACAAAAGCTTTCTGCTTCTTGTGAAAATACTACCGATAATGATAGCCTCGGGGTTGAGAATGTCAATGAGAATTGAAAGTCCCATGCCAAGTCTTCTGCCGCTCTCAGCGTATATACTCTTTGCAAATTCGTCGCCCTTTTCTGCAAAATCTGCAATAAGCTTTGCGCTTATGTTTTCAAGCTCTGTTTCATCCTTGCAAAATGCTACACTTTCACCATTGTCAAGTTTTGCCTTTGTCATTGCCTTGCCAAGACTCGCAATACCACCGCCACTGCAGAAGCCCTCAAAGGAACCTGCCTTACCATAGCCTACAGGGCCGTCATTTTCAAGCCGTATGTGTCCGCATTCACCTGCGTTGTCGTTGGTTCCGCTATACAGTTTTCCGTCTAAGATAAGTCCTGCTCCAAGACCCGTACCAAAGGTGAGAAATATGACATTTTTATATCCTCTGCCTGCACCGAACTTGAATTCGGCATATGCACAGGCATTGGCATCATTCTGGACTACTGTCGGCACACCGAAACGGTCATGAAAGTATTTTACAACCTCAACATTATCCCATCCCGGAAGATTCGGCGGCGACATAATCACGCCTCTTTTTGAATCAAGAGGACCGCCGCAACTTATGCCTATTGCCTGCACCTTATATGTTTTCATCTGCTCATCGAGAATATCACCGAATTTTTGCAGTGTTTCACAGGGAGGCATGGTGGAAAATTTTTCTTTATATATAATTTCAATATTTCCCTTATCATCGGCTTTTCCGATACTCAAAGCACACTTTGTTCCGCCGATGTCGATTCCGCAAAGAAGCATATTATCACCTCTACAACAATTATATATCAGCTCTTCAAACCTTGCAATTAAGATAATCCTTTAATTTATTCCGATTATTACATGACAAATACCCATTATTTACAATTTGGTGTTGATAAAAGAGTTATGTAGTGTTATACTCATAATGTTTTGAAATGAAAGGAATGTCGGATTTTGAAGAAAATCATCGGATATGCCTTCAGACGCTCCCAGCCTGTAATGTACGGGTATCTTTTCCTTGGTATCACCTTTGGAATCATGCTTCGAGAGGTTGGACACGGTGTTTTCTGGGCATTTATATCGAGTTTGTTTATATACGCAGGCTCAGGTCAGTTTCTAATGTGCGAGTTTATCGCGGATAATGCACCACTTTTCACCTGCTGTGTTATGACAATACTTTTAAACAGCCGTCATATTTTTTACGGACTCAGCTTTCTGACCCGCTTTAACAGTCTTGGACACAAAAAATGGATAAACATCTTAGAGCTTACTGACGAGACATATTCGGTACTTTGTTTTACCGAAAAGGACAACGCTCACCCACTTACAATGCTGTTTATTTCGCTTTTTGACCACTCCTACTGGATTATAGGCTCATGTATAGGAAATCTCATCGGTTCTCTTCCCTTTGACTTTACAGGCGTTGATTTTTCCATGACGGCACTCTTTGTTGTTCTTTTTGTTGAGCAGTGGAAATCAAGCTCTTACAAACTACCCGCAATTACAGGATTTATTTCATCAGTTTTATTCCTTCTCATACTCGGTCCTGACAACTTCATATTTCCCTCCCTCATTCTTTCGTCAATCGTACTTATTTTCACAAGAAGCCTTTACGAAAAGCAGAATGAAACAGGCAAGGAGGTACAGCAGTAATGACTACAACAAAGCTCATTCTTATCATTGCGGTCTGTGCCGTATCAACCATGTTCACAAGGGCAATTCCCTTTCTTGTTTTCGGGGATGCTGAAAAGGTGCCGAAAATTATTCTGTATCTCGGCAAGGTTCTTCCTCCGGCGGTTATTGCAACGCTTGTTATTTATGCACTCAGAAACACAGAAGTTCTGACAGGTGCTCACGGAATCCCTGAGCTTATAGGTGTTCTTTGTGCAGGCGTTCTTCACTGGGTATGGAGAAACAGCTTTATAAGCATCGGTGCTGCAACGGTGCTGTATATGGTGTTAATCCGGATAATGTAGACATAAAAAAGCACGGACAAAAAGTCCGTGCTTTTCAATTTTGTGTAAATCAACCTCTTAAAGTGATACCAAGGTCAAATTCAAGTCCTTTCAGAATCTTAGCAACCGCCTTATCGCAATCCTCAACAGACAGTGTCTTTTCGGGACTTCTGAGAACAAGGTTATAGGCCATAGACTTCTTGCCTACGCCAACCTTTTCTTCATCCTCGAAGATGTCGAACACTTCAACAGATTCGAGCATCTTTCCACCATATTTCTTGATTGCCTTCTTGATTTCACCCGAAGTGAGTGCCTTATCGCAGACAAATGCAAGGTCTCGCTCGGAAGCGGGGAACTTGGGAAGCGCCTTATAGTGCTTATCAAAGTTTTCAAGTGTCATGATAAGTTCGGTATCACATACGATTACATAGCTCTCAACATCAAGACCGTAGTTTTCCTGAACTGTAGGATGAATCTGTCCGAACACCATAATTCTCTGTCCGTCACGGCTGTAAACGCTTGCACATCTTCCGGGGTGGAATGCAGGGGCTTCTTTATTCGCTTCAAATTCGTAGCCGGAAATTCCAAGCATATCAAGAATGTTTTCGCAAACGCCCTTCATGTCATAGAAGTCAACATCGCCGTATGCTGCAATTACGGTTGACATACGTTCTTCAGGCTGGTCTTCACCATCTTTTGTGATGTAAACCTTTGCGTTTTCGTAGATTCTTGCGTTCTTATTTCTGTATCTTCTGTTGGTTGCAAGAACTTCAAGAACACTGGGAACTGCTGTTGTTCTCATGATACTTGTATCTTCACCAAGAGGATTTGAAATAACAATAGATTTTCTGAGAGGAGAATCGGTGGGCATAAGAATATTATCGTAATACTTGGGGCTGATAAAGGAGAAGGTCTGCACTTCATAGTAACCGTCATTTGTGAGAAGCTCATCAATAAGGTTTACTGTCTTCTGCTTTGCGTTTCTTCTGCCAACAAGAGCTTCTGCCTTGAAATTTGTTGTAGGAATAAGGTCATAACCATGAATACGGATAACTTCCTCGGCAATATCCTGCATACTTTCAAGGTCTGCACGGTAGGACGGAGGATAAAGGTTGCCGTCACGAAGGTCGATTTCAAGCCTTTTGAAGATTTGCTTCATTTCTTCCTCTGGTACATCTGTACCGAGGAATGCGTTAATCTTATCAGCATTAAAGGGAATAACCTTCTGCTCGGGCTTTTCGGGATATACGTCAATAATACCCTTTACAACCTCACCTGCGCCGAGAAGTTCGATAAGCTCGCATGCTCTTTCGATTGCAGGAAGTGTGTTTTCGGGGTCAAGTCCCTTTTCGTATCTGCCGGACGCTTCTGTTCTGAGACCTATTGCCTTTGCAGTAAGTCTTACGGAAGGACCGTTGAAGTTTGCACTTTCAAATACAATTGTCTTTGTATCGTCATTGATTTCACTGTTTTCACCGCCCATAACACCTGCAACCGCAACTGCCTTTTCGGCGTCCGCAATAACAAGCATTTCGTCGGAAAGCTTTCTTTCAACACCGTCAAGTGTTGTGATAATCTCATCCTTTTCGGCATGTCTTACAATAATCTTTGAACCCTTAAGGTAAGATGCATCAAATGCGTGCATAGGCTGACCGTATTCAAGACAAACATAGTTTGTAATATCAACGATATTGTTGATAGGTCTTATACCGCAAGCACGAAGACGTGCACGCAGCCACTTGGGTGAGGGCTCAATCTTAACGTTTTCAACAACTCTTGCTGTGTATCTTGGGCAGAGCTTTGAATCTCTCACTTCAACACTTACATAGTCGTTTATGGTCTTGCCATTGTCTGTTTCTTTTACAACAGGTGTAGGAATATTGAGTGCAGTATCAAAGGATGCTGCAGTTTCTCTTGCCAAACCTATCATGGAAAGACAGTCGGGACGGTTGGAGGTAATTTCAAATTCAACTGTAACATCGTCAAGTCCGAGTACCTTTGTTACATCGTCACCGGGCTTGCAGTCTTCTTCAATGAGGAAAATACCGTCTTCAATAGCATAGGGAAAATCATTGAGGGTAAGTCCCAACTCGCCAAGTGAGCAGAGCATACCATTCGAAGGAACGCCTCTGAGCTTTCCTGCCTTGATATGAACACCGCCGGGGAGGTAGGAGTCGTGAAGTGCCGCAGGAACAAGCGCTCCGGGAACAACATTCTGCGCACCTGTAACAATTTGTACAGGCTCTTCCTTTCCTATATCAACCATACAAATAAGAAGATGGTCGGAGTCGGGATGTTTTTCAACCGTGATAAGTTTACCAACAACTACATTTTTGATTTCATCGGCAGGATTTTCAAATCCCTCAACCTTTGAACCTGTCATTGTGAGCTTGTCGGAGTAAGCCTTGGGGTCAAAATCTTCTTTTACGTAGTCTTTTAACCAATTCATTGATAATTTCATTTGTGACTTCCTCCTTACTTAAAACTGTGACAGGAAGCGAATGTCGTTTTCGTAGAGAAGACGCAAGTCGCTTATGCCGAATTTTGTCATAACTATTCTTTCAATACCCATGCCGAAAGCAAAGCCTGAGTATTCTTCGGGGTCAATGCCGCTCATTCTCAGAACGTTGGGGTGTACCATACCGGCACCGAGAATTTCAATCCAGCCCTCACCCTTACATACACCGCAGCCTTTACCGCCGCAAACAAAGCATGAAACGTCAACCTCGCAGGAGGGTTCTGTAAACGGGAAGTGGTGAGGACGAAAACGGATTTCTGTATTTTCACCGAACATCTGCTTTGCAAAGAGAAGAAGTGTACCCTTAAGGTCTGCCATTGTTATGCCCTTATCGATTACAAGACCTTCGCACTGGTGGAACATCGGAGAATGTGTTGCGTCAACCGCATCACTTCTGTAAACACGTCCGGGAGAAATAACTCTTATCGGAGGCTTCTGCTGTTCCATAACATGAACCTGAACGGTTGATGTCTGGCTTCTGAGAAGAACCTTTTCTGTGATGTAGAATGTATCCTGAACGTCGCGTGCAGGGTGGAATTCGGGAGTGTTGAGAGCTGTGAAGTTATAGTAGTCTGTTTCAACCTCAGGTCCCTCTGCAATAGAGAAGCCCATGCCGAGGAAGATTTCTTCCATTTCCTTCTGAGCTGCCGAAATCGGGTGAATCTTACCGCACTTACACTTCTTTGAGGGAAGTGTAACGTCGATGGTTTCCTTTTCGAGCTTCTTTGCCATTTCGAGTTTTCCGATATTTGCCTTTGCTTCTTCGAGGGCATTTGTAATCGCCTCTCTCACGCTGTTACCGAGAGCACCCATTACAGGTCTTTCCTCGGGGGTAAGCGAACCCATGTTTTTAAGAACCGCTGTGAGCGGACTCTTTTTGCCGAGGTAGGATACTCTGACATTTTCAAGATCCTGCGCACCTTCAGCCTTTGCAATAGCCTCAAGTGCCTCAGCCTTAATAGCTTCAAGCTGTGCTTTCATTTATTTCAATCCTTTCTGATTATGTACATATATAAAAAAATCCCTTACGGCTTTTTACTTGCCGTAAGGGACGTTTTATTACGCGGTACCACCCTTATTCCCGTTCGTCTTCGACGGGCTCTCTCCATGCATCTACATGTCATGCCTTTAACGGGGCAAACCGTCATGTCCTTGTCAGACACACCGCTCCAAAGCGAAACGCTCTTTTCCACCGCCTTCAGGACTTTCCAGCTTCCGTCCCTCTCTGTTGAAGGTTTATATGGAAACGCACTCTTTTTCAACGCGTTTGTACCTATGCAGTATATCACACCTTTTTTTGTTTTGCAAGGGGCTTTAACAGATAATTTACAATTTGCCGTACCATTTTTCAGCACTGACCATTAGAAAAAAGAAAAAAACTATTGACAAACGAAGAAAAATACGATATAATGCTTGTTCGTGGAAAGGTGTAATTTTTTATTACCTTTCTCCTTGCCGAAGACACAGATTTTCGGCCATATGACCATAAGGAGGTGCAGATAATGGAACAGCTTACATCCAAGTATGAAAATGTTTTCATCGTTAGCCCCGATCTTACAGAGGAAGCAGCAAAGGCTCTTCTCGAAAAGTTCACAGGCATTATTACTGCAAACGGTGGAATCATTGACAACGTCAGCGAATGGGGCAAGAAGAAGCTTGCTTATCCTATCGATGACCTTACTGAAGGCTACTACTATGTAGTTAACTTTACTTCAGTGGCTACTCTCCCTGCAGAGCTCGAGAGAGTATTCAACATTACTGACGGTATTCTTCGTTCACTTATCGTTAAGCTCGACAAGTAATTCACGGGCTTTCGGTAAACACTTTGCCATGTAAAGGAGATGCAAACAATGGCAGGACTTAACAAGGTTATACTCATGGGTAATCTCGTAGCAGATCCCGAATACAAAACAACTCCCTCGGGTGTTGGTGTGACAACTTTCAGAATTGCCGTTGGACGCAGATTCGCAAAGCAGGGCGACGAAGTAACGGCAGATTTCTTCAGCATTGTTGCTTGGAGAAATACAGCTGAATTTGTTTCCAAGTATTTTAACAAGGGTCGTGCAATCGTTGTTGTAGGTTCTCTCCAGAACAGAAACTGGACAGACCAGAACGGTCAGAAGCACTACATCACAGAGGTTGTAGCAGACGAATGTTACTTTGCCGGAAATTCCGGTAGTGGAAACGGTCAGAATGAAGGCGGCACATTCTACGGTGCAGAGCCTGCAGCTCAGAACATGGGCACAAAGCCCGCAGCTGCAACATTTGAAGAGCTTTCAACGGAAGATGATCTTCCCTTCTAAGAGCTTTTCGTAAGTTCCAATCTAATCAAGGAGGTATTTTAAAATGGATAAAGAAATGCAGAAGCCTTTCCGCGCTAAGAGAAAGAAGAAGATTTGTAATTTCTGCGCAGAAAAGTCTGAATTCATCGATTACAAGGATGTTCTCAAGCTCCGCAAGTATGTTTCTGAAAGAAGCAAGATTCTTCCCAGAAGAATCACAGGTACTTGTGCAAAGCACCAGAGAGAACTCACAATCGCTATAAAGCGTGCAAGACACATCGCTCTTATGCCCTACATCAGCGACTAGTCGAGAAGCTCGACACCAAATTTCGCGTGGTGGGTTTGCGATAAGCAAACGATAGTAATCGCGTAAATAACCAATCCCTCGTACCATTTTTGGTACGAGGGATTTTTTTGCTTGACTTTTCAAAATGAGAGTGATAGAATAGGAGTGCATAGGAAAGTATCGTTGTTACGGGAAACAAGGAGAAGGCAAAATGGAACTTAAAATCGTATCATATAACATCATGTCAGGAAGAACGTATACTACACCGCCTGTGAGAAATTATGATTTTTGTGCAGAGGTGATAAATAGCATTTCTCCCGATATCATTGGTCTTAATGAAGTGGGAAAACACGCAACCGCAGGTTTTCCTGCAGTTGATATAAAAGAAGAAGTAACAGAATATCTCGGCAAGAAAACAGGAATGTATCATTATTTTGCAAAGGCAATAGAATTTGGCGGTCATGGCTATGGAAACGGGATTTTATCAAAGTATCCCATAAAGAGCGCAAAAACCGTAATTATTCCCGACCCCGAAGAAAAGAAGGAAGAATACAAGGTATATTATGAAACACGAAGCGTTCTTGTTGCTGAAATAGATGTATGTGGCGGAATCACAGTGCTTGTAACTCATATGGGACTTGTACCCGAAGAAAAGCAGAATGCGATAAAGACAATTCTTTCTTTGATTGAAACTATAAAAACACCCGTATTGTTCATGGGTGATTTCAACATGACTCCTGATGATGAATATTTAAAGCCCTTCTTTGAAGTACTTAACGATACGGCGAAAGGGAAAAACGAACCGCATACATGGCCCTCTGATGTCAGCAAGTATGTTGGCGAATACGAAGCAAAAATCAAGAACATCAAAGAAAATGACGCATCGAGAAAAATTGATTATATTTTCGCGTCATCACACTTTGAAACAAAAAGCGTAGAGGTATATCAGAGTACGGCTTCCGACCATATGCCCTATATTGTAAAGCTCGAGCTTGGAGGAAACGCATAATGTCAGAAACAGTAATGTATCAGATATGTGGCACAAGATTTCCTATGATGTCATTTGTTGTTGTGACAAAGCAGAATAATGTAATCGTCATTGACGGCGGACATAAAGAAGATATGGATTTGCTGAAAGAACAGATTGACGGAAGACATATTTCTGCCTGGATTATGACCCATGCACATTCAGACCATATTGAAGGCTTTATGCATGAGGTCGAGAAAAACGGACTTTCCGATTTTGATGTTGAAAAGATTTATCTCCATTTTCCTCCTCTCGAGCTTGTGGGAAAGCCGGGAGTACCGGAGTCTGACATTATGGAATGCATTCCGGGATTTTATAACAATGTTCTTCCTCGTATTTGTGACAAGGTATATGTGCCACAGCAGGGAGAAAGTATTGAAATTGACGAAGTGAAAATTGACTTTATTTTTACGTTCCATGACGGACTTTATAACAATCTCATGAATGACAGCTCGCTTGTTTTCAAGCTGTCGACACCCAATAAATCGGTTATTTTTCTTGGAGATATAGGACCGCTTGCAGGTGATGTACTCTACTATGAGTCAGCCCACCTTCTGAAAGCAGATATGGTACAGATGGCACATCACGGATGGCTTTGCTGCGGAATGGAAGTTTACGCTGCAATCGAGCCTGAGGCTTGTCTGTGGTGCTGTTCTGTTGACAACTACGAGAGTAAGGTTTATCCAAAAATCATGGATAATAAAGAAACCATAAAAAAGCTTGGCTGGGAAAGAATGCATCTGATGGATGTCACAAGAAAATGGATGGAACAGCTCGGCGTTAAAAAACACTACATCGCAGGAATGGGTACAAATGAAATTACGCTATAACAAAAAGATTCGCCCGTGTCGGAGTTTGACACGGGCGATTTATAATATAATGAATACAATTTCACCGCTGTCGGTGTTTGACAGCGGTGAAACCCTTCAATTGAGCATTTTTGCCCTTTTAATATCTTTGATGGAATGGGGCGTGGCTCTTTTCTCTTTGCTTACTTTCTCTTTTCAGTAAAGAGAAAGTAAGTCAGCGAGGACTCATCGCAAAATCCTTAAGTACTCTGCCACCATTGATGATGCCTGTTGAATAAAGGAACAGCACATCAACATCGTCGCCAAAGCCTGAAATCTGCTTGATAAAATCAGGGACTATATAACGAAGGTCCACAAATGTCACCTTTTTATAACCGCAAGACAGAAGCGGTGCTATGCTTGAGCCGAATGAATCTCTGAACACAACAAGCTCCTCGTCGTTTGTTGCATTTGGGTTTTCAATTATCACAAGATGCTGCGCACCTGCCGCAAAAACATCATACGGATCATTATTCTTAAACATTTCGGTGACATATACAGGATACTCGTGTTTCTTTCCCATATCGTCAATTACCGTCATTTTCATATCTTCTGTCACATTGTTTGTGAGATATTTTATATCATCCGGCGGAAGACTTAACGCAGACTGACCGTAATATACCCCATAGAAAGGTGAAAGTGTTTTAATTTCCCATTGTGTATCAAAAACATGTGCACTCGGATTCATTGACAAAATAAGATGCTCTGCCACACCGAGAATTTTATCCTGACTCCAGTGAGAGTCGGTTGTGTAATAATCGGAAAGGGCGAGCTTGTCTGTTATATCAATATACTCAAAACCTTCAAGATTTTCTGCAACCATACTGAAAAGTTTTTCATAATCCATGGCAGGATATCCGTTTTCCTTTGAAGCATAAAAATGCTTGTCGGGAACAATGCTGTAATATACCTTGTCGTCGGGAAAATATTTGTCCACAACCTTATTCATAAGGTCTACAGTATACTGTACCTGCGCCTCATCGAGTTCTTTCTCAATTTTGATAACTGTTCCGTCCTGTTTATAGATGTCATTGTTATCATTTTTGCGGAAAATGTCCATAAAAGCAAAGGCTTTAAGTGTTCTGAAAGAATCACGCATGGGAAACTGGTCGAGAAAATAGCTTTCTATTTCATCAAAAATATGCACATCATTGTTTTTAACAGTTTCCATGGTCAGAAGCGGGCGACGTTCCGCCTTTGATACTGTATTTTCAGGCAACAGGAAAAGTGCAAGAGAGAGCACGAGAATAACAAGGCAGAAAACTACAACATTTGTAATAAGTCTTATTTTTTTCATACTCTCCCTCCTTAAAATCTGAAATACAGGAACGGATTGAACGATCCGTCAACAAGAAGTGCCGTGCTGAAAATAATAAGCAGTGCTATACTTACGGGTTCAGCGATTGTAAGAACTGCACTACCCACCTTTGTATCGGAAAACTTCTTCCAAAGCATTTTCGGAAGAGGTGTTGAGCCGACAATACACAACAAAAGAAGAATTGCATAGCTGTCTGCAAAATAAAGGGTTCTTTCATCGACAAGGCCGCTTGTGCCAACGCCGAAAAGTCCGCCGACAAATGCAGGAAGTTTGTCCATTGATTCAACACTGAATATAACAAAGCTGATAAGTGTTGTAAACAGCACATATATATGCTGCACCACACTTCCGCACTTTTTCAGAATATCCGACAGGAAGAATTTTTCAACCACAAGAAGTACACCGAAATAGAGTCCCCAAAGTATAAAATTCCATCCTGCACCGTGCCAGAAGCCAGTTACAAACCATACAATAAGTATGTTGCGAAGCCATTTGAGTGTCGTTGTGCGGCTGCCGCCAAGCGGGAAATATATATAATCTCTGAACCATGTGCCAAGAGTCATGTGCCATCTGCGCCAGAATTCGGTTATGGACTTTGATATAAAGGGATAATCAAAGTTTTCGGGGAAATTGAAGCCGAAAATTCTGCCAAGACCGATTGCCATGTCGGAATACGCCGAAAAATCAAGATAAATCTGAAGTGCAAAAGCAACAGCATACAGCCAGTACATAAGTACGCTTGGGTCTGTACCTGCGAGCAAATCTTTACAAAGCTCACCCATGGCATTTGCAAGAATAACCTTTTTTCCAAGGCCCATTGCAAATCTTCTCATGCCAAGAGAAACCCCCTCAAGGGTATGGCGTCTTTCGTCAAGCTCAGCGGCAACATCTGTATATCTTACAATAGGACCTGCTATGAGCTGTGGGAAAAGGCACACAAAGGTTGCAAAGCTCACAAGATTCTTCTGTACTCTTGCTCTTCCTCTGTAAACATCAATTGTATAGGAAAGTGTCTGGAATGTGTAGAAGCTTATTCCTATGGGAAGATGTACATTTGTAAGAGGGATTGCCGTGCCAAAAAGTGCATTTATGTTTGTTATAAAGAAATCAGCATACTTGAAAAATCCTAAAAGTCCCAGGTTTACTACAAGCGAGCCGACAAGAAACCATTTTGTGATTTTTTCGTTTCCTTTGGCTCTGTAATGCTCAATCAGCAAGCTCCATATCCAGTCTGTTATGGATGAAATGAGCATTATTGATATATATGTTCTTTCCCCAAAGTAATAAAAGAACAGGCTGGCTACCAGCAGTACGGCATTTTTCAATTTTTTTGGTGCTGCAAAATACAGCACCAAAACCAAAGGTAAAAAGGCGTACAAAAATGTTACACTTGAAAATAGCATTTTGTATCTCCGTTATTTTAATTATTTTACAGCTGCAAGAAAGTTATTGATAATAAGGTTTGCTCTTTCTTCGGACTGTTCGTTTGACATTGTTTCAGCTTTTTCTTCGCTGATTTTGTCTGTAGGCATTACTTCTACGCTTGTCATAACAAGAATTGCAAATTCACCCTTATGTGCGCTCTTTACGCTTCTTGCATTTACGCAAATCCACTTTCTGGGGTTTGCATTTGCCTTCATATCCTCAGCAAGCTGTGCCGCTTCTGCTTCGCTGTCAGCCTTGACGATTACAACAGAGTGAGGAGTTGAACCCATCATGGGCATGCTTTCAACTGCAAGATATGTTGTCTTAAAAGGAACGAACGCGGAGTATTCAAAGCTTTCGGAATCAAGCTGTAATGTACCCATCATAGGCATATTTTCAGGGTCTATTCCTTTGTAAAGCTTGTCGGCAATTTCGTAAAGTGTATCAATTGTAACATCGGAGGGAACTCTCTTATCTGCCTCGGGAGTTTTTTCAACTTCAGGAGTCGCTTCGGGAGTTACCTCTGGCATTACAGCAGGAACATTTTCTTCTTCAAAGCCTGCCGCAGGTGCATCATCCACATCAACACCAGGAAGCTCAACTACTACATCCTCTGCATCTGTTTCAACTTCAGCATCTGCAAATTCATCTTCAATTATTTCATCATCTTCAATACCGACAAAAGTGTCAGACTTGAGAGTTGCAATCTTTTCAGCATCAAGGGAAGCGAAGTTGTTAAGAATTGTATCAGCCATGCCGCCCTCGGTTGTTGTCATGAGAAGCATTGCAATATTGCCGTTTGTTACCCCCTCAACGATGTCCGCTTCAACACACATCCACTTTCTGGGGTCGCAATTTTCCTTCATTGCTGCTGCAATCTCCTCTGCCTTTTCAGCAGTGGGAGCTTTTACAAGAACGATAGAATGTGCAATAGAACTCATCATGGGTTCATTTGCTACTGCTTCAAGTCCCTCTTCGTAGGGAATAAATGTAAAAAACTCAAAATCTTCGCTTGTGAGAGTCATAGACATAACAAAGGGTCTCTCATCTTCAGCTATACCGTTATAGAGACTGTCGGCTACAGCTGCGAGATCTACATCATTGTAAATTTCAACCACATCTGTTTTATTCTCTGTTTTTTCATCAACACCTTCTGTGTCATTTTTAACTTTGCAAGAAATGAGTGTTACTGCGAGCATAGCCGCAAGTACAATGGCAAAAATTCTTTTCATTTTTCATTTTCCTTTCGAGTTATGTATTTTTAATTTTTGTCACACAAGTTCTTAGACGGAACATTTCGCTTTTTGTTCCGCATATATCAAAAAAATTATTTTTTTATATTTTCACCTATTTTGTCAATGAATTCCTTAGATATGGAAGTGAAGTTTTCTTCTTCGATAAACTTCTTTACTTCATCAAAGCTATGCTTTTCGATTCTTTCAACCTCACCCACCTGAGGGGAAAGTTTTTCCACATCAAAGTCGCACTCAAACAGCCAGACATCGTAAAACCAATTACTGCCCTTATGATATTTCGTATTTGTTGCAACAATTCTTCCTTCGCAACCCGTGACATCAAGCCCTGTTTCTTCCAGAAGCTCTCGCTGTGCCGCCTGACGTGAACTTTCTCCCGAAAGTGCAGAACCTCCGCAGAACTCCCAGGTCCCACCGAACATTTTATTTCTGTCGCGCATGCTGCAAAGAAGATTTCCGTCACTGTCACATACAACAGCAAAAACGACAATATGAAATTCATCATCTGCCATATCCTCGCTTCCTCTTACAGAGGTGCGCCCGGCAATCTTATTCCTATTTATATCATATATGTCCCAGACTTCCATATCTACTCCTATTTTGTAAAAAAATTAGTTATTGTATATTTTTTAGTAAACAGGTATACTTTTTTTGTAAAACCTATTGATATTTTCCTTTATTTGCTGTATAATATATAAAAATGAATGTGAATTTGTGAGGTAAGGTAAAATGTCGGAAAAGAAAAAATCCGTTTATTCAAACATTGCAGATGAAATCATCGAAAAAATCAAAAATAATGTCTACCCTGTAGGCTCACTTCTCCCCCCCGAAAGAGAATTTATGAAAATTTTCTCTGTGCAGAGAACAACAGTCCGCAGAGGACTTGAAATTCTGAGCACCCAAGGGTACATAAAAAAAGTGGCAGGTCTCGGTTCTGTTGTCAAATCTACGGTGCCGTCAAAACAAACGGATTTGGAAAAGTCAACTGTACACGAAAAGACAGACGCACACACCGGCAACTATTCCATACTGCTTCCCAATGCTTCCGGCGTGGACAAACTCCCGAGGCTTGCACTTGATTTGCTGTCGGGACTCGGCAAGAGCGGTGCCGGATTTATGACGGCAAATTTTGCAGATATTGAAGACGACTCACGTGTCATTGCCCTGGATATAAATCCTGACATTCAGAATCCGGTATGTCTCGCCCTCTGTCAGTCCGATGAAAAGAGAAGTGTAATTCTTGATAATGACAAAGGTGCTTATGTTGCGCTCTCCTATCTTGAAGAGCTTGGACACTCAAAAATTGCTTTTCTCGGCACATCCGAGGGTTCTACCTTCGAAAACGCCGCATATGATTCATTCTGCGCAGTAAACTCATTCCTCGACGAAGAGCTTATAAATCTTTCGGGCGCCGATGAAAAGAGCGGCTTTGACGGTTTTTCCGAACTGTTTCGCAGACATGGCGGAAAATTCACAGCAATCTGCACCGTCAACGACGAGGTCGCAAAGGGTGTTATCAAAGCAGCAAAATACTACAAGGTACGTGTGCCCGAAGACCTTTCGGTTATTTCGCTTTGCAGCAGCAAGCCTTCTGAAGTTGACTGCATTTTTTACAACACAAGCGACCTTGCCGAAGAAATCCTCTGTTCAGCAGATGCATGTGACAGAGTAAGCACGGTACTCTTTGGCGGAAGTCTTGTTACAAAAGGCAGTTGTGCGTCCATAAATCAGGGTGCTGATTCCGAAAAGAGAATGTCAGACTTTTTATTATAATTCTTTCAAATTGCCTCTCGCTAATTGCGGGAGGCTTTTTTCTTTGCACAGATTCCGTAAAGCAAAAAGGCAAAAATCATAATGCCGCAAATAGGTACAACAAGGTCTCCCGTCTTAGTATAAAGCGTCATAGACTCCGGAATATATACACTTTCACCTATTGCAGTTCTTTCATTTACCTTTGTTTCAGAATCTACTCTTCCGAAATTATCTATAATTTTTGACACGCCCGTGTTAGCACTTCTTATAACAGGCACATTGTTTTCTATTGCACGCATTATGGCATGGTCTGCGTGCTGATATATGGCAGAAGATGTTTTATACCACGAGTCATTCGTGGAAATAACTATAAACTCTCCCCCGCCCTTTATCTGCTTTCTTGCAGTTTCAGGAAAAATCGAGTCAAAGCACACAAGGCACGCCGCCTTACCCGCCTTTGTTTGGATTGGTTCAAAACTTTCTCCCCTTGAAATTTCGGATGTGAACATATTCATTTCTGCAAGGGAAGGAGCGATTTTCTCAATAATACCTCTGTACGGCAAAAACTCTCCGAAAGGAACGATGTTATGCTTATTATACGGTTTAGTAACGCTTCCGTCGGGACTGAAAACAAAAATAGAATTATAGCTTTTGCCGCCTTCGTCATTAAATGCCCCGACAAAAAGCTCCGCATCAAGCTTTTGAGAAATTTCAAAAAGCACCTTTTCGTGCTGTGACTTATATTTGTCATCGGTAATCAGCGTCACGGGAAATGCCGTTTCGGGCATTACTGCAATGTCTGCATCAAATTCCTTCGCCATGGGATGAGCAAGGGCATATTCGGAAAGTTGCAAGTAAACTTCTTTTTCATCGACTTCGCCCGACCATTTTTCACCCGACGGAATATTTCCCTGCAGCACAACAGCAGAGAGTTTTTTGCAATCAGATAAATCTGCAAAATTTATACGAAGCACTCCAAAAGTGAAATTGACAAGGAAAATACCTGTAGCAACAAGGGCAAAATTTCTGCATTTTTTCTTGTTCGTTTGTACGTTCATAAGAGAAAATGCAAGAAAGGAATTCACAAGCACCATTATGAATGTAATAAAATATGAGCCGAAAAGGGATGCCGACTGTAAGAGTGCCACATTTTCGGTCTGTCCCACAAAGAGCCTCGCCCAAGGAAATGCAAACGTGCCGACCGACTGCATATATTCACCGAGAACATAGCCTGCGCTTACAAGTATGCTTTTAAGAAACACATTATTTATCTGTTTTGCCGAAGCATATCCCAAGAACACACACAGAGTCATGACTATTCCGTGGAGAAACGGAATTGCCGTCTCGGCTATTATGATTACACCTATACTCTCAATATTTCCAAGCCCTGCAAAGTCGAGAGGATACAGATTTATAAACCAACTGTATACGAAAAAGTAAAAGACAAAGAAAAAGCAAAAAAGAGAGTATAATACTCTCTTTAATGTCTTTTGGGTGTCGAATACAGTTACAAAAAGAGGCACAAGTCCGCACCAGCCGAAAACCCCGCAAAGCTTTGCAAGAGGCACTTCACCCGAGACGTTCTTTGTCACAAAAGGAAGAGCAAAGACAAAAGCACTCGCTATGAGAAGCAAAAAACTTTTCTTTGCACTCATTCCCCAAAAAAATGTGACAAATCTTTTGTTTGTATTCATATGTTTCGATTAACCAACGAGGCTTTCAAGATACTTGATGAAATCTCCAACAGTTGTGATTTCGCGGATTTTATCCTCATCAAGGTCAATTTCATACTTATCTTCACAGAGAGCAACAAGGTCTGCAATCTCAAGAGAGTTAAAGCCAAGGTCATTTATAAATTCAGCATCTTCTTTAATTTCAGACTCATCAATAGACATTTCTTCAACGAGTAATGACTTGATTTCTTCAAACATAGTAAAATCTCCTTTGATGTTATTTTTTATTTAACAAGGAAGCGTTTAATCTTTCTTGTTGTTGTCTTTTCAAATTCAGTCTTTCTGATTTCGATATTTCTTATCTGCTTAAAGGAAGGAAGCTTCTTATTAAGTGCTGTAATCTTTTCCTTTATATCAGAGGCAATATCTGCAATATCGGCGTCCTTTTCGTAGGCATTGAAGTCGGGGTATACAACAGCTGTAAGCACAACCTCTTCTCCCCCATCCCTTTTTCTGCCGACCACGACACATTCCGCAATTTCCTTTACGTCTTCAAGATATTCCTCGATTTCTTCGGGGAATACATTCTTGCCGTTCTCAAGTACAATTACGCTCTTGCATCTGCCTGTGATATACAGATAGCCGTCCTTATCCATATGTCCGACATCGCCTGTTCTGAACCAGCCGTCTTCGGTGAACACGTCCGCATTTGCTTCAGGGTTCTTGTAATAGCCAAGCATTACGTTTTCGCCTCTTACTTGAATTTCACCTGTAAGATTTCCGTTTTCATCAACCTCTTCAGCGTCAATTCTTGCTTCACAGCAATCGCACGCAGGACCTACCGAGCCCTTCTTTCTTGCATAGTAGGGATTTACTGCGATAAGGGGAGAACATTCGGTAATGCCATACCCCTCGCAGAGAGTAATTCCAAGATTTTCAAAGAACTTCATAAGGTCGGGGTTCATTGCCGCACCGCCGCAGATAATCTTACGGAGATTTCCGCCAAAGGCTGAAAGAATTTCAGAAAACAGCTTCCTTCTCATATCAAAGCCTACTTTTCTTGCGGCAGTTGATGCTGCCATACCGAGCTTCAGTTGTGTTTCCTTGCCCTTCTTTCTTACACTGTCCATGATTTTTTTCTGGAATGTAGTGGCAAAAAGAGGAACAATTACAATACCTGTAGGCTTGAATATTCCCATACTCTTTACAACATTTTTAAGACTATCATTTATACACACCGTTGCACCAAGCGACTGAATTGCAACATTGATTGTAAGCTCATATGTGTGATGAATGGGAAGAACCGAAAGCATTACATCGTGTTCATAGAAGTCTGTTGCCTTGACAGCACTCTTTACACATGCTATCTGGTTTCTTTCGGAAAGCATTACGCACTTACTTGTGCCTGTTGTACCTGAGGTAAAGAGCATGATGCTCATATCTCCTCTTGACTGCTTTCTCATAATGTCGGCATCCGACTCTCTCTCAAGCCCCTCGCCGCGTTTTACAAATTCACTGAACTTTACAAGCTTTTCATCCTCGACAGTCCACTCTGTACCGTCGTCAACCCTTACAACAAGCTCAAGGTTATCAAACACACCCGCCGCCTTAAGCTCCTCATATTTCTGTGAGTACTTGGGACTCATGATGATTCCGTGTGCTTCGGCTACATCAAGAAAACCACGTATCTGATCGTATGCAAGCTCCTTGTCAAATGGAATGGCAACCGCACCCGCACTTATGATTGCATAATACGACGCAATCCACTCATAGCAAGTTTCGCCGATTATTGCAATACGCTTACCCTCAAAGCCACCTGCTTTAAGTGCACATATCATATTCTCGACAACCTCACCGTATTCGCCGTATGTCAATTCAATAATTTCTTTATTTTCGCCAAGGTATCTGAAAGCCACCTTTTCGGGACGCTTTACTGCATTGTACTTTGCTATTGCACGAAGGGTTTTGGCATGGGGTACGTCTTTTTCAATTTTCTTCATTGTAAAAATTCACTCCTAATTCTTAGATACACAAGGTATCATCATAATTATACTTACTTTTTCAATAAAGTCAATAAACAAACTATTAAATATTACTCTTTGTTCCTTGACAGTTTGCTAATCTGAGTATATAATATATTCAGGATTTTGTGCTTTTTTTGGCACCGTTAATGTTAATATCTATTTTTCATCGAAAGGATACACAAATATGAACAGAAGAGAAGCAAGAGAGGCCGCCCTTTGCATGATATTCGACTACAGTTTCCACTCAGAAGACGACGGAAACGAACAGCTTGAGCTTTATCTTGACAATTTCCAGGACAAGGACGAAAAATACATCAGCGAAGAGCTCAGAAACGACGAATACTTTACAAAGGTATACTTTGGCGTCATCTCAAACCTTTCGGAACTTGACGAAATTATAGAAGCTAATTCAAAAAAGTGGAGTTCAAAGAGAATTTCACGAGTTTCAAGAAGCATTATGCGACTTGCACTCTATGAGATAAAGTACATGGACGATATTCCCTCAGAGGTTTCAATCAACGAAGCGGTTGAGCTTGCAAAAAAGTTCGACGCAGATGAGAGCTACAGCTTTGTTAACGGAATCCTCGGCACATACGTGCGAAGCGAGAGCAAATAATGAAAGAATATTTTCTCGGCGTTGACACAAGCAATTACACAACAAGTCTTTCTCTTGTAAGCGAGGGAGAAGTAATTGCAAATGTACGGCGCCTCCTGCCCGTCAAGGACGGAGAAAAGGGACTTCGGCAGAGTGACGCCGTTTTTCTTCATACAAAGGCTCTTCCCGAGCTATCAAGAGAGCTTTTCGACATTGCTGGCATGAGGGATGCAAAGCTCTGTGCCGTCGGCGTTTCATCAAAACCGAGGGACGCAGAGGGGTCATATATGCCCTGCTTTCTTTCGGGGCTTTCCTATGCCTCGGGCATAGCCCATTCGCATAATATCCCTATGTATTCCTTTTCACACCAGAGCGGACATATTTGTGCAGGCGTTTATTCCTCGGGAAAGGATTTTTCGTTCTTTGAAAAGCTTCCGTTTATCTCCTTTCACGTTTCGGGGGGTACAACAGAGGCACTTCACACTACATTTAACGGTGAAACATATTTATGCCAAATCGTCGGCGGAACAAACGATGCTTCGTGCGGTCAGATTATTGACAGGGCAGGCGTGGAAATGGGTCTTTCCTTCCCCTGCGGAAAGGAGCTTGATGCTCTTTCGCAAAACAGCACAAAGAAGCTCCCAATGTGTGTCAGCTCCGTGGACGGATACTTCTCAATGTCAGGGCTTCAGAACAAGGTGCAGAAATTCCTTGCAGACGGTGAAAAACATGAGGATATTGCAATGTTTTTATTTTGCAGCATTGCAGCATCTCTGAAAAAATCAAGCGAGCATTTAAGACAGGTATACGGAAACTGCCCTATTCTTTATGCAGGCGGAGTTATGAGCAACAGCATTATACGAAATGAGCTGTCAAAGCTTGAAAATGTATATTTCGCCTCCCCCGCTCTTTCATGCGACAACGCCTGCGGAACAGCACTTCTTGCATACAAAAAACACACCAAACAATAGTCGGACGACCACAGGTCGTCCCTACTTATATAAAGAAAGGCAGGTGAAAGTATGACTACGCCTTTTGCTATGACAGTATCTCAACTCAACGATTATGTAAAGACACTTATCGATTCGTCACCGGTGCTTTCGAATGTCTGCATTGTCGGTGAGATTTCAAATTTCACAAATCACTACAAAACAGGACATCTTTATTTTACTCTCAAGGATGAGTCGGCACTTGTAAAGGCGGTCATGTTCCGCACCTATACGGGAAAGCTACGCTTCGTCCCAAAGGACAACATGAAAGTGCTTGTATACGGCAGAATCTCGGTTTTCCCACGCGACGGTGTTTATCAGCTATATGCTGAAGACATGGAGCAATTCGGTGTCGGGGATTTATATTTGAAGTTTGAAGAACTCAAAAAGAAGTTATCTTCACTCGGAATGTTTGACGAGGAGCACAAAAAGCCTCTCCCGAAGTTCCCTAAGCGCATCGGAATCATAACAAGTCCCGAGGCTGCGGCGGTTGCGGACATGAAAAATATCCTGATGCGCCGTTATCCGCTATGTGAAATTCACATATACCCCGCCCTTGTACAAGGTCCCGGCGCGCCAAGTGAGCTTTGCGACGGCATAATCCACTTTGATAACGACCCTGACTGCGACTGCATCATAATAGGCAGAGGAGGCGGCTCGATTGAAGACCTATGGGCATTCAACGACGAAATACTTGCAAGAACAATATTCGCCTGCAAAACGCCCGTAATTTCAGCAGTCGGTCACGAAACAGACTTTACTATATGCGATTTTGTTGCCGACAGGAGAGCTCCTACCCCATCCGCGGCGGCTGAAATAGCCGTACCCGATATGCAGGACCTTAAAAGGCAGCTTTCCATGATTTCTTCTTCCTTAAAAGCAAGAATGGGAGAAATAATAGGCTACAAGAGGCAGTATTTACAGAGTCTTGCAGAGCGCAGGTCATTGAAATCGCCCATGTATTATGTGGACTCAAAGCAGGAGTTATTATTGAGTCTTGAAAAGCGGATTCTTTCTGCAGGCGAAAATCTATATTCCGAAAAGGCAAACAGATTATCTGTTGTTTCATCAAAACTTACGGCGTTAAATCCCATGGCGGTACTCTCGCGCGGATATGCAGCTGTATTTGATGATGACGGCAAGGTTATAAATTCGGTTGGAAATCTTAAAAAGGATGATGAAATAACTTTGCGTGTATTCGACGGAAAAGCAAAGGCAAAACTTACAGAGATTATCCCGAAAGGAGAAGAATAAAATGGCAGAAGCAAAGACAACGAGAGTAAAAAAGGAAAAAGAACTCGGCTTTGAAGAAGCTCTTACGCGCTTAGAAGAAATAGCAAATATTCTTGAAAATGAATCACCCAATCTTTCGCAGGCACTTGAAATGTACGAGGAAAGTGCAAAGTTACTAAAGGGTTGCTCTGAGATGCTGGATGAGGCGCAGAAGAAGATTACGGTGCTGACAAAGGGAGAGTAAACAAACTTTTACGCAATTAACACAAGGCTCCCTCTGGGAGGGAGCTGTCGGCAAATGCCGACTGAGGGAGAATGCGTTACAACAAAGTTGTTTTTACATTAAAGCTACGTAGGCTCCTTCCGTCATTTTCTTCGAAAATGCCACCTCCCTCTCGGAGGGAGGCTAAACAAAAACAAACCGCAGGTTCGTAACATAACCTGCGGTTTATTTTTTTACAAATTCTTTTGCATTTATGAGGTAATCTATTGAAACATTGAAATATTCCGACATTTTGTTGAGCATTGCAAGACTCGGCTCTCGCTTTCCGTTTTCGTAATGAGAAAGGGCTTCACGGGAAATATTCAAATCAAGGGCAACCTTGAGTTGATTGAGATTTTTCTCTTTTCTTATCATTTTCAGTCCTTTCATTAAATCACCTCTTGACATTATTGTAACATTTTGTTACAATAATTATGTTACGTTTTGTAACTCTCAAATAAGTGATGAGAAAGGGAGAATAATATGTGGATATTTAATAAAAACACCGGAAAAAAAGTTATGATTATTGCTGAGATAATAGGAGATATATGTATTGCTATAGTTGCGTTGTTGATAATATATAGTGTTGGTTATCCTGACCACATATTTTATATTCGTATTCCAATTGTCTTTTTTTTGTTAGCCGTCATTTTATATGCTTTTGGCAGGCTTGTTGATGCAGCTGAAAACATTGAACGCAATTTATTGACAAAATCCGATGAAAATAATGCAAAATGATACAAAAGGCACGGAAATCCGTGCCTTTTCCTTTATTATTCAATCATTCCCAAAAGTTCCTCAAGGCTCACAACAGGAACGCCCAGAGCTTCCGCTTTTGTCAGTTTACTTCCCGCATCTGCACCGCAGAGAAGGTAGCTTGTTTTCTTTGAAACAGAGCCTGACACCTTGCCGCCGTTTTCCTCGATAATCGCCGCCGCTTCTTCCCTTTTCATATTGGGAAGCGTACCGGTTATTACAAAGGTAAGCCCTTCGAGCTTATCGCTCTTCTTTTCCGCCGCCGTGTCCTCAGTCACAACACCGACAGACTTCAGCTTTTCGCAAAGATGCTTTGTAGACTCAAGCGAGAAGAAACTGCAAATGCTCTTTGCTACAACCTCTCCCACATCATCTATCTGAGAGAGCGTTTCAACTTCAGCCGACATAATAGCATCAAGTGAGCCGAAATACTTTGAAAGGGCTATCGCCGTCTGCTTTCCGACGTGTCTTATACCCATGGCATGAATGAGCCTTGCAAGACCTGCCGTTTTTGACTTTTCGATTGCATTTACAAGATTTTCCGCACTCTTTTTGCCCATTCGTTCAAGGGTTTCTATTTGTTCTGCACGAAGCGTATACAAATCCGCCGCATCCTTTACAAGCTCTGCCGCAATAAGTGCGTTTATCTGCGCTTCGCCGCAACCGTCAATATTCATGGCATCACGGCTGACAAAATGTTCAAGACTTCTGGAGAGCTGTGCAGGACATTCGGGATTGTTACACCGGTAAGCCGCCTCGTTTTCTTCTCTTACAACTGCTTCGCCGCAAGACGGACAACATTCAGGCATTTTAAAAGGCATCTGAATATCACGGAACTTTGTGTCAACCCTCAATATTTCGGGAATTATGTCCCCTGCCTTTCTGACGACAACCATATCGCCCTCGCGTATATCACGTTCCGCGATAAAATCGGCATTGTGGAGTGTCGCACGACTGACAACACTTCCTGCAAGTTTTACCGGCTCAAGGACTGCAAACGGAGTAATTACGCCTGTACGTCCCACATTCACTTCTATTGAAATGAGCTTTGTTGTTTTTTCTTCGGGTGGATATTTATATGCTATTGCCCACTTTGGAACATGAGGTAGTTCACCCAAAACCTCTCTGTCAGAATAAGAGTCTGCCTTAACAACTGCCCCGTCAATATCAAAAGAAAGTTCTGCTCTATGCTCGCCGAAATGGTTTATTCTTTCCATAATTTCGTCAAACTCGGTAAAGGTATCATAACTCGGCGATACAACAAAACCAAGCTTTTTCAGATAATCAAGGCTTTGTTTATGGGAGGTTATATCCTCTCCGCCGGAAATTTCCTGAATATTGAAAATAAATACGCTGAGTTTTCGACTTGCACAGATTTTACTGTCAAGCTGACGAAGGGAGCCTGCCGCCGCGTTTCGGGGATTGGCAAAAGGTGTTTCTCCGTTTTCATCTCTCTTTTCATTTAGAAGTGCAAAAGCCTTCTTTGGCATATACACCTCGCCTCTTACGCAGAGATAAGGAATTTTTTCGTTCAGCACAAGTGGAATTGACGATACAGTTTTGAGGTTTTCCGTTATATCCTCTCCAACCTGTCCGTCACCTCTCGTTGCACCTCTTACGAAAAGTCCGTTTTCGTATTCAAGGCTGACTGAAAGGCCGTCAATTTTATATTCAACAGCAAAGGGCGGCTTATATCCGAGGGCAACTTCGCACTTTTCAAGGTATGTCTTTACTTCTTCGGGAGAAAAAACGTCATTCAAGCTCTTCAAGGGAACTCTGTGGGTTACCTTTTCAAATCGTTCGGCAACATACCCTCCGACTCTCGTCGAGGGGGATGTACTCTTATAAAACTGAGGAAACTCGCTTTCGAGTTTTTTCAGCTCGTGCATGAGTGCATCGAATTCGTCGTCTGTAATCTCGGGGGCATCGTCAAGGTAATATTTCTTCCTGTGATAGTCAATAAGCTCCGATAACTCTTCTATTCTTTTTTGTGCCTGAAGCTCTGTCATCTTTTCTACCTCGCTTATTTTCAGTATGTTTATATTATACCACTTTTCGCTTTGTCAGTCAATTATATATATTATTATATAAGAATAAATTTATACATTTTAATAAAAATTGTTAAAAGTGGTTGTAATTTTTGAAAAGTAGTGTTATAATACATGAGACGGCTGGAAAAGCCACAAGGACAATTAAATTTTGGAGGACATTATGGCTAATTTAACAGGTACTCAAAAGAAAAAACGCAATCAGTTTATTGCACTTATAGTTGCAATCGTGGTTGTGTTGGCAGCAATATTTTATGTAGTATATTCATCATTTATGGCAAAGAGTGCGTTCCTTGCAAATGAAGATTTTGCAACTGCTCTTGCAACTGCTTTTGACAAATCCGCAAGAAGCATTTCCAAAGAAGATCTTGCATCTGCAAAGTATCTTGAAATTATTAACAGCGGAGAAGTATGCGGCGTAGCAATAGGCGACGGTGATTTTGCCGTAAAATACGACAAATATGTAAAAGAGCTTGATGCAGCAGAAAAGGCTGAAGAAGCCGGAGAAGAAAACGTACCTCAAGTGGTTCCCCTTGATACAAGCTCTCTGAAGTATGCTGAATTCGAGATAGACAGCAAAGAAACATTCAAGTTTGATGACCTTAAGTATTTCACAGGCATTGAAAATGTTGCTTTCTCTGACGTCACATTCAATGTCAATGACTTTAACGGTGCAAACATCAAGAGAGCAAACTTCTCAGGCTGCGGTCTTAAAAATGAAGATCTTGCGGCAATTGCGAAAAAACTCAACCTTGAAAAAGTTGAAGAACTTGTATTCATGGGCAATGCCATCGATGACTGGTCACCTGTTGAGAGCATATCCGACAAGGTTATACTCCAGAGCTATGGCATTCAGATGACAGAGGACGGACAGTACACAATCGTTCCCAGCGAAGAAACACTCACAGAATATCTCAAAGCTCAGGCAGAGGCTGAAGCCGAAGCAAACAAAGAAGCTGAAGGTACTGATGAAGTCGCAGAAGGCGAAGTTACCGAAGAACAGGCAGAAACACCCGAAGAAAAAACAGCTGAATAATAAAGAATTGCCGACAGACTCAGCATGTTAGTTCTGTCGGCTTTTTTATAGGCACATTTAAGGAAAGATTTGTCGGAGGTAAATGTTTATGACGGCAAATAATAAGGGGCTTTGTTCCCGTATCCGAAACCTTTTCACTTTTGAAAAAGGCAGTGTAAGAATTATCTTTGGTCTTGTAATTCCCATTCTGTGCGAAAGCATTTTTTCATCGCTTTTCGGAATGGTCGATTACATGATGGCAGGTCAGCATTCAACTCATGCACTCAATGCCATAGGTCTTTTCAGCACACCCTATGCCCTTCTTTCGGTGCTGTTCGTGTCAATAAACACCGGTACTACAACAAGAGTGGCGTGGAATATAGGTGCAAATCGTTTTGACTCGGCACGCAGAGTTTTGCGCACGAGCATAATTCTCAACATTTTCTTAGGTATAATTACCACAGTTGTTGCCTTTATTTTTGCTCCTCAATTTATAGATTTTATGGCGGGAGGCAAATACGGAAGCGTATATGAAAAGGGAACTATTGCATACGACGGAGTAGAGGTTTTCAAAATATGTGCACTCGGATATGTTTTTTCAGGTGTAACCTCAGCAATCACCGCGACACTCAGAGGTGCCGGAGAAAACAAAATTCCCCTTTACTATAATATGCTTGCAAACTTCCTCAATGTTGTTGGAAATTACATGTTTATCTATGGTGTTCCTTCACTTGGAATTCCCGAAATGGCAGCGCAAGGCGCGGCACTTTCAACTTCACTCTCGAGACTTATCTGTATGATGCTTGCTATATCCTTCCTGTTCTTCTCAAAAAAATCAAAATTCGGATTTAGAAACAAGGCTCTTGCAACAAATTTTTCCGAACAACCAAAGGAACAAAAAATACCGTTTTTCATACCTGATTTTTCGATAGTCAAAAAAATTCTTGAAATTGGTTTTCCTGCCATGTGCGAAAGCTTTGTTATGCAGGGTGGAATGATGCTGTTCTCAAAAATGGTTATATCCACCGGAAACGAAAGCTATGCGGCGCATCAGGTTGCAAACAACATAAATTCGCTTTTCCTGACTGTCTGCACAGCATTCTCGGCCGTGACCGTAACACTTGTCGGACAGCACCTGGGTGCAAAAAACATTGAAAGAGCGAAATACTATACCGGTTCTATTGCAAAAATCTCGGTGTCAATCTCTTTTGTTGCCGCCTTGCTAATAACTGTTTTTTCAAGATTCTTCATAAGAATGTATACGTCTGACACTGCTGTTATTGACATTGCAGCAAGTCTTATGTCTATATGCGGCATAATCGTTATAGTGACGGCTTTCCAGAACTGCTATTCGGGCGCCCTGCGTGGTGCAGGTGATACGAAATTCCCTCTATATTCTGCAATCATATGCACACTTTTTGTAAGAGTTGTGCTTGCTTACATAGTAGTAAACATTTTAAATCTTGGCATTTTCTTTGTATGGCTCGCAACCCTTGCCGACCTCACCTTACGCGGTATTATAATTTATATTCGATACCGAAGCGGAAGATGGGAAAAATATGCAATGAAGGCAGTGGACAATTAAAGCACATAAAAATCCCACAGGACAACCTGTGGGATTTTAACTATCATTTCTAAAAACCTATTTTGGGATTAGGAAGCACTCTTACATATGCCTTTCCGATAATCATTCTTTCATCAATATCACCGAGAAGTCTTGAGTCAAGGGAGTTGTTTCTATTATCGCCCATAACAAATACGTGTCCCTCCTCCACCGTGTGCGGATATGCCATCGGAGATATTGCATTCTGATAATAATACATATCACCAACAGAAGGCATTCTCATATTGACAAGAGTTTTCTTGACGGTATTCTCATCAATTTCCTCAATGTTTCCGAACTCGTCCTTAGAGATGACTTTTAGAGTATTCGTATCGACTCCTATCGTTTTTCCGTCAACAAGAATTTCAAAATTACTTTCATCTATACGGACAAGTGCTATCGGTTCGCTTAGCTGTCTGCCGTAATTGTCATACTGTGTAGCATACTCATAGCCCAAATCAAGCTCGAGTATCCTATCCGTTGAAATCGGAAAACTCAATATATATTCTTTTCTTGTGTAATCTTCTTCAAGAGTTCTGACATTTCCCTCTTTATCGGTAACAGTCACCTGCCACGTTTCCGGGTCAATATCCACTGTTTCTCCCGCAGTTGCAATAATTCTTTTTATTATGGGAGCCGACATATCGACAGAAGTGGAGTCCTGAAGTACAACCACATCTCCTGTCTTTGGTGTATAGAAAAGGTTGGAGATTATTACTCTGTCACCATGATGAAAAGTATTGTTCATTGACGAGCCGTCAACCGTTATAAGTCTGCAGACAAAGGTGAACAGCATTACAACCGCAAAAAGTGCAAAGCAGAAAACCTCTACCCACTCATAAATGGAAGCAATGACGCTGTTCTTTTTATTTGTTGTTTCTGTCAATTTTATTCCTCTTTTCAAAAAACACATAAATGTTAATTTCATATTCACAAAATCGGGGCAAAAAAGCCGTGATTTCATCACGGCTTCTTACGTCTTATTTAAAGACTTTGCCGCGTTTTTTGCGGCGTTAAGGCAAAAGGTCTTAGATATCTTCCTTAACCTTAGCTGCCTTACCAACTCTGTCACGGAGATAGAAGAGCTTAGCACGTCTAACCTTACCGCGTCTTACAACGTCAATCTTTGCAACGTTGGGAGAGTGGAGAGGGAATGTCTTTTCGACACCGCAGCCATAAGCTACTCTTCTTACTGTGAATGTTTCGGAGATACCACCGTTTCTCTTTGCGATAACTGTACCTTCGAAAAGCTGGATTCTTTCTCTGTTACCTTCTTTGATTCTGTTGTGTACTCTGATTGTATCACCAACATTGAAAGAAGTAACTTCTGTTTTAAGCTGCTCGTTTGTAAAAGCCTCGATGACAAGATTCTTGCTCATTGGGTTTTCCTCCTTAAATTTGGGACATTCATGCCGAGCTGACAGAGGACTGTCCATAATAACTGCATATTACAGGCAAATGCCCATAACGCAACGAATGTATTATATCATAGGGTTAACGACAAGTTGTTAAGGAATTGTAAATTGTTGGGTGTTACTTTCCGATTTGTCACTTTATAAAGTTTCCCTTAGCCTTAAGGAATGCAGTGATAAACTCATCAATATCTCCGTCCATAACTGCCGAAATATTACCGTCTTCACAGCCTGTACGCGTATCTTTAACAAGGGTATAGGGCATAAACACATAGGAACGAATCTGGCTACCCCACTCGATATTGAGCTTTTCACCCTTGATGTCCTCGATTTTATCAAGCTTTTCTCTCTGCTTGATTTCCATGAGTTTGGATTTAAGCATCTTCATACAGGTTTCTCTGTTCTGAAGCTGGCTTCTTTCTGTCTGACAGCCCACAACAATGCCCGTAGGCTTATGTGTAATTCTTACGGCAGAGTCGGTCTTATTAACGTGCTGACCTCCCGCGCCGCTGGCTCTATGGGTTTCAATTTCAATATCCTCGTCACGGATTTCTATCGCAATTTCATCATTGAATTCGGGCATAACCTCAACCGAGGCAAAGGAAGTATGACGACGTCCCGAAGAGTCAAAGGGAGATACTCGAACCAATCTGTGAACTCCGACCTCGCTTCTGAGATAACCGTAGGCGTAGTCTCCTGTAATAAGTATTGTAGCACTCTTAATACCTGCTTCTTCGCCGTCAAGATAGTCGAGAAGTTTAACTTTAAAGCCTCTCTTTTCCGCCCAGCGGCAATACATTCTGTAGAGCATTAGCGCCCAGTCCTGTGCTTCTGTTCCGCCTGCACCAGGATGTATTGCAAGAATGGCATTGTTTTTATCAAACTCTCCCGAGAGAAGTGCCATAATTCTCTGGTTGTCATAGCTCTTTGAAAGTCTTGCCATTTCCGAGAGTATTTCTTCTGTAAAGCTCTCGTCATCCATCTCGATTGCCATTTCAATCATTTCAAAAAGGCTTTCAATTCCGTCTGCAAGGTCATTATAAGCAGAAACTATGCCTCTTGCATTATTAAGCTCGGACATTACGCTCTGAGTATCTTCCCTATTCCAGAAATCCTCAGCGCAGGTTGCCTCCTCAAGCTCCTTAACCTTTGCCGAAAGTTTTTCAACATTAAGGGCATCTTTGAGTTCTGAAGCATCATTTTTGAGGATGCCAAGCTGCTGTTTTGCTTCTTCAAGTTGTACTATCATATATGTCTCCTAAAAAATATATTACTATTTACCAACGCAAAAATGCGAAAAAATATTATTCACTATCTCTTCCGAAACTCCCCGTCCGTCAGCTTCAAGAAGCTCACCGAGAGCCGCTTCCATATCAAGGCATGCCGTATCGGGAGTAAGTGATTCAAGAGCTTTAAGTGCTTTATCAATATCAGACACAGCCTTAGACAGTGCCGCGTGTTGTCTTGCGTTTGCAAGAATCTCACCTTCAAGCACTTGCCCAATATCAGGATACAAGGATTTTACGGCATCCCCAATTTCTTCCATTCCCTTATTTTCCTTGGCACTTATGGACACTATTCTTTCAAAGCCGAGTTTTTCAAAGTATTCCTTGTACTTTTCGGGGCTATTTATATCACACTTGTTAAGTACGATAATTATATTTTTATCTTTTCTATGTTCAATAAGAAGATTTGTTATTTCCTTTTCTGCCTCTGTAAGATTTTCGCTGACATCAAACACTCCGAACACAAGGCTACTGTTTTCAAGAGCATTTTTAGACCTTTCAACACCGATTTTCTCAACCGTGTCGTCAGTTTCATGAAGTCCCGCCGTATCTGAAAGGCAAAGCTTTATACCACCAACAGTTACACTCTCTGTGACAACATCTCTTGTTGTTCCTGCAATATCTGTAACTATCGCTCTGTCAAAGCCGAGAAGCATATTAAGAAGCGAGCTTTTCCCCGTATTTGGAAGTCCGATAATTGCGCTCTTTACTCCCTCGGTAATAGCAAGACCAGTCGAATAACTGTTCGTGAGTTTCAAAAGTTTATTCTTTATAACAAGCAATCTTTCTCTGAGTTCGTCCTCGGGAATATCCGTCATGTCCTCATCCGGATAGTCTATATAGGCATAGACAGAAGCAAGAAGGTGCGTTATTTCATCAGCTTGCTCACGTACAAGCCTGCCGACACTTCCGGAAATCTGTGCCGAAAAGAGCTTATGTGCCGTCGTACTCTCAGCATCAATAAGTTCTCCCACCGCCTCCGCCTGAGTAAGGTCGAGTTTTCCGTTTACAAAGGCTCGCTTTGTATATTCACCGGGAAGTGCGTGTTCGGCACCGTTTTCAAAGAGAGCTGTCAGAATAAGGCTCACACCCACAGGACTTCCGTGACAGCTTATTTCGACTGTATTTTCACCCGTATAGGAATGTGGAGCGCGAAAAACCGTTGCAAGTCCTGTGTCAATTCTGCTTCTGTCACTTCCTACGATTTCGCCATAGATTTGCATATTGCTTTTCGCGTCGCAAAGGCTCGTTTTGAAAGGCTTGAAAACCTTTGCTGCAATTTCTATTGCATCATCGCCCGACAGTCTTATTACGGCAATTCCGCCTTTTCCGCCCGCCGTTGCGAGAGCTGCTATTGTGTGCATAGGTTTTCTCCTCCTTCTTTTCTTTCGCAGAAATTTTGACACCCTGAGTCAGGCGGCAAAATGAGCGCATCAAATATCGGCAAGGTCAATATAGTCGGCGCCGTACTTTGCTATATAATCCTTTCTTGCCGCAAGGTCGTCACCGAGAAGAGTATTGAACATGATATATGTTGCCTGCTCATCATCGGGAGTGACTCTTATAAGTCTTCGGCTTGCCGGATTCATGGTCGTAAAGTTCATCATATCGGGTTCATTTTCACCAAGACCTTTTGAGCGCTGAATAGTGTACTTTTCTCCCTCAATTTCCTTTAAAATCTGTGCCTTTTCAGCTTCATTATAGGCAAATCTTATGCCGGATTTTGATGTGATTTCATAAAGGGGCGATTCTGCAATATAAACCTTACCCATCTTTATAAGTGTAGGAAGAAGACGGTAGAATATCGTAAGAATCAATGTCCTTATCTGGTAACCGTCCTCGTCGGCATCGGTGCAGATGATAATTTTGCTCCATTTGAGAGAATCGGGGTCAAAATCATTCAGTTTTCCTGCCTTACTCTTTCCCATTTCAACGCCGCAGCCAATAACCTTAAGCAAGTCTACAATAATATCACTCTTGAAAATTCTGTCATATCCCGACTTTAAGCAATTGAGAGTTTTACCTCTTACAGGCATGATTGCCTGGAAATCGGGGTCGCGTGCCAGCATACAGGACGATTTTGCAGAGTCGCCCTCTACAATAAAGAGTTCTCGTTTATCTGCATTCTTGCTTCTGCAATCGGCAAACTTTTCAACTCTGTTTACAATATCAATCTTCGCCGACAGTTTTTTCTTGATATTTACTCTCGTGCTTTCGGCATTTTCTCTGCTTCTCTTATTTACAAGCACCTGCTGTGCACACTTTTCCGCCTGCTTTGGATTCTCGGCGAAGAAAACCTCAAGCGAATGAAGGAAAAACTGTGTCATAGCCTCGGTAATAAATGTATTGGTAATTGCCTTTTTGGTCTGGTTTTCGTAGCTTGTCCTTGTGGAGTGAGAATTTACAACAAGCACAAGGCAATCCTCGACATCTCCGAAAGTAATTTTACTTTCATTTTTATTATACTTATTGTTGTTTTTAAGATAAGTATCAAATGCCTTTACAAAAGCACTCTTTGCCGCCTTATCGGGAGAACCTCCGTGTTCAAGAAAGCTGGAGTTATGATAATACTCTATCTTATTAACGGCATTTGAAAAGCAGAATACTGTTTCAACCTTAAGTTTATACTCGGGTTTGTCTTCTCTGTCACGTCCCTGGCGTTCTGTCTGGAAATATGCTGGGGTTGAGAGAGCAAGTGTTCTTGAAGTGTCTGCATCCTTTTCTTCAGATTCTGCCTCTGTGTTCTCTTCTTCGCCGTCAGCTTCTTCTGTTTCTGCTGCCGTCGGAACAATATCCCCTACACTTATAAGTTCATTTATATAATCGACAATACCGTTTTTGTAAAGATACTCTTTCTTTGTATGCTTACCGTCCTCATGCTCATAATCAAGAGCCAGAGTAAGTCCTGAATTTACAATCGCCTGCTTTTTAAGTACTTCTTCAAAATATTCAAGTGGAATATTTATGTCTGTAAACACCTCAAGGTCAGGCTTCCATTCAACAACCGTACCTGTTCTTCTGCGCACAGGGTCTTCTTTTATCAGTTCACACATAGGAAGACCTTTTGCAAAAGAAATTGAGTTTTTGCCCTGCTTTGTGTAGCTTGTTACATTCATGAACTCCGAGCTGCACTGAGTTGCGCAAGCACCAAGTCCGTTAAGACCGAGAGAGTATTCGTATGCCTCGCCCTCATCGTTATCATACTTACCGCCCGCATAAAGCTCGCAATATACGAGGTCCCAGTTATATCTCTGTTCCTTTTCGTTCCAGTCAAGAGGCACTCCTCGTCCGAAGTCCTCGACAATAAGGGTTTTATCCTTTTTACAGGTTATATTTATAAGATTACCATAGCCTTCTCTTGCTTCGTCTATAGCATTTGACAATATTTCAAAAAAGGAGTGCTCACAGCCCTCAAGACCGTCTGAGCCAAATATTACCGCAGGTCTTTTTCTTACCTTGTCGGGTCCCTTTAATGATGAAATACTCTGATTGCCATATTCTCCTGCTTTTTTAGCCATTATCTTCTCTCCCGTTGTTTATTCACAGACGACCGCGGGTCGTACCTAAATTCCTAATTTCTAATTCCTAATTCCTAATTCCTAATTTAATTGTCCCATGGTTTTACTTCTTTTAGTTCATTGAACAGCTGTTTATAGCTTTCATGCCTCGATGGAGATATTTCTCCATTCGCAAGTGCCTTCATAACATTGCAACCGTCCTCGCAAATATGTGTACACTTTTTATATTTACAGTCAAGAGCATGCTTTTCAATATCGGGAAAGCACGACAAAAGGACTTCTGAATCGAGCATGGAAAAACCGACAACATCAAAGCTGCTAAATCCCGGGGTATCCCCAACGTATGTGTCTTCACCCATTTTAAAGAGTGTAGTAACCCTTGTGGTATGCTTTCCGCGCCGTATTTTCTTACTGATTTCTCCTGTTTCGAGGCAAAGCTCCGGATACACCACATTAAGAACACTTGATTTTCCGACACCTGACGCACCAGTAAAAAAGCTGATTTTATTCCTTGCAAGGTTTCGTATTGTTTCAATGCTCTTTTCGTACCCATCGGGGTCCGTTGCACACATAGGAACAACCATAAAGCCTGCTTTTTCATAAACTTCAAAGATTTCTTCACTGTCACCGATGTCATCTTTATTGACTATAATCAGAACTTCTATGCCATTATTTTTTGCCACCGCGCACAGCTTATCGAGGATAAACAAATCAGGATCCGGATTTCTGGAGGCAATTACCACACACAATAAATCAACGTTGGCAACAGCCGGACGTATGAGGCTGTTTTTTCTTTCACGGATTTTTGTTATAAAGCCTTCCTTGCCATCGGCACATTCAAATGTCACCCTGTCACCTGCAAGCGGTGTTATTTTAGAATGTCTGAAAGCACCCTTTGCGCGGCACTCCTCGCTTGTACCGTCATCCTTTTCAACAGTATAAAGTCCGCCTGTGCTCTTGATGATAATTCCTTCGTGGGAAATGTTTTCCAAAGTGTTTTCTCCGTTTTCTCTGTTATTTATCAATTATTCTCACGCACGCCGAGCAGTTCATCCATATCTTCGGAAGCACCGTTTTCAGTCTCTTCTTTATCTTCCGTTTCAGAATCGTCATCCCCGGCAAGAGTTCCGTTGCTTACTGTCAATACAATTTCTGTGTCCTCGCTGAGAATCGCACCTACGGAATAGTTGGCATACAAAACGGTATTACGTGTTTCTTCGCTGTCAACATATTCGGTGCTTATATTTCCGAATCCCGCATTGTCAAGAATTATTCCGGCTTCACTCAGAGTTCTGCCCTCAACATTCGGCATTTCTGCATCGTCGGGCTGTTTTCCCTTACTTACATACACAGTAAAGCTTGTACCGGACAGGTCAGTCACCAATGTATCAGCTACAGGAAGTGTTGCATAGACCTTTCCCTTTGATACAGTATCATTATATTCTTCAACAACCTTGATAGCATCTTCTGATAATCTGAAGCGTGCGGCAATTCTGCTGACGGCATTCTTTTTGCTTGAGCCTATACAATCAGGCATGGTAAAAGCCTGATTTCTGTTCTTTTCGCTTACATAAACAATAACCTCTGTATCGTTCATGAAGGTTTCTCCCTCTTTGATGCTTGTTCTAAGCACTATGTTTGCGGCACCTTCGCTATACTCACGTTCTTCTGTATAGGATGTTATCTTGTTTTCTGTCAAAATTGAGAACGCCTCATCCTTGGGAAGCCCGATAATGTCCGGCATGGTAACCTCTTCAGGCTCAGTACCTTTACAAATGTACAGTTTAATTGTAGGTATATTTGCAATATCAATCGGAGTTCCCGGAGACGGCTGACATTCAAATACATTCCCCTTGGTACCTTCTCTGAAAACTTCTGTCTCTTTTATATCAGATGCTTTAACCGCTCCGCCAAAAGCATCAACAATCATTGCCTTTGCATCTTCAAGGCTCATGTCAAGACAGTCCGGCATCTTAATGTATGAGCCGGGAATATTATTGACATACAGAGTAAGAGTTCTTCTTGAGCCGAGAAGAGGATTCTTGATTTCAGGAGTTGCCTGAGGATCAGGGTCCTGTCTTATAATAACATTGTTTGGCTGGCTCCTGTCCTCGTAGTCTTTGATTACAACTCTGTAGCCTTTTGCTTCAAGTTGCGATTTAAGCTCCTGAGTATACATCTGACCAATGCAATTTTCAAGAGGAACATAGTTTTTATCACTATTATTCTCTTCAACATTGAATATTTTGTCTATAGCCCCTGCAAATCCGTCACTCCAAGTCACACCGGCAGACACAAGAAGTGCAATTCCAACAGCAATGCAAACGGCAATAAATGCCGCAGTAACGCCAAGGATTATCGGGAACATAGATTTTCTTTCGCCGGTCTCGTCACTGTCGTTATCATCTTTCGGATGCTTATTTGCAAGTGTCCCCGCAGAATTACCTCCTACTGTAGACGGAACTCCCGTAAACACAACCGCCGGATTTTTTGTGAAATATTCAAGTGATTTCTCCATGGCTGAAGCACAGCTAAATCTTTCCTCCGGTGCTTTATTCATGGATTTCAGAACAATCTGTTCAAGTCCCACAGGTATCTGGGGGTTGATTTCACGGGGCTGTACAGGCTCTTCCGAGACCTGCATCATTGCAACGGCAACAGGGCTGTCTGCCTTGAAAGGAAGTGTGCCTGTAAGCATCTCATACAGCATAACACCTACAGAATAAAGATCGCTCTTTTCATCGACCTTTCCGCCGCTTGCCTGCTCGGGACTTATATAATTCACCGTTCCTATTGCCTTATCCGTCATGGTAAGAGGCTCCGAGGTTGGTGTTTTTGCAATACCAAAGTCTGTAACCTTAACCTTGCCGTCGCGCAAAAGCATTACATTCTGCGGTTTTATATCGCGGTGGATTATACCCTTTTCGTGTGCATGGGAAAGCGCCTTCAATATCTGTCTTACATAGTGTACCGCTTCTTTCCAGCCAAGCGCACCCACCTTATCAATATAGTCCTTGAGTGTAATACCATCAATAAATTCCATTACAATATATTTAAGACTTTCGGAAATTGCAATGTCATGAATCTTGACAATATAAGGAGAATCAACCATTCTTACGGCTTCCGATTCATTTACAAAGCGTTTTACCGCATTTTCGTCTCCGTTGAACTCCTCATTAAGTATCTTTATGGCAACAGGTTTGTTATCGTCCTTCAAGTCAATCGCCTTAAGAACATATGCCATGCCTCCGATACCCACAACGTTTTCTATTTTATATCTTCCGTCAAGTATTCTGTTTATAAGCTTTTCAAAAGAGTTATCCATCATTAGAATCCTTTCAGAACTGTTACTGTTTCTTATGAATTACAACTGTTATGTTATCTGTTCCGCCTGCATCATTCGCAATATTTACAAGCGTTTCACAGCATTTTTCAGCATCTTTCTCATCTCTTAAAACTTTTATTATTTCGCACTCCTGCACATATCCGCAAAGACCGTCAGAGCAAAGCATTACACCTTCAAGGTTTTCTGCCGAGATTTTGCACACATCAGGTGAAATCCCATCTTCAATTCCCACAGCTTTTGTGATAATGTTGCGGTTGGGATGACTTCTTGCTTCTTCTTTCGATATACTTCCGCTGTCAACAAGTGTCTGCACAAAAGAATGGTCATGGGACAACTGGCAAAGACCTTCCTTGGTCAAAGCATATATTCTGCTATCTCCCACCCATATGCAATAGTAACTCTCACCGTCATACAAAGCACACACAAGTGTTGTACCCATACCCTCAAGCGCCTTTTCACTCTTTGCTTTTTTGCATACGGCTTTGTTAGCCTCTGAAAGTGCGCCTTCAAGCACACTCAGATATTGATTTTTATTCTTTACATTAAGATGTTTCTCGGCATATTCGGCAAAGATTTGTGCCGCAAGCGAGCTTGCCTCGCTTCCGCCGTTTGCGCCACCCATTCCGTCACACACAATCATAAGCACAAGTCCGTTTTCAAAAGGCTTTAGTGCAAAGTAATCCTGATTGGTTGAACGCTTAAGACCTATGTCTGTTTTTCCAAAGTAGTTAATTCCCATTTGACATCACTCCCATACAGGGAAAAACTATATCTATTTCTTTTCACTCTCGGCACGAAGCTGACCGCAGGAAGCATTTATGTCGCTTCCGAGGCGGCGTCTGACAGTTGCCGTTATGTGATTCTTTTCAAGTATTTTAACAAAATCTTCTATTGCACGCTTTGAGCTTTTTGTGTAAGCCCTTTCTTTGACATCATTAAGCGGTATGAGATTCACATGACAAATCATTCCCGAAAGCAGCTTTGCAAGTCTTTCGGCATGGGCATGCGAGTCGTTCTCTCCGGCTATCATGGCATATTCAAAGGAAATTCTTCGTCCTGTTTTTTCTATGTAGTATCTGCAGGACTCTATAAGCTCATCAAGGTCATATTTTTTTGCCACGGGCATAAGTTTTTTTCTTGTTTCGGCATCGCTCGCGTGAAGAGAGAGCGAGAGGGTTATCTGCTTTTTCTCATCTGCAAGGAGCCTTATTTTATCACAAAGGCCGCAGGTTGAAAGAGAAATATGCCTATGACCGATATTTAAGCCCTCAGGGTCATTGACAAGCTCTAAAAACTTCATTACATTATCGTAATTGTCAAGCGGCTCACCTATGCCCATCATAACTATGTTGGACACCTTTTCTCCCATATCCTTTTGCGCCGCAACCACCTGACCGAGAATCTCCGAAGGATAAAGGTTTCTTGTAAGTCCCGTAAGAGTTGAAGCACAGAAGGAGCAGCCCATGCGGCAACCGACCTGAGTCGAAACGCAGAGAGTATTGCCATGCTCATATCTCATGAACACACTTTCAATAAACTCACCATCATGAAGCCTGAAAAGATACTTTACGGTACCGTCAAGCTTTGACACAAGTTTTTTTTCAACCAAAGGCAAAGTAATCAGGCAATATTCCTCAAGTACATTTTTAATGTTTTTGGGAACATTGAGCATTTCGTCAAAGCTGTATACACCCTTTACAAGCCATCCGTAAATCTGCTTACCTCTGAATTTTTCAATCTTTACGCCCGCTTCTTCGGAAATCTCGGAGAGCTTTTCGCCGAGTTCCTGCAAATTAAGGCTTGCCAAATCAATTCTTTCCAAAATTATATCTCACTTTTTCTTTTTGAGCTTTGCCGCAAAAAAGCCGTCTGTTCCAGTTTTATGGGGAAGAAATGTCACCATTCCAGTTTCGTCTTCGAAAATTCCCGTCGGACAAAGTTCAAAATCTTTATTATTATCCAAAAATTTCTGTACCACATCTTCATTTTCGGCTTTTCTCAGGGTACAGGTTGAGTAAAGTATAAAGCCGTCATCCTTTAAGTAGTTCTTTGAAGCATTAAGAATATCATACTGCACTTCGGGAAGCTTCTCTATTTCACCGTATGTTTTATATCTTATATCTGGTTTTTTTGCAATAACACCAAGTCCCGAGCAAGGTACATCACAAAGGACAACATCAGCCTTACCGAAATACTCTTTAATCGGCTTTCTGCCGTCACACTCATGGGTTTCTATACAAGTAATTCCAAGGCGTTCTGCTCCGCTTCTTACAAGTCTCAGCCTGTTTTCGTGCAAATCCATGGAATGAATTTCTGCCGTATTCTCAAGATTTATTGCCATGGAAAAGCTTTTCCCCCCGGGACACGAGCAGGTGTCCACAATAAAAGGCTTTTCTTTTCCGACGCTTTTTTTATTGACAAGCGAAGAAACAATAGTCGAGGCGGGGTCCTGAACAAAAAACAGTCCATCATCATATCCGTAAAGCTCTGTCACAATACACGAACGGGGAATAACAATACTTGTCTTTCCTACGCACTTTGCCTCAAGCTCCTGCGGTAAGTGTGAAAGAAGTTCCACGGCACTGATTTTCAGTGTATTTACTCTGAGAGCAACGCCGACCTTTACACGGCTGAGAGCCTTTACAATCTCGCGGCTCTCGCCATAGTCTTTCTGCCACATTTTGCAAAGCCACTCCGGAACACTGTATTTTATACTGAGACCAAATGAACCTGTAAGATGTGCTATCTCATCTAAGATTTCCTTTTTCTCCCTTACGGCGCTTCTCATGATTCCGTTCACATAACCCGCATATGCTTTTGGACAGGTAGTCTTAACAAGCTCCGTCGACTCATTACACGCCGCAGAATCCGGCACCTTATCCATGAAAAACACCTGATAAAGTCCCGTTTCGAGAATACAGAGAACAAGCGGCTCAATTTTTTCAAACTTAACACTCGAAAGACGCCTTATAATGTAATCAAGAGTAATTTTTCTTTCAACCGTTCCATAGAAAAGTCTTGTGAAAAATGCCTTATCCTTGTCCTCAAAGCCATACTTTTTTATTGCCGCATCAAGCTCGAGATTTACATATTTTCCGTTTTTAATTGCTGAATTAAGCGACAGCACCGCCGCTTTTCTTGGTGTTATTTCCTGCATTTTTTAGTCTCTGTCTCTTCCGTTTACGATAACAATAAGTCTCAAAAGGTTTGCAAGAGCGGTGGCAAGAGCGGCAACATATGTGAGTGCCGCTGCCGTCAGCACCTTTTTTGAGGCATTTATATCTTCTTCGGGCATATTCGCATTCTTCAGAATCGCAAGCGCCCTTGCAGAAGCATTGAATTCAACGGGAAGTGTTACAAGCTGAAAAACAGTTGCTACTGCAAATGCAATTATTCCAAGATAACAAAGGGGATAGAAGCTGAAAGCAAAGCCCATAATAACAAGCGGCATTGCAAGATTTGAGCCAAGATTGCATACAGGAATTATTGCCATTCTTATCTTTATGGGAATGTATCCCACAGCATGCTGAACAGCATGGCCTGCTTCATGCGCCGCAACACCTATTGCCGCAGCACTCGTTGAGCCGTCAACCGTATCAGAAAGTCTTATTACATTAGCCTTAGGGTCATAGTGGTCGGTTAAATCCCCGGCAATGTGTTCAATTTTTATGTGATTAAGTCCATATGCGTTAAGGATATTTCTTACAACATCGTTTGCAGTATATCCCGATTTTGACATTACCTTTGCGTATTTCTTAAAAGTAGAACTTACATTAGCCGATGCCCACATTGCAAAAATTGCACATGGAATAACAAATACAATATACGTCCACAATGAATCTGCACTATACCAAAACATTTATTTTCTCCTTTCAGAGGGTGGGAGAAAGAATATCTCCCAATGCGATTTTTCTACCGTTGATAAGGTCGGTGGCGTTCATTTCGCCCTTGCCCTCGGGTTTTACCTTTGTAAGAAGCACGGCGCCCTCACGACACTTTACAAGTATTCCTTCCTTTGAAAGACCGACAACCTCGCCTGCACATCCGCTGGGTACTTCTTCTTTATAAACCCTGCTCTCACAGAGCTTAAGCACCTTTCCATTATGATAGCAGAAAGCTCCCGGAAAAGGATAAAGACCTCTTATTTTATTATGCACCTTTTGTGAGTTTTCATCAAAAGAAGTTGCACATTCTTCCTTGAGAATCTTCTCGGCATAGGTTGCCTTTGAACTGTCCTGCGGCATGGGAACTATACTTTCCTTTTCAAGACCGTCAAGCGTTTCAAGAAGAAGCTCTGCACCGATTTTTGCAAGGTCATCAAAGGCTTCTCCCGTGTTTGTGTTTTCGCCGATTTCGTATTCCCTTGTGAGAAGCATATCACCCGTGTCAAGACCTTTATCCATATACATGGTGGTAACACCGGTGATTTTTTTACCGTCAATCACAGCTCTCTGTATTGGACTTGCACCTCTGTATTCGGGAAGAAGCGAGCCATGGACATTTATACAGCCGTATTTTGGAAATTTCAATACATATTCGGGAAGAATTTTTCCGTAGGCAACAACTACAATTATATCGGGATTCAACTGCTCCAAAAGTTCTTGTATAGCACCGTCTTTTAGTGTTTCGGGCTGGTAAACACTAAGCCCTGCTTCAAGTGCATATCTCTTGACATCGCAGTACTGCACCTTCATTCCTCTGCCCTTCTGTTTATCGGGCTGTGAAATGACACCCACCACATTCTGCCCGTTTTCAACGAGTGCACGAAGGCACATTTCGGCAAAGTCGGGAGTTCCCATAAACAATATTTTAAGCATCATTTACCTCATTTACTATTCGTCGTCTTCCATTTCGTATGCCTTATCGACATAGAGGATGCCGTCAAGGTGGTCATATTCATGGCAAAGGCATCTTGCCATGAGTTCTGTACCTGTGTACGTGAAGCGGTTGCCGCTACGGTCTGTTGCTTCAACCGTCACCTTGTTTGGTCTTTTAACATTCCCCTGTCTTCCGGGAACGGAAAGGCAACCCTCGGCACCGTCCTGTTCTCCCTCAGTTTTAAGAATAACAGGGTCAATGAATTCTATAAACTCATCTCTGCCCTCTTCAATACCGACATTGATGATGAATATTCTTCTGAGTATACCTACCTGAGGTGCGGCAAGACCCACACCCTGTGCATCAAGAAGTGTATCAATCATATCATCAAGAAGCACCCTTGTTCTATCATTTGGTGTACCCACTTCTCTTGATTTTTTTCTGAGAAGAGGATCTTCGTCTGTTACTATTTTTCTGAGTGCCATATCGGCTACCTCCTGTTTACAAATTCTGCGGATTAACATCAGCCGAAATGCTGACATTTTTAAGTCCCGCCATATATTTTATCAAAAGACCCGAAATCATATTTCTCATTTTCGGATTATTTACACATTTTATAAGATACCTCATTCTGTAACGTCCTGCAATTTTATAAACATCATTTCTGAAAGGTCCGTAGAGAATAAATTTGGTATCCTTATATTCATTCTTTGCCACTTCATCAAGTCCGTCGCCAAATTGCTTTACTGCATTTATCACATCATTTTCGATTTCACCCGAAAAAGTAATTGTAATAATATCGCAGAACGGAGGGAAAACAGACGCTCGTCTGAAAAGAATTTCCCTCTCATAAAATTCTTCATAATTCTGCTTTGACGAAAGTCCCAGCACATCATTATCCGGACTGTATGTCTGAATTACAGCCCGACCCTGTTTGCCGCTTCTTCCGCTTCTGCCAAGAACCTGGGTAAGAAGAGAGAATGTCTTTTCGTTTGCACGAAAATCATTCATATACAAAGAGGTATCTGCATTGATTACACCCACCAGCGACACATCGGGGAAATCGTGTCCTTTTGCCACCATTTGCGTTCCGACAAGCACATCCGCTTCTTTGTTTCTGAATTTTGTGAGTATCTGTTCATGTGAAAGCTTACCACCCGTTGTGTCGGCATCCATTCTCAGAACCCTCATTGTCGGGAACATTTTATTCAGCTGACTTTCAAGAAGCTGCGTACCTGCACCCATATAAACAATGCTCTCACCTTTTTTACACACGGGGCAGACCGACGGCATATCGGCGCTGTATCCGCAATAATGACAGGTCATTGTATCGCGGTTATAACGTTTGTTTCTGTGGTGAGTAAGAGTTACCGAGCAGTTGGGACACTGGAATGTATGTCCACAGGAGTGACACTGTGCAAATGCACGGAAGCCCCTGCGGTTTATGAACAGAATTGCCTGTTCGCCGTTAACAAGATTTTCTGCAAGCTCCGCTTCAAGAGTTGCTCCGATGGTTGTTGGAATACCGCCTGCAATCCTCTCATCCTCGTTCTCGTCAAAACCGCCCTTTAACTCAAAGTAGGATTCGTTTCTCATGTCGTGGAAAAGAACCTCGGGAAGTTTTACTCCACCAAATCTTTCAGTAAGGCTGACAAGGGTGTATTTTCCCGTTTTTGCTTTATAGTAGCTATCAATACTCGGTGTTGCAGAAGCCAGCACAAGAAGTGCTTTATTATATGCACAACGGAATCTGGCAATGTCTCTTGCATGATATTTGGGAGATTTGTCAGACTTGAAAGAGCTTTCTTGCTCTTCGTCGATTACTATAAGGCCAAGATTTTTGACAGGTGCAAAAATCGCAGAGCGTGTTCCGATTACAATTCTTGCCCTACCCTCGGTTATGGACTTATACGCATCCATTCTTTCTCCTGCAGAAAGTGCGGAATGGATAAGTGCAATTTTGTCTCCGAAAACAGCGGTAAATCTTCCTACGGTTTGTCCCGTAAGTGCAATTTCCGGAACAAGAACAATAACATTTTTTCCGTCGTCAATGACTTTCTCAATGAGTTTTAAGATAACGTTTGTCTTTCCGGAACCCGTAACACCGTGAAGAAGTGCAGCCGCAGCATCCGGCAAAGAATACAAGGACACAAGGGTGTCAAGAGCCTCTTTTTGCATATCGGAAAGCTCAAAATCCTTTTCATAGCCTTTGTCGGAATAGTCGCGCATAAGCTCTTTGTTTCTGTCAAAATCCACCTGGGCATAGGTTATTACACCTTTTTTGCAAAGCTCATTTATAACAGAAATTCCCGCACCCGAGATTTCACAAAGCTCGGTTACGGGGCATGGCGATTCGTAGCGGAGAAGTGCTTCAAACGCATTCATCTGCTTGGGTGACATTTTAAGAACTCCCTCGGATATATCCGAGATTATCTTTTCATCCTCCGAAAGAACTACATATTTTTCGCTCTTTGTGTTTACCTTACACTCGAAATCGTCATGCGACTTGAGCAATCCCATCTTTTCGAGCGCCCTTACGCACGAAACAGCCCCGGCACCAAACGTGCTTCTCAACTGAGTTTCGCTCATTTCGCCGTTTTTTTCAATCTCGTTGAGTACCGAAAGCGACGAATGATTGAGCTCAGGCATTGGCTGTTTGTCATGACTTCTGCAATATATCCTGACATTCTTTACGCCAAGTCCTGACGGAAGAACACAGGATGCCGCATCTCCGAGGGAACAGAAAAGATGCTCCTTCATGAATTTGCACATATCGAGCATTTCACCGTCAACAAACATATATTTCCCGGGAACGCCAAGAACCGGCTTTGTTGTATTACAGTCACACTCATTAAAAAGTTCCGTAACAAGCCCCAGTTTCTGCTTATTCGCTCCGCCAAAGGGCACAACGACAATACTGCCAATCTTTACTTTTTTCTCAAGCTCTATGGGCAGATGATAGCTATACAATTTGTCAATGTGATACGGTGCATTTATTATATGCACTCCGGCGTAAGTCACAGTCGGCTCTCCTTGGCTTTATTATTCAGCAATCTCTTCGTTAAGAGTTGTCTTATCGTGTTCTTCCATTGCCTTTACTGTTTCTTCGGGAAGTTTGATAAGCATTTTTCCCTCATGGAAAAGTTTGATTGCGTTCTTTACGGGCTTATGGTTGAAATCTATTTCGATTTCGTTGCTTGAGCCATAAAGTGCATCAATATCGTCTGCATGCTCCTTTGCGTAGTTTTCTCTGTCAGTAACATACTTTGCGCCTTTAGCTGCCATCATTACAAGCATATATCTGTTGTAAGTGTTGCCCTTTGATAATTCTGCGATTGAAGGTTTTACCATTTTAAATATCTCCTTTTATGGTTATGTAATTTTGTGTTTATTTAAAAAAGTCACAAATGCTTGTGTAAACATTGCAGGGCTTCATACCCTCTGCCTTTACTGCCGCAACTATATCCTCGGCACAATCTTCAGCGCCGCCGTCGCGGTTTATAACAATATAATCATACATAAGGCACGAGCGGATTTCTCTTTCTGCAATTGAAAGCCGTCCCGCAATTACATCATTTTGTTCTGTGCCTCTTCCACGAAGTCTTGCTTCAAGAATTTCGATGCTCTCGGGTGCGATAAATACAAATGTTGCCTCGGGAACAATTCTTTTGACCTGCATTGCACCCTTGACTTCAATTTCAAGAATTACATTCTTGCCCTCGCTTAGCATCTTTTCCACAAAGAATTTCGGCGTACCGTAATAGTTTCCGTTATACTCCGCATACTCTATAAACTCTCCGCCCGAAATCATATTTTCAAACTTTTCTCTTGTTATAAAGAAATAGTTTACGCCGTCTACCTCTCCCTCTCTCGGACTTCTGGTAGTCGCCGATACGGAATAAACAAAATCATCTCTGTCAAGAACATATTTAAGCACCGTTCCCTTTCCCACTCCGGAAGGTCCCGACACAACAACAAGTCTTCCTCTTTTTGTGTTATTCATCGTCTTCGTCCTCCGCATTGTCGGCACTTCCTGCAATTCTCGACTGTATCGTTTCACTTGTCAGTGCCGAGAGAATTATATGACCGCTGTCAGACACAATAACACTTCTTGTCTTTTTACCGCCTGTTGCATCAACAAGCTTTCCTGTGCTTCTCGTATCCTGAATAAGTCTTTTAATCGGTGCGGCATCGGGACTTACCACCGAGACTATTCTCGATGTGTTTACCATATTACCGTAGCCTATGTTTACAAGTTTCATTGTCTTCTCCTTTTTTCGTCAGTGCAAACTCCGCACTACTCGATGTTCTGCACCTGCTCGCGGATTTTTTCAACCTCGCTCTTTGCGTCAACAACAATCTTTGCAATATCTGCATCATTGCACTTTGAACCGGTTGTGTTGATTTCACGGTTGATTTCCTGAAGAAGAAAATCAAGCTTTCTTCCGCAGGGTTCATTACCTGTTTCGGAAATGATTTTTGTAAACTGGTCAATGTGACTGCGAAGTCTCACAAGCTCTTCATCAATCGCAACCCTGTCCGCAAAAATTGCAACCTCCTGGATGATTCTTGTTTCGTCTATATCCTTGCCGTCAAGAACCTCCTCAATTCTCTCGCGGATTCTGTTTGAATAATCCTCGACAACCTTTGGAGATGCCTTTTCTATTATATCCACATAAGATGAAATAACCTGAAGTTTTGCGAGAATATCCTCACCGAGTCTCTTTCCCTCCGTCTGCTTCATCCGGAAGAAATCCTCCATTGAAGAGGTAGCAGCCTCTTCAAGTCTTTCCCACAGCTCGTCCACTGTGTATTCCGTAGACTTGACATTTGTGAAAACATCCCTGTTCTGTGCGACAGTCATAACCGATATGTCGTCACGAAGCCCGTACTTTTCATTAAGAGTTTTAAGACAAGCAAGATAATTTTCAAGGTATGCCTCATCAAGTGAAACAAACGCATCCTCGGCGCCGGGAAGAGCCTCGCTTGAAATGTAAATATCAACCTTGCCGCGTGTGGTATATTTTCCGAGAAGTGCCTTTACCTTTTCTTCAACCCTTGAATACATTCTGGGCATTTTAACATTAAGGTCAAGGTACCTTGAATTCACGGATTTAATTTCAACTGTTATTATGCTGTCGGTGCCTGTTATTCTGGCATATCCGCAGCCTGTCATACTAAGAATCTTAATCTCCCCCGAACATTGTTTACTAAAAATATGCATAGTCCTACATATACAGTATAATTATATTACTTCGGGTTTGTTTTGTCAAGTTTTTTAGCCCTTACATACGCCTGTTTTCAAAGATTTTCACACTTTTTTCAAACTTTTTGAAGATATGTGCCAAAACACAGCCTTTGGGCACACGAAAAGTGTGACATCTGCGGCGTTTTCGCATACAATATAGTAAGCCAAAGGAGGTTCCGACAATGAAAAAGCTCTCTTTTATAATGGGTATCTGTTTGCTTTCCGCAGGAATCGGAATTATCCTTGCCATGTTTTTACCAAACGGATTTCTCGTCAGCATTGAAGCTTTGCTCTTGGTAATTGCAGGATTTCTTATTATCTGCCACAAATAAACACTAATCTTGGAGGTAGCATTATGAAAATTGTACTTGTAAAACCGCCTAAGTTTTTGAAAAAAATCCTTACTTTTTTTATAAGAACCAAAGAATAACCTGTCATAAACACTCTCCTTTAAGCATATGCTTTACAAAAAAGCTATAGCGAGAAGGAGACTTGATTATGCAGCAGCATCTGACAGAACAAACAGTTGTATATTCAGCAAAAAACGACACCGAAAAAAACTTTGATTTCATTCTTCCCGAATATCTGCCGGGAATCGCCCGGATAATCAAAACCTATACAAGCATAGAAAACTGCCTCTTCAGTGCAAACATCGGCGAAGCAATGGCGCAGATTGTCCTCAAAATAAGCATTGTCTATATTTCGGAATACGACGGAAAAATCAAGAGTGCTCCGTTCAGAGAAGAAATCTCAGTTATGTTCAAAGAACCCTTCACACACACAGGAGAATATGTTGCACTCCCCTCCTGCTTTGTTTCCTCTGCACATGCAGTACCTCAAAGTCCAAGAAAAATCTCATTAAAGCTCTCTCTGCAAGCAAGTGTCACTGCATATTCCGAAAACAAAACCCCGATTTATTCTCCTGAGGATGACAGCGATATATGTGTTCTAAAGGATAATATCACGGCACACAGCAAAAAACTGTTGCCCGAAGTACATTTTGAACAAAACGAAGAAATATCCCTCGATAGCACAAAGTCAGGAATAAGTGAAATCATTCACACGGATGCTTCGTTTATAAGTACAAACACTTTCGCATCCGAAGGGGAACTCAATTTTGACGCAAACATAAATCTGCGTATTCTTTATGAAAGTGTTGCAGAGGATGACGACAAGGATGTATCTTACTCTTATCTTGACACAATAATCACACTAAAAGATTCGATTCACAATGAACATATACATCCCGATGATATTCCTTTTATCTACATAGACATATACTCGGCAGAACCCTCCGTATCACTTGACCCATACGGTGAAAACAGGGTGATTTCTCTTTCAATCAAGTATTCCGTTTCGGGCTTTGCCTACGAAAAACAAAACATTGAATTCATTACTGATGCCTTTATGCAGGGATGTCACAAAAACCCCGATTTTGCAGACGTCGTTGTTGACACTGTTCATTCACCAATTTCAAAGAAAGAGCTTATTTCTCAGTCTGTGCATGCAGACATCCGTGAAATCACAACCGTTTCAGCCTGCAATGCAAAAATACATTCTGTTTCCATAGAACATTCCGAGGGACAGTTCTTTGCCTCGGCAAGATGTCTTACCGAAGTTCTTGGCACGAATCTTTCGGGTGAGCTTTCGTCAATTGACGTGCCGGTTCTTCTTCACATTCCCCTCGGCGGCGGAGAATTCACGTCTGCTGATGCAATCCCCGAGGTGATTATCAACATTTCGAGCTGCTCTGCACAAATAAAAGACGGCGGTCTCAAACTCGATTTTGAGGTTGCCGCAAACGGTGTTTTTATAACACGCACCAATCACAGTTTTGTATGTTCTCTTATCCCCGACCCCGAAGATGCTCCTTGCAAAAACAAAGGAGAAATTGTTATCTATTACCCGTCAAAAGACGAAAATTTATGGGAAATGGCAAAGAAATACAGAGTCAGTCCTGACAAAATCTGTGCCGCCAACAACGAAGATGAAAACAGCATCAAGCACCGCAAAGCCGTTATTATTCCATAGAACAATGCCCTTGCGTCTCGCAAGGGCATTGTTTTTTGTTTCACTTCACCTTTGAAAGATATTCCCGGGGAGTTTTTCCCGTTTCTTTTTTGAAAAGTCTTGCAAAATTTCTCCAGTCAAGTCCCACAGAAATCGCCGCCTGCGACACCGAAAAGTTCTGCTGTTCAATGAGTGTACAGGCTTTTTTTATACGGAGCGAGGTAAGATAAGCATGGGGAGTTTTTCCTGTCTGTGATTTGAAAAGTGTTGAAAAATAGCTTCTGTCAAGTCCTATGGCAAAAGCAATGTCCTCGACCTTTAAATCTTCATGATAATTGGTTTCCATTACACCTATTGCTTTTTTTACCCATATATTTTTATCCGAGGTGGCAGAGGTATATTTCATAAGACTTCCGAGAATTGAATACACAAGAGAGGTTCTTCGAAGATCCGCGCCCGCGTCATTTTCCTCTTTCATATTTACCACTTGTTTTACAATGTCCGTTATTTCATCAAATGCCTCGGCAGGTGCAAAGGGCGACTCGCTCGTAATACCTGCCTTTGCAAGTACTCCGCCTATCTGAAGTCCGTCCATGGCACACCAAACGCCTTCTCTCGGCTCACGCTTTGCCGCTGTGTGAGTCACAGTATCCCCGGGAAAAAGAAAATAGCAATCTCCTTTTCTGAGTGGGAACTCCGTGCCGTTTACAATGACCGAGCCAAAGCCCGCAGTACAGCACTCAACAATATAAATATCCCTGATAACGGGTCCGTATATAACCCCGGGATTTAAGTTCTCGTCTTTTCCGCAATGGCATATAGACGGTTCCTCCCTGTGTTCCTTTATAAAATGTTCGTATCGCATATTATCACCTCACACAACAAATTGAAGAAAACAACAAACAAACTTGTATTGTCGTCCATTCCCACCTATGCTATAATCATATCATAAAAATGAAAGGAAGGCAAGTACTATGGCAAAAAACATTTTGAATATTGCAGCTATCGGCTGCTCCGCAATGGGTGAAATCCATCTTCAGGGTCTTAAGGAAATTGAAGGCATCAACCTTTATGCTATCTGCGACTCTGCAAGAGACGGAAGACTCGCAAAGTGCAAGGAAAAGTTCGGCGTAGAAAAGGCTGTAACAGACTACAAGGAATTACTTAACGACGACAATGTTGATGCAGTTATTCTCGTTGTCCCTGACCAGATTCACTGCGAAATGGTTTGTGCATTCTTAAGAGCCGGCAAGGATGTTCTGTGCGAAAAGCCATTCGCTCTTACAATGGAAGAATGTAAAGAAATGATGAGGGTCGAAAAGGAAACAGGCAGAAGACTCATGGTTGGTCAGATTTGTCGTTTCACAGACAACTTTGTAAAGGCAAAAGAAGTTGTTGATTCAGGTAAAATCGGCGAGCTTTACTTTGTAGAAAGCGAATACGCTCACCACTACGGCGGTTCCCGCGGTTACGACGACTGGAGAGTTACTCCCGAAAGAGACGGTTTCATCGGCGGCGGCTGTCATGCAGTTGACCTTCTCCGCTGGATTGCAGGCGACCCCACCGAAGTTTACGCTCTTGCAAACCACAAGTGTCTTACAGACTGGCCTACAAACGACTGTACAGTTGCTCTTTACAAGTTTCCCAATAACGTTTCCGGTAAGGTATTCGTTTCCACAGGCTGCAGACGTCCCTACACAATGCGTTCTGTATTCAACGGCACAAAGGGTACAATCATCTGCGACAACACAAGCGACCACATCACAGTTTATTACCAGGATGATGAAAAGGGTCTTGTTACAGAAACAATCAGTGCTGTTGTTAACAACCACAACACAAAGGGCGAGGCTCAGGTATTCGCTGAAGCACTTCTCTCCGGCAATCAGGTTCCCATCACTTCCATGGAAGGAACAAAGACTGTTGCAGTTTGCGTTGCAACCGTTCAGTCCGCAAAGGAAGACAGACCTGTCAAGATTCAGTATCCCGAAGCATAATTTATTATCTATGGCATTTACACCGACATCTTTAGATGTCGGTGTTTTCTTTATCCGTACTTTTTGCAATACCCCAAAGCACTTTTTGCAATGCTTTTTGCATATATATATGCTAATATGTATTTAACGACAAAAACACGCACATATGAGTGCCAAAAAATGGAGTTTTTTACATGGAGAGTTTTTGCAACAAATCATTTACAAGCGCAGTAAATAAAATTGAGCTTGAAATTCATGACAGTGCATATGTCCACGGCGACAGCGAATGGAATATGACAGGAATATGCTCCCCCTATTCAAGAATCTATTTTGTGGAAAGCGGAGAATTGAAGGTAAGTGCAGGCGGAGAGGATATTGTGCTAAAGCCGGGTTTTGCCTACATAATTCCGACAGGGCTCGTGTTTAATGGCTCATGCGACAAAAAATACACCAAATTATATTTTCACTTCTGCATTAACCGACCTGACGGTTATGATTTGTTTTCGGGATGCGGAAAAGTTTTGTCATGCAATCTCGGAAAGGAACGCATCGCAGAAATAAAGCGCATGTTTTTCTCGGAAAATCTTATTGATACATTGAAGCTGAAAAACGAAATTTCAGCCCTGGCACTTTCCCTTTTTCCCGAAGAATGTTCAAGGGAACTTTCTTCCATAATATATTCTCCCCAGGTACAGCGTGCCATCGACTACATAAAGGGACATCTTTCGATACAGCTTTCGGTAAAAACCTTGTCCGAAAATCTGTTTATTGCTCAGACCACACTTTCTAAGCATTTTCGCGACGAAGTCGGTGTAAACATAGGTAAATACATCGACGATATTGTTTTTGAAAGTGCAAAGAAAATGCTCATCAAAACCGATGTTCCCATTCAGGAAATAAGCGAAAAATTCGGCTTCTGCGACAGATTTTACTTTTCACGGCGTTTTAAGGAAAAGTTTGACTATACGCCTTACAAATACCGGAAGCTGAATACTACCACCCTTTCGTAATCTCACAGCACTTCAAGAGGTTGATTATGAAGAGTAAAAACGAAAAAACTCTGCATCAGAACATTGTATACCATTCTGACGACTTCAAAATCATTTCTTCTGAGAGTCATGGCTCGCGCTATGCAAAAGCTTTCCATGAGGACATTGAAATCAAGCTTTTTTACGAAGGCCGTTCAATGATTATGATTGATTCCGAGGTAATTGTCGCCGAAAGCGGAGATATAACAATAGTAAACCCTTATGAAATACACGCAAACATAGTAAACGATGTATATAACGGAAAGTATTACAGCCTGATTGTAGATTTGGATTTTCTTGCTGACAACGGCATCAGCGGTATAGACCTGCGCAGGATACTGTTGGTTGACGGGCAAAAATTCAACAACCACATAAAAGGCAACCGTCTGCTTGAACAAATAATGCTTCGCATAAGAGAAGAAATACAAGAGCAGAAAGAATACTACCGCACTATCATTGCAAATTTACTTTGTGAGTTTTTTGCACTGCTTCTGAGGAATGAGCTATCCGCTTCAAAAGAGTCCTCACCAAAGCACGATAGCATTCACAAGGGTGACATCATCGCCCCTGCACTTCAGAAAATTTTCAGCGACTACTCTAAAACCATAACCGTTGACGAGCTGAGCGAGCTTTGCAATATCAGCAAATACCATTTCTGCCGCGTTTTCAAACAGCACATGGGAATGACCGTCACCCAGTACATTATAAATTACAGAATTTCCCTTGCAGACTCCATGCTCAAAGACGAAAATCAGAGCATAAAAAGCATTGCAGAAACCTGCGGCTTCGGGGATGTGAGCTATTTTTATCAGTGCTATAAGCGCATTAAAGGCACCTCTCCCAGCAAAGCAAGAAAACTCAAATAAAATCACCACGTTCTTTGTTAAAACGGCAGAGAACGTGGTATTTTTCGAGCAAAATACGGAAAAAGAGCAAGATAGCACAATTTTAAAGCAAATATACCAATTGTTTTTTTGCGGTTTTAGTGTTATCATGGAGTAAAGAAAAAACGCAAGGGGGTCTTTTCTTGGAACGTATCAGAAAAATAGATATTCATGCACATGCCACTCCCTTTCCGGAATGTACCGTGCCTTTGAAAATAAGAGGCGGCTATCGCTGGATAAGTGCCGAAGAAGTAATAAAATTTTATGACGAACTTGACATTGAAAAAGGGGTTCTTCTTCCTCTGAATTCTTCGGAATATCATACAGACCAGTTTACTTCCGGCGGATGCAAATACCTTGCCGACAAGTACCCCGAAAGATTTTTATGGTTTTGCGGAATTGACCCGAGAGCCAACGGAAACCATGATAAAGCAGACATTTCGGAGCTTCTGAATTTCTACAAATCGGTTGGTGCAAAGGGCATGGGCGAGCTTACTGCGCAGTTTTATGCAGACGATCCCATGATGGACAATCTTTTCTATCACTGTGCTGCCTGCGATATGCCCGTTACAATACATATTGCAACACAGTTTGGCGGTATGTACGGCATTGTCGATGAGCTTGGTCTGCCAAGACTTGAAAAAATGCTTGCAAAGCACCCAAATCTTAAGATTCTCGGTCACTCACAGCCTTTCTGGGCAGAAATTTCAAGCGATGCTTCGGATGAAAACAGAGGCGGAGCCCCCAAGGGCAAAGTAACCGAGGGACGACTTGTTGAACTTCTCAGAAAGTACCCAAATCTCTACTGCGACTGTTCGGCAGGAAGCGGTTCAAACGCCCTTATGCGCGACCCTGATTTTGCAGAAAGATTTATTGCAGAATTTTCCGACCGCATACTTTACGGCTGTGACATCTGCCATTCTTTCAACACTCATCAGTATGTTTTTAATGATTTCCTTAACAAATTCAGAGAAGATAAAAGAATAAGCGAAGAAAATTATTACAAGTTTGTCCGCGGAAATGCAATAAAGCTTCTCGGACTCAGTGACAAAGAATAACATATACAAAGGAGAATTTATCATGTCAAAGCTTGCATTACTCGGAGGAGAACCCATAATCAAGGAAATGCCCGACAAAAGCCTTTTTAAGTGGCCTATAATTACAGAAGAAGACAAGGAAGCGGTAATGGACGTTGTCGTCAACAACAAGTTTTCCTTTACAGACATTACAGAAAAATTCCAGCAGCAGTTTGCTGAGTGGCAGGGCAGAAAGTATGCTCTTGCGTTTACTAACGGTACAATGTCACTCTCTGCCGCAATGTTCGCAATAGGACTCGGTATGGGCGATGAAATCATCTGCCCCACAAAGACATACTGGGGAAGCATTTCCCAGGCAATAAACTTTGGTGCTTCTGCCGTTTTCTGCAACATCAATCATAAACTCAGCATGGACCCCGAAGACCTTGAACGCTGCATCACTCCCAAAACAAAGGCAATCATGGTTGTTCACTACTATGCATACCCTTGCGAAATGGACAAAATCATGGAAATCGCCAACAAGCACGGTCTTTATGTAATTGAAGATGTTTCACATGCTCACGGCTCAAAGTTCAAAGGCACAAAGTGCGGTAACTTCGGACACATTGCAGCAATGAGTATGATGAGCACAAAGGCATTTGCTGCGGGCGAGCTTGGTATGATTGTAACAGACGACAAAAAACTCTACGAAAGAGCCCTCGCTTACGGTCACTACGAAAGAAATAACGCTGCTCACATCACAGAAAGCGACGAGCTCAAGGACTATTTCCACATTGCCATCGGCGGTGTAAAGGGCAGAGCCAACCAGGTTTCAAGTGCTCTTGCAATAGGACAGCTCAAATACTTTGACGAAAGAAGTGCCGAAATCAGACGTGCAATGAACTATTTCTATGACCAGATTGAAGGAATTCCCGGCCTTTCACCTATCAGAGTTGACGAATCCGACGGCTCCAGCATGGGTGCTTTCTACAGCCCAATGATTTCCTACTATCCCGAATACTTCGAAGGTCTTTCTTCAAAGAGATTCTGCCAGGCAGTAACAGCCGAATGGAACAAGGCAAGCATTTGCTGGGAAGGTGCAAATTTCAACCTTCATACTCACAACTTCTTCAAGACATTTGACTTCTATAACACAGGCAAACCCTCAAGAATCGCTTTTTCCGACAGAGATGTAAGAGAAGACGACAAATATCTTGCTCCTTCGGATGAAATATACAACATCAGTGCTCCGTGGTTCAAGCACTTTGACAAGGAATGGATTGACCTCTTTGCCGCAGCATACAGAAAGGTTGCCGAAAACTACAAAGACCTTCTTGAAGGTGATACCGACAAGACCCAGGGCGGCAGATGGCACGGTGCGGAAAACGCTGCAGACCAGCAGAAGAAAAAATAAGATATGGCAGGCAATATAATGAACAAAACACGCTTTGGAATTTTTGGCTGCGGAGTTATTGCAAAAACACACGCGGCAGTAATAAAGAGAATCGAAGACGCAGAGCTTTATGCTTGTGCCGACATATCTGAAAAAGCCGCCCTTTCTTTTGCCGAAAATCACTCAATCAAAGCATTCAGTTCTCTTGACGAAATGCTTGAAAGTCCCGATGTTGATGTAATAAGTGTTTGCACGCCCAGCGGAACACACGCAGATATTGCCATTAAAATACTTGAGGCTGACAAGAATGTGATTCTCGAAAAGCCTATGGCAATTAAAACAAGCGACTGTGACAGAATAATAGAAGTTGCAAAGAAATCAAAGGGTAAACTTACTGTTATCTCCCAGATGCGTACCGCTCCCGACATTAAAAAGCTGAAGTCTCTTATAGATACAGGCACGCTCGGAAAGGTTCTTCTTGTGGAACTGAACATGAATTACTACCGCGATGACGAGTATTACAAGGGAAGCTGGCGCGGAAGCAAAAAAATGGACGGCGGCGGAGCTCTTATGAATCAGGGAATACACGGGGTTGACCTTATCGGCTATCTTGTGGGAAAGGTGGCAAAGGTCACAAGTATTGTAAGAACGGTAGCACATGACATTGAAGTGGAAGACATGGCGGTAGCAAATCTCGAGTTTGAAAATGGTGCACTTGGAATTATAACGGCAAGCACCGCGGTGCCTCCGGGCTTTGACCGAGAAACAAAGATTTACGGAACATGCGGCTATGCTCATCTTATCGAAACAAAGCTTGTAAGGCTTATTATAAACGGAAAAGAAATGCCTTGTGAAAAGTTTGTTTCTTCGGGTGCTGCAACAAGCAATCAGTTCTTAGACAGTTCGGGTCACAAACGCCAGATAGAAGATTTTATTGACGTCATAAACGGCGAGGAGCTTGAATACATCGACGAAAACGAGGGCAAAGTTCCCGTAGAGCTTATAGAAAGAATATACAGCAGTTCTATTTAACAATTCAATAACAAAAAAACAGGGGCTTCATTTTCTGAAGCTCCTGTAAATTTTATATACGAAATATCCGATTGCTGTACCAAATGTGTTAAGAACAAGGTCGTCAATTTCAAACATGCCCTTATGCAGCAAAAGTTGACCGGTTTCAATGGTCAGGGACAGCAAAAAGCCAAAAGGTACAACAATCCGCAATTTTAGGTTTTTCCATATCTCAGGCAACAGAAAACCGAAGGGTACAAACCATACTATATTACCTATTACCAGGTAAAGAACCATCCACAAGCCATTTTCGTGGTAGGTAGCAACAAGATCGGTGAAAAGTGAAAGGTTTACCGAGGAGTCTATGGGGTATGTGCGGGTACGGAAAACCGTGAGGCGGAGAAGGATACAAAAATATAATAAAAATATCACAATCAAAATTCTGTTATTTACATTTCTAAATTTCACCATTCGTCTCCTCAATTTTATCCCTTTTCCCAAAATTACATCTATCACATAAGACTCTTAAATTTGATTTTTCAGTTCGTCCTCCCTTTGACACAGGAACAATATGATCTATGTGTAATTTCACACCATCGTCTGCCGTACTACCACAAAGCTGACATCTGAAACCATCTCTTCTCAGTATATCATATCTCAACGAGCTCGTCATTTTTGAACGTTCATATTCAATTTGCCTTTGCTGTTTTTCCTTCGATTCCTTTAATTTAATTGTCTTTTCATATGCTTTTTTTAATTCATTATAAGAAAAGCGATTTTCACACCAACTTTTTGAACGACCCGTTGGTGTAATATAAGTGATTCTACAATCAATCATCGTATCAACCGTAGGCTTTTTTAAGACTGTTTTTTTTAGCAAACCATCCTCACATTTTTTGTACACTTTATCAAACAAGGTTGATGATTCAACTGCTTCTGCGGCACTTTGTCTTATTCTTTCAACTTGATCAACATACCTACCATACCTTTTCTTATTATATGCAACACCATTTATTATTTTTTCGAATAAATATGTATCATCTGTTATTAAGTCGACAAGATATTCTTCAAGAGTATATCTATTAAATTCTCTTCTTGATGAACATAAATATTCAAATGTGTATAATGGTTTTACATTTTTATACTTAACTTTTTCATTTACACTTACCAGTTCTTTAATAAACTCACTTTTCTCCAACGTGTTTTTTTTCATCTTCTTGTATATAGCAACTACAGCAGATATGACCAATACAAAAACAATCATAATAGCAAAACAAATAATTTCTGTGTAAATAATTCTCACCTCAAAACGTATCGGTAGTGTGCTTTCAAACACATTAAGCGGGAATTCAATCTGCTTCGCATACTATCTACTCAGCAGACAAGCATCCTTGCCCTTTTTGCTTAAAACTTGCCGTCGGGCAACTTTTTCTCCAGAAAAAACTCTCGAATTAGATTCACGTTCCGGTTTGTTAACAAAAAAGCGAAGTACATAAAATTGTGCTTCGCTTTTTCTGGCACCCGCAACGGGAATCGAACCCATAACTAGCCCTTAGGAGGGGCTTGTTATATCCATTTAACTATGCAGGCATATTTTACTATAAATATTATACACAAAATTGTTTGTTTGTCAAGTCGAAAAGAGGCACTCCGCAAAGGGAGTGCCATATTTTTTACTTTAATATTTTTGCTGACATGGGAGAAAGTGAAATTTCATTCTTTTCTGCCTTTCCGCAAAGAAGCTCTGTGTATTTTCCTTTTAATTCAAGGCACTTTTCACTGTCCGAGGTGTTGACCGCAACGGTAATATCTCCTCTTTTATAAACAACAAGTCCATCGTTATGAATCACAAACTCCAAGGGAGAATTACAAAGCGATGCCTCTTCTCTCTTTATATGAGAAAGCCTTGTGTAGTGGTTTACAAGCTCTGTGTTTTCCCTGCCCCATGGATAAGGCTTTCGGCAAAACGGGTCATGATACCCCTCAAGACCCGCCTCATCGCCATAGTATATCATAGGAATACCGGGAAGCGTAAACTGCAAAACAGACGCAACCTTGAGTTTTCTTATGCCATCCGACAACTGTTCGGGCGTCATTTTCTTTGTCGAGAGCTCGGCATTTGTTTTTCCCTCGGGGCTTTCGCCGCCGAGAATTGTAAGTATTCTTTCGGTGTCGTGGCTTCCCACAAGATTCATGAGAACATCCGAGCAGCACTGCGGATAGCTTGAATATATATCCGTAACGGAATTATAGAACTTTTCGGCGTTTTTGTCCTTGACAAAGTCGATAATTGCGTATTTTACGGGATAATTCATAACAGAATCGAGCTGTCCGCCACGAAAATACTTTCTACGTTTACCGTAGGACACTTTATCGGCCGCGTTTTCCCACACTTCACCGATTATAAGCGCATCTTTCTTTTCCTGCTTTGCCGCCCTATTCAGCTCCTCAAGAAAATTTTCCGAAAGCTCATCAGCCACATCAAGCCTCCAACCCGAAATGCCCATTTTTATCCATTTTCTTACAATTCCGTTGTCGGACAGAAAATAGTCCATGACCTTTGGGTTATCTCCCATAAGTCTCGGCAGGATTTCGATGCCCCACCAAGCCTCGTATTTATCGGGAAATTCCTCAAAATTATACCAATCAGAATATTCGCTATCCTCCGACTGATATGCGCCGACGCTTTCGTACTTTCCATATCGGTTGAAATATTTACTGTCATCGCCCGTATGATTGAAAACACCGTCGAGAATTATGTGCATTCCCCTTTTCTTTGCCTGTTTTACAAGCTCATGGAATGCCTCTTCCCCACCAAACATTTCGTCCACCGTTTCATAGTCGCCTGTATCATATTTATGATTTGAAAACGCTTTGAATATGGGACACAGATATATTATGTTGACACCAAGTCCTTTCAGATAGTCGAGCTTTTCAACAACACCCCAAAGTGTTCCGCCAAAGAACATATTGTTTTCAAGCGGGTCTCCGTTTTTTGCGGCAAATTCAGGAATTCCATCATACCAGTCATTATTGATTTTGCTATCGTTCCTTATGGGCACTTTCTTATTTCCCTTGCAAAATCTGTCAACAAAAATCTGGTACATGACAGCGCCCTTTGCCCACTCGGGTGTCGAGAAATCCTTGTTATACACAAGAAGTCTGAAAGCCTTTGAAGAATCAAGGTCCGAGAAGCAATAATCAACATTATTTATGGAATGGCTGAAAAAGCATCTGCTTCCTACGAGGAGTTTTATTTTCCAGAAAAACAAGCCGTCGCCGTCAGTACACATTTTTTCAAAGTCAAGAGTGATAGAATAGAAATCAACACCTGCGAGAGTATTCTCAAACGGGATTTCTGTTTCAGAGTACGTTGCATTATTATCGTTTTCAAGGCACAAATAAGCCTTGGTTATCCCAAGTTTTCTCGATATTTCGAGTTCTATTCTAAGCTTCTCATTGCCTGCAAATGCACCTCGTCGGGAGGCACATTTGCCTTTGGCAGTTTTTTTTATCTTTATATATTTTTGAATTTCGTTACTGTCCAAAAGATGCGGTAACATTACTTTTTCTTATTCTCCGATGTTATTTTATTTAAGTGCCAGATATTCTTTGCATAGTCCTCAATACTTCTGTCGGACGCAAATTTGCCCGCACCTGCGATATTCATAAGCGACATTCTCTGCCATTTATTCTTATCAAGGTAATCCCTCATTACTCCATCCTTACAGAGCATATAGGAATCAAAATCGGCAAGGCACATATACGGGTCGGAAATACCTCCTCTGCCAACGAGAAGATAATCATAAATATTCGCAAAGCTCTCTCCATTAAAACCCACATTGAAAGCATCAACAACCTTCTTGAGTCTTGCGTTATGATGATAATAGCTTGCCGCATTATAGCCCTTGAGCCACAAATCATCAACCTCGGGTGTTGTAAGACCGAAGATATAGATATTATCCTTGCCCACCTCTTCAAGCATTTCAACGTTTGCTCCGTCAAGAGTACCGACAGTAAGTGCACCGTTAATCATGAACTTCATATTACCTGTACCTGATGCTTCCTTACCTGCAAGGCTTATCTGCTCACTGATGTCAGCAGCCGGCATAAGGCTTTCGGCAAGGCTTACGCAATAGTTTTCAAGGAACACAACCTGAAGTTTTTCAGAAATCTTCGGGTTCTTGTTTATATCGGCAGAAATTGAGCATATGAGCTTTATAATCTGCTTTGCCATATCATAGCCGGGTGCCGCTTTTGCGCCGAAGATAAAGGTCTGCGGAGTCACATCAAGGTCAGGATTCTCCTTTAGTGCAAGGTATCTGTCAACAATTCTCATGGCATTGAGAAGCTGTCTCTTATACTCATGAAGTCTCTTTGCCTGTACGTCAAACACAGAATCGGGGTTGATTTTAACACCCGTCTTTTTGAACACAAGGTCAGAGAACGCCGCCTTATTTGAGTGCTTTATCTGCGAAAGTCTTTCAAGAACGTTCTTGTCGTCGGCAAACTTTTCAAACTCACGAAGGCTTTCGGGTTTGGTTCTGTATTCCGTTCCGATACATTCATCAAGAAGCGCTGCAAGAGAAGGATTTGAATAACAAAGCCATCTTCTGTGGGCAATACCGTTTGTGACATTAGTAAACTTTTCGGGATACATCTTATACAAATCCTTAAAGCAGGAGTTCTTTAAGATTTCCGAGTGAAGTGCAGATACACCGTTTACGGTATGGGATGCAATTACGGAAAGGTTCGCCATTCTTATCTGATTATAAGCAATAATAGACATTGCACTTATCTTATCAAAGTTGCCCACCTTATCCCACGCCTCGACACAAAAGCGTCTGTTGATTTCGCAAAGAATATTATAAATTCTCGGCAATTTCAAGCGGAACAGGTCTTCGTTCCAGGTTTCAAGCGCCTCCGGCATAACGGTATGGTTGGTATAGGAAACAATCTTTGTAACCAAATCCCACGACTTTTCCCAAGAGAAGCAATAATCATCGAGGAATATTCTCATAAGTTCAGGGATACAGAGTGCAGGATGTGTATCATTTATATGAATTGCAACCTTTTCGGCAAGGTTTTCGAGTGTTCCGTATACCGCCATATGGTCGCGGATAATACTCTGACAGGAAGCAGAAGTAAGAAAATACTGCTGTGTGAGTCTTAACATCTTACCCTCAATATGATTATCCGATGGGTAAAGCACCTTACATATAGCCTCAGCATTTGTATTCTTCTCAACAGCCTTCATGTACTGTCCCTGAGTAAACGCCTTCATATCAAAACTTGTAATATCTCTTGCCTTCCAGAGTCTTAAGAGAGACACCGCCTCGCTTCCGGCTCCCGAAATCATCATGTCGTATGCGCATGCTTCAATTTCTTCGGCATCCTCATAAACGATTTCGCATCTGCCGTCTTTCCACTCTTCCCTGACACGTCCGTCAAAGCGCACCTTAAAGGTTCTGTCTGTTCTGGGAACAAGCCACACTTCTCCCCCGGGAAGCCATACATCGGGAAGCTCTACCTGAAGACCGTCAACGAGCTTCTGTTTGAAAAGTCCGTATTCATAGAGAATAGAAAAGCCGGTTGCAGGATAGTCCAAAGAAGAAAGCGAATCCATAAAACAAGCCGCAAGTCTGCCAAGACCGCCGTTTCCGAGACCCGCATCGGGTTCTTCCTCATACAAATCATTCAAGTTAAAGCCGAATTCGGAAAGAGCTGTTTCGTACTGCTTTTCGAGACCAAGGTTGCAAAGGTTTGTCTTAAAGGATCTTCCAAGAAGAAACTCCATGCACATATAGTACACTCTTTTTCCGCCCTTTGCATTTACGAGCTTTTTATAATCATTTCTCTTTTCGGACAGAATATCTCTCACAGTCATGGCACACGCCTTATACATCTGCTCTCTCGTTGCCTCTTCGGGAGATACTCCGAAATGACGTGAAAGCTTTGTAAGAATACTCTGTTTTACATTCAAATCTGTGTTCTGCATTTATTATATCAACCTTTCAGTTTATTGCGGATAAATGGGGATAATTTTACCCATATAAAACAATTAAAAGGGGTGAATAATATCACCCCGAAGAATAAAATTACCTTAGAATAATTCTAACACAAATTTTCGTACATTTCAATATACTTTTTAGCTGAAATATTCCAACTGAAGTCTATATTCATTATCTTTTTTGTCAAACGGGTCCACTTTTCGCAGTCAGCATACAGCCCGAGTGCCGCTTCAATACGGTCCTTGAGCTCGGCTTCCGAATAATTGGCAAAGGTAAATCCGTTGCCATATATTTCTCCGTCAAGCTCATAATATCCCTTAATGGAGTCGTAAAGACCGCCTGTTTCTCTTGTTACGGGGACAGCACCATAGCGGGATGCAATCATCTGTGCAAGACCGCAAGGCTCGCTCTTTGAGGGCATCACAAAAATGTCGGCAGCTGCATAAATCCTCTTTGACAGGTCTCTGTCGTATGTTATAAGTGCTTTTACCTTATCGGGATATTTTGCATCGAGATACTTAAAATAGTTTTCGTATCTTTCTTCGCCCTTACCAAGTATTACAAGTTGGACATCATTATTTGCAACGACGCCCTCCATTATGCGTTCCACAAGGTCAAGACCCTTATGACCTGCAAGACGGGTAATAATTGCAATAAGAGGAACATTCTTTTTCTCCGGAAGTCCGCATTCCTTTTGGAGTGCCTTCTTACATTTCGCCTTACCCGAAAGGTCATCAGCTGTAAACGTCGCCTTTATAGCCCCATCTGTTTCGGGATTATAGTAATCATAGTCAATACCATTGAGAATTCCCGACAGTTTATAGTTATTCTCTCTGAGAATATAATGAAGTCCCTCGGAATGCTCGGGATATTTTATTTCCTTTGAGTAGGTAGGGCTTACAGTTGTAACCCTGTCGGCACACACAATTGCACCCTTCATAAGATTGATACATCCGTCATAGCTCAGAATAGAAGCATATTTATAGTCTATGCCGAAAATATCCCAAAGTATACCCATATCGTATTTTCCCTGATATGCAATATTATGAATGGTGTAAATACCCTTCATGTTCTTATACTCCGGCACATCCCTGTATTCTGTTTTGAGATACACCATAGTAAGTGCACTCTGCCAGTCATGGGCATGAAGAATGTCAGGATAGAAGCCAAGACGCGGCATCATCTGCATTACTGCCTTACAGAAAAAAGCATATCTTTCGCCGTCATCAAAGTTGCCGTACATATCGGGGCGTTTGAAGTAATATTCATTATCAATAAAATAATATATCACACCGTCTTTTTCAAGGCTGAGAACTCCGCAATACTGATTACGCCACGCAAGAGAAACTTCAAAAACACATTCTACCTGAAGCAGCTTTCTGTATTCATCCTTCATGGCACTGTAAAGCGGCATAACAAGACGTACATCCGCATCCTTCATTTCTGCCTTCACCGATGAAGGCAAAGAGCCCAAAACATCACCAAGACCGCCTGTTGCAGCAAAGGGCATTGCTTCTCCGCCGACCATAAGTATTTTCTTTTTCTTCTTTGTTGCCATATCTTTCACCTGTCCTAATTCTTCATTCCATACTCGGCACTTTGCATCAAATGGTAGTACCTTTTGCAATCGGGAATGGATGTGTTTCATGTCCGGAAAGGTTTCTTCCGTCCTTGATAACAACATTCTTATCCGCAATTACACAGTTGAGATTTACATCTCTTCCAATCGTAGAATCCTGCATAATGATACAGTTCTTTATAACCGTACCCTTACCTACATGAACACCCCTGAACAGAATGGAGTTTTCAACCTCACCCTCAATAACACAGCCATCGGCAATAAGGGAGTTTTTAACAACAGCATCTCCCATATACTTCGCAGGCGCAGAGTTTTTAACCTTTGTATAAACAGGTCTTGATTTTACGCCGAAAATGCAATCTCTTACGTCCTTACTGAGGAAATCCATACTACTCTTAAAATATCCGTCAAGAGTATTGATTGTTGCAAAATAACCCTCATACTCGTACTTCATGAACTTCATTGTGTCCTTGTTTGCGGCAATTACATCTCTTGTGAAGCTCTTATAGCCGCGGGAAAGTGTATCGAGAATTATGTTATTGAGATACTCCCTCTTAAGTACAAAAATATTAAGGCATAAATCCATAAGACCTTCCATGGATGCAGGATTATCAATAAGATTTGTTACTCTGCCATCCTTGTCAGACTCAACTATTGTACAGTTTTTTGCCATTTCATGGCTGAGATATACATTCTTTGTTACAATGGTAATATCCACACCGTTATCGACATGAGCTTTTATAACATCGCGAAGGTCTATGTTACATACAATGTCACAGTCAGAAAGAACAATATATTCCTCTGTACTCTTCGAAACGAAGTTATATGCGTTCATAAGTGCTTCAAGGCGAGAGGAAAATACAGTCTTTGCTCCTGCATTATCAAATGTTGTAATCTGAGGAGGAAGAATTTTAAGACCCCCTGTGCTTCTTGCAAGGTCCCAATCCTTACCTGTACCAAGATGGTCAACAAGCGACTGATAATTATAGTGAGTGATTATACCGACTTTTGTAATATCTGCATTTACCATATTGGAAAGAGCAAAGTCTACAAGTCTGTATCTTCCACCGAAGGGAACCGATGCCATACTTCTCTTCTGAGTAAGCTCGGGAACGTTTTTATCGTGTATATTTGAAAAAATAAGTCCTGCTGCCGTTACCATCAGTTTTTGCCTCCCTTCACGTCTTCTGCCGAAAGAATTTTTCCTTCTTCAATCTTTGCGCCCTTGGGTAAATCCGCGCCCATGCCAAGAACGGTTACTTCTTTCGCGTTTTCCTTATCATTGCCGACAACGGCATCCTCGCCGACTATCGCTTCTTCATCAATGATTGAATAAAGAACCGACGCGTTCTTCTTCACGATTGTACCCTGCATTATTACAGAATCCTTTACAACTGCGCCCTCTTCAACCGTAACATTTGCCGAGAGAACAGAGTTGATAACAGTCCCGTTTATTACACAGCCCTCTGTGATAATAGAGTTTTCAACAACGGCATTTTCTCCGATAAACTGAGGCGCTGCCGCCGCATTTCTCGAACGGAATCTCCACTTATCGTCATCAATGTCAAACTCGGGATTTTCTCCAAGCAAATCCATATTTGCTTCCCAAAGACTCTTGATTGTTCCGACGTCCTTCCAGTAGCCGTCAAATTCATAGGCATACATGGGTTCACCCCTCTGAAGCATTGTGGGGATAATATTTTTACCAAAGTCATTGGAAGAGCCTTCTGTGTGTTCATCCTCTTCAAGGTACTTGAAAAGCACGTCCTTATTGAATATGTAAATACCCATGGACGCCTTTGTGCTTTGAGGATGAGGCGGCTTTTCCTCAAACTTGAATATTTTATTGTTTTCGTCAGAAGACAGAATACCAAATCTGCTTGCCTCTTCAATGGGAACATTGAGTACGCTTATTGTACAAGCAGCGCCTGTCTTCTTATGGAACGCAAGCATCTTTGCATAGTCCATTTTGTAAATATGGTCTCCCGAAAGAATGAGTACATATTCCGGGTCATATCTTTCGATATACTTGAGGTTCTGATAAATGGCATTTGCAGTACCCTTATACCAGTCAGCACCGTTCTTGCCCTGATAAGGAGGAAGCACGGTAACTCCGCCGAAGGTTCTGTCAAGATCCCAAGGCTGACCGTTTCCGATATATTCATTCAGCTGTAAGGGCTGATATTGGGTAAGAACACCCACGGTATCAATATTTGAGTTGATACAATTTGAAAGCGGAAAGTCGATAATGCGGTATTTTGAACCAAAGGATACGGCAGGCTTTGCCGTAAATTCAGTCAGTGCATAGAGTCTTGAGCCCTGTCCACCTGCAAGCAACATTGCAATACACTCTTTTTTCTTAAACATTTATATAAAACCTCCTGAACGTTTTATTCTCGTTTTAATTTACTTTTTTCTTACATTCTTCAGCACAACCGAGCCATAAGGGCCTATATCGAGCTGAATGGAATATGGCATATTGTGACAGCCCTCGTTCCTTGAAGCTATGGCATCTGCATTTATCATTCCCGTACCGCCATACTTCAGGTTATCGCTGTTTATCAGCTCCTCATACTCACCGCCGTACGGTACTCCGCAGATATATCCGTACCGTCCGACAGGCGTAAGGTTTACTATTACAATATCGGCATTGCCCTTTGAATCATAGCGGACATAGGATAAAATACTCCAGTCTCTGTTATCCGCATCTATCCACTGAAAGCCCGACCAGGAGTTTTCAATCTCCCACATGGATTTGTTTTCAAGATAAACAAAGTTCAAATCCTTGCAGAATTCCTGGAATTTTCTGTGCATTTCATAATCGAGCAAAAACCATTCTATGCTGCCCTTATAGTCCCACTCACGGAACTGTCCGATTTCATTGCCCATGAAGTGAAGCTTTTTACCAGGATGAGTCATCATATAAGTCATAAAAGCTCTTGTCGATGCAAACTTCTGCCAGTAATCACCAACCGCTTTATCCAAAAGCGATTTTTTTCCATGCACTACTTCGTCATGGGATATTGGCAGAATAAAGTTCTCATTAAAGGCATACATAAGGGAGAATGTTAGCTTTTCATGATGGTATTTTCTGAACACGGGGTCGGTTTCGACATATTTGAGAACATCATTCATCCAGCCCATATTCCACTTATGCGTAAAACCGAGTCCCTCGGGTTTTGTGACATCCTTCCAGCTCGTGGATTCCTCGGCAATCAGAAGTGTATCCGGGAATTTTTCGCGGATTATCCGTGAGAGCTTTTGGAAGAATGCAACCGCCTCTTTACAATGATTACTTCCGTCCTCATTGGGACACCATTCGCCGGGCTCTCTGTCAAAGTCAAGATAAAGCATTGATGCGACGGCATCAACCCTCAAACCGTCGACATGGTATTCCTTCAGCCAAAAAAGGGCGTTTGAAACAAGGAAAGATTGTATTTCGTTTCGTCCCACATCAAAGCGTCTTGTTCCCCAGCCACGGCTTTCAATTCTGTCCCAGCCCTGATATTCATATAAAGGACCTCCGTCAAATTCGTAAAGTCCATGACCGTCCTTTGGAAAATGGGCAGGCACCCAATCGAGAATCACTCCTATTCCTGCCGAGTGCATATAATCTACAAAAAACTTGAAGTCATCAGGGTTTCCGTATCTTGAGGTAGGTGCAAAATATCCCGTCACCTGATAACCCCATGAACCGTCAAAGGGATGCTCCATAATCGGCATTAGTTCAACATGGGTATATCCCATTTTTTTAACATAGGGTGCAAGCTCAAGGGCAAGCTCTCTGTAACTTAGAAAACCGCCATCCTCCTTAAGTTTCCACGAGCCTGCATGAACTTCATAAATATTCATCGGCACGCCGTACGGCTCTTTCATGGTCTTCTTTCTGTATTTAAGAAAACCCGAATCATTCCATTCATACTTTGAAATATCAAAAATTCTTGAAGCCGTCTTTGGAGGAAGCTCGGCATAAAAAGCATACGGGTCTGCTTTATACACGCTCTGCGTGCCGCGCACAACTATATATTTATAAATATCGCTCTCAGCAAAGCACTCCGCCCCGACCTCAATGCTCCATACACCGCCTTCGCTTTCCCTTGTCATGGGATGTGTTTTTTTCCAACCGTTAAAGTCCGCAGCAAGGTAAACCTCATCTGCATTGGGCGCCCAGGTTCTGAAGGTGTACGCATTTTTTTTGTTATCAAAGTGAGCACCCATATAGTCATATGCGGCATAATTTGTGCCTTCATGAAAATAGTACTGTGCCAGATTTTCCTTCTTTACTGCCATACTTACACCTTTCCATAGTTATTCTTATATATATAATACCACATTACTATTTTTAAATCAACAATTTGGAAGCAGAATATTAAAAGTTTTTTATCATAATTTGTTATTTATATGTAAACACGTAAAAAAATCCGAACTATTTTGTTTGTTTTGCACAATTTTTGTCAATTATAAGGAAAACCGAATTTCAAGTTTGTTAAAAAAAGCGCCCCGCACAAAGCGGGGCGAAGAGGGCTATTCAGACAATTGCTTTTCAAGCCAGAGAGAACCAATTTCAAAAGCATCAAAAAGGTTCTTTCTTTCAGCTTCCTTTACGATTTTTTCGTTTGAAAAAGCAAGTGCGGGGTCTGTGTTCTGGAGCTGTACAAGAATTCTTGAGGGAACATCATTTACATTCTGGAGAACTGTGAGAACCACAATAAAGGGATTGGCAGGTTCTCCGAAATAAAGCTTGTTTCCGTCCCTTACAACAGGACGACCCTTATAAATCATTGGCTGTGCCATTTTAAAATCTTCCTTTCGGCTTTAGTCGTTTTTCAGATAGCTGTTGACAAGAATCTTCATAAGTTCATCCCTGTCAAGCTTTCTGATAAGTCCGCGGGCATTATTATAGCTTGTAATATAAGTCGGGTCCTCGGACAGAATATAGCCGACAATCTGATTTATGGGATTATAGCCCTTTTCAACCAATGCATCATAAACCTGTCTCAAAGTCTGTTTTGTTTCAAGCTCCTTGAGTTTGGATATTGAAAAAGTCTTTGTCTGGTCGTTTCTGTTTTCAAACATTTATATCACTCACTTTCGCCTCGGGTACTTTTATCCGTATCTAATTATAGACTAAACAAAAGCAAATATCAAGTGTATTTTGCATAAATTAACAAAATTATAAACATTGAGAAAACTTATAACGACAAACTCCTGCTTTTTCTACTGTTTTCTTGCGATTTTATACTCATCATAACTCTGGAAATATGGGCAATTCTTATATTGTCCTTTGAGGAAATACACCATTTCATCTTCATCAAGGTTCATATTACATTCGTAGTATTCCCCATCCTCGTCCCAATCGTAATGGACGCAGAAATCACAATTACATCCCGTTTCTTTTCTATCCATATTCATATCCCCTCTCACACCATTTTCCTGTCAACATCAACAACCGCATTGTATTTTTTGTCAATCGTCTTTACAAGCCTGTCGGCTTCCTTTTTGATTTCATCCCGTTCCATTTTCACATCAAACGGAACAACTATATCAAAAATGAGATTTGTAAGTGTATTGCCGTCAACCATGCGAAAATCGTGAATGGTAACATCCTCATGTATTGCAAGAAGAACTTCGCAGACCTTTTGCTTTACCTCATGTACTCTCTCATCATCGGTAGAAATCGGGTCCATATGTATTACCGCCTCACAGTCGAGTTTTTCGGCAATCTCCCGCTCAACATTATCAATAAGCTCATGGGCTTCTATAAGGTCAGATTTGTCCGAGATTTCCGCATGAACCGAAATCATAATGTGTCCCGGGGCATAGTCGTGCACAATAAGGTCGTGAATACCGACTATTTCCTCGTGTGAAAGCAAAAGAGACGACACCTTTTCGACAAACTCCTTGCTCGGCATTTGCCCGAGAAGAGGATTGATGGTTTCTTTTGCCGCATTTATTCCTGCAACAATTATCATAAAGGACACGATAAGACCGCACCAACCGTCCGCCGCAAAATCAGTAACGTTGGAAATCACCGCCGACACTATGATAGCAAAAGTGGCAACGCAGTCAGACAAAGCATCCGTGCCTGTAGCAAGAAGTGCAGGTGAGGAAATTTTCTTTCCTATGCTCTTATTAAATATGCAAACATATACCTTTACAAGAATTGAAGCAAGAAGTATGACTCCTGTCATAACAGTAAAGTGGGTATCATTTTCTCCCGAAGCAATCTTCCCGACAGAGGTTTTGATAAACTCAACGCCCATTACAACTATAAGTACCGAAACCACAAGACCTGCAATATACTCATATCTTCCATGTCCGAAAGGATGGTCGGAGTCTGCCTTTTTTGATGCCGCCTTGAAGCCGAAAAGGGTAACGAGTGACGAGCCTGCATCCGAAAGGTTATTGAAAGCATCTGCAAGTACAGATACCGAGTTTGAAAGTACACCTGCAATCATTTTTGCCGCAAAAAGCAACAGATTGAGAACTATGCCCCATACAGCACACAGAAGTCCGTATTTTCCGCGTACGACCGAGTTTTCATAGTTTTTATAATCCTTTATAAAAAGTTTTGACAAAAAAGTAACCATAAAAGTATAACCTCACCCCAAAGTGATTTTTATATATTATACTCTTCCTTGTTTTTTTTGTCAACTTCTGCCATTCTTTTGCCTTGTTTTTTTACGCTGATATGTATGTCATAGCAGTCCTCGGTTTCGCTCTTTTTATCATCAACTTCAAATCCTGCGTTCTTTGCAAGCCTGATTACATTTTCAATGGAATTAAAAAGAAAACCCACATCATTTATCACAAATTTTCTGACAGACTCGATTTTTTCTTTTGTTTCTGCTCTTTTCGTCTTTTTTGTTTCGATAGAGCTGTCAACATATGCCTTTATCCCCTCGGTGTCAAAGTTGTTTTTTCTGCAATATTCTATGGCATAAAGCCTTGAAATTTTGTCAAGACGTAAAAATTCAAGAGCGCTTGCCTCAGAAAAGCCATACTTCAGAATTGCACTTCTTTCCTTTTGCGAAAACTCCAAAAGTCTCAGTTTGTTGGCAACATCCGGAAGTTTTAACGACAGTGCCTTCGCCGCCTGCTCAAGACTCAATTTCTCGACTTTCATAAGATTTCTTACCGTTTCCGCCCTTGTAAACATATTGCCTGCTGGCGAGAGAAGATTGTCTATTGCAGAAACCACCGCCTGTGAAATATTTTCGTGTTTTACATTTATGACGGGAGAAAATACAGGTCCCAGTCTCTCCTTATAAAAAAAATCCGACACGCTTTTTACCTCCTTAAAAACATACACGGCTATTATACATAACCGCATGTAAAAAAAGGCTAAAAGCGTGTCGATTGAATATTTGATTTTATAGAGGCTTTTTGACAATTTGCGCATATCTTCTCGGGAAACTGTCAGGCGTTCTGGAAGTTTTTCTTATAACTATTAGGCTATGCTTCTGGGTTTCGTCATTTGCACCGGGAAGAGAAGCATCAAGAACAGCTTCTACCTTTCCGCCAAGCTTTTTGATACCGCCCATTGCTTTTGAAAGCTCGCTTTCCTTGTTGGCTGTGTCTGCCTCAAGTGAGCTTTTATATGCGACAAAGCATCCGCCCACCTTTACGAACGGCAGTACAAGCTCTACAAGAACAGGAAGCGATGCCACCGCACGGGAAAGTGCAACATCATATTTTTCGCGCTTTCCTTTGCTTACTAACTCCTCTGCTCTTTCGGGACAAACCTCAACGTCGCTCATTTCGAAAAGCTCTGCAACAGAGCTTGTGAATTTCAGTTTCTTTGCAGTGCTGTCAACAAACGTAATCTTTATATCGGGGCGGAGCATTTTTACGGGAAGTCCCGGAAAGCCTGCACCACATCCTATATCTATTACATTTGCATTCTTTTTTATAAGGTCATATTTGAGCACCGCAAGTGAATCTGCAAAGTGCTTTATTGCAATGTCCTCACGTGTTTTGAGAGCTGTTACATTCGTATGGGCATTGAATTTTTCAAGTTCATCTGAGAGAGCTTCAAACTTTTGTGCCGTATCCTCGGAGATTTCAATGTTATTAAGGATGCAATAGTCAAGTATTGCCTGCTTTGTAGAAAAGCTCATTATTTTCCCCTTTTCATATCAAGATAGGTCTGAAGAATAATCTGAGCGGAAAGTGTATCAACCGCATCTTTTCTCTTCTTCCCGTGAGTTCCGGTTTCGTTCATGAAACCGTGTGCCATAATTGTGGTTCTTCGCTCATCAATAAAGTCTATATCAAGACCCGAGGCTTCCTTTAGCTTTTCGGAGAACACCTTGATTTTTTCCGCCTTATCCCCCTGTGTTCCGTTCATGTTTACGGGAAGACCGAGAACTATTTTTTCAGCACTCGTTTCTTTGATTTTTTCGCAGACCTTTTCCACTGCGTCATTCATACCTTTTATAACTACGTTGCCTATTCCGCTTGCCAAAAATTCGGTAGGGTCGCTTATGGCAAGACCGACTCTTACATCACCGTAGTCTATTCCTAAAATTCTCATTTTTTTGTTTTTCCTCTTATTTTTTCACTTTGCGGCTGTCGGTATTTGATAGCCGCAAAGATTTTGTTTCGCGATGCAAACAGTTCGTTTGTCGCAAAGTATTCCCGCGAAAATGCCCGCGGCGGCTCGCCGCGCGACCGGAGCTGTAAGCCGGGTTCTGTCGAGAACAATCATCTATCTTGGCTTTATGTTGCCATAAAGCTCTGTTGCCACCTCGCAGATTCCGCCGAGCAAGCGTAGCATATGCTCTCTGCATTCGGTGTTGCTTCGGATAGGGTTTACAGGGCCGTGATGTCACCACCACGCCGGTGAGCTCTTACCTCGCCTTTCCACCCTTACCGTGAAATTCACGGCGGTATATCTCTGTTGCACTATCCCGGGAGTCGCCTCCGGCGGACGTTATCCGTTATCCTGCTCTGTGAAGCCCGGACTTTCCTCACCGACATTTCTGTCCAGCGCGATTGTTCACCCCGGTCGCAAGTGATATTATACATATTTTCTCCCATTTTGTCAAGCACACCGCAAAGAGTTTTGGCATAGGATAAAGTAAAGAGATTGAAAGGAGTTTTAGCCATGAACGGTTTATATAAAGAAGACGGCGAAAGATATTTTGCCGCCTCGAACACAAAGGACGGCTTTGTCAGTTATTTTGACAAGGTTTTCGCCGATAATGACTGCGACAGGGTCTTTATTCTCAAAGGCGGTCCGGGTGTCGGAAAAAGCACATTCATGAAACGTCTTGGAAAACAGGCAAACGAGTTGGGACTTAGTTCAGAATATTTTCACTGCTCTTCCGACCCTTCCTCCCTTGACGGTATCATTATAAAAGAAAAACGTGTTGCTGTTATTGACGGCACAAGTCCTCATGCGGTAGAACCGAAAATTGCGGGTGCAAGGGAAATAATAATAGACCTCGGAAGAAGCTGGGATAACGAGAAGCTGTTTGAAAGAAAAAATGAAATTTCCGCCCTGTCACAAAAAAAGAGCCGCCACTATAACGATTGCTACAATTTTCTTTACAGCAAAAGTGTTATGGACGAACTCGTGTATAACCTGATTTTTCCCCACATACTGTTTGACAAACTCGACAGAAGCGCATCACGTCTTTCAAAAAGTCTGTTGAAGTGCACTCAAAAAAAAGAAAATCACCTTTCAAAAACAAGACTAACCTGCGCATTTTCCTCTTTGGGTAAAATAAGATTTTCAACCTTTGAAGACAGTGCAGATTTCTGTGTTTTCGTAAAAGAGCCTTTTTCGTCAAGCCGCCTTCCCTCTCTGTTTTTACGGGCAGTATATGAGTATATGAAAAACATGGGTGCCTATACTTACGTGAGCTACAACCCCGAAAAAAAAGACGAAATCAACGCCCTGTACTATCCGGATATAGGAGTTTCGGTTTCATTCTATGACGAAAAGCTTGTTTCCGAATGCGACAGAAATTCCAAAAAATGCAGAATCATAAACTGTGCAAGATTTCTTGACACAAAGGCACTTTCACCCCTTAAGCCTCTAAGAAAATTCTACTGCCGTATTTCCGAAAATATGGAAAAGCAAGCGCTTGAATGTCTGAAAAATGCAGGAGAGATTCACATGGAATTAGAAAAAATCTACCGTCAGTATACAGATTACAAGACGGTAGAAAAAATATCAAATGATTATTTTAAAATGATTCTCCGGTAGAAAAGGCTTCATCAATAAGCGACATCATTTCCTTTGTGCTTTCACAGAGATTCACCCGGTTTCTCATTGAGGCAGAACCGGGAAGTCCCTTTATATACCACGCAACATGCTTTCTCGCCTCTCTCACTCCGACATATTCGCCCTTATCCTCGACAAGAAGTGAAATGTGTTCTTTTACGCATTTCCTTTTCTCATCAGATGTAGGTGCAGTATATGCTTTCCCCTCAAGATAATGGTTGATTTCATCAAACACAAAAGGATTTCCCTGAGACGCACGTCCAATCATAACGCCGTCACATCCGGTTTCTTTCATGACATTCACCGCATCAAGTCCGCACATTATGTCCCCGTTTCCTATAACGGGGATTTTTACTGCATTCTTTACGTCGGCAATAGTTGAATACTCAACCGGAGGCATATACATCTGCTCTCTCGTCCTTGCGTGGACAAAGATTGCATCCGCACCCGCTTCTTCACACATTTTTGCAACCTCGACAGCATTGATACTGTCTTTGTCAAATCCGCGTCTTATTTTAACTGTCAGGGGGCATCTGCCGTCAAGAGCAGTTTTCATGCTCTTGACTATTTCATAGCAAAGGCGTGGATTTTTCATAAGTGAACTTCCCTCGCCGTTATTTACGATTTTAGGTGCAGGACAACCCATATTTACATCAATAAATTCAGGGGAAAACAAGTCAAAAACGCTCGCCGCCGCCCTTGCCATAATATCAGGCTCGCTTCCGAAAAGCTGAAGACCGCAGGGTCTTTCCTCGAGCGCAATATACGCAAGGCGTGCCGTCTTTTTATCTCCGTAACAGATAGCCTTTGCCGACACCATTTCGGTGGTCATGCCACCTGCACCGTATTTTTTACACATATAGCGAAAAGCCCTGTCGGTAACCCCTGCCATAGGTGCAAGAAATACACCGTTTTTTATTTCTACATTTCCTATTTTCATACTACTCCAGATGTAAAATCAATGCCGCATCAACATTCATTTTTGACATTTTTTCTTTCTTTGAAAGAATGTCCGTCTCTACGGAATTGAAGATTATATTTCTGCAAGGATAACCGTCTGAGTAAAGTCTTCTTTCACCATACACGGGAAAATCTTTTCCGATTCTGTCGTGAAGAACACCACAGGGGTATCCGTTTTGCATCTTACACGTTCCGCCCGCCCGCACAATACAGCTTTCCAACACCATTACGGGCAAATATCCCTTTGCAAACGCACAGAGCTTTGTGCTTTCCTTCTTTTCAAGGTCTCGGACCTGCGCTTCATTAAGCTCGGGCGAAGCCGTGATAAGCGAAAAGCCCATTTCCTCAAGCACACCGACAGTCGAGGAATTAAACACGTTCATACCGATGTTTCCAAACAACAAAAGTCCCGAGTCTTTTACGGCATCTACCTGTCCGATATTTGAAACAAGGGCAAATTCCGCTCCTTTTTCCACAGCCTGTGCAAGAAGACGTCTGCACTCAGCCATCTCGGATGAATATATAACTCTCGGCAGTGTCACACCGAAATGTGAGTGTTTTTTCACTATGCTTTCGTCTATATTCTCAATTTCGCTCAAGGGAATACTTACATACTCCGCAAAGTCAAGCGACCTTGCAGTTTCAAGACTCATGCAAGAATGGATTTTTTCCGTTTTCTCTGCCGCATTTCGTCTTTTACGTATTGTTTCCGTCTTTTTTCTTTCAACATTTTTGGGATTGTAAAGTACATTCTCAAGCTCCTCTGCAAGAGAGCGTCTCACAGAATTAAGCATGGATTTACTAAGGAACACGTCACCCTTTATTTCAATGTCCAAATCGTTCCCGCGCACTTCAAAATGTGTGTTTCCGAGTTTTGACAGCGCCCCTCTTACATCCTCCTCAGTCAAAGGTCTGCCGGTTGCCGCCTGACACACAAAATCAGATGTCACACTTACAACAGTACCGTCGCATGATGCTTTTGCCTGCACATTTTTTTCAGCTTCAATGACGCAAGAAATTCTTATGCTTTTCTTTCTTGTAATCTGTGAAAAGTCAGTACACTTTCCATTTTCTCTTGTAGCCCGTTTATCACTTTCACTTCTGATGCCGTACATATCATTATTGTTTTTTGTATACTCACCCGTGAAATACTTGTCCGTAAAGCCACCTCTTGAGAAAATGTCCGAAAGCGCTGACATCTGCTCCTTTGTAGCATTCTTTTCGCCATCAATAAGCTCTCGCCATATCTTTGTTGTGCCGTAAACATATTCGGGACTTTTCATTCTTCCCTCAATTTTAAGACTTGTTACACCTGACACAATTAAATCTTCAATTCTCGTTCCAAGAGACAAGTCCTTAAGGCTGAGAGGATATTTGTTTTTGTTCTCCTTCGTTGTATATGGGAGTCTGCAGGGCTGTGCGCAAAGACCGCGATTGCCGCTTCTGCCGCCAATAACGGAGCTCATAAGGCACATACCCGACTGGCAAACGCAAAGTGCACCGTGGACAAAGATTTCGGTTTCAATTCCCGCATTTACGACTTTCGCAATTTCGTCCTTTGGCATTTCTCTTGCAAGAACCACCCTTGAAAAACCAAGCTGTGATAGTTTTTTTGCTCCCTCAAGGCTATGGCAGGCACACTGGGTACTTGCATGAAGACACACCTGTGGCATCTGCTTCTTTATCTCGCTTGCAAAGCCAAGATCCTGCACAATAAAGGCGTCAGCGCCAAGCGATGCCGCATTGTAAACCATATCAAGAGCCCTTGGCATTTCCTTGTCGGTCAGAAGTGTGTTTACGGTGATATTTGATTTTACTCCAAGAATCCTGCATATTTTCAGTGCCTCTTTCAGTTCTTCATCCGTAAAATTCTTTGCATTATATCTTGCATTGAATTCGGGAAGACCGAAGTACACCTCGTCTGCCCCTGCATTTACAGCGGCAACAAACGATTCAAAAGAACCCGCAGGCGAAAGAATAAGAGGTTTTGTCATATCTTCTCCTCTTTTTTACATTTTCGTATTGCAAACATATTTCTTTTACATTATAATATATAGTGAGAAAAAAGTAAATTATATTTTTTGAATTTTAACAAAACTCTTTCAAAGGAAGTGAACAAATTGAAAATCCCGCACAGAAAAAAAGATTTACATATGCCGCTAATGTTTGCCATAGGGATACTCCTATGTATTATTTGCTTTGCTTCCCATTCTTCCGGGACAAGCACTGTTTTTTCCGATGCGCTTTCTGTTGTCACCTCCCCTTTGAGAAGCGCTACCAAAAGCGTGTACAATCTTTGCTCCTCGGCAGGCAGTTATTTTTCTGACATAAACAAACTACACGAGCAAAACAAACAGCTTGCAAAACAGAACAAACTCCTTACTGAGGAAAATGCCGCATATCAGGCGGTAAAGGATGAAAACGACTCTCTCTACAAATTCCTGGAGTTAAAAAAAGAAAGAACCGATTTCAAGTTCACAAACGCAAACATTGTATCTAAATCTTCCTCGGGTTATTCCTCGATATTTACAATTGACAAGGGTTCATTTCACGGCATTTCCGAAAATATGCCTATTATTTCCGACGAGGGTGCGCTTATAGGCGTAACATACTCTGTCGAGTCCACATCTGCCCGTTGCAAATCTGTTCTTTCATACGATGTAAATGTGGGAGTATACGATGAAGAGACGGGCGAAACAGGAATTCTCTCGGGTTCATTTGAGACTTTTGAGCAAAACAAATGCATTATAAAAGGTCTCTCAAACGAAACCACCGTCGCTCTCGGAAACAAGATTCTTACAAGTGGTCTCGGAGAGGTATATCCGAGAAATCTGGTTATCGGCACCGTATATGATTTTATTCCCGAGCAAGGCAGTCACACAAAAAACGCCGTTGTTGCACTTGATGATTCAATCATAACAAGCGACAGTATCATGGTTATCACCTCGTTTGAAAGAGTATACGAATAACTATGCTTCGCCGTCCAACCGTCCTTGCAACGATAGTTGCAATTATTCAGATTCACCTTGTTCTTGCTTTTCCAAAGCATATTATTTATATTTTTGTGGGGTTTATTGCCCTTATTGCAATATGTCTGCCGATTTGTATAAAAACAAAGAAGCTCGTAATCCCATTTATTCTCCTGCCAACACTTCTCATTTGTGTCGCAACTTCATATTTTACCTATGAACAGTATGAAAACACCTCGGAAAGACTTATATCCGTATTACAAGACAAGGAAAACGTTCAATATACTGCCGTAGTAGATGAGTGCAGGGTTTACTCAGGATATTCTCAGATTTTTGCAACACTTCAAAGTGTTAACGGTATTACTGCAGACATTCCTTTGCGTGCGAGGCTTAATTGTTATTCAGGACTTCAGCTTACCGATGGAGATACCATCGTTTTTCAAGGCAAACCCATTTCTGTCAGGCAAATTGAAAACGATGGCTTTGATACAACAAGCTATCTGCGCAGTAAAAGAATTTTTATAGATTTCCCATCTGCTTCCATAATAAAATCCATCGGTGCGGAGAAAACACCTTTATTATCGAAGCTGCGCGATTATACGTACTATGCTATGTACAAGTACATTCCGCAGAACTCCAATTATGAAACAGCCGCACTAAGCTATGCCATGTTTGCAGGTGACAGAAATTTAATTCCCAATGATATAAAGGATTCCTTTTCAGAATGCGGACTTACACATATCCTCTGCGTTTCGGGAATGCACCTTGCAATTCTTTCGGGTATCTGTTACTGCTTTTTGTCAATGTTCTCGGTACACAAAAAGCTAAAGTGTGCAATTATTATTACACTTTGCGTTTTTTACACAGCCTTTACAGGTTTTTCTCTTTCCACTGTCAGAGCATGCATCATGTGTGTAATCAGTTATATAGGCATGATGTCGGGACGAAAAACAGATGCATACATTTCACTGTTCTTTTCGCTTCTCGTAATATGTATTTTCTCACCTTACAGCGTACTCGACATTTCCCTGATACTTTCGTTCTGCGCAACTCTCGGTATAATCTGCCTTTCTGAATTTGCACCCCTGCCAACCGAAGGCGGTTCTTTGCGCAAATTCGTTACTGCAACGACACAACTTATTCTTTCAAATCTCGGTGCAGTCATGTTTACTCTGCCGGTGTGTGCTGCATCCTTTGGCGGAATATCGCTCATGTCGGTTGCAGCAACAATGGCAGTTTCATTTATCTTTGAAGTTTTGCTGTTATGTTTACTTTTTCTTTTGTTGCTATCTCCGCTGTCGTTTTTTGCGGCAATTGACATTATTCTGGATATTATCGGAAACGTCTGCCACTTATTATGTCTGGGCATAATAAAAGCATCCGACTTCTTTGCACACTTCAGGTATGCCACTATTACATCAGCTTTCCCCGAAACATTTTTGGCATTATTTGTCTGTGCACTGATACTTTTATCAGTATTTATTGCTTTTGATTTTGTTTTGGCAAGACGCTTTTGCATTGCTGCTATCGTAACTCTGGGTGTTATATTCTCTTTCATATCACTGATGTTTTCGGTCGCCGATGATAATGTTTACAAGATAACATACTATCGCAAAAATGTTAACGACCGTCAACTATGTATAAAGCTTGGTACTCAAGGTCACCTTCTGGTTAACGCCGACAACCGTATCTGTGGCAACAAAGATGACGCACCTTTTGATTATAAATACAAAAACAATTATCTTTTCATAGTCCCCGATGACGCAATAATTCCAGCGGTACTCTCTCAAAATATAAAAATATTCGACAACAGATTTGGACTGAAGAACGTTTATGTTCCAAAATCAAAGGAAGGTGCCGAACTTGCAAGCGAGCTTGACAAATACGGCATCAGGTGCAACTATATTTCTTCGGAAGCCACTGTAGAAGATATAACTATAAAATATACCGCTGACGATTATTTTTATTTATCCGTCGATGACGGCAACACCAAAACGGGGATTTTATTTGACGATAAATACAACCCGGTGTTGTTTGACAAAAACTGCGATATTTGTGCATTCTTTACGAGAAATACAAAAACACAGTTTGATACAAACAAAGACATAAAGCCCGTTTGCAGCAAATTCTTTACCAGACTCAAAAAGGGTGAAGAAGCAGACGGCATTATTAACACCTATGGTGAAAAAACCGTAGTTATAAAGGGGTGAAAATATGGCAAAGACACCTTTTCGTGAAAAACCGCAGGACATTCATGCAAACAACCTGCAAGTTCTGAAAGAACGAATAAAAGCAAAAACAACCGAGGGTTGTTACATTTTCTACGGGGATGAAGAATACACAAAGAATCACTACACAAATCTTATCCTCTCGCAGGCAGGCTCAAACCTTAACGTAACCTCTATTTACGGAGATGAGTTCAGCCTTGAAAATTTCATTGCATCCTGTGAAACAAGTGCTGTAGAAAGCCTTGATATGTTTTCAATAGAAGAGAAGCAAGATGAAAAAGAAGCATCTTTCAGAATTATAAAGCTGTATTACCCCGATCTTTCGGGTCTTTCAAAAAAAGATTCCGACTATCTTCTCGAATTTCTTCAGAATCTACCCGAAAAAACAATTGTTATTTTTTGGTTTTACATGGGCGATGATGACACAGTTCTGAAAGGCAGCTTTTACAAAAAAGTAAGCGAATTTGCACTGACCGTTAATTTCAAGAGAGAACCTGTAGGTAGCAGTGTTCTTGTAACATGGGTTTTGCGTCATTTTTCGAGAGAAAAACTGAATGTTGACAGACACGTTGCGGTTCATTTATGCCAGACTGTCGGCAACAGCATGACAGATTTAAAAAACGAAATCGACAAGCTCATTGGTTATCTTCGCTTTGAAAACCGTGATACGCTTGAAATTTCCGATGTAGATTTTATATGTATAAAAAGCACCTCGGCTCAGATTTTTGATATTTCAAGCGGCGCTCTGTCTGGCAACTTTACAAAGGCAGCACGGGCACTGAACGTTCTAAGGGACAAGCGCGAAAGTCCTATTCTGATTCTCGGCACCATTTCCAAAGCAATTAACGACCTTTGCAGAACCGACATCTGCATAAAACGGGGAATTCCCGTTGCATCCATTTCAAAAGAAACGGGTATTGCTGATTTTATTGTCAAAAACAGTTCCGCCTATCTCACAAGCAGAAACAGAGATTTTAAGGGAAAAGAATCATTCCCTCGCGTCTGTGCAGAATTGTGTCTTGAATACGACAAAAAAATAAAAAGCTCACGCACAGACGGCTATGAGCTTCTTCTGGAGCTTATATTTAAATTGTCATTTGCCGGAAAAAGTGTTTCGTGATGCAAGACACGCAACCTTAATATCGGCATCCTCCCTGCATTTTAAAATTTCAAGTATGCACGCATTAACTGTACTTCCCGTAGTAACAACATCATCCACAATCAGGATATTCTTCGGAATATCCTTTTTTGCTATTCTGAACTTATTCTTTGTGTTTTCCTTTCTCTGTTCAAGCGAAAGATTTTTCTGCTCTTTGGACCTTCCTATTCTTTTTACAAGTCTATGATATTCAAGACTCCCATCGCTTTCTTTACACATAATTCCGCAAGGCACCGCAACCTGGTCATAGCCATAATTCCTGATACCCTTGCCACCCCTCGGACAGTTTGTTACAACGCCGCGAAAATGTTCGGGAACAGCCTTGAAATAAAGTTTTCCGGCATACCGGAACAAATCACGATTTGACGAACGTTTAAGTTTAAAAAGAAGTTTTTGTACAACGGGATTATCATAATCGAAAAGGTAACTCACTTCAAAAGTGCGCTCACCAATCTTCAGCCGCCTTTTTCTGACGTCTGCAAGCGCGGCAATTTTCTCATTGCAATCTGTACAAACAGCACCTGAATCTATATGCTTATCGCAAATACAGCATCGTCTGTCAAACAACAAATCTACAAGCTTCATTATTTGTAAAACCTTATATCAGCCACAACATGACCAAGTACCGATACTTCATCCGCAATTATAGGCTGCATATCATGATTTTCCGGCTGAAGTCTGTATTTTCCGTTTTCTTTATAGAAGCGTTTAACCGTTGCCTCATCGCCAATCATTGCAACAACAATCTTTCCATTATCGGCATAATCGCATTTCTCCACAACAACTATATCACCGTTCATGATGCCCACCTCTCGCATACTTTCGCCCTTAACAGTAAGTGCAAAAAGCTGATGTTCATCATACTTCTTCTCCGTTGCAAAGTTGATATATCCGTCAAAATTTTCCGCAGTCAATATAGGAAGTCCTGCCGCAACCTGACCGAGTATCGGAACTTTATAGCTGTGAACCTTAGAACCGTCACCTGCGGTAAGTTTAAGGGTTCTGCTCTTTCCGTTTTCTCTTTCAAGATAGCCCTTCGATATAAGTCTATCAATATACATTTGTGCTGTAGAAGTAGACTTAATATTAAGATCTGCACATATTTCTCTTACAGACGGAGCATAGCCAATTTCAATAATTCTTCCCTTTATAAATTCATATACTCTGAGTTCCTTTGGTTTAAGGTCTTTCATTTTTACCGCCCTTTCTACCTTTTATGTATACATTATAACAAACATTTGTTCCTTTGTCAAATGTTTTTTTGATTTTTCATAATTTTTTAATATATAAAAAAGCGTGTGCAAAGCACACGCTTTTCCTTGTAATTTTAACCAACAATACCCGAACGTTCAATACCTTCAACAAAGGATCTCTGTGCGAAGAGGAAGATAATGAAGAGGGGCAAGATAACCAGCATACCACAAGTGTTGGTAATGATAGAGTTCCAAAGACCGCTTGCCGCAAAGTCCATCTTAAGGCTCTGAGGAACCTCAACAATGTTGGGAAGCAAATGGATGTCATTGGATGTAAAGAAGGGGGACGCTGTATAGAATGTATCCGTCCACTGCCATGAGAACGAGAACAGGAATACTGTTGTCATCATAGGAACTGACAGGGGAAGAATAATCTGGAAGAATGTCTTGAATACGCCTGTACCGTCAATATAAGCCGCTTCTTCAAGTTCATCAGGTACGCCGCGATAGAACTGTCTGAAAATAAAGATATAAAGACCGTTCTTAAACGCAAGTCCTGTAAGAGAGAGCAGATACAGAGGAATTTCGGTATTGATTAGGTTTATATCAAGTCCGAAAAGACTGAAAATACCGAATATATCAAAGTATCTGAACTTCATGAACATAGCAAGAAGAAGGGTATCATGAGGAATAAGCATTGTAATGATTACGCAAAGGAAAAGTATATTTCTTCCCTTGAACTTGAACTTAGCAAAACCGTAACCGATTATCGCACAAATAAGTGTCTGAAAGAAGGCACATACAAGTGAAATTCTTGCCGTATTGAAAAGTGCAAGGAAATAATCATTTTCCATAATGATAAACTTCCACTGATTGAGATTGGGATGACGGGGAATAAGCTTTACCGTTACATCTACAAGGTCCTCAGTTGTCATAAATGAGTTGAGGATCTTTGTAAGGAAAGGATAAATAATGATGTACGAAATACCGACAAGAAGAACAAATCTGAAAATCTTATACACTAATTCGCCAACAAATTTCCATGAGAAATACTTAAGACGAAGTCTCTCTTTAAAGGAAAGCTTTCCTTCAAAATCAATCTTCATTTCTTTTCTCGTAACTTTTCTGAGCTGAGCATCTGTTGTGTTATTGTTCATTTTTTTATCCTCCCTTCTTTAGTCTCTTCTTTGATAGAATACGAATGCCGATACAAGGAGCGATACAAGACCAATAAGCACAAGTACAATTAAGAAGTAAATCCAGCTCATGGCACTACTAAGTTCACGAGGTCTGAGTGTTCCTTCGTTATATACCTTGTTAATGTATGTCATTACAACATTCGATTCCGATGTAAATGAGTCGATTACCGTGTAAATTGTATTTACAAGAATCATAGGGCTTATCATGGGGAATGTAATCTTCCAGAAGGTTTCCCAACCTGTTGCACCGTCCATCTTACATGATTCATAGATTGCAGGAGAAATTGACTGAAGACCTGAAAGGAAGATAAGCATCTGTACACCGGAACGGTTAACGATGTTAAAGATATTATTAACAATACCTACAACATATTCAACAAGTTCTGTACCAATTACCATATTACCGAGAAGATTGGTAATATCCATTGTATTGATAAGACCTTCGGATTCTGCTCCTCCGGCACCGGTATCAATACCGCCGCTATTCATGTAGTTCATCGCCGCGTTACTCTGGTCAATCTGGTCTATAAGACCTGTTGCAAGAATAACAGGGATGAAGAAAATTGCTCTGAACACTGCACGACCAAGCATTTTCTGATTAAGAACAATTGCCATAAAGAGTGAGAATATTACAATAGCGGGCACGTCAAGTACAAGCTGCTGAATACTCTCTGTAAGTGTTCTTACAAAGTTTGCATCAGAGAACAGTGCTTCGCGATAGTTTTCAATTCCTATAAATTCAAGTTCATAACCTGCTTTAGGAATAACATGAATCTTACTGAATGAAAACTCAACCGAGCTTATAAGCATCGGAATATAAAGAATTATAAAACCAATTAAGAAAGGCAGTACAAAAAACCAACCAGCTCTTGCCTTTTTAGCATCAAGTGATGCCGGCTTTTTCTTTTTTACTACTTCTACACTTGCTGTGTTATTCATAAAAGCTGCACCCCTTTCTTATCTCACTGCGAAGCTCATGGCTTCAACAGTTGTTCCGTCTTCTGTTGTAACTTCGTGGGTATTATAGTTAAGGATAAACTCTGTTCCGTTATCATATTTTACCCTTACGAGTCTTGTTCCGATATACTCATGCTCATCAATAAGAGAGTATTTAACCTTCTTCATTGCATCATTGAACTTAGCGTATGTCGCTTCAATATCATTTACCCAGTTGTCATAGCTGATAGCATAGTACTTGCTGAATTCGGGGAATGATTTGAGTTCGGATGTATTATCCTTAGATACCACAAAGTAAAGGTTTGCACCATTTTCAATGGCTCTGAGAACACTGTAATCAAAGTCACCGTCAAGGTTGATAGGTGTACCTGCGAATTCAACATAACCATGAAGTACCATTCCCATGAAAGGAACTGACTGGCTTGTGTTAATGTTCATACTACTTTCAAGGGGCATGCTGAGAATATGGTCCGCATACTTCAAAGAATAAGCATTACCACCGTCAACCATAACACTTCCGTTCTTTTTCTTGAGAGTATTGAGGAAGTCTTCTACAAGCTCCTGAGATTCGTCTCTGTTAAGAACATATTCATCATTATGGTCTGAATTTAAATCATAGCCGATTGACGCAACCGAAATACCACTTGCACCGATTGCTTCGTATTTCTTACTAATCTTCTCATACAAATCAGAAATTGAACCGGGGCTGATGATTGCCTTGTCGTCCGCTTCAAATCCCTGGTAGAGAGCATTATAAACTCTATGAACAGCACCTCTGCCATCAAGTGTTTTTACGGTATCATCCTTAGTCGAAATTCCGTCAAACCACTTGAAATGTTCAACGTATGTATAGTCGAGGTCGGGATAGAGACCAACACCGGCTTTTTTCGCATAGGCTGCAAGGTCCTTAAGACCATTCATACCACCGATCTTGCCGGGCACGCTCAAAGATGAAGGAGCAGTATGCTCGAGACCTCCGTTATACCAACCTGTAAGTCTTACATTGATATTATTTACGCCTCTTGACTTGAGATCCTCAATCATTTCCTGCGTCTGTTCAAAAGTTGTAAGAGGTGTCTGTACCTTTGTGGGGAAACCAAGAATCTTTTCATCTGTCTTGATTGTACCGAAGTTTTCAATATAAATCGCTACATCTTTTGACTTATCTTTCTTGGCATCCATTCTTGTAAGAACCTTTGTATCCTCAAGATATTTTCTTACAATCTGTGCCATATTCGTATAGCCGGCATCTTCACCGTATACAGGGAAAACTCTCATTGAATAGTCGCCCACATACTTTCTGTCGCCTGAAACAGACCAAGTTGCATCACCGTCGGAAGAAATACCTGTAAGTGAATATGTATCTGTTGCTTTCGGATAGAAAGTAGCATAAACCGAGCTATAGTTATGAACACTACCGCCATGGTCAGAGCTAAGCTCTGTGAGAGAGTCACCATCAACAAAGTATGCAACAAAGCCCTGTCCTACAAGATTGTCTGTTTCTTCTGCAGGTACTGCGGCAACATCTTCTGCCTCTCCTGCTGTTTCTACAACAGGCGCAGGTCTGTTTTCAAGAATACCGATTACAGGTAGTCTCATTGTTTCCTGGTTGTATCCGGAAATCGAATGATAGGAATAATCCTTACCGTAAACTTTACCTGTGAGGGTGAAAGCCTTACCTTTAATATCTTCAAATCTTGTTATAGTACCTGAACCATCAGGAAGCAATGTAAATCCGGTATTGTTATTACTTCCTGCACCAAGGTAAGGAAGAAGCTTTACATTTACAAGCGTATAGCTTGAAGAATCATAAGTAATACTGTTAGCAGGCATTGAAATCATAATACCATGCTCATCAATTGAATATTCAATTGCAAATCTGAAGATTGCAGGTGCTGCAGATGTATCAATATAATTGATAAGATCATAGTCTGCCGCCATCTGTGTAGCATCATATTCAGTATTCTTGCTGATATAGCCTGAAAGCATCTCAAGTTCTCTGTTGGAAACACCGGGGTCAAGCACATAAATTGCATAGTTCTCGGTTGCAGGGAACTGCGCCTTCATAGATGTAAGAACTGCAGGAGCAAGTGACTTATCAAAGGGGTCTTTAAGGTCATAATATGCTATAAACTGAGCAAAGTCTCTTGTGGTTTTATCTTCCCAAACCTCGATAAGATTCTTTTCAAAGCTTTCTTTTTCTATCTGCTTGGGAACAACATATTTTGCCTGTTCCTTACCGAGTGTATAGTCCACTCTGATACCGTTTCTTGTGTTTTTAACCTGAATCTGGCCAACGTTTTCTCTCGAAACAACCTTACCGTTAAGGGCAGCGTCCTTATAGGAATTGAATTCCACTATAGCACCGGAGCTATCCTTATACTGAATGATTATTTGCGAAAGAAGCTTCTGTTTTACCTCTTTAGCCGCGGTTGACTGGCTGACATTATATGGGTTTGTGAGAATAATCTGACCTGTTGCCTTCACCTTGATACCAACTTCACCGGTTTCAGGATGCGCCCAGATTTCATATTCATCATTTTCAAAGTTAGGCTTACTTTTGCCTGTTTCTTCGTCCTTAACACCCATTGTTGCGAGCTTTTCTTCGGGGCTGTTGTAAATAACGCCGTTATCACCCGTTGAGGTTATATAGTCCTTTGAGAGTGTATATTCCTCATCAGCTGCCACGCAACAAATGCAAAGCGTTGCAACGAGCATAAGAACAGAAAGAATGTATCTTGCTAATTTCATGTGTTTCATTTTCTTTCTCCTTTCCTATACTCTGTATGAAAGTTCAACAACGATATTAACAACAAATGTTACTATTTTACCGAGAAGGCTCGAGAAGAGCACGCCGATAAACATAATAAATGCCATACCTACTATTGAAGCAAGTGTTGTAAGAACGTTCTTGAAAAGTGAATAGTCGTGAATTACCTGCATACCAAAGAAGAGCAGGAAGCCGCACCAGAAAAGTGCTACGCCAAGTGCGAGTGAGAGAAGACCTGCTTCATCAACTGTTACAATATTCGACAAAAGTGTTGTAAGAATAAGGAACGGAGGAAGCGGGAAAAGTGCATAACAGGTCGCAATATAAATATCTCTGATGCTTCCTTCTCCGTCAAACAGTGTTGTGAGACACCAGTTTGCAATTACCCAAAGAAGTATGGGAAGGAGTACTGATACAAACATCATAAGCACGCCTGTATCATCAGGTGTAGGCTTGATTATATACGACTGACCGATTGAATAATATATAAAGGACAATACTGTAATCGCAAGAATAAGTGTTGCACCCTTTGTAGATGCTCGGTATTCATGCTTAATATCCCAATATCCGTCGAACGGATGGAACATTACATGGAAACCGTACATAAATTCTTCTTTAAGTGTACGCTTCTTTCTGAGGGCAAGACCTGCCTCATTAACCTTGTTTGCATACTTGAAGATTTTAGAAACAATAATGAAGAATGCTACAATTACTATGGGAATTACGATTACATAATCTTCAACCCATGCTTTTCTTACCTGCTGCCATGCTTCGGAATAGTTTTCCGTATCATATGCAGCCTTGAACATTTCCATAGCTTCTGGATATTTTTCCTGTCTTGCAAGGCTCTTACCAATGCCTATATAAGACATGTCGAAGTTTGAGTTTCTCTGAAGAATTTCTCTCCAGTCTTCCTCAGACTTATCGAATTTTCTGTCTCTCTGATTCTGGAGAGCCTGAATAAGTACATCGCCATATTCTGTTCTTCTGTAAACTGTGATGGCATCGTTTGTTTCATCAAGAACCATAAGGTAGTTCATGGAATCATTGCCGTCTGCATCACCATAAGCATAGTCAATTGCCTTTGCAAGAGAGACATTTCCGAGCTGAGAACCCTTATCACCAAAAGCGAAGAGGAGGTTTCCGTCTTCATCATATGTGAAAATCTTCTGTCTTCCTTCTGTTCCGGAGTCTATGATAGACCATGTACCTTCGGGACCAAGACCTACGTCATAAATCTGAGAAGGACCGTATGTAGCGTAATCAGCCGTTTTCTGTGTCTGGAATGTAACTTCACCTACCGGCGGGAAAAATCCGGATCTTTTCATTACGTCCTGACCGTTAGGGTTGAGCATCTTTATAGGTGACGCATCGCTTGTGATTGATTTTGAAGCGACAGCACTAAGAATATCATCGGGATTTATGGAAAGAGTTGTCGCGTAAACGAAGCCCTTTTCATTGATATTGATATTATTGAAAGATGTGGATACGTTCTTTACAGACTTATTTCTCTGCTCTTCTGTCTGGAGCTTTCTCCAAAGCATATCAAAAAAGCTAAGGGACTGAGACTGTGTACCGATAAATCCGGCAAACTCACCCTCACTGTTTATTGAAATAACACCCTGGTGAGTAGATTCACCGACAACATAAATGTAACCTGATGAACTTACAGCAACTGCAAGAGGTCTGTATACGTGGTTATCACTGATTACTTCACTTTCAGGTTCGGCAATTGTTCTGATGAAATCACCCATCTGATACTGAACGCCGTCGATTTCAACGTCAGCTGTTGCAAAAACGAGGATTCTTGCAGAGTCGATATCACAGACATAAAGCTGATTGTCAATGGCATAGAGACCACGAGGAGAAGTAATTTTATCGGGAATACCCCATTCATTTACAAACTCTGTAATTTCAGCCACATATCTGAAGCCTGATTCTTCAAAGCTGTACTCAGCAATTACAACTCTGGGGTTCTCTGCAGCAGAATTTGCATCAGAAATATAAATTCTGCCATCCCAGTAGAAATATCTCTGAGCGTGTTCATCTATCGCTGAAATTCTACCGGTACAGAAGTCCTGCGGGTCTGTAATGGGATTATCACCAATACCGAGTGTTGCAGATGTAATTACTTCATAAGGAACATATGCATGGGGTGATTCGACGTAATTACCATCGATATCATATGTATATGTAGAATAAGGAATAATTGCACCTACGGGCATTGCTCCAAGCACCATCAGAAAGACAAGGGCAAGGAGAACTATACGTTTTATATTTTTCATTTGTTGTCTCCTCCTTAGTCTTTCATACCGGAACTTGCCATTGTTTCAATAATATTACTCTGTGTGATAACGAATACTGTTACAGGTACAATCATCATGATAACTGTAGACGCTGCTGCAGCACCGCTTCGTGTAATACCACCGGCAAGAATCTGCTGGATTGCGTAGTTAAATGTTTTGAGCTGTTCGGAATAGATATAAATTGAAGTACCGCTATTCCAAAGTCCCTGGAAAGAGTAAACGATAAGTGTGAGCCATGCAGGCTTAACCATCGGCATTACTATCTTCCAGTAAATTGTAAGTTCCTTGGCACCGTCAAGTCTTGCAGATTCAAGAACTGAATCGGGTACTGTGGACTCCATAAACTGACGCATTAGGTAGAAACCAAGGGTATAACCAAATGCGGGAATAATCAGTGACCAATATGTATCAATCCAACCAAGTGCAGACATTATAATAAAGTTTGAAACGCCTGTTACTGTAGAGTGGAACATGAGGGAGTAGTAAACGAGTTTGAACATTCCCTTACGTCCGGGGAATTTGATTTTTGTCATAGCATATGCCGCCATAGAAGCAAGGAACAGATGTCCGAATGTACCGCCTACGGAAACAAGTGCTGTGTTAAAGATATATCTTGAGAAAGGAACCCAGGATTCACTCATGAGTCGGAAAAGTTCACCGAAATTCTTGAGAGTAGGATTTATAACAAGGAATCTCGGAGGGAACATCCAGAGTTCATCAAGAGGCTTAAGTGACTGTGATACTGCATAAACCATGGGGAGGAACATGAATGCACCGAAAACGATGAGCATTACGTTAATTCCCACGTCACCGCCGACGGAACGGTTAAATGAACGTCTTTTGATTTTTGGAAGTTTCATCATCATTTACCTACCTTCGACAATAATTTATTTACAAGCAGGTTAGAACCAATCATTACTGCAAACAGAATTGTCGCAATAGCAGATGCATAACCTAATTCCCAACGCTGTCCACCATAGTCATCAAGGTGATGCATGATAGTGTGAGCGCAGTAGTCAACGGACGGGAATCCACAGAGAGCTGTTACGATTGCACCGAAACCGAATGAAGATGTAATAGCCATGATAGCACCGAACATCATCTGGTTCTTCATAACAGGAAGTGTTACATACCAGAGCTCCTGCCATCTGTTTCTTACGCCGTCAACGCTGGCTGCTTCGTAGAGTGACTTATCAACTACCTTGAAGCCGGCGATGAAGGAAAGGAACGATGTACCAAGGGATGTCCAAAGAGCAACCACGATTACAAGTGTCATAATATAATTGGTATCCTGGAACCAAAGAATCGGACTATTGATAATGCCGAGCTTCATCAAAGTACCGTTTACCCAACCGTACTGGTCAGAGGAGAACAGAGTCTGCCAAATGAGGTATACCTGACCCGAAATACTGGGGGCATAGAATATAAGTGTTACAACCGCACGGATTCTGGGGGTAAGTTCGTTGATAAACCATGCGAACATAAGGCTCAAGAGGTATGATACGGGACCTGTCATTGTTGCAAATACCAAAGTATTTTCAACAGCCAAGAGGAACGTGTCATCATCAAGAAGAAGTCTTATGTAGTTATCTACACCTACGAAAATAGGTGCTTCGAGCATATTAAACTGTGTGAGGCTAAGGAAAAGCGACACGAATACGGGAACGATTGTGAAAAGCATAAATACTATATAGTAGGGAGCTACCATGAAGTAACCCACTTTATTTACTTTCATTTCACGGAGAGTCCATTCCCATTTGGTCATGTCTTTTCTAAGCTTCGGTGCGCCCTGGGGCTTCTTTACAGCTTTTTCTGACATTTATTTCACTCCTTAATAATTTCTTTGCTGGGATTATCTCTCTATCCCGAGTTCTTCAAAGTATTCTTCCTTGGTAAGGAAGCCGTACTCTGCTCTCTTTCTCGAAAGCTCGTGGTCAATATCATCAACATAGCCACGCAATGCTTCCGCCGGAACTTCACCGTCATTTATTACATTATAGAATGCGAAGTTTGTATATCTTGCAACAATGTAGTTACCGGGGGACATCGGAGTTCCCTTGAGTGATGCAAACTGCTGCTCGAGGTTCTTCTTTTCCTGTGCTGTCCAGGACTGACCGAGAAGAGCATCAACGTTTGCTGTATTATACTTAGCAGCTGTACCCATGAGGGCTACCTGCTCCTGACCGAATCTTTCCTGTGTATCCTTGGATACCCACCACTGGAGATATGCCCATGCGTTCTGCGCCTTCTTGGAATCGGTAACATCCTGTCCGCTTCCGATATCATCAGCCGCATCCTTCATCATCATAACCGCAGTAGGTGTACCGGGGGTTGAATGGTCGATATATTCGTTACCTTCATCATCAACTCTCTTAACACCGGGAAGCTGTACGAATTCCCAGAGACCTGCGATTTCCGGAGCAAACACCTTAAGCTGATTATATGTTGAATAAGCCGCAATAGCAATAGGCATTTCACCTGTTCTGAATCTGTTTGCAAAGTCGAACGAAACAGGTTCTCCGTAAAGTGTGAACCATTCTGTCATTCTCTGGAATGCATCAAGTGCACCGTTGGAGTCAAGGTTTGATGCAATACCTACAGTTCTCAGATACTCTCTGCTGTCACGAGTAATTTCTTCAGGATTTTCATAATAATCAAGATAGTTTTCCGCCGACTCAAACCATTCAACACCTGACTGGTACATATAAATCTGAGTCATTGCCTGTGAAAAGCCCATTTCCATCTGGTTTTCGGAAAGCGCTCTGATGATCGCCTCAACGTCATCCCATGTTTCGGGAACTTCAAGTCCGAGGTCTACAAAAATATCTTTTCTGTAGAAGAGCATCGGGAAGTCTATAGTATAGGGAAGACCGTAGGAAACACTACCGTTTCTTTCGACACCGTCGACTACCTTGTATGTCTTACCGTCTTTTTCGTACTCAACTCTGTCCGGGTCAAGAATTGTAAGAGGAACAAAAAGCTCATCGTTATCTCTGAAGTATGTTTTCTTTACTTCATCATATGTGAGTACCTTATTCTTATTAGGTAGAGTTATACGCTCATTGATCTTGGCAACGGTTTCATCCTGGAAATAGTTAAGCGGGATAACCGCATTTCTGATACCATAACCGTTAGGGTCACCGTCCATTGAAACGTCAGGACCAACACCGGCAAGTGTCGCAGGAAGAAGCGTACCTGCCGCGATGAGCTTGAGGTTGACAGCAATGTTTTCGTTATTGAAAGAATCATCAACCATCTGTCTCATGATTGTAGCCTGGTCACGGCCTGTTGTAATCCAAACTTCAACCGCATTGGGGTCGTCCGCTTCAATCTTTCTTGCAGAACCTATAGAGTTATAGTCTGTAAAGAAAGACATAATGAATGACTTGAACTCGTGTCCCATAGATTCAAAGAAGTTGGCATTAGCCTTGGGAAGTTCACTTCCTGCCGGCTGAACGAGAATATAGTCAAGCTGGAGAGGCTGTGATTTTGTGCTGAGAAGCCATGTACCGAGAGAACCGATGTAACTCTTGAGGTTACCGAGGTTTGCCGCTATTTTATTTTCATCCTTACTCATTTCGTCAAGAAGGAAAGAAATTCTGTCAAGGATTACTGTGTTTTCACCCTTTGTACCAATCTTCTTTTCCAATTCTTTGGAAACTTTGTCAAGGTTTTTCTTTTCCTGCTTCATACCGGTGATTACACTGGGAATGAGCTTGGAAAATTCATAGTCCGTATAATCATCAGGTTCGGAACCGGTGATCATAAGGATCTGTCTGTAGTAGTCGTTAAGCGTTGTCTGGATACTTTCAATTTCACCAAGAACGTCCGCCATATCACCGAGAACAGCCTTGAATTCAAGAGTGTGTTCACCTTCTGTGAGGTAGAACTTGAATTCCTGACTACCGTCACCAAGTCTCTGAACCTGCCAGTCATCGCCATACTTAAACTGAATGTTCTTCGCTTCAAGGAAAGGATACTCACCGTCAATCTTCAAAGAACGGGATGAGAAAAGACCCTGGTTTATAGTCTGCTTGAATCTGGGAACAATATCATACCAGCCGGATTCTTTAACTGTAATCTTGTACTTTATCCACTGTCCGGGGCTCTTCCACTTGTCACCGCCGTTACCGCCGATTGTGTTAAGAAGAGAAGCCGCAGGATCCTGAGGATATGTAATACCGCTGGTTCTGTCATTCATCGCATAGATAACCTGCTCACTTGTCTGATAGGGTGTTTCAGCGTGAATCATTATTGCTTCAGCATTCTTAGGTGCCTTTTTGTCAGCGTACATCTTGAGATAGTCTTTATAGGAAAGAATCTCCTCAGCGTATCCGACTTCAAGCCATGCAATAGCCATAGGCTCACAAGCCGCCTCAAACGTGATAACGCGTTCGCCCTTTTCAAGCATGAACTTCAAAGGTTCATCGTAGAAGGTTTCAGAGTCGGTGATATAAGTTTCAACCCACTCGGGAGCCTCGGCCTTTGTAGGACGCATTTCATTGTTGTTTACATCAAGTCTGAAATTATATCTGCCGTCCTTGCCGAAAACGCCCTTATCCTTGAAATTCTTCTCGTAGTTATCTGCCCAAAAACGGGAGAAATTAAGAGTACGAGCTTCCTTATAAGGAACTATATCATCAATAAGAAGAATACGTTCGATATTGGAGCCGTGGCTGTCATCGTCAGTACGAGTGTCATCCCAGCTTCCAACAAGGGGACGATACTTTATCTTGATTGTATACATCGCTGTTTCGGGAACATCTACCTTAAAGGAAACCTTGCCCGAACCGGGTGTATAAATAACTTCCCCTGCTTCCTCATCTGTAACAACAGATACATTTGCATAATCCTTGACTTTTTCGGCTGTTTCCTCATCTACAATCTCGGGGATGTAGTAGTCAGTCGCCAAAATCATAAGATTTTCAGTGGCATCGGGGATTTCATCATTAAGCGCAAGGTATTCACTGTATGTAGTGGAAACCATGAGCTCTGCCATAGCATCCAGCGAGTGTGCGGTAGTTGAGTTTTCAAGCTTTTGTTGTGAAACAGGAGCTGCAAACATCACGACCGAACCAAAAAGCTGGAGAAGCATACTCGTCACAAGTAAAAGTACAACAAGTCTGCTTTTGTTTTTTGCAATCATCATTGCTATTTCCTCCTCTGATGAGAATTGCTCGGTACAGGTCTTTCCGCACTTTTTTCTTCATATTATATATGCTTCATCCACAGCAAGCCGACTTATCACCGTATGCTCACAGGGATTTCACACAGACAACACTAAAAAAGGGCAAAAAGCACCCAATTACATGGTTATAGTATATCAACGCAAAAAAGGTTTGTCAATAGCTGCCAAAGTCTTCAAATAAAGGGTGGCGCGGGGGCTGAAATGCAAAATTTTTACAATTATTTTTGCAGCTCAATGATACATATAAATTTTATCGTATTTGTATTTTTAACAAATTCATTAGATTAACTTTATTTTACAGTCAGCCATCAAGCAAAACACAACCAGCAAAAATCCACGTATTTACGTCGTTTTTTATGTAAAGCCAGTACATTTTATAGCAAATTTCAGCACGATAAATTCAATTCGATTATCCAGTTAAATTATCACTTTGAATTTATAATATCCACGATTTTTTTGCAAAATGTTAAGTTTTTGTGGCATTTTTATTGATTTATTAAAATCCCGATTGTCAATTTTGCACAAAAACTTCGGCGTTTTTTCTACGTCAAAAAAAATTTGACCATAAACGTTTTTTTGTTCGTTTATGGTCATTTTTTTGTTTTTTCGCTAATTTATTATTTTTCATCAAGAATAGTCTGAAGCTCATCCCACGTTTCATATAAGCGCTCAAGGGTATCATTCAGTTCAGAGAGCTCAGAAAACAGTTTTGAAATCTGCTCATAATCCGAGGCACATTCTTCCTGTTTTTTCTGGTTTTCTTCGATTTTTGATTCAGTTTCAGATATTTTCTTTTCGGTTTCAGCAAGTTTTCTCTCGGCACTCTTGCGTCGGTTTTTCAATTCTTTGGATTTCTCGTAATCAATTTGTGAATTGGTTACACTTCCCTGCCCCGGCGTCTTCTCGTTTTCTGTGCCCTTTTTCTTATCTTTGTATGAACAAAAGTCCTCATATCCGCCTTTAAAGTCAAATGTGCCATCCTCGCGCATCTCAAAAATACGGCTGGCAAGCTTTTTGACGAAATATCGGTCATGGGATACGCAAAGAACTGTTCCGTCATATTCACTAAGAGCGTTTTCAAGCACTTCTCTGCTTGGTGTATCAAGATGGTTGGTCGGCTCGTCGAGAATGAGCAGGTCGCTCTTTTCAAGCATAAGCTTTGCAAAGGTAAGCCTTGCCTTTTCTCCGCCCGACAGCACATCTATCTTTTTAAATACATCCTCGCTTGTAAAGAGAAAGCCCCCAAGAACACTTCTTATCTCGGTCTGTGTTTTATTCGGGAAGCAATCCCACAATTCATCGATAACAGTGTTGTTTCCGTCAAGTCCCTGATGCTCCTGGTCGTAGTAGCCTATAGCAAGACCGCTTGCGTACTCAAATGTACCAAAATCCTGCCCCACTTTGCCACAAAGTATCTTGAGCATGGTTGACTTTCCGACACCGTTCTGTCCGAGAATGAACATCTTATCCCTGCCATGAAGCAGGAAAGACACATTTTCAAACAGCTGTTTTCCCGGGTATCCTTTTGACAGACCTGTAACCTCAAGCATTTTATCCGGGCATCTGCCGTTTTCGCTCATCTGGAAACGAAAGCGTATGTTTGACGGTAAATTCTTAGGCTTTTCAATCTTTTCCATGCGGTCAATTGCTTTCATGCGGCTTTCGGCGGCAATGATATTTCTTTCCCTGTTCCAACGTCGTTGGTTTTCAATGAAAGCCTCAAGTCTTGCGATTTCTTTTTGCTGAAGCTCATAATGCTTCTGGTCAATTTTTCTGTCTATTTCCTTTTGTTTTACATATTCCGTATAAGAAGTATTATAAAGCTTGCCCTCATGGTTTTCTATTTCAAAGGTCTTTTTTGTTACCTTATCGAGAAAGTATCTGTCATGAGAAATAACAACAAGGCTCTTTTTATAGTTTTTCAGATATTCTTCAAGCCATTCCACCGTTTCAATGTCCAAATGGTTTGTAGGCTCATCGAGCATAAGTATATCGGGCTCGGACAACAGAAGTCTTGCAATGGCAAGTCTTGTTTTCTGTCCTCCCGAAAGTGTGTTTATTGTTCTTGTATGTGTTTCCTTCTCAAAGCCGAGCCCCGTAAGCATGCTCGAAATCCTGCTTCGGAATTCGTAACCGCCCTCGCGTTTAAAAGCATCCTCAAGGGTTGTATACTCCTTTGCAAGGCTCATGTGCTTATCGCTATCATGCGATTCATTCATAAGCTGTTCGAGCTCGGAAAGTCGCTTTTCCGCCTCAAGGAGCTTTGGAAAAGCATTACACATTTCCTCGAACATTTCTTTATCCGAATCAAGTCCCGTATTCTGCTCAAGGTATCCGATGTTCATTCCCTTTGCGAGAAAAACATCACCCTCGCTCTGCGCAACACGTCCCGCAAGAATCTTCATAAAAAGGCTCTTGCCGGCTCCGTTAACTCCCACTATTCCGATTTTATCATTTTCCTGTATGCCGAGAGATATTCTGTCAAGCACAACATCCGTGCCGAACGACAGACTGACATCAGAGGCACTGAGTATTATCAATTTACATTTTCCTTTCCTGTGTTTTGCATCAAGGAAGTTTATTCAAGCGTCTTTTTAAGATACACACCTGTATATGAGCTTTCACATTCTGCAACCTGTTCAGGTGTACCTGTACACACAACTTCTCCACCTGCGTCTCCGCCCTCAGGGCCAAGGTCGATGATGAAATCAGCGTTCTTTATCATGTCAAGGTTGTGTTCAATTACAATCACTGTGTTACCTGCATCCACAAGCTTCTGCAACACATCAATAAGTTTTTCAACGTCAGCCGTATGAAGTCCCGTTGTGGGTTCATCAAGAATATAAAGTGTCTTGCCTGTACTCTTTCGCGAAAGCTCGGTTGCAAGTTTTACCCTCTGAGCTTCACCGCCCGAAAGGGTTGTCGAGGACTGACCAATCTTGATATAACCAAGCCCCACATCACAAAGCGTTTTGAGTTTTCTGTGCATTGAAGGAATGTTTTCAAAGAATTCTCTGCCCTCATCACAGGTCATTTCAAGAATATCGGATATGCTCTTTCCCTTATACTTGACTTCAAGGGTTTCCTTATTGTATCTCTTACCCTTACATACATCACACGTAACATAAACATCGGGCAAAAAGTGCATTTCGACGAGAAGTGTTCCGTCGCCGGCACAGGCTTCACATCTGCCGCCCTTAAGATTAAATGAGAATCTATCCTGCTTATACCCTCTCATTTTTGCACCTTGAGTTGAAGCAAAAAGAGCGCGCACATCAGTAAATAAACCTGTATACGTTGCAGGGTTTGAGCGGGGCGTTCTTCCGATGGGTGACTGGTCAATGGCGATCACCTTATCAAGGTGTTCAATTCCCTCTATTTTCCTGTGTTTTCCCGCCGTTGTCGATGCTCGGTTAAGCTCTTTCGCGAGACTGTTCAGAAGAATGGAATTCACAAGGGAGGATTTACCCGAACCCGAAACACCTGTCACGCAGGTGAAGGTTCCAAGTGGAAATGAAACATCTATATTCTTAAGGTTATGCTCCTGCGCCCCCAGAACTTTCAGATAATTTCCGTTCCCTTTTCTTCTTTCGACAGGTACTGAAATTTTGCGTCTGCCCGAAAGAAAGTCGCCTGTTGTTGAGTTTTTATTATTCATTATTTGTTTGGGCGTTCCACAGGCAACAATCTGTCCGCCGTGAATGCCCGCTGCAGGTCCGATATCAACAATATAGTCAGATTCAAGCATTGTTTCTTCATCGTGTTCGACAACAATAACAGTATTTCCTATATCGCGAAGGCTTTTGAGTGTTGCTATGAGCTTTGAGTTGTCTCTCTGATGAAGTCCTATACTCGGTTCATCAAGGATATAAAGCACGCCCATTAGCGAAGAACCTATCTGTGTTGCAAGTCTTATTCTCTGACTCTCACCGCCTGAAAGCGTTCCGGAACGGCGTGAAAGTGAAAGATAGCCAAGACCCACATTTTCAAGGAATCTGAGTCGGGCAAGTATTTCTTTTAGGATTTCCTTGGCAATGACCTGTTCTGTTTTGCCAAATTTGAGGTTTTCAAAGAAGGTTATCGCTTTTTCTACCGAAAGATTACAAAGTTCAGAAATATTGAGTCCTCCGACTGTAACCGACAGGGATTCGATTTTGAGCCGTCTGCCCTCACAGGAGTTACAGGGAACAGTATCCATGAACTGTTCGTAATACGCCCTCATTTCCGCCGTCTGATAATTTTGATTATATCTTCTCTCAATTTCGCGGATTATACCTATAAAAGTGAGGTTATATCCTCTGTATCCGTATCGGATTTTTTCGTTGCCTTTTCCGTAGAAAAGAACCTCCCTTGCCTTTTTGCTCATTCTGTCAAGGGGAGTGTTAACATCACATCCGAACTCGGAAAGTGCCGCGTTTATCCCCTCTGCACCCCATGTGCCATCCTTTGCACTCTTATAGCCATTACATACGCAAGCTCCTTCGGACAAGGATTTTGACATGTCGGGGAACAGTTTATCAGGCGAGAGCACAAAGTTTTCACCAAGTCCGTCACAGTCAGGGCACGCACCAAAAGGACTGTTGAATGAAAACATTCTCGGTTCAAGCTCTCCGAGGCTTATACCGTGTTCTGCACACGAAAAGTTCTGAGAGAACATCATTTCGCTCATTCCCTCAAATTCACCTTCATGCAAGGCAATTATACAAAGTCCGTCAGACAGCTTGAATGCACTCTCCACGGAATCCGCGAGACGCGAGCGTATATCCTCTTTCATAACAAGTCTGTCAACCACAACTTCTATGTTATGTCTCTTGTTTTTATCAAGCTCGATATTATCTGAAAGAGACATTATATCCCCGTTGATTCTTGCTCTGACATAACCGTTTTTCTGACAGTCGGAAAGAAGCTTTTCATGCGTGCCTTTTTTGCCTCTTACAACAGGAGAAAGCACATAAAACTTTGTTCCCTCGGGAAGATGCAGGATTTTTTCTAAAATTGTATCTATCGACTGTTTCTCGATAACTTTTCCACAGACAGGACAGTGAGGTGTTCCGACCCTCGCGTAGAGAAGTCGCAGATAGTCATATATTTCTGTAACCGTACCCACAGTTGAACGCGGGTTTTTGCTTGTTGTTTTCTGGTCGATGGATATAGCGGGAGAAAGTCCCTCAATGCCATCAATGTCAGGCTTATCAAGCTGCCCAAGGAACTGTCTTGCATAAGACGAAAGTGACTCTACAAAACGTCTGTGTCCCTCGGCATAGATTGTATCAAAGGCAAGTGAGGATTTACCCGAGCCGGAAAGACCTGTTAAAACCACAAGCTTGTCCCTTGGTATTTCAACATCCACATTTTTGAGATTATGGACTCTTGCACCGGTAATTTTAAGCGATTTATAACCCAATTTTTCCAATCTCCAATTCGCGTTTTTCTTTTGCATGGCGTGTTGCCAACTGTTTTGTTTTTTCTAACAGCTTTACATCCGACATGGCATCTGCCATTCTGAAGCAAAGCGCTCCGTGCTGACGCTTGCCAAAAAATTCACCAGGACCGCGAAGCTCAAGGTCACATTTGGCAATTTCAAAGCCGTCATTTGTATCGCAGAGAATTTTCACTCTCTTTGCAAAATCACTGTCCTTTGATTTATTCATGAGTGGAGAAACAAGTATGCAGTAGGATTTATATTTTCCTCTTCCCACACGTCCTCTTAGCTGATGAAGCTGCGAAAGCCCAAAGCGTTCCGCGTTTTCTATGAGCATGACAACGCTGTTCGGCACATTAACGCCAACCTCAATTACGGTTGTGGATACAAGTACATCTATTTCACCGTCGGCAAACCTTGACATTATTTCGTCCTTTTCGCTCTGCTTCATTCTGCCGTGAACATATTCAACATTAAGTCCTTTAAGTTCTACCTCTTTCAGCTTTTCGCAAAACGTTTTCGCCGACTTCATTTCGTAATTTGCCGTTTGTATATACTCGCCCTCAGCGTTCTTTTCCTCGGCAAGAGGACACACAACATAGGCTTGCCTTCCCTCGCCCACTCTATCTTTTATGAATTTATACACTCTTTCGTGATAATCCTCGCCAACTGCAAAAGTATCAATCTTTTGTCTACCGGCAGGAAGCTCGTCAATTACGCTTATATCAAGGTCACAGTAGAGTATCATGGCAAGGGTTCTGGGAATGGGTGTTGCTGACATTACAAGTGTATGGGGAAAAATCTTGTTTTCTCCCTTTTCTTCAAGTGTTTTTCTTTGTCCCACACCAAAGCGGTGCTGTTCATCTGTGATTGCAAGAGCAATGTTCTTGAATTCAACATTTTCTTCGATGAGTGCGTGGGTACCGATAAGACAGTCAATTTCTCCCGATTTAAGCTCGGCAAGTATCTGCTTCTTTTCAGCCGTCTTTGTGCCGCCCGTAAGAAGTGCCACATGAAGTCCAAACTTTGAAAGAAGCCGTCCTGCATCTTCATAATGCTGTCTTGCAAGAATGCCCGTAGGCACCATAAGGGCGGACTGATAACCGGACTTTGCGGCGGCGTACATCGCCGCAAGCGCAACTATGGTTTTTCCGCTTCCCACATCCCCTTGAACAAGCCGTCTTGCGGGAGGCAGAAACTCTTGGTTTGTGTTTTCATCAGGATTCCTTGCGCCGCTCATATCAACAAGAATTTCATGGAGCGTTTTTTTCTGCGCCCTTGTCATTTCAAAAGGAAGTGCCGAGAGAAACTCCGACATTTCGGGATAATCAATTCTGTAAGCCAAACCGCTTTTTACGTTCTCTCCAAGGAGAATGGAATTTAACTGAAAAGCATACAGTTCATCAAATGCAAGTCTGCGTTTTGCACGTACGAGTGTTTCTTCATTGTCGGGAAAATGGATACCGCAGAGCGCCTCGTAATATGTGACAAGGTCAAACTCTTTCCTCTCATCCTCTGTCAAATAGTCATCTATATCGTCTTTGCATATCTCAAGCGCCTGTTTTACGCAGGCAGACAGGATATTTGATGTAAGCCCTGCCGTGAGAGGATACTTTGGAACAAGCGGCAGAAGTTCTCTGTTATCTGCAGGTTCTATTGTCGGACTTGTCATACTGCAAAGTCCCGCGATTCCATTTATTATGCCGTAAAAACGGTATTTCTTGCCCACCTTCACCGTCTGACCGAGAAATTCTCTGTTAAAACAGGTAATCTTGACAGAACCCGTTTCATCTCCGGCCACAAACTTCTGAACAGTCATGGCGCGCTTACCCTTCGACTGAATACGGGTGTTTGTAACGGGAGTAATCACCTCTAAAATAAGCGAGGCATACTCACCGTTCTCTGCATCATCGACACACACTGTGTTTCCTCTGTTTTCATGGGCGGCAGGAAAATGGCATACGAGATCAAACAGCGTTTTGATTCCAAGTTTTGAGAACAGTTTTTCTCTTGCCGTACTTACTCCGAAGAGCCTTGTTACCGGCATTTGCAATGTTGTCATTATTCCCCACCTCCATTTCAGCATACCTGTGGTATTTTATCCTAGTATGTATTATACACCAAAATAAGACAGGTTTGTTTGTATAAATTGTAAAATGTTGCAATTACTTCACACGGCTTTCACACAAAGGGGGTATTCTGTTAATTAGTGTAAATAGCTATACATGAAAGGAAGTATTAAACTTATGAAAAAAACATTAGCTATCATTCTTGCATTAACAATGATTCTTTGTGTTGCGCTAACCTCTTGTAAGATAGGGGACGCTCCCAAAGAAGAGGAAAAAGAAGAAAAGAAAGAAGAAGTTCAGGAAAACAAGGACGAAGCTTCGGAAGACAAGGCTGCAGATGACAGTGATGAAATCGTCGCAGAGCTCAACTTTGACTCACTTGAAAAGTATAACGAATCTTTGGAAAACGTTCTTGCAGAAATCGAACCCAAAGCCCCCCTTGACGAAGAAGTTCTCGGAACAGTGGGCGTTCTTCCCATCAGCGCCACAAACGTGAGATACACATATATGGTTGTTGATGCACCTAACGAAGGTAAACTCACAGAAGAAGAAATCAAAGACGAAATTGAGCTTTTCTACAAAGGAAACGCCGCTCTCATTGAATACGCATACAAAAACAACATCAGCCTCACAAAGCAGGACATCAATTCCATCAAGGCAAATATTACATCCATGCAGTTCCAGCTTGGTGATAACTACGAGACAGCCTTTGCTGAATCCCCTTACACTAAATTTTTCTATTATTTCCAGACATCTGTTCTCCAGTCTCTCTACTCAAGACTCTTTGAAGAAATGAGACTCGACCACGACTCCGATATGTCAAAAAAGGTTCACGAAGAAACACTTGAATACTGTAATGCCAACGACTACGTGAGAGCTAAGCATATTCTTATCCAGTTCCCTGCGGGTGAAGGAGAAAACGGAGAGCTTACAGATGCCCAGAAGCAGGCAACTCTTGACAAGGCAAACGAGGCTCTTGAAAAGGTTAATGCAATGGGTGACATTTCCGAGTTTGACGCACTTGTCAAGGAATACAACGAAGATCCCGGCATGGAGAGTTATCCCGGCGGATATTACTTCACAAAGGGTGAAATGGTAGCCGCCTTTGAAGAAGCGGCATATGCGCTCGAAGAAGGAAAGACAAGCGGACTTGTTGAAACTCCCTACGGCTATCACATTCTTCTCAGACTCCCTCTTGACGATGATGCAATTTACGATTCCCAGATTTTCTTTGACAACTTTGGCACTGCATTGTATAATGATATTACAGCAAATCTCGACAGCTACGAGGTTGTCTACACAGATAATTGCGACGCGAGAATTGCTGATTTTGCAGTCGAATATGAAGAATTAATGGCCAAAACTCAATCTGAAAGCACAGAAGAAACAACAGCCGAATAATTGATTAACGATTTTAAGGAAAACAGAATATGGCAAGCTTAAAGAAAAACGACACACTTGAACTTACCGCTGAAACTTTGCTTGGAAATGGCAATGCAATTTGCCGTATGCAGGACGGGTTTGTGGTATTCGTTCCGTCTGCCGCACCGGGAGATGTAATAAAAGCACACATTATCAAGGTGACAAAAAGCTATGCCGTTGCAAAAATACTTGAAATAATACAGCCGTCACCATACAGATATGAGGACGGCTGTCCTTTTTCAAAAAGCTGCGGCGGTTGCACATTCCAGCACATAAGCTATGAAAAAGAGTGTGAGTTCAAGGAAAACACAGTAAACGACGCTCTCGCTCGAATAGGAAAATTAGATTTAAGGGTAGAAAAATTCTACGGTGCAAAAGACACGTGCTTCTATCGCAACAAGGCGGTCTACCCTGTCGGCACATCAAAAGACGGAAAGGCAATTTCGGGCTTTTACGCGCAGATGTCACACCGTTTGGTTGAGCACGATAATTGCTTGATTTCAAACCCGATTTTTGTAAAAATCCGCGACCGGATTATTGATTTCATAAATGAAAACGCAATTTCCGTCTACAACGAGGAAACGGGAAAGGGGCTTGTGAGAAGCATTCATTTAAGAAGCACAAAAAACGGAAATATTTCTCTTTCTCTGGTGCTTAATGGAAAAGAATTGGTTTCAAAAGTTGTGGAGAGCAAATTTGTCGCTTACATCCTTGAAAGTTTTCCTCAAATAAAAACCATCCTCATAAATGTAAACACAAGAAACACAAATGTCATTTTGGGAGACGATTGGAGAACGCTTTTCGGAGACGGATACATCTATGATGAGCTTCTCGGCAGAAAATTCAGGATTACACCTGCATCCTTCTGGCAGGTAAACAGAGAGCAGGCAGAAGTTTTATATTCTGTTGCAAAAGAATATGCCGCTCTTAAAGAAGGAGAAAAGCTTGTTGACCTTTACTGCGGCACAGGCTCTGTGGGTCTTTGCATCGCAGATAAAGGCACACGTCTTTATGGTGTTGAGGTTGTTGAGCAGGCGGCAAGGGATGCAGAGTTTAATGCAAACCTCAATGGAATAGAAGCAGAATTTGCGGCGCTCCCGACAGAAAACGCCCTTGACGACGAATATGTAAAAAATCTCTGCCCCGATGTTATTACCGTTGACCCACCCAGAAAAGGTTGTGTGGGAGCTGTCGGAAAAATTGCAGCTTTAGGCGCAAAAAGAATTGTCTACATTTCCTGCGACCCTGCCACGCTTGCGCGGGATTTGGCGGAATTTGAAACGCTCGGTTATAAGGCAGTAAGGGCAAGCGCTGTTGATATGTTTCCGAGGACAGGGCATGTCGAATCCGTAGTAAAACTCGAAAGGACCTCCCTATGAAAAACAAGTCCCTAAGCGGACCTGCCATATTCATGTACAGCGTTATTGTCCTAACAATAGTAATATCGGCGATATGCTTTGCCCTGCACTATTCGGGAATTTCTGAAAATGCAATTGTTCTCTGGACGGGCATTGTATCCTTTATGATTCTCTACCATTTTGGGCTTCGCGTTTTCATGGGTAACGTCACAAAAAAATGGAATATTACATACACTCATCCTTGGTTTGCGCAGAGAAAATTCGAGAAACAGCTCTACAAATTTTTGAAAGTACGTAAATGGAAGGACAAGGTGCTTACCTTTGAGCCTGAAATGTATGATTTCGAAAAAAGAACCCTTGAACAGCTCGCAACCACCATGGCAAAATCTGAAACCGACCACTGGATTAACGAAATAATATCGGTTGTAAGTATATTTTTTGTTTTTATATGGGGTTGTCCTGCGGCATTTTTAATCTCGGCGTTTGCTGCCATGATCTTTGATGCCCAGTTTATAATCGTACAAAGATACAACAGACCCATTGTTTTAAGGCTTGCAAACAGAAAAAGTAAACAGTTGCAAAATGCTTGATTTTTTCGAAAAATGGTGATATAATATCGCCATAAAATGTGAAAGGGGTGGCACAAATGGTACTCTGCGTTGATATAGGCAACTCAAACATAGTGCTTGGCGGATTTGATGAAGAAAAACTTTCGTTTGTTTCAAGAATATCCACAGATACAGCCAAGACAGAGGACGAGTATGCAAGCATCATTCTTGATGTACTGTCACTGAAAAGCGTTGACAGAAGCTGCATTGACGGCTGTATCATTTCGTCAGTTGTTCCTCCTCTCAATTCGGTTATAAAAAAGGCAGTAAAATTTGCTTTCGGTATAGACTCTCTTCTTGTAGGTCCCGGCATTAAAACCGGTCTTGGAATTCATTGCGACAATCCTGCCTCTGTCGGCTCCGACATAATCTGCTCCTGCGTTGCGGCGAACAAACTTTACGAAAGCCCTTGCCTTGTCATAGACATGGGAACTGCAACAAAAATGTCGCTTATCGACAAGAACGGAACATTTGTCGGTGTATCAATCATCCCCGGTGTTATAATGGGACTCAAGGCTCTGTCCTCGGGTACGGCACAGCTTCCGCAGGTAAGTCTCGAGGCACCAAGTCACTTAATCGGGAAGAACACCGCCGACAGCATGAAATCAGGTGTTGTTTACGGAAACGCTTCCATGATTGACGGCATGATTGACAGGTTCTGCGAGGAAACCGGAGATACTTTGCGTGTAATTGCAACGGGCGGTCTTTGCGATACAATTATCTCTTTCTGCAAGCACAGAATAACCGTTGACGAGCATCTGGTTCTTAAAGGGCTGAACATCATATACAAAAAAAACACTTAAGGTATGTATATTACCCGAAAGGGTTAATATAAACAAATTTTATGCGTTGTACCTCGCAAGAGGACGACAGCAAGGAGGAATTATTATGGCATCAAATGCAAAAAAGATGTCGACACAAAAACTTGCACTTTTAGCTTTGCTCGGTGCACTCGTTGCAATTCTCGCGTATCTTGGCGGTTTTATTAAGATTGGCGGACTTGCATCAATTTCATTGACACTCATTCCCGTAGTTGTGGGTGCTGCTTTATGCGGTCCCGGCGCAGGAGGCTTCCTCGGCGGCGTTGCGGGAGCAGTATTTTTCCTTACTGCAGATTCTGTGTTCTGGCTCGGTCTCAGTATTCCCGGAACAATCATAACAGTCATGGTAAAGGGTGTTCTTTCGGGCTATCTTGCAGGTCTTGCTTACAAAGCGCTTGAAAAAGCTAACCGCTATCTCGCGGTTATCGTTTCGGCAATCGTTTGTCCGGTTGTTAACACAGGAATATTCATTCTCGGTTGTTTTGTGTTCTTCATGGACACGGTAAATGCCGGCGCCTCTGCTGAGAAAATGTCCGTTGCGGCATACATAATCATTTTCTTTGTGGGACTCAATTTTGTATTTGAGCTCATCTCAAACATTGTTTTAAGTCCTGTAATTTTGAGACTGATAAATCTCAGAAAGAACAAATAATTTTACGCCTCGGTTAACACCGAGGCGTTTTATGTTAAATTTTGTCCACATAAGGCTCTGTTTTTGCGAGATTTTGCGACACTGTTAGTGCTATAATGCATTTGTATAATAATAATCCGGAGGAATTTTATGTCAAAAGTAGTTATAGATGTGAAGTTTGACAAGGACGATTTTATATTTATCCCTGCCGCCTGCTATGACGGCAACAGGTTCAGATGTCTTGACAGACCTTATCCTCCTATGTTCAAGCCCGAAGAAGCAAGGCTTGATATGGAGACCTGCATTACCGATGTCCCTCGGCTTGAAAAAGACGGAAGCGGCAAAATAGAGCTTACAAGCGCAGACCCTGCCGTACCCTGCATCGGTGTATACAAGAGGTGTGAAAACAAGGGGTATCTTCTCTTTACTGTACAGGAAATTGGCGGCAAAAGCATCGGAATTGCATACGAGGACGGCAAGATGATTCTCACATATCCTGCAAATCGTGAATATCTCTATCAGCTTTTCAGAATGAACAAAAACGAAAAGCCGTATGTGGAACTTGATGACGAAATCCCCTACAAGCTCATTGAGTTTGACTGCAGAAGCATTGAAGAATTCTATCAGAAATTCTTCGACAACCGCAAAATCATGGGCATGGATGACACCCTCCCTGTTGTTTTATCAAAAGAAGAACAGTGGAAGCTTCACTCGGAAAAGTTTAATTCCTGTTGTTGGCAGGAAAACGGAGAGTATTATGCCCCATACGGAAACGGTAAATCCTTCGGCAACTGGGAGCCCGGCTGGGTCGGCGGTGCTATGCAGACCTATGCTTTTCTCAAACTCGGCACACCTCTCGAAAAAAAGCGTGCTATGAAAACTATCCGTCATTTATTCAAATATCAGGGAAAGAGCGGACTCTTTTACGGCGTAGTTTCGGAAAAACTTGAGATTTCAAATGACGGTTTTGGAACACCAGGCACAGAAGACTGGGTACTTACCAGAAAATCTGCCGACTGTCTATACTATGTTCTTCGTCAGTTTGAACTCATGGAAAAAGTGCCAGAAGAGTTTGAAGTCGGAATCAGACGGACTGCCGACTGTTTTATAAATCTCTGGAAAAAGTACGGTCAGATAGGTCAGTTTGCAGGAGCAGACAACGAGGTGATTTATGTAGGCGGTTCTGCAAGTGCGGCAATTGTTTCAGCAGGTCTTGTGCTTGCGTACAGATATTTCAAAGACGAAAAGTATCTTGATGCGGCAAAAGAGCTAGGGGAATACTACTACCAAAACTTTGCCGCAAAGGGCTACACAACAGGAGGTCCCGGAGAAATACTCTCCGCCCCCGACTCCGAGAGTGCATTCGGACTTCTTGAAAGCTACATATGGCTCTATGACGAAACGAAAGACGAAAAGTGGCTCTCCTATGCGAAGCACACTGCAAATATATGCTCAAGCTGGGTTGTTGCCTACAACTTCAAATTCCCGAAGACGAGCGAATTCGGGCGTCTTGGCATGAAGTCAATCGGCTCAGTAATTGCAAACATCCAGAACAAGCACTCAGCGCCGGGTATATGTACGCTTTCAGGTACAAGTGTACGAAAGCTCTCCGAGTGGACAGGCGACGAAAGATACATGACTCTTTACAGAGAAATCACCGAAACCGTCAGCCAGTACATGGCAACCGATGAGCGTCCCATATGGAACATGGAGGGCGACAAAAAACTCCGAAGCGGATTTATTTGCGAGAGAGTCAACATGTCCGACTGGGAAACCGACAAGTGGATTGGCTCTGTCTGGGCAGGTTCATGCTGGTGCGAAAGTTCCAACATGGTATGGCTTGCCGACATGTAGCGGTGAGCCACCGCGGGCAATTCACAGTATATTTTCGCAAAAGACCGACAGCAGTTTGCTACTATCAAGCACCGATGGTAGCAAACTTTTTTTATTTATGATTTTGAGCAGAAAATGTGCATTATTTTCATTGTTTCTCGAATAATATATTGTACACACTTGTGTGATTACTACTGAAAGGTGAGAAACAAATGAATCCTTTTGAACAAAAAGCAAAACCCGTCGACGCCGCCTTTACCTCATGGAGCAATATCTACCCATGCTCATATAACAAAATGAGCACAGATCCGTATACCAAAACAAGGATTATCCTCATGAACGGTACAGAGTTTGAAGCAAACTGGTTCAGTCATCAATTTGCCCGTCACTGCACCGACATGAATCTAAAGCGAGAGATCGCCGTAACTCGCCGTGTTGAAAAGCAACAGCAGATGACAATCAGCTGCCTCAAGCCCATTGACGAGAGTCCTCTTGAAACCACAATTGCCTACGAACAGCTTGCAGTAGACCTTACTGCAATACTCGCAAAGCGCGAACCTGACCATCATGTTAAAATGGCCCTTGATTTTGCACTCTTAGAGGATTTTGACCACCTTTACAGGTACGCAGATCTCCTTGAAATGGACAAGGGCATAAGAGCGGAAGAACTCGTCGGAAGATACACGGAAATCATGCCAGGGCGTCCTACAATAGCAGAACACAGATACCCTTACGACAACGTAAAACCCATGACCGACTTCAAGAAAGCCGCGCCCATAACAAAGCTCAACGTTTCAATCATCACCGCCGCAGAGCAGCAGACAATGAATTACTATATGAACATCGCTCCCTTCTATCACAACGACATCGGACGCAGGCTCTATCAGGAAATCGGTCTTATTGAAGAACAGCATGTAAGCCAGTACGAAAGTCTCGCAGACCCCAATGCCACATGGCTTGAGATGATGCTTATGCATGAGTATTGCGAATGTTATCTCTACTATTCCTGCTATATGGACGAAAAGGACAACGGCACAAAGATGCTTTGGGAACAGTTCTACGAACAGGAGGTATCACACCTCCACAAAGCCGCAGAGCTTCTCGCAAAGTATGAAAATAAGCAGTGGCAGCAAGTCATTCCCGACGGCAATTTTCCTGAGCTTTTATGTTTCCACGAAAACATTGATTACGTCAGAGATGTGCTTAAGAATACAGTTACCAAGACAAGTCACTTTGACGAATATCCCGAAATTGACACATTACCCGACAACGCGAAGTTTTTCTTCTTCCAGCAGGCACTCAACTGCGATGTTTCCTGTGTCCCCTCTCACCAGGTTATTGACAAGTATATCAGAGAAAAGGGCATGGACTACCGTTTTGAAGTTGCAGAGCATCCCGTTCCCGAACTCAGAAACAGAAAAATGGATAACACAAGTATTGCAAGGTGCAAAAACGGGGTCTGCGTCGGTTAACTGCACAGACACAAAGAGCATGGTCTATGCCATGCTCTTTGTTTATTCAGGTTTATAATCAACAATTCCGTAGCCAACACCAATTCGGTTGCCTTCATTAAGATACTTATAGAAAATTTTCTGCAAAGATGTGTTCTGGGGCAAGGATTTATAATCCTCTGGCTGTGCCTCCACTCCGAAAATACGCCACAAATGCCAGTCAGCAGGTGCTCTCTCGAGGACAACGTCAAAAAGCTCGTAAAACTTTCTGATGTTACTGCCCTCAGGCAAAAGCTTTGCAGTAGGCGGATAAAGCATCCATGTCGCACACTTGAGCATAATTCTGTCGCCGTAATTCGGACCAAAAAATTCATATGCCAGTTTGAACGACTCCTGCACATCCTCTTTCAAAAGCGGTCCGCTTGAGGGAATGTGAATGTTTATGACATCATCGCCTTTTTTCAAAACATCTCTATAATCAAAATCTATTGGCTGGTGCTCATACTGAAGTCTACCGAGGGCAAATCTTTCCATTTTGAAAAAGCCATCATACCACTGGAATGTCTTGGTGCCATAAATTCCTTCCGTATCTTTACACTCTTTGAGTTTGTATGTAAGGTCCTTCATGTTGTGGACAAAAAACTCTTCGCTGTACCCTTTTTCAAGGTACATTTTTTTCAAAGTTTCGCAGCAGCAAAGAAACAAGATCATATCTATGGTAAACTTATGAAAACCCACATTTTCCGAAAGTTTCTGCAGCCTTGCAGTCAATTCCTCGCAGGTGAATTTTTCAAAGTAAAGCTTTTCTAACTCGCGCAGTTCTTTTTCCAGAGCTTCATCTGCTTGGATTTTTCCAAGAGCTTCCTCGAAATACTCCGAAGCATCCTGCGGAAATTCAATAAGAGCCATAGTGTTTGTAATTCTGCTCATTTTTATTTCTCCTTTGCATACTCAACAAGTGGTGCTATTGACTCCTTGTCAGAAAAATCACCGTCTGCATCACAAAGCTCCACAAGCAGCTTTATCATATCAGATGGATTTTCCTTTGCACTCATTATCTTTTTAAGAGAAACAAGGGCAAGTCTATGAACGGTTGTAAGCTCACTCTGTACCATTTTTCCGAGGAAATTGAAAATCTTCACGTTTTCGGGAATACCTTTTTTGAAGTTCTTTTCTATAACCTCGCCGTCATAATAGGCACGGACATCTGTCGGTGTTATGCCTGTTGTGTAAATTATTATCTTTTTATCTTTGAGCTTTTCAATATTCTTTGTTATAAGCGTCACGCCATTTATTATTTCGGCGTAAAGACCGCCACCGTAAATGATTGTGTCATATCCGAGAAGGTCATCGACTTTAATACTTTTAACATCAACTGCTTCGCAGCCTAAATCCTCTGCAATCCATTCGGCATAAGTCTTTGTCGAGCCGTATTTGGTTTTATATATCACGATTGTCTTCATAGCCGTTCCCCCTACCTAATTTATTATAGCAAGTTTTTCCTTTATTGCAATAGCTATTACAAAAATAAATTCAAAATTTAAAAATTTAAATTCCCCGATGTCGGCGTTTGACATCGGGGAATCGTTTCAATCGAGCATCTTGTGTCCAATTCCGGTCTATGACAGAACGGAGTGTGGCTCTTTTCTCTTTGCTTACTTTTTCTTCTCAACAAAGAGAAAGTAAGTTACTTAATTCTGACAATCCATCCTTCGGGAGCAGGAATCTTGCCCATCTGGATACCTGTAAGTGTGTCATAGAGCTTCTGTGTAACAGGACCCATTGCACTCATTCCGCTGGGAAGGCAGATTTCCTTGCCATGGTCAACAATCTTGCCAACAGGAGAAATAACTGCTGCTGTACCGCAAAGACCGCATTCCGCAAAGTCTGCAAGTTCTTCCTTGTAAATTTCTCTTTCTTCAACCTCAAGACCGAGATACTCCTTTGCAACATGAAGAAGTGAGCGTCTTGTAATAGAAGGAAGAATTGTATCGGACTTAGGTGTTACTACCTTATTGTCCTTGGTAACAAAGAGGAAGTTCGCGCCGCCTGTTTCCTCAACCTTTGTTCTTGTTGCAGAGTCAAGATACATGTTTTCGTCATAGCCGTTGTCATGCGCCCATGTTATTGCATAAAGGCTCATTGCGTAGTTAAGACCCGCCTTGATGTGACCTGTTCCGTGAGGTGCTGCTCTGTCAAAGTCGGAAATATTGAGTGTTAAAGGCTTTACGCCACCCTTGAAGTAAGGGCCAACGGGTGTGCAGAAAATTCTGAACTGATACTCATTTGCAGGCTTTACACCGATTACGGGGTCAGAGCCAAACATATAGGGTCTCAGGTAAAGAGATGCGCCCGAACCGAACGGAGGAACATACTCAAGGTTAGCTTCCACAACCTTCTTCACCGCATCAATAAATCTTTCCTTGGGGAATGCGGGCATAATAAGTCTCTTCGCAGAATCAATCATTCTGTCTGCATTGAGGTCGGGGCGGAATACAACAACATGACCGTCCTGTGTTGTATATGCCTTAAGACCTTCAAATACCGTCTGTGCATACTGGAGAACACCGGCACACTCACTGATAACAACCTTATCATCCTGTGTAAGCTCACCATCATCCCACGCACCGTTTTTGAAATTTGAAACATATCGCCAGTCGGTCTTTATGTAACCAAAGCCGAGGCTTGCAAAATCAAGATTTGCTGACATTTTTTATACTTCCCTTCAAAAGTTTTGCTATTTTAATTAACTAAAGTATATCACAGTTTTTTTATCATTGCAATACATATTTTCACGATTTAATCAAATAAAGTGCATGAATTTACAAACTTTTTGAATTTTCCTTTTTTTCATACAATTTATTCACAACAATATATGCAACATTTGCAAAAAGCACGCCGAGAATCGCCCCCACAATAACGTCTGTAGGGAAATGAACATACAGGTAGACACGTGAAAAAGCAACCGCAATTGCCGCGACAAGTGCTATTATTCCCGTTCTCTTATATCTGCATAGGAGAAGACTTGTAGCCGCCTCAAAGCAGGCAAGCGTATGTCCCGACGGGAACGAGCCGTCACCGAGGGAATGAACAAGTATCTTTACCGTCGTATCAATTTCATAAGGTCTCGGGCGGTCAATCAAGGGCTTCAATCCAAGATTTACAAGCACAAATCCGAGAGCAAGAGAAAGTCCCATAACAAAGCCTGCTTTTCTTGTTTTTGAAAACATAAGCATTATAAGAGTTACCGCTATCCACAAAATTCCGTCCTCGCCGATAAGGGTAACTATCGGCATAAGAAAATCAAAAAATGCGTTTGAGATATATTCCCTTACAAATCTCACCGCCGACAAATCCGCGTTCTGTATCCATTCAAAAAAGTTCATTTTCTCAAATCCTTTATAGTTTATGACACCCTTACAAGAGGGTAATACTCCTGCCTTCCGGGACAGCACAAATCTGCCGCAACAACCTTGTTTTTATACACAATAAGGGTTGCAAGATATTTATCGTCAGAAAGTTTTGTTCCGTCGGGCAAAGAAGAAATTTCATATGTATAGCCCGTCACCTTTTTGCCGCCGTACCGTTCAAGGTCAAAGCCCTGGACGCGCTGAAGTTCATTATACTTCTCGGTTGTGGCATCAAACACCTCGGGTATCTTTTCACTTGTTTTGCTGACAGGTTCCTCTGTGGCAGTATATCCGAGAGTTGAAAGATATTCCTGTCTGCCATCCTCTTTTTTCACATCAATAGACGAGAGTGTCTTCGAAATATCAAGTTTATTAACATTCAGATATGCCCCCGTTTGCGGCAAAAGAGATATTACGGCAACCACCGCAACAAGACACACACATACAAGACCTATAATTTTTAAGCTTGATGCTTTGAAAGAAAAAACAAACACAAAACCGCCTCCACATGGTATTTTTTACTACAGCATATGCAAGGCGGATATGTTTTAGAAGTTATCTCAGTTTGTTTTTGCTTGTTTCGTAAATTTTATCAATCATTTCAAGTACAGGAACTGCATCCTTGATGTCACAATACCAGTCGTCAGAGCCGCAGAGTGCATCATAAAAACGCTTCATCATCATAGCATGACCGTTACCCCAACAAGCCTTACCTGCCGCCGCGGAATAATCAGTGTTGTCGATGAGCTTTTCAAGATTGTTACCGTTTGCAAGATAAAGTGCGCTTCTGTAAAGAAGAAGTGTTGCCTTTTCAAAAAAGAGCTCAATCTGAACGGAAGAATCCTTAAAGTTACAGTTTGTAGCATAGAAGATACCCTCGATTCCACTTTCAAACCAAATTGTAGCCTCTGCCGTATCCTCAACCTCTATAACGCCCTTATTGCGTCTGAGAGCAACAGAGCCTTCCATGTCACGAACAGGACCTGCAAGATAATACATAAGGTCAAGGGTATGGATTGACTGATTCATAAGAACGCCACCGCCCTCTTTTTCCCATGTACCTCTCCAGCCGCTTTCAGTATAATATGCACCGCCGCGGCTCCAGGTCATTTCTGCTCGTATACCGCGGAGCTTGCCGTATCTTTCGTCACTGACAATTTCCTTTGCAAGAGCATTTGTGGGTATTACTCTGTTCTGGAAAGAAACACAGACCTTTTTACCTGTTCTTTCAGAAGCCTCTACAATTTCCATAGCCTGTGCCGCATTCATTGCCGCAGGCTTTTCAAGATACACGTCACATCCTGCTTCCAGTGCATACACCGCCATATCTCTATGCAGATAGTGAGGTGTGCAAACATGAACAACATCCGGCTTTTCCTTATCAATCATTTCTTTATAGTCGGTGTATCCCTTAACATTAGCATCGCCGATTTTTTGGATTGCAGCGTCTACTCTCTCCTGCTTAAGATCGCATACCGCAGTAATAGTTGTGAATTCACCATGCTGAATTGCCGCGATGTGTGTTTCGGATATGGCACCAAGACCGATAATTACTGTTTTCATGACTTTACTTCCTCCACAGCTTTTAACTTTTTAATTTTTTTATTGTTTCTGAGTGTTTTAAAAAACTCAGACAAAATATCCGCACATTCTTTCTCGCATATTCCGCCCACAACATTGGGTTTATGATTATAGGGAAACTCTGCAAGATTTACTACACTTCCAAAGGAGCCGGCTTTTTTATCATAAGCTCCAAAGTATACATTCTTTATTCTTGAATTTATAATAGCGCCTGCACACATGGGACAAGGCTCAAGAGTTACATACAAATCACACTCGTGAAGCCGCCAGCCGCCAAGAGCTTTGCACGCCGCATTTATTGCCGAAATTTCTGCATGAAAAAGAGCATTTTTTCCATATTCACGTCTGTTTCTGCCACCCGAAATCACCCTGCCATCCTTAACAATGACAGCACCCACAGGTGTTTCTCCGTGCTTCGCGGCAGTTTTGGCTCTTCCGAGGGCATATTTCATGTACTTTTCATGTTCGTTCATCACATCACCGTCATCAAAACACTGTATGCATAATACAGAATGTATACTACAAGAGGAAGCACCATTATTTGCCCAAGCCCCGGCTTTACAACAAGTTCTCCATCCTGTTCTTCTGCTTTATCTCGCAAATTCTGCAACAACCCGTCCTCTTTACAAAAGCTATATAGTCCGTAAATTGCTATTCCGGAAATTATTATCATATACAAACCGCTGACAACATTGAATCCTGTTACATTCAATTCTCCCAGAATATAGCCAAGAACAACTGTCAGACAATTATTGCCTGCATGAAGCAATATGCTTGTCTTTATATTACCTGTAACAACTATCATCGTTGCCGAAAAGAGTCCGAAAACAAAAGCATATACGCTTTGAACGGGAGAAGTGTGTGCTACGCCGAAAATTGTCGCACTTGCAACAATACCAAAGGCTGTACCAAATCTTCTGAGATATGAAAAAATAACCCCTCTGAAAACGTATTCCTCAACTATCGGAACAAAAATACTTGTGCACAAAATGCTTATTACAAACTCATATATATTGAATTCGTGTGCCACAACCCCGGTTGACGCCTCATACACCGAGGCAGAGCCGGGAAGTAAAAAGTCACTTATTGCACCTGAAAATACCGATGCAAGTGTGGTAAACAAGTGACAAAGACAAAACATTGGAATTAAACCTTTTATGCATTTGCCGCTAATGTTGAAAGTCTCCTTGCCGGAAAGTTTCACTGCCTTTGCAAAAACAGCACCGGGAATAACAAGAGAAACAATGGTTACCGCAATTCCCAAAACCTTTGAAAATGCCTCCGAACCCATTACCAGCTTCACTGCAGTATAGGCGCTGCCTTTGGAAGCGTTGAAGAAAACCAGTATTTTAACCAACAATCGCTGAATTTCCTGCGAATATTTTCCGACAAGAAAAAACACAGAAAAAGATACACATTCCGACAAAACGGTTATTATCAGAAGCAAAACCGACACGCGGCACATGCCAAATACAGCTTTTTTTCTGTTGTAAGCTGAAGCATCAGCCATTTCAATTCTGTTGAATTTATCCATCACTTATCCAATCTAAGATTAAAAAATCCCTGTGCTGTAAAAATGCATCGTCCTACCATTTAGTTAATTATACTTTTTTTTAAGCGTTGTGTCAACAGAGAAAGAATGCATTTTATGTTAAAATGTATTGTAAATATTGCTTTTTTATGTTAAAATGTTGTCAGTTCCGCTTCGGAGGTGAAAGTATGGCAAAAATAAGACTTGATAAATTTATTTCGTCAACACTTGTTATAAGCAGAAAGGATGCCACCTCTCTCATTAAGTCTGGAAGAATATGCGTTGTCGGCTCTCCCAAAATAAAACCCGACGATAAGGTTGATGACAGTCTTGACGAGGTGCTTTTTGACGGAGAAAGAATAACCTTTGCAGAAAACATTTATATTATGCTCAACAAGCCGATGGGGCTTATCAGCTCAACCGACGACAAAAGTGAAAGAACAGTTCTTTCACTCTTTGATAAAAGCTATGCCGACAAAGGGCTTTTCCCATGTGGGCGACTTGACAAGGATACGGTAGGACTTCTCATAATGACAACAGACGGTGCCCTTGCCCACAGGCTTCTCTCCCCCAAGCATCACGCAGAAAAAACATATTATGTTGAATGCGACAAGGAATTTACTGAGGATGACGTTGCTCTTATGAAGCAAGGCATTATGATGGACGGAAAGATGACAAAACCGGCGACTCTTCAGATTCTCAACGACCAAAAATGCGCTCACATCACACTCACCGAGGGAAAATTCCACGAAATCAAGCGTCTTTGCTATGCCTGCCGTCAGAAAGAGGTTTTATATTTAAAGCGCCTTACTTTCGGAGGAATACACCTTGATGAATCTCTCTCCGAGGGTGAGTGGAGGATTCTTTCCGATGAAGAAATTGCAACCTTACGCAAGAATAAGAGTTAAATTTTAACAATGTGAAGAATATTTATAAATAAAGCAAATTTTGCTTGAAAAAGAAAGTTTTATGTATTATAATATACAATAGTTTTTTATTTGGCAAAAACTAAAAAAATACGAAAGAGAAATACAAATGATTATCACAGACGTACTTACACAAAATGCAAGACTTTATCCGAATGACGTAAGTCTTGTTGAAGTAAACCCCGAAATAAGAGAAAAAATTGATAAGGCGTGGGAAGAATATGACCTCGTTGAATCCGTTCCCAAACCCGCCCACAGAAAAGAAATCACATGGGGTGAATTTGAGGGCAAGGCAAACAAGCTGAGTCATTATTTCCTCTCTGAAGGAGTTACGAAGGGTTCAAAGGTTGCACTTCTTCTCATGAACTGCATCGACTGGCTTCCCATATACTTCGGTATTCTCAAGACAGGTGCAATAGTTGCCCCCATGAATTTCCGTTTCAGCGCAGACGAAATCAAATACTGTCTTGAGCTTTCACAGTCTGACGTCCTCATCTTCGGTCCTGAATTTATTTCAAGAATTGATGCAGTTAAGGACTCTCTTACAGGAATCAAAGAATTCATCTTTGTCGGCAACGCAAAGGATTGTCCCGATTATGCTGAATTTTACGAAAATCTGATTTCCGACATGCCCGAAACAAATGTCAGAATCAACATTTCCGAGGATGACGATGCGGCAATATACTTCTCCTCAGGTACAACAGGTTTTCCTAAGGCAGTTCTTCACACACACAAGAGCATTCTCGCTTCCTGCTACACCGAAAACAACAACCACCACCAGACAAAGGACGACGTTTTCCTCTGCATTCCTCCCCTTTATCACACGGGTGCAAAGATGCACTGGTTCGGTTCATTTATTGTAGGCGGAAAGGGTATAATTCTTCGCGGTGTAAGTCCTAAGTGGATTCTTCAGACAATAAGCGAAGAAAAGTGTACAATCTGTTGGCTTCTTGTACCGTGGGCACAGGACATCCTCGATGCAATCGACGCAGGACTTCTTGATCTTGAAGATTACAACCTTGACCAGTGGAGACTCATGCACATCGGTGCACAGCCTGTTCCTCCGAGCCTTATCAAGCGTTGGAAGTCTATCTTCCCTCACCACGACTACGACACAAACTACGGTCTTACCGAGTCCCTCGGCCCCGGCTGTGTGCATCTCGGTATGGAAAACATACATAAGGTTGGTGCTATCGGTATTCCCGGTACAGATTGGGAAACGGTCATTTTTGACGAAAACAAGAACCCTGTGAAGCAGGGAGAAGTTGGCGAACTTGCAGTGAAGGGTCCCTCGGTTATGAAGTGCTACTATAGAGATGAAGCGGCAACAGCGGCAACACTCTACGGCGAATGGCTCATGACAGGCGACATGGCTATGCAGGATGCTGACGGCTTCATATTCCTCGTTGACAGAAAGAAGGATGTTATCATTTCGGGCGGTGAAAACCTTTATCCCGTTGAAATTGAAAACTTCATCCGTCAGAACGACAAGGTAAAGGACGTTGCGGTCATCGGTACACCCGACCCGAGACTCGGCGAAAAGGCTACAGCCATCATCGAGCTAAAGGATGGTGTCGACTGTTCAGTTGACGAAATGAACGAATTCTGCAAGGGTATGCCGAGATACAAGAGACCAAAGCAGATTATCTTTGCCGACATTCCGAGAAATCCCACAGGCAAGATTGAAAAGCCAAAGCTCAGAAAGATGTACAGCGGCGACAGCGTTGTTGCAAAGCAGAACGAAATAAAACTATAATTGCACAAGGCATATTGAAAGGCGGTCATATGACCGCCTTTTTTCTTCCGTACTTTTGTTTCGACAAAAGTACCAAAAACGCCCACTCAACAAGAGGGGATGGCTCGGTTGAGGCTCTATAAATCACAAGCTGGTTCGCCTTGACCACTAATGGGGTCAAGGCTCAAATACTGCCAAACCAACCATCCTGCTCTCAACCTCCGCTGACTTCCCCTCTTTTGCCGTGGAGGCTTATCTCCTCTCATTGGGTGTAGTTCAAATTTTGAGAAAAATGTAAAATATACTTGACATTTTGAAAAGTATGTGTTATATTATAAATGTAAAGCGTGCTTGACATTACATTGGAGGCGATGATTTGGAAAACAGAATAAGAGAATTACGAAAAGAAAAAGGAACAACTCAGGACGAGTTAGCGTATGCCGTAGGTGTCACAAGGCAAACGATAATTTCATTGGAAAATGGAAAGTACAACGCCTCACTTCAGCTTGCTTACAAAATAGCAAGGCATTTCGGCAAGAGCATTGAGGAAATATTTATTTTTGAGGAGGAAGAATAATGGGTTTCAAAAAAAAGCTTAAAGCGAGATTATATCTCGGTATATTCTATATAATCTTTGGTATTGCCATGATTGCACTTACCTTTATAAAGCATGGAGGCAACAGTTATTTTTCAACGCTCGGTCTTATTTTTGCCATTTTCGGGATAAAGCGGATAAGGCAGTATTTTGTAATAACAAGAAGTGAAGAAAGCATCAAAAAACAGGAAATTGCCGAAACTGACGAAAGAATCATTATGCTTCAGCAAAAATCGGCAACCCTTTCATTTACAATTTCGTCGGTTCTCAGTGCGATTGCTATTTTTGTGTTGCATATTCTTGATATGCCCCTGTATGCAAGCATAGTTGCGTATGTGGTCTGTGCGTATATCTTTATACAGGTTATCTGCTATTTTGTATTAGCCAAGAAGTATTAACGAAAGAATTCCCCGATGTCGTTGTTTGACATCGGGGAATAATTATATCCGTGATACTTTGAAAGCCTTGGCACCTTAGAAGTGTTGGTGCTAAACTATTATCTCTTTGTCACTTTCTCTTTTTATCAAAGAGGAAGTGAGGATTCAACACTTGCAAGTGCTTCGGAAATCTTGGAAGCATCCTTACCACCTGCAGATGCAGAGTCGGGTCTTCCGCCACCGCCACCGCCGCAGATGGTTGCCGCCGTCTTTACAATCTTGCCTGCGTTTGCACCGTTCTTAACAGCCTCTTTGCCACAAACTGCAAGCAAAATCACCTTACCGTCTACCACGGAAGCAAGAAGGGCCACAACATTTTCATCCTTATCTTTAAGGGAGTCGCCTGCAGCTCTCATTTCATCAGCTGTCATGCCGTCAAAAGATGCTGTGATAACATTAAACGCGCCAACCTTCTTTACGGAATCCGCAAGAGATGCTGTCTTCATTGCCGCAATTTGTGCGCCCTGCTGTTCGAGCTTGGATTTAAGCTCCTTGATTTCAGCCTCAGTCTGAAGTGCCTTTGCCGCAAGCTCGGAAACATTACCAGTTTTAAGTGCCTTTGCTGTATCTTCTAAGATTTTCTTGTCGTTATAGATATAGTCAATAACATTCATACCTGTGACAGCTTCAATTCTGCGAACACCTGCCGCAACAGAGCTTTCAGCCACAATCTTGAAAAGACCTGCCTTTGCAGTATTTGAAAGATGTGTACCTCCGCAGAGTTCTGCAGAAACGTCGCCCATCTTTACAAGTCTTACCACCGAACCGTACTTTTCGCCAAAGAGTGCCATTGCGCCCTCTTTCTTTGCTGTTTCCATGTCTGTTTCCATGGTAACAACATCGTAACCTGCAAGTATATAGCTGTTTACCAAGGCTTCAACCTTAAGAATTTCTTCAGTTGTCATGCCCTGGAAGTGTGAGAAGTCAAATCTTGCTCTGTGTTCATCTACGTATGAGCCTGCCTGCTCTACATGGTCGCCGAGAACCGTTCTGAGTGCGCTCTGGAGAAGGTGAACAGCAGAATGGTTTCTCTTTATTGCTTCGCGTCTTTCTGCATCAATGGCAAGCTTTACAGTATCGCCAACCTTAAGGACGGCATTTTCGGAAAGCTCGCAGATGTGCTGATACTTTCCGTCGAGCTTCTTTGTGTCAACTACACTTACTTTTGTGTCACCGACAATCACAAAGCCTGAGTCACCAACCTGACCGCCTCCCTCGCCGTAGAAGGGAGTTTTATCGCACACGAGTGTGAATTCACCCTCACTTACCCCGTCTACTCTAACGCCGTCAACAACAATTGCAATCACCTTTGCCTCTGCCTCTGTGCTGTCATATCCAACAAATGCAGTTTTCGCAACATCAGAAAGAACATCGGCACCTGCAGCCGACCAACCGCCGCCTGCTTTTCTATTTTCTCTTGCTCTTACCTTTTGCTCTGTCATGAGCTTTGTGAAGGCCTCTTCGTCAACTGTTACGCCCTTTTCTTCGACGATTTCCTTGGTTAAGTCTACAGGGAAGCCGAAGGTGTCATAGAGCTTGAAGGCATCTTCGCCCGAAAGCACCTTTGAGCCTGTCTTTTCTAAGTTTTCAAGCATTCCGGAGAGAATAGAAAGACCTGTGTCAATAGTTGCGTCAAAGCGTTCCTCTTCAATGGAGATAATCTTCTTTACATAATCAGCCTTTTCACGAAGTTCGGGATATGCTGACTCGTTTTCCTGAATTACAATCTCACAAAGCTTTGCAAGGAAAGCACCCTTGATGCCAAGGAGTCTTCCGTGGCGTGCCGCACGTCTGAGAAGGCGTCTCAAAACATAGCCTCTGCCTTCGTTCGAGGGCATAACGCCGTCGCAAATCATAAAGCTTGTGCTTCTGATGTGGTCGGTGATAATACGGATGGACACATCATTCTTGTAATCCTCGCCGTACTTCTTGCCGCAGTATTCACATACAGTATCAAGAATTCTTCTTACTGTATCAACTTCAAAGAGGTTGTCAACGCCCTGAAGAACGCAGGCAAGTCTTTCAAGTCCCATACCTGTGTCAATATTCTTCTGACTGAGTTCTGTATAATTGCCCTTGCCATCGTTATCAAATTGTGAGAATACGTTGTTCCAGATTTCCATGTATCTGTCACATTCACAGCCGGGCTTACAGTCAGGGCTGCCACAACCGTATTTTTCTCCTCTGTCGAAGTAGATTTCGCTACAAGGACCGCAGGGACCCGAGCCGTGTTCCCAGAAGTTATCCTCTTTACCCATGCGGATAATCTTGTGTTCGGGAACACCGATTACATCGCGCCAGAGTGCGTATGCTTCGTCATCCTCTTCATAAACGCTGGGCCAAAGAAGCTCTGCGGGGATTTCAAGGGTTTCTGTGAGAAATTCCCATGCCCACGGAATAGCTTCCTTCTTGAAATAATCGCCAAAGGAGAAGTTGCCGAGCATTTCAAAGTATGTGCCATGTCTTGCAGTCTTACCTACATTTTCAAGATCGGGGGTTCTGATACACTTCTGGCATGTCGTAACTCTCTTTCTGGGAGGTTCCTTTGTACCCTGGAAGTAGGGTTTCATGGGTGCCATACCGGAGTTTATAAGAAGAAGTGAATTATCATTTATGGGAATAAGGGGAAAGCTCTTAAGACGAAGGTGGTCTTTGCTTTCAAAAAATGCGAGATACTTTTCACGCAGTTCGTTAAGTCCTGTCCATTTCATTTGTTTTTCTTCCTTTCGGAGCCTTTTGAGGCCTTTACATATAAATACTATTATATAATAAAACAAAAGGTGCGATTTGTCAAGGTTTTAAGACTAATTTTCTGAAAGGCCGGTCAGTCGGAGAATGCGATATTTCTTGCACAGCAGACAATATCGCTTGAGAGTCTTGTGTAATAGTCAGGGCTTTTTTCATCAAAAGAGCCTATTTTTACTCCTCCCAGTGTTGCCGATGAATGAATATACTCGTTCATCCCAATAAACATCGTAATATGCCCGTTATAATAGATTAAGTCTGCAGGCCTTAATTCTTCAAAAGGTATTTTCTTAACGTATCTTCTATCAAATACAGCATCTCTGTAAAGTGCAAGACCGCAAAGGCGGTAGCTCATAAAGCATAGTCCCGAACAATCAATTCCGCTTGTGCTTTTCCCTCCCCAACGGTAAGGGGTACCCAGATATGAAAGCGCTGTTTTTACAATCTGTAAACGTTTTTTCTCTTCTGTGTCAAAATGCGAAAGTTCAGATAGCTTCTTAATGTTTTTCTCATACGCAAAATATGTTTTTCCTTCAAATTCAACACCGAAAAATCGGTCTATTGGACATTCAACCTCTGTTCCTTCAACAATACTCCCCCTTGGCAGAGTCACAAGTGGTGCAAAGCGGTATTCTGGAAAGGAATAAAAATCGCAGAACGGTGAGGTTACAACAAATTTTGTCCCCCTTTCCGTCTTGGGCGACAAAGCCTGAACATCCACATATCCGCCATATCCATAATCTGTTTTGCAGTAAACATATCCACCGTAGCTTTCTTCATCAAATGTAACAGAAGTGCCAAAAAGGAGTTCATCTGTCACTTCGCATTTGGAATCCGGAACAAGATACATAAACGCCGACGGTTTTGAAACGTAGTATTCATTTTGCAATAAAATCAACTCCGTTTTGTGTTTTTTAGTATTTTACGCAAAGAAACGTCAAAACGACACAAAACACGGGGAGGATAACATCCTCCCCGTAAATTTACAAATCCTTTTTCATTGTTATATGCAAAACGCCCTCTTCGAGATATTCGTCGGAAACTGTTTCAAAGCCGAGTTTTTTATAAAATCCTTCTGCGTGTTTTTGGGAATGAAGAAGAATTGTACTGCACCCAAAGTGCTCTTTGACTTTTTCCATTCCCTCGAGCATAAGTCTTTTGCCAAAACCCTTGCCATGCTCAACTGTCAGCACTCTTCCGATTTTAACAGTATCACCGTCATATTTAAATGCTCTGAAATAAGCCACGACTCTGCCATCATGCTCAAAAAACACATGAAGACTGTCATAGTCAATATCGTCTGTATCGAGACATTTGATGTTTTGCTCAAGGAGAAAAATCTCCATTCGCGATTTTAATATTTCGTAAATCTCACGAGCCGAAAGCTCAGAAAATGTTTTTGCGTAAAATTTCATTGTCTTTCCCTTATTCAAGAATATTTGTCGTTATAAAATCAACGCCCATTCCGGAAAGTGCCTCGCCGTCCGCCTTTTCGTTTACCGTCCAGCAGTTTACAAGAATTCCTTGCGAATGAAGCCTATCCACAACTTCCTTGGTGAGCCTTTTGTAGGAAATATCAAGATTAAACTTATGTTCAACAAGCAAATCAATAAGCTCATCAGTCACCTTTTCTTCGGTCAGAAACTGAATATCATTGTTAGGCACAAGGGGTCTCAGATTTATACAGTTTTCAAGTACAAAGGAAATAAAAATAACATTTTCAAGATAGTTTTCACCCTTTATGATTTCAACAATTTTCTCAATGTCCTCTGTTTCAAAGGCGTTTTTGAGTTCAAGAACACATACCTTTTCATACTTTTTGCAGATTTTTATATAATCGACAAGAAGCGGAATTCTTATATCGTTTCTCGTTGTGCTTCCGTCAAGGTCCGGAAGAACTATTTCTGAAATTGCATTATAGCCGTTTTCCTCAACGTTTATGCTGTACTTGCCGCCGCTGACTCTTGTGGTTGTTTCGTCGTGAATTATAACAAACTCGCCGTCTGCGGTTTTATGCACATCCGTCTCGATTCCAAAATAGCTTCTGTTGCCAGCCGCAACAAAAGCGGGATATGTGTTTTCCCTTTCAAGTCCCGAAAGACCTCTGTGGGCAATCATCCTTGTGTTTGCCGAATCAATTCTGATTGTATCCATATTTCCTCCAACATTACAAGTACTTTATTTTATTATTTCAACTCCGTCGGGTGCAGAAATCTTGCTTACAATCCTGCCGTTTTCTTTTCTGTGCTCAATTTCAATAACACCGAAAGGTGTGGGATATGTACCCTTAACCCATTCGAGGTCACAAAGCTCGGGGGAAATCTTTACCTTTCTGCAGCCGGGTTCAAGAACAGTTACGCCGAGAATATGTCTTGACAGAAAAGGCGCAGGACCGCTTGCCCAGCCATGACAAAGCGAGTGGCGAAGCTTCTGATAGCAGTGCTTGCCGTAGCTTGCGTGGACATCAATCTTGCCCTCGGGAACAATTTCGTCTATTCTCGCCGCATTTTCCATCCAGTCAATATCAAAATCTTCCCAGAATGTGGTGGCCCCTAAATCAAGCATAGCTCCCCAATAGCCCTTTACAACGTCAAGCGCCGCCTTAATATTTCCTGCCTTTGCAAGAGCTTCGAGAACATAATAGCCGTAGAATGTGGAAACGCCCGAAAGCAAATCCTTTGTGAGAATTTTTTCTATTTCCTTTTCGTCGCAAAGCCCGGACAGCGCGCACATTGCCGCCACCTGCTTGTTGCCGTCATATTCGGGAACAATTTTCTTTACATTTTCTGCCGCATCAAGACACTTTTTCTGCATATCTTTGTCGCCGTACACGCCAAAAATATCTGCCGCCGCACCGAGAGCCATTATGAAGCATCCTCTGAAGCCTGCCTGCATATAGGGAGTGCCGTTTGAGCTCCAGTCAACAAAGTAAGCATCTCTGTTACCGAACTCAAGTTCGCCGTTCTCCCCTACTCTCTTAAGCATACTGTTTATAAGCTTATACATATATTCTTTCTGCTCGAGAAGATATTCCTTGTTTCCGTTTTGCATATACCAGTCTCTGTGAATTGTTATCCACCACGCAGAATAGCTGGGATACATCATCCACGAAGCACTGTTTTCGTCATCAATCGGGAAACAACACTTTGAAAAATCAAGGCTTCTTTCAACACATTCATCATGACCGAAAACCGCTGAAATTGTCGAAACCTCGGGGTGCATATCACCAATCCACACGAGTCTGTCTCTCTTTATACCGTCCCATATGTAGTCCTGCATATTAAGATGAACAGTGTATGCCGCCGTATCAAATATTCTGTTTATTCTTTCGTCGTTACATCTGAACGAGCCCTTATATTCAATGTCCTTATATTCGAGAACACCCTTTACAACGCCGAGCTGAAGACAGCATCCAACCGCCTCGATTTTTACAAATCTGAAGCCTGTATTACCGTATCTCTGTGTCGACATACTACAGGTAGACACAATCATATCTCTTGTTGCATGGTCATTTAGTGCTCCGTTTCCGTCTCCGATGGATGACAGCACTTCTGTTACACTTTCACCGAAAACAATTCTCATTCTTCCGTATTTACAATGCTCTCCGTTATTATTCAAAACCTTGTTGACGGTAATATCAACGCCACCCTGAAGCTCACTGCCGAAATCGAGGACCACATATCCGCCGTCACTTATTGTGCAGTCACCTGAAACCTTTATAAGTGCCTGACGTGGTGTGTCCGAAAGAAGCCATCCTGCGTTTTCTGCACTCTCAGACTTAATTATTCTTGTAGGAATAAGGTATTTTTTTGCCAGTGTATTTTTTTCACTGCTGAAGAAAAAGTCTTTAAGACTCATAATATTATTCTCTCCTTATGCTTTTACTGTAATTTTAACATATCATCGGCAAAAATAAATTCAAAGCCGGCATCATGCATTATCTGACAGCCCTTAAGCAATTTTTCGCCGTGGTTTTCCTGATATGCGTAATAATCGGGATAGAAATACTGCTCATGTCCGCCGAAAGAAGCAAACTGACAAGGCAGGAGCTTTTTATACTCCTCTTCCATTTCGGAAAGGATGCTAAGGTTTACGCATGTGCCGTGGGTGAGAAGCTGTTTGAAATATACTCCGACTTCATCGTTATAAATCGCTTTGAATGTCGTATTCGTTTCATCAAGTTGTTTCTGGGTAAGGTGATTATATGCACAAACCGAGGTGGATATTGCCTTATCGAGAGTAATTCTTGTAAAGAGTTTTGTTTCGGGCTGACGGTTTTGCAAAACTCTCGGCGAATGTCCGTAAGGAAGTGTATCTTTTCCCTCTTCAAGCTCTCTTGTATCTCCGCCTGTGCAGTTTATGAGTACAATTCCGTTATCCGCAAGTGCACGGCATCCCTCTTTACTTATAGGTCTCCAGTGAGAGCAGACTACATTTGAAAAGCATTCCTCGCCCGCAAAGCGTACAACCTCATTCTTTATCATGGTGAAATCCTTGACCATGTCATCATATGTGATATTTATGAGAGGATAGTCAGGAAACTCCTGTCTTGAATGATAGCCGAACCTCAACCAGTCGGAGTTTGCACGAAATTCATCCTTGTACCTATCCGTCATTTCTGCGAGTGTAAAATCGTCAGTACCGTAAAAATAGTCGGTGCGGTAAAACACGTTCATCTGCACCTTAAAGCCATACTTTTCATGGGCTTCCTTGAATACCTTAAGATAAAAATGATCAAATATCGAATCAAGAGGCTTTCTTGTCAAATCTCTAAAAAGCCAAATTACATCATCAAAATAGAAAAATGTCTTTTTCTTCATTACGGAAGTCTCCTTTTTTTACACACATGAATTATATTTCAAGTATTATATCATGCTTTCGCCCATATGTCAATGAAAAACACTCAAAACAGCAGCCTAAAAAGGCTGCTGAAATGATTATTTACCGAATACCGTAAAGCTGACAAGCCCGGAAGTTATTCCTTTGGGCGAGCCCAAATTTTGTGTCTTGCACCGCAAGCGGCAACAGTCTCAAACTGACGGTAATCTATACTCAAATCCGTCTTATTTTCAGATGCATCATCAAGGGGTTACAATATGTCTTTTCCATAACATCACCTCAAACAAAATTGGTTGGTTCATTTAAGCATATGCGAATATAAAAACCAACCCTTTTTTGCATTTTAACAAAAAAGGGTCAAAACATTTTAATCTTTAGAGACCAAGAAGTCTTATTGCATTTTCTCTTTCGATTTTTTCGAAGGCTTCCTTTGATATTCTGCCCTCGTCTCTCCACTTTATGAGAGTCTTTGCAAGAGCGACATCAGAGAAATTGGTGTTACAAAAATCGGTGCCGAAATATGCTCTGTCCTGGAATTCCATGAGGAATGCAGGGCCGTATTCGGGGTCTCTTGTAAGTGCATTATAGGCTGTGCCATCAGACAGGTCAAGATGAAGATTCTTATACTTTCTGAGAAGTTTTGGGACAGCGCCCTCCTCCTTGATTGGACCGGAATTATACATTCCAACCTGGTGAGTACCCTTGAAGCCGAAAATAAATCCTCGTTCGCCGATTGTTTCAAGGCGTGCAATTTCCGCCCAGAAAACAGGGCCGTGACCGAGAATTGTAAGATTCGGGAATCTCTGCAAAGTATGCTCAAGCTGAGGAAGTCCCGGGTCGTCATAAAGTCCGAAATCTCCGTCCTTAACATCCGAGCCGTCATAAATTACGGGAAGTCCCACAACCTCGGCTGCCCTGAAAAGATTCTGAACCTTGGGATCCATAACCTCCATATTGGGCATGATTTCACCGACACCTTTGCAGCCTCTGTCCTTATAATACTGCAAAATTCTCTCTAAAGGCGCATCGGGAGAATTTGTCATGGCTCTCGGGTCAACGTTACAGAACGGAATGAAATTGTCGGGATATTTCTCGCACATATCGAGAATATCCTCATTTGTCTGAGGAAGATATATTTCGCAGTTTACAACGGGCAAAAGCACGCCCTTTTCAATACCGTTTTTCTTGTGAGCCTCTATCAGCTCTTGGGGAGTAAAGAAGCTTGTAACAAAAGGTGCAGGCTTCCAGTACGCATGAGAATGAATATCTATATACATGACTTAATTTCCTTTCATTTCCTTTATTCTTTTCAACCATTTGATTGTTTCTTCGTAATTTCCGATTTCCCAGAGGTAACGTTCATCAACATCTTCCATGGCTTTTATGCAAAAATCCACATACGGCTTTGCTTCAATACACCTAAGTGTAGCTTCTCCGCATCTACTCTCCGTCACATTTCCCTCTTCTTTGAATTTATTATAAACATTGACGCTCTTTATGTGAGGCCAGGCAGAATTCGGGTCGTGTTTTCCATAGACACTAAGCTTATTTTTCATTTCTTCGTAATCGGGATGATTTTTTGTTTTTTCAAGACAATTCTCAACAAACACATACTCTGCGTAATGACGCATTGTTGCGTAAAGAGCCTCAACGCCGAGGAACACCATTTTTGTATTCATTTTGTACATCTTTTCCCAGGGTGAATCAGCCGCAAACGGAGTATCGCCGAAAATGCCTATTCTTTTTCCCGTTACGCCATGTGTTTCGGTAATATACTTTGCATCCTTACCCATGGCAGCAACCGAGTGAGTCGCCTGATTACTTCGAAGTGCTCCCTCTCTTTTTCTGAAAACGTTTGTAATAAGTCCCACATCGGAAGGAACATCAATGTGCCAATTTTCGTAAACGTGTTCCCAGTCATTCTGACAAAGAGTGGGAAAAATCAAAGTACCGTCCTTGCCTACCGCTTCAAGGAATCCGTCAATTACGGCATCCGGACCGCCCTCGACATATCCGAGGCTTTTGAGCGAGGAATGAACAATTACGCTGTCGCCCTCTTTTATCCCCAATTCCAGCACGCTCTTTTTGATGTCTTCTTTGGTTACTGTCACAAAAATCACCTCGCAAAAATCATAGTTTCATTTACACGATAACATTAACACACAGAGCAAGAAAATGTCAATCTTTTTTTATAAAAATGCTAAAATATGACAACATAAAGATAAAATTACACAAGCAAAAAGCAAGTCGCAAGACTTGCTTTTATCTGTTTTCATGTACAGCTCAAATCAGCTCATTACTGCTTCTTTGCCTCGATTTTCCTTATAATCTCGTCGCCAACCTCACTTGTGGAATTGTTTCCGCCCAAATCAGCTGTAAGTACCTTTTTCTCGCAAAGCACTTCTTCAATGCAATCAATAAGCACCTTTCCCCAATCGGTATAGCCAAAGAAATCAAGAAGTTGACTTGCCGACCACACGGTTGCAAGCGGATTTGCCTTCTGCTGTCCCGCAATATCAGGAGCAGAGCCGTGAATGGGCTCAAACATTGAAGGAAATTCTCTTTCGGGATTTAAGTTTGCACCGGCAGCAAGGCCCATTCCTCCTGCAATGGCAGCACCCAGGTCTGTCAGTATATCTCCAAACAGATTGGAAGTTACAACAATTTCAAATCTCTTCGGATCCCTTACCATAAACATGCTTGCCGCATCAACAAGATAGGAATGTGTTTCAACCTCGGGATAGTCCTCTCCAACCTCTGCAAATATCTGATCCCAAAAAACCATGGAATAATTGAGAGCATTGCCTTTACTTATACTTGTAAGCGTTTTGTTCTGCGCCTTTGCAAGCTCATAGGCATAGCGTATAACCCGTTCACAACCCTTTCGTGAAAATACTCCGTCCTGAATTACAACCTCATTGGGCTTGCCTTTGAACAGCCAGCTTCCGCTGCCCGCATATTCACCCTCCGTATTTTCTCTTACAAAAACCATGTCAATGTCTTCCGGTGCTACGTCTTTCAGGACATTCGGAGCACCCTTCAGAAGTTTTACGGGACGAAGATTTATATACTGGTCAAAGCTTTTTCTTATAACAAGTAACAAATCCCAAAGTGAAATATGGTCAGGCACACCCGATGCACCTACTGCACCCAAAAATATTGCATCATATTTTTTCAGCTGCTCTATTCCATCATCAGCCATCATCTTTCCGTTTTCCTTGTAATAATCACAGCCCCAAGGAAAGTGCGTAAATTCAAAGCTAAAACCACCGTCAAGTTTTGCAACGGCTTCTAACACCTTAACACCCTCACTAATTACCTCCGGACCTATGCCATCTCCGGCTATTACTGCTATTTTATGTACATTCATCTATTCTTCCTCCGTTTTTTATTTTATTATAATGTTAATAATAACATTTGTCAAATATATATTTTGTTGACAAATATAGATAAAAACTATATAATTGATGCCAAAGGGGGAACAAATATGAATTTAAATCAATTGAAACACTTTTATGTGGTATGCTTATCCGGTTCGCTTTCGGAAGCATCTAAGTATCTATATATATCGCAGCCATCGCTTTCATCTTCCATAAAAGCGCTGGAAAAAGAATTCGGGGTCTCTCTTTTCACTCGCCGTTATAAAGGAATGGAGCTGACAACAGAGGGAAAGCGACTTTTGGAAATGTGCAAGGATATACTTTCCCGAGCCGAACAACTTGAAAACATTATGAAGGATTTAGGCAACGAACGCACCAAACTGAGATTAGGCGTCCCGCCCATGATTGGTTCTCTTATACTTCCATATATTTATCGGGATTTTTGCAGTCTCCATCCTGATATTACACTTGAAATTGTTGAAGATGGACGTAACAACCTGTTAGACAAGCTCTCAGAAAATTATCTGGATATGATTTTCTTACTTCACAACAATTCTCTTGACGAAAAATTCTCTCTCACAAAAGTTTCAAGTCTTGAAATTGTATGTTGTGCCTCAAAAGACAATGAGATTTCAAAGCATAAATCAGTTACGCCCGGACTTTTGAAAAACACTCCCCTAGTTCTGTTCGAAAACAGCTTTTTCCAGACCGAAAAAATCAAAAAATGGTTTGCTTGCGAAAAGATAAATCCAAATATTATTCTGCAGACAAACCAGCTTTCTACCACGTTAACCATGATTTCAAATAATGTTGCTGCCGGATTTACATTCAAAGAGCTTGCCAGAACAAACGAGGCTTTTGTGGCAATTCCCGCCGAAAACCCAATGCGCGCCGATGTAAGCCTTGTATGGAAAAAAGACTCATACTATTTTGGATGTATGGAAAAATTCAGAAAATATGTTGACAACAAAAACCCTTTTGGAGCCTATCAGGATTAACTAAAAAAGCGACTTGCATGATACAAGTCGCTTTTTCTGGCCTATCTGATGGGATTCGAACCCATGACCTTCAGAGTCGGAGTCTGATGCGCTATCCAGCTGTGCCACAGATAGATACTCGGGCGGTCACTAATGAACCGCCCTTACCTAATTATACATTAAAGTTAAAGAACTTATTCGCATTATCGAAGCTGATGCCCTTAACAATCTGTCCGAGTGCTTCAATATCATAAGGATATTCACCGCCGTCAACAAGACGTCCGAGGTAATCGCAGAGGATTCTTCTGAAGTACTCATGTCTGGGATAGGAAAGGAAACTTCTGGAGTCTGTGAGCATACCGACAAAGTTTCCGAGAACTCCTGTTGCCGCAAATGTCTTAAGCTGGTCACGCATACCGTCAAGGTGATCATTGAACCACCATGCAGAGCCGTGCTGAATCTTGCTCTTGATACCCTTATCGTTACTCTGGAAGCATCCGCACATTGCATCAAGCTGTGCGTTTTCAATAGGATTTAGGGAGTAGTAAACCATCTTGGGAAGCTCGTTACGACTTTCAAAGTGATTCATAATCTTAAGAATATTTCTGATACAATCATGTCCTGAGATGCTATCAAATCCCGTGTCAGGACCCAGTTTTTTGAAGAACTTGTCAGAATTATTTCTCGCAACACCGTAGTGAATCTGCATTACCCAATCTCTCTTCGCAAATTCACCCGCGAAGAATGTAAGCATATATGTCTTATACATATCAGCCTCAGCATCTGTTACCTTTTCGCCGCTTCTTGCCTTTTTATAAATAGCATCAGCCTGCTCCTTTGTGCAAGGACTAAAGGGAACATAATCAATACCGTGGTCGCTTGTCTTACATCCGAGAGAAGCAAAGAAATCAAGACGCTTTGTCATACAAACGCAAAGTTCATCAATATTTTCAATTTTTGAACCATATGTTACTTCAAGCTTTTCTGCAATATATTCAGCAAAGCCTTCCTTATCAATATTTACTGCCTTATCGGGACGGAATGCAGGAAGCACTTTTGCTGTGAAGTCTTTATCCTTTGCAATTTCAATGTGGTGTTCAAGTGTGTCCGCAGGGTCATCTGTTGTGCAGAGAACCTTGACATTTGACTTCATAATCAAATCCTTTGCACCCATATTTCCTGCCGTGAGCATCGCATTACACTTTTCCCATGCTTCATCCGCAGTCTTTCCGGAAAGGGGCTTTTCAAAACCGAAGTATCTCTGAAGCTCAAGGTGTGTCCAGTGGTAAAGAGGGTTACCTATAGCATTTGGCATAGTATTTGCCCATGCACAGAATCTATCATAATCCGAAACGCCCTCGCCGCCTGTAACATACTTTTCCTCAAAGCCACAGGCTCTTATTGCTCTCCACTTATAGTGGTCGCCATAGAGCCACGCCTCAGTTATGTTTGAAAACTGCTTATTGGTAGCAATTTCAGCGGGAATAAGATGGCAGTGGTAGTCAATGATGGGGGTATCCTTTGCGAACTTTTCAAAAAGCTCGACACCTGTGGGAGTAGAAAGGAGGAAATCCTTATCCATAAACTTTTTCATAATTCTTCACCTCATAATAAATTGTCATTATTCTACAAGATAGATTATAATACATTTATCTCTTCTATTTGTTAATTGGAAGTAAACAAAGCTACCGCCCTTGACAAAAAAATTCGCCTATGTCGGTTTGACATAGGCGAATTCTTTTATTCAATATTGGATTAGTGCTTATAGAGAGGACCGTAAGTAGCGCAAGCTCTGTAATCCTGTCCTTCCTTATCCATACCGAATGCGTTCCAGCTCGCAGGTCTGAAGATTTTTTCTTCAGGAACATTGTGCATACAAACGGGAATTCTGAGCATTGAGCACATTGTGATAAGGTCTGCACCAATGTGACCGTAGCTGATTGCGCCGTGGTTGGCACCCCAGTTCTGCATAACTTCATATGCTGTCTTGAAGGGTGAGCCTTCCTTGCCGTCACATCTGGGAGCAAACCATGTACAAGGCCATGTGGGATTTGTTCTCTCCATGAGTGTGTCGGAAACATCGTCGGGAAGCTTTACTGTCCAGCCTTCAGCAATCTGAAGAACAGGACCGAGACCCTTAACGAGGTTGAGTCTTATCATTGTACAAGGCATTTCGGCTCTTGTTGTATAGTGGCTGGAAAATCCGCCGCCTCTGAAGTTATCAAAGCCAGCCTCGCACCAAACAGTGGCATCTGTCATCTTCTTGATGTCATCTTCGGTAACTTCCCACCACTTCTTCATAACAGCATTGCCGTTTTCATCGGTACATTCGCCACAAGCGTCAAGACAAGCAGCACCCGAGTTGAGAAGGTGAATAATACCATCAGATTCCTTAGCCTTGCCTTCAAGCTTATAACCGGTAACTCTTTCTGTTGCTTCACCTGACCAGTATGTACGAACATCAGCGAAAATCTGAGCTCTGTGTGTAAGCAGTCTCATAAAGAGCATACCGATACCGTTGAGAACATCGTTTTCTGTTGCAAGTGTGTAGGGTTCTCTTGCACCGTTGTGGTCAAATGTGGAAGAAAGAAGTGCTTCGGGGTAGTCGCAATTAGGCCAGTGGTCTGTCCACTGTCTCTGACCCTGGAAGCCGCCTGCAATTGCATTGTGGCCAACCTTTTCTTCAACAAATGCGTCGGGAAGATTCTTGTTACCTGCCATGAGGTCCTTGATAATGCAGTACATCTTAACTGTGAATTCCCACTGCTTATCCTTTTCTTCCTTAGTAAACTTAATCTTATGATCCTTGCCGAGGAAGGGTGTTGTTTCGGGATTATCGTCTCTGCCTTCCTTGCAGTGTTCGCGTGTCCAGGCAAGTGCCTTCTGGTATTCAGCCTCGTCGTAAATGCCCTCTTCCATTCTTCTGAGTACTTCTACTTCGTCAACAGACTCTACTCTCATGCCAAGATAGCTTTCCATGAAGTCCTGATCCATGATGGAGCCTGCAATACCCATACACTGAGAACCAATCTGGAGATAGCTCTTACCCTTCATTGTAGCAACTGCAACAGCGGCTCTACCAAAGCGAAGGAGCTTTTCCTTAACGTCCTCGGGAATTTCACCTACATCCTGAATATCCTGTACTTCGTGACCGTAAATACCGAATGCAGGAAGTCCCTTCTGCGCATGACCTGCAAGAACTGCCGCAAGGTAAACCGCACCGGGTCTTTCTGTACCATTAAAGCCCCATACGCCCTTGATGGTATTCGGATCCATATCCATTGTTTCAGAGCCGTAGCACCAGCAGGAAGTTACGGAAAGAGTAATATCTACGCCCTCTCTTCTGAACTTTTCTGCACATGCTGCAGCTTCCGGAACACGACCGATACATGTGTCAGCCATAACTACCTTTACAGGTTCTCCGTTGGAATAACAAAGGTTTTCTTCAAAAAGTTTCTTTACCGCCTCAGCCATTGCCCATACTGTGGGTTCAAGGCTTTCACGAAGCATCATAGGACCGCGACGTCCGTCAATACAGGGTCTGATACCAATGGCGGGGTATCCGCCAACATATCTTGATTCTGCCATAATTGTACTCTCCTTTTCAATGATTTATATTATTACGAGTAAATATTACATTTTCATTATATATCGTACCGTGCATTTTTTCAAGTATTTGTCAAAAAAATGCACGCTTTTTACAACTTATTTGTAAAAAAATACATATTTTCAAATCGTTATACCGAAAGTACCGCTATTTCTCTGCCTGTGTTATCGCGAAGTTCCACCATAATCAGCAAAGGCAGTTCATTTTCCACTACATCGAAGTGATAAACAAGAGTACAAGCCTTTGCAAATTTTGCATAATCCGCATAAAGCTCGACGGTATATATCTGTCGGTTTCCGTCTGATTCGGTTTCGACTATTTTATGCTCAACACTCATTCCACCGTGTCCCCATGAACAACCATAAATACGGTCAGGGTCGTCATTTGGATAAACCACACCGGCAGATGTCCAGCCGTTGGTATTCATTTGAGAAAGGCTCAGTCCATCATTGCCGTCAAAGCACTCGGCAATAAAGCCATTTACCTCTTCAAAGGTATATGGAGGCTCGCCGTATACTCCGCTTCTTGCCATAAGATGAGTTATGAGGTGTGAGCTATCAGAAAAATCAAAGGAATCCGGATAATTTCTGCCTTCCTCGAGTTTACCGGAATACAACGATGCAAACTCCTTGATAAATAACTCCGTGTACTCCTGATTGTATGTCACGAAAGCAAAGTCCTTTGCATCTTCTGCCGGAACAAAAACCGATAACAGGTTACCTGACAAGGGATTCATTTCAAAACCCATATAGTACACCGTTTTACCGTCATCAAACTCATCGGAAGTGCTGTGTTCAACATCAAAAACAACAAGGTAATTATCCTCAGCGCCGGGATATATATAATTTTCGTTCATTTTAGCAAGTTTTTCTTCGGAAAACGCAAATGGATAGAGAGTATAATCTGTTATAGTTACACCATCAACAAAGTCATAATTCTCTCTTTTACCGCCTGTGTATGATGCAATAGTCAAAGTATCTTTTTCTTTTATCGCCTCGGCGAAAGAAACGGCATCATTATAATAAGCCCCACCGTCACTTATTTCACAGCCCAAATTTCTCACCAATTCTTCCGGAGTTACGGTCTTGTTTTGGGTTTCGGAAGCCTCATTACCGATACTGTTTTCGTTACTGTCGTTCTTGTCATTTTCCTTACGCTGATCATCCAAAGATAGAATTTCGTTATCTTTTTTTACATCGCCTGTTATAGTGTCATCCTGCTTTACAGTACACGAAACAAGCCCTGCCAAACACATTGCAAGAACCACACAAAACAACTTTTTCATATCATATCCTCCTTTATTCTATTATTGTCACGTTTTCACAATTTATATCCTTCGCATCCTTATATAAGACAAAGTCATGATATACGTCTTTTGTTGCATAAACATCGCCGCACTTTGTCACAAAAATGGCATTGAAATCATAGATACCTTTTTTGTAAAATTCCACAGCCTTATCAAGACCCATGACAAACAAAGCTGTCGACAGTGCATCAGCTTCAAGTCCGTTATCGGAAATCACCACCGCACTTTCAAGGTCACTATCGCTTGGATACCCCGTTTTTCCGTCAAATATATGGTGATATGTTTTTCCGTCCTTTTCAAAAAATCTTTCATATGCACCCGACACCGAAACATAACCGTGGGTGAGAATAATGCTTGCGAGCATTTCGTTTTTGTCAAACGGATTCGTTATCCCTACATTCCAGCCTTTTTCATTATGTTCTTTCTGACTTTTTGACGAACCTGATACCGCCACATTTCCTCCGAGGCTTATGCAAAAATCACTACTTACGGCTTTTCCCATTGCGTACTCCGAAAGTTCTTCAGATGCTTTATGAAGAGCATATCCTTTGGCAACGCCGCCAAGGTCAATTTTCATTCCGTCAGGAATTACAACCTTTCCGTTTTCTACTTTTACCTCCTGCGCATTGCAAAAAGCAAGAGCTGCCTTAATTTCTTCATCAGAGGGAACGATGTTATTTCCCGATGTAATATCCCACAAATCAGTGAGAGTTCCAAGGCAAGGATTGAAAGCATAATCGGTATTCTTTGCAATTTCAAGGGATTTTTTTATCACAGCCAATGTATCATCCGAAAGTTCCACATTCTCTCCGTTATTAAGGCGGTAAATCTCACTTTCTTTAGCAGTCCGTGACATTCTCCTTTCAATATCCGAGAAAATGCTTCTTGTATTATCTTCCTCAATATCTGACGATATTATTGTGTTCACCACTGTATTCATGGCAAAAAACGTATCTTTTGTATACCTGTATACGTCAGCGCACGAACAAAGGCAAACCAACATCGCAAGCAAAAGTGCAACTACCCTTTTCATATTACTGCACCTCCGTTATCTGTATTTTCGAAAGCCTCGGCATTATGATGTTCATTACGCTTCCGCTGACACTTCCGGCAACGCTTGATGCTGCCACAAATACGGGAAGATAACAAACAAGTGACACATCCGACATGAGCATCATTGCCGCCGCAAGCTGTCCTATGCTATGGAATACGGCGCTGATACATGAAATTCCCGCAAAGGAAAGTACCCTGCCATAAAGCTTTTTTGTCACAACAAGCGATAAAAACGACAACATTCCTCCGCAAAATGACATTGCAAGCGACACGGGATTTCCGGAAAAAAGAAAGAGAAACAGCGGTCTGATAACAGCTATTGCAAATGCACCCGTAGACGATACAAGAAACAAACATGCCATTACCGCAATATTGCAAAAGCCAAGCCTTACACCCGGCAAAGGAATAAAGCCATTTATGCCGGACATCGATTCAACAAACGAAATAATGACAGATGCCGCAAGAAATACAGCACACAGTGACATTTTGCGAAGCCTTAACTTTCTATCCTGCAATTACATCTGCCCCCTCTCCATCTGTATGCCCGACTATTCTGACAGACACCTTGTTGGGTACACATATAATGCTGTCACCGACATTCTTTGCTTCTTTCATCTTCATGCAAAGTCCGTCGGGACAGTCGGCGTTTGTAACACTTGCCTTACCGTCATTTACGGTTATAAACACACCTTCGAAGCAAACATCCTCATTCCGCGTCAAGGGTATTTCTCTTGCAACCACACCGTCAACGGATATGATAGCCGTTTTGTCTTCATCATGTGATGTAACAGAAAGTGTAATCGGCACAGCTATGCAAATAAGAATTATTATTAAATTCAAAATCAAATCATTTCTGTATAGTTTTTTCATAGGCCCGCAATGTAAGGATTGTAATTTCTTTCGTCTCCGATAGTTGTGCTGTTTCCATGTCCCGGATAAACAACATACGGGTCATATAAATCCATCAATCTTTCAAGAGATTTCTTCATCTTACCCATATCTCCGCCGGGAAAATCAGTTCTTCCGATTGAGCCTTCAAAAAGAACGTCACCTGCAAATACGCATTGTTCTTTATGGCATATATAACAAGCACAGCCATTTGTATGTCCGGGTGTTGAAATGACAAGGAAGCTCATGTTGCCCACATTTATCTGGTCGCCATCAAAAGTGCCCTTAAGTGTACCTGTATATCTGTACGGCATTCCAAAAAGCGGTCCGGAAAGATTTGCTTGGCTGTCAGTCATAGCAAAGGCATCCGCCGTGTGAACATATACAGGCACAACCTTTCCGTCAGACTTTGCACATTCCACAAGTTCCCTAAGACCGTAAATATGGTCAAAATGTGCGTGGGTTATCATAACAGCACAAAGTTCAAGACCCTCTCTTTTTATATAATCATAGATTCCGGCTCCGTTTTCACCGGGGTCAAAAACCACAGCTTTCCCGTTTTCATCCGATACAATGTAACAATTACAGCTCATTGCAAAACATTTTATATTCATCATAGAATCAAACCTTTTTATCTTTTGTTCTTGCTTACTTCTTCTGTTGTGCAAAAGAAGTAAGCACAAAGGGACAGCTAAGCTGCCCCTTTTGTCATTTATGTCCGAAAGGGACATTTTAATTAAAGATTTGCAAGCATTTCCTCAACGTTTGCAAGCATTTCGGTGTACTTTGCGAGCTTTGCCTTTTCTCCCTCAACAACAGCTGCAGGAGCTTTGTCAACAAAGGAAGCATTTGAGAGTTTCTTGTTTACTCTGTCGATTTCGGCAAGAGCAGTCGCCTTTTCCTTTTCGAGTCTTTCTCTTTCCTTGTCGAGGTCAACCATTTCGGCCATGGGAATGAAAATCTTGGCACCGTCAGATACGATGCTTACTGCACCCTCACCATCAAACGAATCAACAACCTCAACTTCTGATGCAGAAGCAAGACGCTCAAAGAACTTGCTTGTCTTTTCATTGAAGGATTCCTTATATTCGGAAACGATATAAAGCTTTGCCTTTCTTGAAGGAGGTACATTCATACCTGTTCTTGTGTTTCTTACATTCTTGATGGCATCAATAACTCTGTCCATGTTTGCACATTCACTGCCAAAGTCATATTTTGCATCATATTCGGGATAATCCGAAACAATAAGCATCTTGTCGGAAACATTGATGTTTGACCAGATTTCTTCGGAAATGTAAGGCATAAAGGGATGGATAAGCTTAAGAATGCCTGTGAGAACATAGAGAAGAACACTCTGTGCGTTCTTGTTGTCCTGGCTTCCCTTATCAAAGAGTCTGGGCTTTACAACCTCGATGTACCAGTCACAGAATACATCCCAAATAAACTCGTGAAGTTTTGCCGCCGCAATACCGAGTTCAAACTTGTCAAGGTTATTTGTAATTTCCTTGACAGCTTCGTTAAAGTGAGTAAGAATCCACTTATCTTCAACCTGAAGCTGTGATGGAATTTCGGGTTTTGTATCATCGTCAAGATTGAGAAGTACAAAACGTGCTGCGTTCCAGAGCTTGTTTGCAAAGTTTCTGGAGTTATCCATCTTTGTATTCGAGAATCTCATATCATTACCGGGAGCGTTACCTGTAACGAGTGTAAATCTCAACGCATCCGCACCGTACTGTGCAATAACTTCAAGGGGATCAATACCGTTGCCGAGGGATTTTGACATCTTTCTGCCGAGTTCGTCTCTGACAAGACCGTGAATAAGAACATTATCAAAGGGTGCTTTTCCTGTGTGTTCAAGACCCGAGAAAATCATTCTGGATACCCAGAAAGTGATGATGTCATAACCTGTAACAAGGGTTGATGTAGGATAGTATCTCTTCAAATCCTCTGTTTCATCAGGCCAGCCGAGTGTCGAGAAAGGCCAGAGCGCAGAGGAAAACCATGTATCAAGTACATCCTCTTCCTGGCGAAGCTCTGCACCGCAGTCGGGACAAATCTTTTCGTCCTCTTTTGATACAATCATCTTACCGCACTTATCGCAGTAGAAGGCAGGGATTCTGTGACCCCACCAGAGCTGACGTGAAATACACCAGTCATGGATATTTTCCATCCAGTTAAAGTATTTTTTCGCCTGATTGTCGGGAATAAACTTGATTGTGCCGTCACGAACTGCTTCGATTGCAGGTTCTGCAAGAGGCTGCATCTTTACAAACCACTGGTCAGAAATGAGGGGTTCGACTGTTGTGCCGCATCTGTAACATACGCCAACATTGTGAACCGTGGGTTCAACCTTTACAAGTATTCCCATTTCTTCAAGTTCCTTAACAACGGCATCTCTTGCCTCATATCTGTCCAGCCCAGAGAACTTTCCGCATACCTCATTAAGAGTTGCATCATCGTTCATTACGACAATCTGTTCAAGGTCATGTCTTTGTCCTACAAGGAAGTCATTCGGGTCATGGGCGGGTGTAATCTTAACACAGCCTGTTCCCTTTTCCATGTCTGCGTATTCGTCTGTGATAATCGGAATCTCTCTGTTTACGAAGGGAACAACAACGCACTTACCCACAAGGTGAGCATATCTCTTATCCTCGGGGTTTACCGCAACGGCAGTATCGCCGAAGAGTGTTTCGGGACGGGTTGTGGCAACTATTACATAATCGTCGCTGTCCTTTGCCTTGTACTTGATGTGCCAGTATGCACCCTGCTGCTCGGGATTTTCAACCTCGGCATCGGAAAGTGCAGTAAGGCAATGGGGACACCAGTTTGCAATTCTGTGACCTCTGTATATAAGCCCCTTATCGTAAAGATTTACAAACACTTCCTTTACGGCACGGGAACAGCCCTCATCCATTGTAAAACGCAGGCGCGACCAGTCACATGAGCAACCGAGCTTTTTAAGCTGCATGATAATTCTGTTGCCATACTGATTCTTCCATTCCCATACACGCTCAAGGAATTTTTCTCTGCCGAGATCATGGCGTGTGAGTCCCTCTTCCTTGCGAAGGTTTTCCTCAACCTTAATCTGTGTCGCAATCCCTGCATGGTCTGTGCCGGGCACCCAAAGAGTATCAAAGCCTTTCATTCTCTTATAACGGATAAGAATATCCTGAAGAGTATCGTCAAGGGCGTGACCCATGTGAAGCTGACCTGTTACATTTGGCGGCGGGATAACTATTGTATAGGGGTCACGTGTTTTATCACCCGAGGGCTTAAAACAACCATTATCTTCCCAAGCCTTATATATTTTTTCTTCACTTGTGGAAGGATCATAATTCTTCTGTAATTCCTTTGGCATTTTTATCTATGTCCTTTCGAGTTGTTATCTTAATATGTCAGTATCATGAAGTCTGTTCATCACAAGACCTGTAATGAGCTTGGGATAGAAATATGTTGATTTCTGAGGCATTTTTTCTCCCGCAAGAGCTACCGCCTTGATTTCTTCAACCTTTGTGGCGTTGATAATAAAGGAACAGTTTGCATCGCCTTTTCTTACCGCCTCAATCGCCTCACTCTTGTCTCTTGTGTACTTTAAGTTTATCTGCTTTGCCATGTTTTCCTTGTCAATTCCAAGGATGTTCTCGAGGATTAGGCTATGAAGCACCGTAACATCAAGTCCCTTATAAGCCTCGGACTTTTCGGGATTCATTTCAGAGAGCTTCTCTGCGGCGTCCTTTTTCATAACCGAAAGATAGAACTTTCCGTCACTTGTCGCCATAACGTTTGCCTTGTTATCTTCGTTCTCTGAGAGTTTTTCATCAACCTCGCATTCGCAGATTTCTGTAACATCAAAGAATTTCTTCATGCCCGCAAGAGCCTTTTCCTTATCAAAGGAAGAGAGTCCTGTCACCATTCTGTGTGTCGGGAATACCACAAGACCTGAATTTTCCATATCAATAAGGAACATCATGATGAAGTTTGCATCATGGTCCTTATCAACTATTATTCCATCCTCGATAAGCTTGTTTCTGAAGCGAAGTCCCGTTTCATATCTGTGGTGCCCGTCTGCAATAAAGAGCTGTTTGTCTTTGAAAAGCTCCTCAACCTTATCAGTAATCTTTTCGTCCTCACACTTCCAAATTCTTTGAATTACGCCGTCTTTTGCCGCAAATTCGATTTCAGCCTTTCCCTCTGACATTGTATCTACGATTGATGAAATTTCTCTCTTTTCATCTGTATACATGCAGTAAATGGGACTGAAGTTACAGTAAGTCGAGCACATGAGGTCAAATCTGTCCTGCTTTGCTTTGGAAAGTGTTTCTTCGTGGGGAAGAACTATTCCCTTTTCAAATTCTTCAAGTCGGACTCTTACAAAGATTCCCTTTATTTTATAGGGTCTTCCATACGCCTCAAATTCTTCCTCGTAGACATACATACCCTTTTTGTCGTCGGTATCAATAATGCACTTGTCGCACCAATCAAGGTAGAGCTTCTTTGCATTCTCATAGGCATTGTCGCCCACGGGCTTTTCGAGTCTTATAATATTATTCTCGGATTCTGCAATAAAGCCGAGTCTTTCTTCTTCACTGATGATATCATAAGGAGGGCAGACATTCTTTGAGATGTCTCCGCTCTTGTCAGTAAAACGAAGTGCCTTAAAGGCTCTTATTTCTGCCATGGAAAAATTCCTCCAATTTCCTAAAGTAATTCATATTATTATACTACTTATAAATTTATTTGGCAAGGCTTTTTTCAAAAAAAGTGCTTTTTCTTTTCCGAAAGTACAAAAAGAAAAGGGGGCAGTTCACAAATCCGTCCCCTTTTGATTATAAATTTACGTCTTAAAATACTCATGTGCTTCTTTCAATTTTTCGGGAATATCAAATCCTTGCGGACATTTGTCCATACACGCACGGCAAGACACACACTGCGATGCGTCCTTGTTTTCATCGACAAGTTTTTTGTAGCTATTATCCTTTATGCCATACATATAGGTATAATTCCATCTTGCGAAAATCCTTGGAATTTCAACACCTGCGGGACACGGCATACAGTATTCGCAGCCCGTGCAGTCAACCTTAATGCGCTTTTTATAAATTTCTCTCGCCTGTGCCACGACCTCAAGTTCGCTTTCAGACATAATACCAATATCACATCTGTCAAAAATTTCGAGATTATCCTCTGCCTGCTCCATTGTGGCAACACCTGACAGCACCGTTGCAATCTGCGGAAAATTACAAAGCCATCTGAATGCCCATTCCACGGGACTGAAATCCGGATTTGCCCTTTCAAAGTGTTCTTTCACCTCAGACGGAACATTTGCAAGTTTTCCTCCGAGAAGTCCCTCCATCACAACCACGGGTACTGCCTTTTCTCCTGCAAGTTTTACACCGCGAAGACCTGCCTGGTTTTCAATGTCCATATAATTGAACTGAAGCTGGCACATATCCCAAGGGTACTCATTTATGATTGTTTCAAAGGCATCAAAATTATCATGGAAAGAGAAGCATGCATATTTGATTTTTCCCTTTGCCTTGAGGTCATCGAGAAAACCACATACCCCAAGCTCTTTCATTTTCTTCCACTTTTCACCTGTAAGACAATGAATAAGATAAAAGTCTATGTAATCAGTTTCAAGACGCGTTAGCTGCTCTTCAAAGGTTTTATACATATACTCCTTTGAGTCACAGTCCCAGAGAGGAAGCTTTGTGGCAAGATAAACCTTTTCACGGTAGCCGTCACGAAGAGCAAGTCCTACATATTTTTCGTTGAGTCCACCCGTATATACATAGGCTGTATCAAGATAATTGACACCCCCGTCAATACATCTTCTAATAATATCTACCCACTTTTTTTCGTCAACCACATCCTTACCGTCCTCGTCCTTCATCATCGGAAGGCGCATACAGCCAAGACCAAACGCCGAAATGTCAATACCGAGTTTTTCAATGTGTCTGTATTTCATAAAGGCTACATCCTTTCTTTTTATACTTTTATTATACAACACATTTTCACATAAGAAAAGAGATTTTTGAAAAAACGCAAAAGAAAATTTAATGTTTATCACTATTTTTAACCCTTTTTGCACCCCGCGCATACACTATAACTGAAGGCATCAAAAACAGTGTGTCTTTAATAACTTTTCGGAGGTTTTTAACTATGGCAGACAAATCCTGTACAAATTCCCGTTCCTGTACTACGGTAAGCAACAACACATCACTTCAGGCAGCAGCCGCACAAAGCGTTCTCGGCACAACAACCCAGAACAATTCCTCTAACGACAAATCCACCTGTATTGACGTAAACAAGATTTACGACTCGGCAAAAGACAAGGAATGTATTGAAGATTTAAGAGTGTACTTAGGTCCCGAGGGTCAGGAGTTTATCGACAACGCTTCGAACATCCGCTCAAAGTGCGCGGAAATTCTCTGGGCAAGCATTGATGTTTCCGATGTTGCATTCAACCGCGGCTATTATTCCATCAACATTCGCTACTACTTCAGACTTTGCTTTGAGGCTTGTGTCATGGGCAGAGCAAGAGAATTCTGCGGTATTGCAGTTTATGACAAACAGGTTATCATGTATGGCGGCGAGGGAAATGTAAGCATATTCACCTCAAACGAGGTCAGCGACGACATCTGTGCTTCTCTTCCTCCCTCTGCATTCACACAGAGTGTTGCAAACAATCCCAAGGTTCAACTTGAGGTTGCTCCTCCCATTGTTCTCAATGTAAAGCTTGCCGATAGAAACTGGGGTTGCGGATGTTGCTGCTGCAGCATGGACCAGATTCCCGAGAATCTCTGTCAGAGCTGCGGATGCACACCCATCCCCGAGGACATGGGTGCAAAGTGTCTTTACGTAACTCTCGGTCTCTTCTCACTTATAAAGATTGAAAGACCCGTATCTCTTCTTATTGAAAAAGCAGAATACTGTATTCCCAGCCGCGAAAGCAATGTTCTTTCCGACACAACATCAGACCCCTGCGAAATCTTCCGCAACATGGCATTCCCCACCTGTGACTTCTATCCTGCTGCACCCGGGGCAATTTCCTCAGGTATTGCAGGCGGAGAGCAGTGTACAGATACTGTTCCTCCCCTCTCAAGTGTTCTCGGCACAACCACAAATACAGGTAATACAAATACCTGCGGTTGCGGATGTAACCACTAAAACCACATCAAAAGGACGGCATAAGCCGTCCTTTTCTTTATCTGTTCTTTTTATTCTTTTCCGCCGATTTTGATTTGTTTTCGGCAAGTCTCTGCTTTGTGCTTTTTTTCATAACCGAAAATCCAAATGTACCTATCTGCTTGCCAAGAGCGAAATATTCCCCATGGGCATAGGCGGCAAGATTTGCTTTCTGCAGACAAAGTTTGCCCTTTTCATCAAGCAGTTTTTCGTCAACCGAAACGCCCACAATATCAGCTATAAACATATGATGCGTGCCGAGCTCGACAACATCCGTCACCTTACATTCAAGAGCTACTGGACTGTCGGAAAGGATAGGGGCTGACACGTGTTGTGCCTTAATCGTTTCAATACTGTACTTTTTGAATTTGTCGACATTCCTGCCGCTGTATGTGCCGCATCTGTCAGCATTTTTTACCATAGAGGTTGTGGTAAGATTTATAACAAATTCACCGCTGTTTTTTATAAGCTCATAAGAATATCTTTCCGGGCGCACCGAAATATATGTTTTGGGCGGCTGGGTGTTGAGTACGCCCGTCCATGCAACCGTAAACACATTCTTTTTTTCCTCATATGCGCTTGTAACCATCGTAGGAGGCACGGGAGCTATAAGCACCGAGCCTTTCCAGTTTTGTCTTGCCATTTTGTTCTCCGTTAAATTGTAAAGTCGTAGTGGCTCTCAAATTCCATTCCGTCAAGGTAGGAAAGAATGCCGCTTTCTGTTTTGAATGTGAATTTCAGCTTTTTCGAGCAAAGCATCTGATACTTTGTGCCCGTCTTTGCCTTATGATTTATTCCATATTTCCCATCGCCGACAATAGGACAGCCAATATACGCAAGATGCGCCCTTATCTGATGAGTTCTGCCTGTTATGAGGTCAACCTCGACAAGGCTCTTTTCACTACCACTTTTTACGGTTTTATACTTTGTAATTACCGTTTTTATATCGTCGTCATACTTTATTCCCAGCTGTTTTTTCGCTTTTTCGGGAGTATCGAAGATATAAACACGGTTATTTTTTCTGTCCTTATAGTGGTAGTGCTTGAGAAGTGCTTCCTTTTTTGAGGGAGTTCCGTAAACAACAGCATGATACAGCTTTGTCATCTCACGCATTTTCACCTTTTCGTTCATTATACGAAGCGACTCTGCGTTCTTTGCGGCGATAACAAGACCTGCAGTGTTACGGTCAAGTCTGTTACAAAGTGAGGGAGTAAAACTCTGCTCATCCTGCGGATTATATTCTCCCTTTTTATAAAGGTAGCCGATAAATCTGTCAACAAGGCAAATCTCATCCCCCTCTGCCTTTTCGTCGGGAAGATTGGAATGTACAAGCTCACCCTGGGGCTTGTCGAGAATCATTATGTTCTCGTCCTCGTACACTATATCCCTATCAGAAAGAGTACAATCGGAGCGCATATATTTTTCGTCAGTTTTCTTACCGTCATCAGCAAAAAACTCATCGCTGATATACAGGGTTATAACATCTCCTGCTTTAAGAATATCCTCGGGCTTTGCATGAACCGAGCCGATTTTGAAGCATTTTTTTCTGAAATATTTCTGCAAAAGTGCCGGAGGAATATTACACAGTGCTTTCAGCAAAAACTTATCTATTCTTTTTCCTGCGTCGTTCTTGCCGACGGTGAGTATTCTCATTCGTTTCCATCCTTGTTTTTTGATTTATAAGCCGAGAAGCTTCTTTGCGTTGAGTGAAAAAATCTTTTCCTTTTCGCTGTCAGTCAGAAGATTGTCAAGCAATACTCCCCCGATGTACATTCCCGGGTGGCATGTAGGATAATCAGAGCCGAAAAGAATTCTGTCTGCGCCGAATTCATCAATGGCGCGTCTTAACATTCCGTATCTGAACATACCGTAACCTGACAAATCGAGATAATAGTTTTCGCTCATTTTCATTCTCTCGATATGCCGCATAAAGTCACCGTATTCACCCGGGTGTGCCGCAACAAACACAACATCTTTATGATTTTTCACCATTTTGTCCATATCATCGTTACCGCCCGAATGGAAGCTGACTACCATATTGCGTTTTCCAGCCTCACGAAGAAGCTCAGAAAAGCTGTCGCCTGCATAATCGCTCCACTTCCAGCCATCAAGATAAGGTACAAGCTCGCCGATGAGTTTTACTCCCAATTTATCCATTCGCTCAATCTCGGCAAAGGATTCTTCAAGGTATCCGGGATGCACATGAAAGCCCGGCACATAAAAATCGCCGTACATTTTCCACAGTTCAAGCGCCTCGTCATTATTTCTCTTTATTTCCTGCCAGTTATTTTTCTTGTCATTCGGTCTTACGGAAATGACAGAGCCGCAGATTTTTGATACGCCGAGTTTCCCAAAAACATTCACCGTTTCCTCAGCACTCATATTGCAGTTATCTATATGCTGGCATATATTTGTTTCCCGTCTCAGAAAGGGGTGTGTGTGAAAATCAATTATTTCAAAGTTCATAATATTCTCCCAATCACCAGAGCACATCATCTGTGAGATCAGATATATCTGTGTCACAGAAGCCTGCCTTCCTTAAAAGTTCTTCTGTTATAATATGTTCATCAGAATACTTGCCATGAGCATCAGAACCATATGTCACCGGAATGCCCATTTCAAAAAGCTCACGCAAAAACTCAGCATACTGTCTGCGGAATTTTTCGCTTGTCAAAGGTGAGAAGATAACCCCTGAATTACATTCCACAAACTTTTTGTTTTCCTTAAGAGCATGTGCCAAGTCCATATTCATGGAATGAGGAATCACTGAAAAATCTTCATACCAGATTCCCTGACCACCATACCAGGGGTGACCAAGAATGGTTACTCTCTCGTCCTGTGCAAGCCACAACTGCTGTCTGTACCATTCTTTTATTTTTCCGTCAGGTGTATCGGAATTTGCAACACTTCCCGGGCCGTCAACTCTCCAATGAGAAGCTCCCACCGCATATCTTACACCTCTTGCTATAAGTTCTTCCTTTGTCCCGGCAAGTTCAATATCAAAAGCCTTATCACAAACAGGATGTGTATACCCCTCTCTTGTGCCGTGCTTTGCACAGTAGTCAAACACCGGCTTTTCAATGGGCGTAAGTTCAACACCAAGTATCATTTCGGGATGTTTTTTTCTGAACTCCAAAACATTCTTTGCCGAGTTATCAAGGTCCCCAAGAAATTGCTCATCATTATAATTTGCATGGTCTGTAATTCCAACATTTACAAAGCCATACGCCTTTGCGTTTGTCGCTATCTCCTCAAGGGGAATCTTTGCATCAAACGAATATTCACTATGAATATGCCAGTCGGATTTTATCATCATAATTTCACCTCAAAATACCAATGTTAGTTAAAGTAGCCGAAAGAGCCGACGCATCTCCGTCAAAAAGATAACCTTTTATCCCTGCGTTTTCTGCACCCGATATATTTTTTGCACTATCGTCAACAAAAAAACATTCGTCTGCTTCCAGTGAAAATGTATCAAGCAGATATTCAAAGATTTCTCTGTCGGGCTTTACCATGCCAACGACACCCGAAAAAACAAGCCCGTCAAAGCAGTCAAGGATTTCCTTTATCCAGGGCACCTTGTGATAGTTCTCGGCAAAGCCTATACTGATATTTGACAGAAGATACAGCTTTTTTCCCGATTCTTTCAAGGCGAAAACAATATCTTTTATGCCTTCAACCGGAGTCATACTGCAAATCCAGTTGTCGTACACGGTGCAGGCAACCCGGCAGAGCTCTTTCGGGACTCTTTTGCATATTTCTGCCTTAACCTCATCGTCCGATATTGTGCCGTCATCGAGCCTGTCCCAGTAGAGTCTGTCAAACACAACATCGCTTATTTGTTTTCTTGTCTTTTCGTCCGATACGAATGGTGCCGTCAGCTTTTCGGGATAAAACTGTGCAATTACATTACCGAAATCAAAAATTATGTTCTTTATCATTTTTACCAAATCAAATATTTCATCAAATTATCCACATAATGTCCAAAGCCCTGTTCGTTGGGGTGCAGCCACAGGTCGCCAAACATATTATTGTCATGCGGAACAAGGTCAATGCCGGGAATTACCGTCATGTTCTCCTCTTTTCCGAACGCATCGTTTATTACATCGAAGTTTTCCTTGAATGTGCCGCCCTTTTTGGTTTCCTGCCAGTCGGCACGCCAAAGCGGAGTGATTACATATACAGGTATATCCGGATAATTCATTTTTATGCCCTCGACAAAGCCCTTCGTGTTATTCTTAAGGGTTTCAAGGTCATATCCGCCCCAGTCATTTGTTCCATAAGCCACAAAGAGCAGGTCTGCCTTTTCGTTTCTCGGAATTTTGGCAAACGCCGGAGAAAAACCTGCGCCGCCGATAGCCTTATTTATGACATTTGCACCGAACTTTTCCGCCACAATTGATGCATATGTTCTTGACGGATGCACAGAGTCAAAGCCCTGGGTAATAGAGTCACCATAAAATATTATAGTTTTGTCGTATTTTACGGGAGAGCAATATGTTGCATCTGCAAGTTCAACCTCTTCAACATCGGCAGCAAGCGAATGGGGAAAAACAATCCTTACGGTATTCTCTCCACCTGAAAGTTCAAACTCACCCTCGAAGCTTCCGAGAGGATACTCTTTGTCGCTGTATGCGCCTATGCATTCTTCGTCCTTGAAATTCTGAATACTGCCTGTCATTTCGCCGTTTACGAAAATGTCAAATGAGAAAAAGCTTCTTGTGAGAAGTGCCTTGCGTACATTCACCTTAAGTCTTAAAAGCTTTGCATCTGTTTTGAATCTCATCTGCACGCCTGCAGGTGCAAACATTAGCGGATGCTTTACAACTTCCATTTCCTCGCTGCTTAATCTGTAAAAACAATATTTTCCGTCTCTGTATGCTATGTCCGCAGCGCCCGTTGTGATTTCCTTTATATTATTAAGTGTCAGTTTCATTTTTTACTTTTCGCTTTCACTTTTATAGGTACATACCTTTACAGGTCCGAGAAGCCCCGACGGTTCAAACAGCAAATGGCTTGAATAGCGGTCTCTTCTGCTATAACCGAGGTGGTTTGTAACAATAATTTCAAGGCTGTTTTCGCCATCCTTTGCAAAGTCAGTCAGGTCAAAAACATATGGCGGTGCAGGGCGCTTTCCGACAGATATGCCATTGAGCTTGACCTCTGCCGCTTCGCCGACATAACCAAGGTCAAGCATCATTCTGTCCGCTTTTTCAAGATTTACTGTTGTTTCATAGCGCATGTTTCCTGAGAAGCGAGGCTTATATTCGTGACCAGTTACATTGAACAGCTTTTCCGTTGTCATGTAAGCAGCATATTCGCCGCCCTCTTCGCCAAGGCTTATTTTATATGTTCCCGCGATTTCCTTCTCCTCTATAAGAGCAAGCTTTGGAAGAGAAGGCAGACGCTCATAATCAAGGTCACCGCAAACAACAATCAACGAGCTGTATGAGGGAAGCTCAATATGAATTTTGCCATCCTTAGAATATGCGTGCCATGCCTTGTTTTCCTGAATATCATAAATCGCGTAATCTCCGCCGCTAAAAGCAGAAAGTGTAATGTCTGTCGATATTGTATTAGCAATATCCTCATTGACAAACATATAGTAATGAGTTGTATCTCTTACATAGTGATAGGGTCTGAGATATATGCCCTCATAATCTGCTCTCACATCATAAAGTCCATTGTTTGCCATAAAGTCAGGGACTTCTTTAAGGTCGATTGTTTCAAAATGCGGTGACTTCTGTCCTTTATCACTTACACAAACAACTCTGATATTCGCATTTTTAAGGGATGTAATAACATCATCGGGAAGATAAGAACAATACGGCAAAAAAAGAATGGGATACTTTTCTCCGTTAAGAACGCCGTTTTCATCTATCTTTTCAACATACTCTATCGGAAGAATATCATAGTCATAAAGGTTATCATAAAGCACCTTTGCAAGGTCCTGCGCCTGCACAAAATTCTTGTTCACCCAGTGTCCGTGTGCATCATAGAAAATCGCACAGGAAGGCACATGAATACCGTCTGTAAGCAGGTGAGCTGTGCGGTTCATATAATCCATGATGGATGTATAGTGCGGATAGAGAGCATTCTTTCCTTCACAGTAGAAAATAGGCGGAAAATGATTTGCTATACTCTCGTTTGTTGAATACAGGCAAGGAAGAAAATAGTTTACGCCGCGCACAAGCATATGGCTTGCGATGTATTTCATCATCTTCGTGCCCTCATTATGACCATACGCACCGAATATTTCAAGCATGAGACGGCCTTTTTTACGGCTATCAATGTGAGCATAGGATGCGCCAAGCTTTGCAAGATAATAGTTATAGAACACATTGTCGTGATGCTTGAAGGATGTCATTGCTTTATTTCTGCACTGAGTCATGCCGGGAATATGCTGCTGAAGTACTGTGTCAATACCCGACATATCCTGGTCGCCGACAGCACGGAAAAAGTGACCGCAGCCGTGTCCCGTTTTTGCATGTCCGTTTCCATCCTCAAGAAAATGTCCTATAAGACGGATATTATGAGAGTGGCAGAATTCGGCAATCTTTTTGGAATAGTTGTTATAGAACGCCTTTGTTATGGTATCCATATATTCGACACGAACCTTTTCCTCAGAGCCATCCTCAAAGCAATACCAGATACCGAGAAGCCTGAAAAATGCCCTATCGCCGTACTTTTCTTTGAGCATTTCAAGCACGCAGTCTCCCCAGGGGTACTGGGCTTCTTCAACACCCATTGGTGTTACATACTGCATTTTTCCGTTATTATGAAATCCCGCTTCGTCATTAAAGAAGCCAAGGAATGTATTTCCAAAGTATTCGGACAGGTTATCATAAATCTTCTGATGCACCTGTTCAATATAAAATTCGGTACATTCGGGTCGGAGTTTATCTATAAGAGGTGCTGTATTTTCCTTGGTTTTTATCAAAAAGAAAATACGCCAGACACCTTCTCCGAGATTGAAATAAACCATGCCGTCATGTACATTTTCCGTCAAATCAACAACCTCATCAGAAAGAAAAAGACTATCGGGAACATGCTTTACTGCAAGTATTGCAAGATAACTTTCGCTTTCGCCCTTCAGCCACATATCCGTCACAACGCTTCCATCAACCACGGGGCCTGCTACATCAAGATGAAATTCACGCACTTCCCAGGGACGGTACTCAAAGTATTCAGACTCTTGCAGCATTTTATTGCAGTTTCCCGAGGGGCAATTATTATCATCCATGAGCCATGCCCTCATGCCGAGCCTTCTGCATTCCTCGAACATAAAGCGGACATCCTCAAAATATTTTTCGCCGCAATAATCGGGGTGATAGCGTGATTCAAAAACCACCGATCGGATATTGTTATCATATATTGCCCTAAGCTCGCGCGCTATTTTATCGTGGCTTTCGCCGTGAATAAGATAGTATCCAGCAAGATTGTCATGCTGCATTCCAGAGAGATTATCAAAGAGCCTCATATCGCCCCTTTCAGCTCTGCAAATTTCAGTATTCATGTAAAATTCCTCCTCTTTTATAAAAAAGATTGATTTTATGCACCTCACAGCTGAAAGCACAATTATCACAAAGAGTATAATTCCTCTGCCGAATAAAACATCCGCGCGTAGAGATTTATTTTTCAGAGTTGTGAAGTAAAGAGTTTTGCACGGCGCGTTATTTCTTCATAATCACCTGCAAATATCGCTTCTTTATTCGCTATGGCAGTAGCAACACCTATTCCCTTTGCACCTGCATCAAAATAATCTTTCATATTTTCGTGATTAACTCCGCCGACCGCAAGAAATTTTATATGTGAAAGAGGAACTGTCAATGCTTTGAGGTAAGACGGTTTAAATTCTGAGTTTGGGAACAGTTTGGCAAAGTCAGCACCAAAGCGATGAGCATTTGCAGCTTCAGTAGGAGTATATACCCCGGGAATTGACACCATGTCAAGCTCACGGGTTTTTCTTATAATCTTCTCACAACAGTCAGGCGAAATAATAAATTCCGCTCCTGCCCGATACGCAAGCTCAACTTGTTCTTCAGTCATAACCGTACCCGCTCCGATTCTTACTTTGCCTTCAAATTTTTCTTTAAGGTCACGAATATATGTGGCAGTAGTTTCATCGCTCACTGCCCCTGATTGATCAAAAGTAACTTCAACAAGCTTTATATCTCCCTTTTCCATAGCGTCTACGGAATTTAACAGCTGTTCTTTTGTAAATCCGCGCATTATAACAATAATTTTATTTTCTTCAATATCTCTTAAAACCTTTTCTCGATTAATCATTTTCCGCTCTCCTGTAATATTTTCAGTGTTTTGTCCAAGGACTCTCTAATGGTTTCCTCGTTATTGGTATCAAAAAGTATAAGTCTGTCAACCGCATCTTTTTTTTCAAGTTCAAAAGGCGGTGAAAAATTAATTTTTTTTACATAATCTTCCCAGTTATTAAGCTTATGAATATCCCTGGTCGAATTCCTTTTTTTCATCCTTTCATAACAAAGCTCTTGAGATGTGGTTATCCATACCACAAAAAGCTCGGCATCGTTTTCATTTGCTTTTTCTTTAAGCATCCGCATATATTCTGTATTTCTGACCTCTTTTCCAAAAGGCGCATTAATAAGGACGAGATTTTCGAAACGAAGCGCAGAAAAAGCTATATTTAGCAAGGTTGAGTACTCCGCAGAACGTATGTTGTTTATGTAAAAATCACCGTCCATATCCATCTCATTACCTGAAATTTCAAAGGACGTACGAACTAAATCTGCAAGGTCGTCTTTGTCAAGGTAAACTACATTTCCAACCGACTTGGCTATCAATTCGGAAACATATGTTTTTCCGCAAGCGGGCGGAGCAGCAACAAAAACCATTTTCTTCTTCATATGCGTTTCTCCTTTCCATATACCATATATGCCAATTATACAACCAAAAACAAAAAAAGACAATCCCCTTTCTAAAAGAAAATTGTCTTTTTTATCACTTCTTTCGAACTTACTTTAAGGATTTGAGAAGAGCCTTGCCTTCATCAATGATGCGTTCTGCAACGCCTGCCTTGAAGTTCGAGCTTCTTGCCTCATATCCGCCCTCGGCATAATTTGATGCCATGGGGAAATATCCTTCATATCCGTTGGAAAGACCAAGCGGTATTACTATGTCAAAGCCCTCTGTTTCCTTGAGAGCCATACCGATTTCGGTAAAGCCTTCGCCGGGAATGGTTACAAAGCCTATACCGCCAAAGGTAACGGCATTGATAATCATTTCAAAGCTTTCGGGACCATTTTCGAGTCTTACCATTCTTCCTGCTTCTGCAACAACAGTTGTAAGCATCATGCCCTCATAAGGAAGCTCGTTATCTCTGCCTGCAAGGTGAAGATCATTGATTCTGTGAGCCTCGGGTATATCCTCTTTCTTTGGCATATTGGAGGGTACATCTATCTTCTTTTCATTAGCGATAATTTCATCAACATCAACATACTGAACCTTAGAGAAGCACTGAAGAACGCCGCCTGTAACAACATTCGCCATATGCTGTGAATGTGCATAGCCTCTTGCAACATCGTCAAAGTCATTGAACATTCCGTTGAAATCTCCACCCTTGGGGTGAACATTTACATGGTTAACATCTCCCTGTGCTCCGTTAATGAAAATACACTTGGAGTTGTCGATAACCTTTTCAACAGTCTTTCTGAGAAGTGTAGGCCAGTCACCTGAAATGAGATTTCCGCCAACTACATCGGGATGTGTTGCAAAGTTTACAAACACAATCGTTTCGCCGTCTGCTCTGTCAAATCTTACAACGCTTACTCTCTCATCAACGCGTCCGACAGGCTCAACAATATCGGGGTTGTTTACACCAGGGTTTGTCTTGATACTGCCGTCCTTCATTACGTAACGCCTTACAAAGGATATGTTCTCAGCCTTACCGAGACCATAGCCCATCTTTGCATCTGTAAGGTCAGCCACCGCCGCCTTTGAAGCCTCGATAAGCTTTTCTCCGAGGAACACTATGTATTCGTCAACAAGCTCATAGCCGCTGTCAACCTTAGTAACAGGACCTGTGTGAGTATGTGTTGAAGAAACAATGATATTCTTCATGGGAATACCAATCTCTTTTGAAATTGCTTCACGATAAGGCAACTGAACCTTGAGATTAAAGCCACAGTTATCAACCACAATGAAAAGAACTGTTTCCTTTCCGTCGGACAGTGCAAGTACATTGGCTTCGAGATTATCAAGATACCCCTCAGTCAGTCTCTCGTGGAAATAGCCTGAAATAGGTGTTCCGAGCTTCGGATTTACTTCAACTCTTCCAAAGCCTGCTTTAAGTTTATTCATAATGGATTCTTCCTTTCAAGTGCCCCATAGGGCAAGGGCTGCGGCAATGCCGCAGCCTTTACATGTTTTCTATTACTTGAGGTGAGCCTCAATAACCTTCTTAAGACCTTCAATACACTTATTGATGTGTACTTCTTCCCACGAGGGATGAAGGAACAGACATACTGTCTGAGAACGGAGTGCATTTGCGTTCTTGCAGAATACCTTTTCGTACTTGACAGCTTCAGGATTTGTGTATTCCTTGGATTCGAAGGGGAACTTAGCTTCGCCAAAGCCGCCGTGTTCTGTATAAGCCTTTTCCATGTATGCTTCAGGCCACTGAATACCGTAGCAAGGAATCTTGTTTGCGCCGAGTTCCTTAACGATTGCAGGAGCGTCGCAGTCGAGAACATCAAGGTCAACAAGGATAGGATACCACCAGTAAGAGTTCTTTCTTTCAGCAGTATTTACAGGGAGCTTCTTGATACCCTTCATGCCTGTGAATGCTTCGTCATACATCTTTGCATACTTAAATCTTCTTGCAAGGTTCCAAGAGTCAAATCTTTCAAGCTCGTTGATACCGATGATAGACTGCATTTCTGTCATTCTGTAGTTGAAACCAACTCTTCTGTGGATGTAAGGAAGCTTTTCTTCAAGAGCAAGCATGTTCATTCTTGTCTTAACGTCATAACCGTGGTCACGGAAGGAACGGCATTCCCAACCGATATCTTCGTTATTTGTAACAACCATGCCGCCTTCGCCGCCTGTTGTGAAGTGCTTGGACTGACAGAAGGAGAAGCATCCTACGTCACCGATAAGACCAGCCTTTACGCCGTTATATTCACCGCCAAAGCACTGTGCGCAGTCTTCAACAACCTTGAGACCATGCTTCTTAGCAACAGCCATAATGCCGCCCATATCAGCAACGACACCGTAAAGGTGAACAACGAGAATAGCTTTTGTTCTTTCTGTAATAAGGCTTTCAATGCTCTCAGGGTCAAGTGTGTGGTCGTCTGTTACATCAGCGAACACAGGAATAGCACCTGCCTGAAGAACTGCGAAGGAAGAAGCGATAAAGGAATAGGAAGTAACGATAACTTCATCGCCGGGGCCTATGCCGAGAGCTGCAAGAGCAATGTGAAGAGCAGCAGTACCGTTTGTGCAGGAGATTGCCATCTTAGCACCCATCCATTCTGCCCACTTTTCTTCAAATTCCATACCCTTCTTACCTGTCCAGTAGTTAACCTTACCTGACTTGAGGCATTCAACTACATCGTCATAAGACTTTTCATTGAACTGGGGCCATCCGGGGAAACCGATTTCCTCAATACCCGAACCGTTCATTACTATTTCCTTTTCGTTTGCCATAATAAAAACACCCTTTCATTTTATATTCGTCCATTGATTGGACTAATTATTTTCAAAAAAATCCGCAAGGGTAGTTTCCTGCCCCGAAAGCGGTTTTTTTGTTTTACATTTAAAAGCCGAACATTCTATCAAAAGAAAATCTTACACCGCCGAGGGTTACGGGATTTTCCTTTATGTCCGAGTAGACAATTTTCTTGTCCTTTATAAGAGCAATCTCCCTAAAGCTTTCTTTTATTGCATCTAAGAAATGCTCACCAAGTGTTATTACCGAGCCGCCGATTACAATAATTTCGGGGTCAAGTAAATTCACAATATTATTTATTCCAAAAGCAAGTGCCCTTGTTACCTGCAACACTTCTTTTTTCTTCTGTCCAAAGCTGAGCTTTTCTGCAAGCTCACCAAGACTTGATGTTTCTGTAAGACTTAAAATTTCAGGGACACTCGCATAAAGCTCAAGACATCCGTAGGAGCCGCACTTACACTTTCTTCCGCCAAAGTCAACACTCATGTGACCGAATTCACCGCCCATGCCGCTTCCTTCGTAAATCTTGCCGTCTACCAGAATACCTGCGCCTACGCCATCATTTATATCTACGGAAATAAGATTATCTGCCCTTCCGTGATTACCGAATTCCTTTTCCGCAAGTGCAATAAGTCCGGAATTATTCTTAATGTACACATCAACATCCGGCATTGCCTCTTTGAGAATACTGTAAATATCCTTTACGTCGTCAGCCGCAAGAACCGTTGAAGAAATAAGAGAATTTGTTCCGGGGTCAATCACACCGGGAAGTCCGATTGTTACACCGATAATCTTTTTATTACGAGAAAGTGTGCCTATCGCCTGCATAATACCCATAGCGAGGCTTTCACCGTCGGAAAGAGAGCGTTCAATGCTCTTTTCAAGGGTAAAATCAAGTCCGTAAAGATCAGCTCTTATTATATTCTTCTTGACATCAAGTCCTGCAAAAAAGCCTCCGTCAGCCTTGACTTTAAGCATTACCGCTTTTCTGCCGCTTGATTTTGTCTTTTTAATCCCACATTCTTCAACAAAGCCTTCCCCTATAAGCTCCTCCACAAGTGAAGAAACAGTTGTTGCACTGAGAGAGGTAATCTTTTTTATATCGGCTCTTGAAATTGCACCGTTTTTATGTATGAGGCGAAAAACAAGATTCATATTCGCCTCTTTTATCAACTGCTGTGAAGATTTGCCTGTATCTGTCATTCTATCCCCCGAAAAATTCAAGTAACTGTAAGTTTATTATACCACATAAATCGGGGATTGTAAAGTGTGTTTTTAAAAACCTTGGCAAATAAACTGACAAAGTGCTCGGGTTCCGATTTGTCCAATGACTGTACAAATTGAATTATAGCACACTACATCTGTTTTGTCAATAGATTTATCTCAATTTATCTATAAATATTTACTGTGGCTTTTATCAGTCTGAACACCTGGCATACCGTATCTCTGAGGTTTTTATAAGCATTGTCACAATCCATTGCCTCCTGCAAAGTGCAGGGCTTTCTGAGTATCGGAAAAAATGCGTCAATTCCATGCCCGTTGCAAAGTACGGCATCGTCTGTTACACAACCCGAGAAAGCAACAACGAGTTTACCGTGTTTTTTTGCAAGTTTTGCAACCCCTATCGGGGCTTTTCCCATATAGGACTGACCGTCAAGTCTGCCCTCACCTGTTACCACAATGTCAGCTTCTTTTACATATTCTTCGAGTTTCGTTTCCTTCATTACAAGCTCAATTCCCGATTCAAGTTTTGCACCGAGGTACGAAAGAAGTGCAAAACCCATACCGCCCGCCGCACCTGTGCCGGGGGTGTTTTCATCCGATTTCGGAATAATTTCTTTTGTAAGAGAAGCATAATTATGAAGCCACAAATCCATGTTCTTTATCATTTCAGGAGTTGCACCCTTTTGGGGACCGTAAATGGCACTGCAGCCATTTTCGCCGCACAAGGGATTCTTAACATCGCACGCAACCGAAAAAGTACATTCTCCAAGCTCTTTCAATGCTTTATCTGTTTTTATTTCAACAATATCTTTTATGCCCTTTGCACCTGTTGCTACCTGATTGGCGTTTTTGTCGAGAAACTCAAAGCCGAGTGCCTGAAGCATACCGACACCGCCGTCATTGGTGGCACTGCCGCCGATTCCCACCACAAATTTACGGCATCCTCTGCTTATTGCATCGGCAATCATTTCGCCTACACCGTAGGTTGTTGTGTTAAGGGGATTTCTCTCAACATCTTTTATTAGAGTGATTCCCGCCGCTGCCGACATTTCGATAACCGCTGTTTTTGTTTCGCGGATAATTCCATAGCTCGCTGTGATTCTCTTTCCCAACGGATTGCAAACATCTACCGCAACTATTTCACCGCCTGTGGCAGATATAATAGCTTCCACCGTTCCCTCGCCACCGTCGGCAATGGGACATATTTTTACATCGGAATCGGGATATGCAAGTTTTACTCCCTCGGATATTGCTTCTCCTGCCTGAAAGGTAGAAAGACTTCCTTTGAAGGAATCTATCGCAACTGTTACTTTCAAAATAATCACCTCATGTGAGTATTATAGCAAAAACAAAGATGTTTTTCAATATTTTTTACAAAATCAAAATAACAAAAAAAACCGCCTCAAAAGAGACGGTCTGGCGGCTGAACTAATTGGCGAAAAACTGAGACCAGTAAATGACACCACCCGATTCATATACACCGATTCCGATGTGAGTATAGTTTTCACCAAGGATATTGGCTCTGTGTCCCTCGCTGTTCATCCATGCGGTCATTACCTCTTCGGGAGACCTCTGACCATATGCAATATTTTCTCCTGCTGTGCGGTAGGAATAGCCTATCTCATCAAGAACAGTAAAGCAGCTTTGACCGTTTGGCCGGGTATGTGAAAACAGTTTTTTAATTTCCACTGCCCTTATATCTGCCGCCCTGCCAAGAGTAGCATCATATGTAAGAGAGGAAAGTCCGTACTTTGCACGCTCTGCGTTCACAAGGGCAAGAACCTGTGATGCTAAAGAGGTGTCGGGAGTTTCGGTTTCTGTGTCAGGCACTTCGGGAATATCCGGATTCTCAGGTGTTTCGGGAAAAGGCGGCTCTTCAGGAACTACCGGTTCTTCAGGAATAACAGGTATATCCGTGTCAGGCTTTTCCGGTGTCTCGGGAATTTCAGGTTTTACTTCAAAGTCGGGGATTTCAGGACAAGTACCAAAAATCTCATCAAGGTCAGGCTGGATAACACCCGGTCCCATTTCACATATCGGTGTTCTTTGCGGATAGTTGCACATTTCATTATAATTTACATTTTGTGCAGACGCTGACATTGCTGCCAGCATTGAAATAATAATGAGAGCAATTTGCTTTTTCATTAAAATCTCCTCCTTTCACCAATTATTGTACACGCTTCCACCGCTGTTTTCAACACTCGGAATTTGGTATACCTGTATATGATTGGTATACAAGTAAACAAGTGGAAATCCGACAAAAAATAACCGTCCGATTTTCATTATTTTTCGGACGGCAAAAACCATATAATTTATATTTCGTTTATTTTCCGCTTTTTGTCATGGATATTAAAGGAGAAGAATAAGTACAAGGACTATGAGCAATACAAGACCGAGGTTATCGGACAGAAATGAGGTTATGTTATTTGTCACGGCGTGTGCCTCCTTAATGGTGGGATATTACAGTTTATGAAAAAGAAGCGCCCAATGACACAAAAAAAGGGGACGACCAAAGTCGTCCCAAAACAATTGTCAAACCTAACGGTCGACCAAGGGTCGCCACTACTAAACTGTAAGACCTGCGCCTTTTGCAGCCTCAAAAATTTCCTTCTTTGTTTTTTCGTCGTACTGCTTCATGGGGAACGAAGGATGTCCTACAGCAAATCCCATCTGTTCAAGAATAGCCTTTGTAGCAGGAATTGCTCGGTAATTCTTCATTTCTCCAATAATTCTGTCAACCTTGTTCTGCATTTGCTGTGCCGCTGCCAAATCTCCCGCCTTAAAGTTATCATATACAGCCTTCACCATATCAAACATATAGTTATATGTAGTACCTATGCCGCCGTCGGCTCCTGCACAAAGCCCCATAAGAAGCATTTCGTCGGGACCGTTTATGATGTTCATTTCACCGTGAGTCAAATCCTTAAGACGAATCATTTCAAAGTAATCAGAGCTTGTCCACTTGATTGCAGTAATGTTGTCAACCTCAAACATCTTTGCCGCAATTTTTGCATTGAACTTAAAACCTGCCGCAGGATTGTAATATATCATTACAGGGATATGTACAGCATCGGCAAGTCTCTTGTAATATTCGTATACATCATGCTCATCATAGCCAAAAAAGAGAGGTGGTGTTGCGGAAATTGCGTCTGCGCCTATGCTTTCTGCGTGCTTTGCAAGGTCAATTGCATCATTGAAGCTTGTAGAAGCAACCTGAATAATGCAGGGGCATTTTTTATCTATTGCACGCATTGACTCTTCCGCAAGTATTATTCTTTCAGAAAGTCTCAGCGCAAGTCCCTCACCCGTTGCACCGCCTACGTAAAATCCATCGGCGCCCTTTTTCACAAAGTAACCAATAAGAGAGTGCAACACAGGCACGTTAATTCTTTCGTCTTTATCGAGCGGCGTTACAAGCGCCGGCATAATTCCTTCAAATTTCATCATCTTCAAATCTCCATTTCTGTTGCATTATTATTGATTGTTCACCCTCCGAGGGTGTTCCGTAGAAAACTGTTACAAGACTGCCGTCACGAAGCTCTACCGTAGTAGGATAGCCGCAATCATTGCTTACGGGATTTACATACAAGTCATGACCAATGTCCCATGTTTCGCCTTCATCATGGCTGAACATCACCCCTACACCGAAGGGTTCAAGTATGCGTCCGTATGTACAAATCAAAAGTCCCGACGAATGTCTGAAAAGGTGAGGCGGTACGCCGCCCATATCCTCTAAAATCTGTCTGGGTTTTGTCCATGTCCGTCCGCCGTCAGACGATTTGGACTGGAATATTGTATAGTAGCCTGCTTTCTGAACACGTATCTGTGTAAGTATACTTCCGTCCTTTAGAAGTATTGAATGTGGCTCGCAGGAAGTCGCTTCTTCTCCCTTGCTGTTCCATGCGTTTTCAATTCCGCCAAGATAGTGGAATTCTTCATCCTTATCCTGAATATACGCCTGTATAAAATCTCCGCCGGTTCTGTCAAAGGGTCTGCCCACCCACAAAAGCTCACCACTCGACATTTCGATAGGACCGTGAGGATTTGAAACAGGACTCTTTCGGATTTCTCCGAATGTAGTACCGAAGTCTCTGCTTATTCTATAGGTTACGCCGAGATATTTGCTTTCATCCTCCTCGGTTATTGTATCTATGTAGGAAAGATAGTAGGGGTCCTGTGTGCTCTTTCGCTGAAACGCTGCAGTATTATTAAAAGATGTTACAATCACACTGCTTTTGCCAAAGGCAACAATTCCGCCGTCTCGGTCATCCAACGGTGTATCGATTACGGGAGCAGGCACAGTATATGTACACGCTTCGTCCTCGCTGTAGCTGATAACCGTTTTCCCAAACGGACAAACATGTCCGAGACGAAATCCCGATGCGACAACTGCAATTTTACCGTTCTGCAAACGACAGGCAGTCGGCCAGCCAAAGTAGTTGTGCTTGCTATCAGGATTACTCATAACAGTCTGAACATCACCGATTTTTATCACTTTCATGCTCTTTCACCTTTGCTTTTGTTATAAGACGAGATTCATTCAAATCTCCATTTCTGTTGCATTATTTTTGCTTTTTCTCCCTGCGCGGGAATGGCATAAAAAATTGTTACAAGACTTCCGTCCGAAAGTTCAACTGTCGAAGGGTATCCGACATCGGGACTTACATTATTTATATAAAGGTCATGGTCTACGTCCCATGTTTCTCCCTCATCGCGGCTGAACATTACTCTTACGCCGTAAGGTGCAAGTCTGTATCCGTATGTACAGATAAGAAGCCCCGATGAGTGTCTGAAAAGATGCGGCGGCGCCCCACCCGAATCCGAAAGAATCTGTCTTGGGGTTGTCCAGGTTCTTCCGCCGTCGGAGGATTTGGACTGGAATATTGTAAAGAAACCCGCCTGTTGAACACGAATCTGTGTAAGGATACTTCCGTCACGGAGCAGGATTGAGTGAGGCTCACAGGAAACAGCCGTTTCACCATTACTGTTCTGCACATTTTCTATTTCACCCAAAAGTTCAAACTTTCCGTTTTCAAGAAGTTTATATGCTTTTATGCAGTCCTTTTCGTTTCTGTGGTCATAGGGACGTCCAATCCACAAAAGCTCGCCGTTCGGCATTTCAAGCGGGCCATGGGGGATGGTTACGGGACTCTTGCGTATTTCTCCGAAAGTTGTTCCGCAATCATGGCTTATCCTGTATGTTGAGCCGATATATTTCTTCTCTTCTTCCTCTGTTATTGTATCTATGTAAGAAAGAAGATAGGGGTCATCTGTACTGCTCCGCTGAAATGCCGCGCTGTTATTGAAAGATGTGACAATCACACCACTTTTCCCAAACGCAACAATTCCGCCATCACGGTCATCTAAAGGTGTATCAATTAAGGGTGCAGGATAGGTGTACGTATTCGCCTCGTCCTCGCTGTAGCTGATAACCATTTTCCCAAACGGACAAACGTGTCCGAGACGAAAGCCCGATGCGACAACTGCAATTTTGCCATTCTGCAAACGACAGGCAGTCGGCCAGCCGAAATAATTGTGTTTGCTGTCGGGATTGCTCATAACAGTTTGCACATCCCCGATTTTTACCAATTTCACGTCAATCACCTTGACTTCCTTTTATTTTTTTACTATAATACAATTATAAAATACAATGTGCGAAATGTAAATATTCCACATTGACAATTCATAAAACTAAATGTCAGATTAGGAAATGTGAAATGTACAACGAGCTGATTATTACGACATCAAATCAAAAACACCGCGCTTTTTTTATGAACGGTTTTTTTACGGCAAGCCAGCCAACCTCAAATCTCCACAAGCACAACTTTGCCGAAATCCACCTGATTATCGGCGGCAATGCCATCTTCCGGATCGGCAACGAGCTGTACCCTTTGAACGACGGAAGTATAACGGTTATTCCATGCGACGTTTTTCACTGTTGCATAAAATGCGACAAGGATGTTATACACAACGCCTTTCAGGTTGATTACACCGTAAGCGAAACAAAATCATACAGCATAGGTACATCTACAATAGAAAACTTTTTTGGCGAAATAGATGCGTGCAGAAATTCACAAGACTACAGTAAAATTGCCTCCTATATTTCCCTGTTCTGCAGTCAGCTTTGTCCTGTTGAAAAGCTCTGTGCAAATCCTGTCACCGACTACGGTTTTTTAATCAGGGAATATCTTTTGCTTCACTATAACAGTAACATCTGTCTTTCGGATTTGGCAAAGGAGCTTCATCTTTCGGAAAGACAAACCGAAAGACTTGTTGTTAAACACACAGGCAACAGCTTTAAAGAAGAGCTCTCTTCAATACGACTTGGCATTGCAAAAATGCTACACAGCTCCACAGACATGTCTCTCAAAGAAATATCACAATACGTCGGCTATGACTCGTATGCAGGCTTTTGGAAAGCCGCCACAAGGCTTTCGGTATCTTTTTCAAAAAATGACGAGTAAGCTCTTGAAAAAAAACACAACCAATGATATAATACAAATATAACTTGACGGAGGAAAAACAAATGCTTAATACAAAACTCAGAATCACAGGTTTTTGTGATGAAATCCACGACTATAACCCAATTCAGTTTGAAGCACTCAAGACACTCGGAATCAAATACTACGATTTCAGACTTATAAATGCAAGAAATCCTCTTGACTTTTCCGACGAGGTTATTGATGCAGTTCTTCAGATGGGTCGCAACTACAACCTTGAAGTTACCTGCATAGGCTCTTTCATCGGTAAAATGAAAACCGACGGTGATTTCGATGCACACTTCGAACAGTTCAAGCGTGTTGTTAATGTTGCAAAGAAGGCCGGTACAAAGTACATAAGAATGTTCTCGTTCTATCTTCCCGCAGACTCAGATTTCGACTCCTACACAGACTGGGTTGTTGAAAGACTTGAAAAGCTCGTAAAATATGCAGAAGAAAATGATGTGATTCTTCTTCACGAAAACGAAAAGGGTATCTACGGAAACGTTGCAAGCAGATGTAAGACACTCTTTGAGCGTATTCAGTCACCAAACTTCCGTTGTGCCTTTGACTTTTCTAACTTTATTGAATGTGGACAAGACTGTCTTGAAGCATACGAAATGTTAAAGCCTTACATTGAATATATCCACATCAAGGATAACAATGGTGGCGAAGAGGTTGTTCCTGCCGGCTGGGGCGACGGACACATCCAGGAGATTCTCTCAGATATTTACAAGAACGGCTATCGTGGCTTTGTTGCTATGGAACCCCACCTTACAAAATTCACACTTCCCACGGACGCAGGCGTTATGGCAAGTGCTTTCACAGAGCACAAAGCCATGAAGTATGCTTTTGCTGTGCAGGAGCTCATGAAGATTCTTAACACTCTTTAATCGGCAGAAATTCAATACACATAAAAAGGAAGGCGGAAGCCTTCCTTTTCCTATTTATAATAATCAAATTCCACATCATAAATGCTGACAGTATCTCCATCCTTGATGCCTTTAGCTTCAAGTGCCTCAATAATACCGGAATTTCTCAGTACTTTCTGGAAATATGCCATTGATTCATAGTCATTGAAGTTAATAGACTCGATAACCTTGATGATTCTCGGAGCTTCGACAACATAAAGTCCGTTGACATTTGTAACGGTGATTTCCTCAGAAACTTCTTCATTATCAAGCTCGTCTGCGATTGTATAGTCTGCCTCGTAAATTTTAAGCGGAGGCAAATCCTGCAGCATCTTGCCGATAAGCTCCTTGAGCTCATCTGTGCCCTCGCCTATTCCTGCACACATGAAGATTATAGGGGTATTTGTTTCCTTTGCAAATGCTTCAAGTGCCGCCTTATTCTCTTCAGGCATCATGTCAATTTTATTAGCCGCAATAATTCTGGGTCTCGACGCAAGCTCGGGACTATACTTCTGGAGCTCCTCGTTGATAACCTTTATATCCTCAACAGGGTCTCTGCCCTCATAACCAGATGCATCAACTACATTTACAAGAAGTCTGCATCTTTCAACGTGTCTGAGGAATTGGTGTCCAAGTCCCTCTCCGTCACTTGCTCCCTCAATAAGACCGGGAATATCTGCAAGGACATACGAGCCTGCCTTTGCATCGACCACTCCGAGAACGGGAGAAAGTGTTGTGAAGTGATACTCGGCAATTTTGGGTTTTGCCGCGCTTACCATTGACACGATTGTGCTCTTACCTGCACTCGGCATACCCACAAGACCCGCATCTGCAAGCATTTTGAGTTCAAGCTCAACCTCAAGCTCTTTTCCCTTTATGCCCGCCTTTGCAAAGTTTGGTGCCTGACGTGTAGGGGTTGCAAAATGAGTATTGCCAAAGCCGCCCTTGCCGCCTTTGAGAATTGTAAATCTCCCTGTTTCTGCAACATCTGCATCAGACATATCCTTGATAATTCTACCGCTCTGTGCATCCTTTATAACAGTTCCGGGAGGAACTGGAATTTCAATGTTTTCAGCAGTGGCACCGTGGAATTTTTTTGCAGTGCCATCGCCGCCGTTGGGAGCCACAAACTTTCTTCTGTACTTAAAGTCAAGGAGAGTATTCTTACCCTCATCTGCCACAAATATAACGTCTCCGCCTTTTCCGCCGTCGCCACCGTCAGGTCCGCCATGGGAAACGTATTTTTCACGTCTGAAGGAAACACAGCCGTTACCGCCGTTTCCTGCTTTTATATATATTTTTACTTTATCTATAAACATTACTTCGCCTCCTGTTCTGGAGATTGACGTTTATTTAAAAATCAAGATAAAAGGCTGTCAGGGTATCCCAACAGCCTCATTCAACCTATTCTGACAAGCGTTATGCTTCGTAAACGCTAACGCGCTTCTTGCCGCCGGCCATATGTTCAAACTTAACCTTACCGCTAACAAGTGCGAAAAGTGTGTCGTCAGAACCCTTGCCAACGTTTACGCCGGGATGGATATGTGTTCCGCGCTGTCTAACGAGAATGTTACCAGCGAGAACGGGCTGACCGTCAGCTCTCTTTACGCCGAGTCTCTTGGATTCAGAGTCTCTACCGTTCTTTGTAGAACCAACACCCTTTTTATGAGCGAAAAACTGAATGTTTAATCTTAACATTTTATTACACCTCCGTTGATGTTTCTATAAATTCCGGATACGCTTCGGCTAAATCACTAATGTAGCTTTTGTATCCCTCTACAATATTCTTGATTACATTCTTCTTTTTGCGGTTATCCTCACCGTCAAGAATTATAACAAGAACACTTGGTGTTTCCTCATCGACCTCGACGTCGATGTCGACAGAAAACTGTTCGAGAATATTCACAACGAGTTCTGTTGCAGAGGAAATTGCCGCACATACAATGTCCGAGCCTTCTTCCGCGTATCCCGAATGCCCTTCGGAACGAATTCTGCCGTAGGCAGTGTCCTCGTTTTTTTCAAATATTACTCTTGTCATGTCAATTAACCGATCTTTGTGATCTGTACCTTAGAATAAGGCTGTCTGTGGCCCTGCTTCTTCTTTTCGCCCTTCTTGGACTTGTACTTGAACACAACAACCTTCTTAGCCTTTGCGTTTCTGAGAACAGTACCTTCAACAGTAACACCTGTATCGCCTGTCTTGATACCGCCTTCTGTGGAAGCTGCAATTACGTCAAAAGAAACCTTTTCATTTTCTTCTACGCCGAGCTTTTCAACGAAGATGATGTCGCCTTCCTGAACCTTATACTGCTTTCCGCCTGTCATAATGATTGCGTACACGAAAAGCACCTCTCTTTCATATAGAACTCGCTGATATAAGAGGTTTTACGCTCATAAAAATGGGCATAAAATTAGAGACCCCTATCATGCGGCTTTGTTAGTATACCATAGGAATCTCTGTTTGTCAAGTGTTTTTTTGGAATTTTTATTCTTACATGGACTTTTCTATATCCTGCGGTCTTAAGGCTCAAGAAGTGCCTGAAATTCTTCGACAGAAACAGTGCGAGAGTACGGGGACTGTTCAAAGGTTTCTGCATAAACAACAGCTGAACCCTTTTCCTTGCCGTATGCGGCAATAAGACGCTCTCTGTTTTCATCTGCCGCTTTTTTCTGGCGACCCATGCAACGACCCTCTACATAATCACGCTTCTCTTGCTCGCTGAGCTTCGAAGCATCAAAATCTCTATCTCCGTCTACCCAAGGAAGCCACTCAAACATCTGCGAAACATGGTTTGAAAGAGCCGTAATCTTTTCTTCTATCACGGAATCAACCTCTATTGCAGCATCCGCACGATGTACACGAGGCTCAACAAAGTGGTCATATGCGAAAGCAAACACCGGAGCTTTTTCGGGGATGGGTGAATCCTCGCAAAAATGCGGTACCATGCAGACATATGCACAGTCCTGCACAAGCTGTGCCGTTGCACGGTGGTCGGGGTGATAGTCGCACAAACGGTGAGAAATAAGTACATCAGGAGCAAACTCGCGAATAAGGCGAACAATTTCTCTGCGGTTTTCAACCGAGGGTTCGATTCCGCAGTCATGCTCAAGAATCTGATATTCACAAAGTCCGAATGCCTTTGCCGCCTTCTGCGCTTCCTGCGCACGAACACGTGCGGTTTCCGCACGAGAAAGGATGTGGTGACCTGTATCTCCGTTTGTAACCGAAACAAACTTCACCAAATGTCCTGCTCGGGAGAGTTTTATAGCAGTACCGCCACAAAGGATGTCCGCATCATCGGGATGCGCACCGATAAAAAGTATTCTTTTCTGACTCATGGTAAAAAACCTCCGTTAGTCTTATCTGTATTTTAACCCAATCTCAACATCTCATCAATGCAATGCCTTGCCTTTGCGAGTGTATCTTCATCAAGCACAATTTCTTCACCCTTACCTGTTTTCAAAAAATCAAGCACATTCGTAAGTGTCGTCAGCTTCATGTCGGGACAGATGAAGTTTTTGGAAAGAGTATAGAACTTCTTTTCTGGCATCTCAAGACTTAAATGCTCTGCAATACTGTTTTCTGTGCCGATAATAAATTCCGACGCATCACTTTGTCTTGCAAAATCCATTATGTCCTTCGTTGAGCCAACCATGTCGGCGTGCTTTGTGACATCAAGCGCACATTCGGGATGAACGAGAAAAAGTGCTTCGGGGTGTTCTTTCTTTGCAGAAAGCACCTCTTCCTCTTTTATGTCACCGTGAATGGGACATCCTCCGCGAAGCAACTGCACATCCTTTTCGGGACAGTTTTCTGCAATATACGAACCAAGGTTGATGTCGGGTATAAACAAAATCTTATCGGCACTCATATTCTTTACGATTTTAAGCGCCGACGAGCTTGTTACGCACACATCGCACACCGTTTTAAGTTCTGCCGTTGTATTGATATATGCCACAATCTTATGGTCGGGAAACCGCTTTTTATGGGCAAGGATATAGTCTTTTGTAAACTGCTCCGCCATGGGACAGCCTGCGTCTTTATGGGAAAGGAAAACTCTCTTTTCGGGAGACAAAATCTTCGCCGTTTCAGCCATAAAGCGCACGCCGCACATAAGCACATTTTTATTCTGTACCCCCTGCGCTTTTACACTGAGGGCATAGGAATCCCCTACAAAATCGGCGATTTCGCATATATCGGGAGTTTGATAGCTATGGGCGAGAATACATACGTCTTTTTCATTTTTAAGACGCAGTATTTCGTCCTGAATTTCTCTTATCTTCATAATCAATTTTTGGGAACAATCTTTTCCATTCCGCCCATGTAAGGTCTGAGAGCCTCGGGTATTCTTACGGAACCGTCAGCCTGAAGGTTGTTTTCAAAGAAAGCAATGAGCATTCTGGGAGGAGCAACAACTGTATTGTTAAGGGTATGAGCAAAGTACTTTCCGTCCTTGCCGTTTACTCTTATCTTGAGTCTTCTTGCCTGAGCATCGCCAAGATTTGAGCATGAGCCTACTTCAAAGTACTTCTGCTGTCTGGGACTCCACGCCTCAACGTCAACACTCTTAACCTTAAGGTCAGCAAGGTCGCCGGAGCAGCACTCAAGTGTTCTTACGGGAATATCGAGGCTACGGAAAAGGTCAACTGTATTCTGCCAGAGTTTATCGTACCATGCCATACTGTCTTCAGGCTTACATACAACAATCATTTCCTGTTTTTCAAACTGGTGGATACGGTAAACTCCTCTTTCTTCAATACCATGCGCGCCTTTTTCCTTACGGAAGCAAGGAGAATAGCTGGTAAGAGTATAGGGAAGCTTTTCTTCCGGGATTATCGTGTCAATAAACTTACCAATCATGGAATGTTCACTTGTACCGATAAGGTAGAGGTCCTCTCCCTCAATCTTATACATCATGGCATCCATTTCGGCAAAGGACATAACACCCGTTACAACTTCGCTTCTGATCATAAAGGGAGGGATACAATAAGTGAATCCGCGGTTGATCATGAAATCTCTTGCATAGGAAATAACAGCAGAGTGAATTCTTGCAACATCACCCTGAAGGTAGTAAAAGCCGTTTCCTGCAACCTTTCTTGCAGAGTCAAGGTCAATACCTTCAAACCTTTCGAAAATATCTGTATGATAGGGAATTTCAAAGTCGGGAGTTACAGGCTCGCCGTATCTCTGAACTTCAACGTTTTCGGAGTCGTCCTTGCCTATCGGAACACTGGGATCGATGATGTTGGGAATAGTCATCATAATAACCTTGATGCGCTCTGCAATCTGTGCTTCTTCTGCTTCGAGTGCCGCCATTTTATCTGCCTGTTCTGTAACAAGTCTCTTCATTTCTTCCGCTTCTTCGCGCTTTCCCTGACCCATGAGCATACCAATCTGCTTCGAGTATTTATTTCTGTCGGCTCTGATTGCCTCAGCTTCCTGCTTTAAGGCTCTGTCCTTAATATCAAGCTCTATTACCTCGTCAACAAGGGGGAGCTTATTTTCCTGGAACTTATTTCTGATATTCTGCTTTACGATTTCGGGGTTTTCTCTGACAAACTTTAAGTCTAACATTTTCTTTTCTCCTTTTGGAATGTATATTATTTTTTGAACACTAAATAAAAAAGCCCATGATTCCAACGAAAGAATCAAGGGTGCAAAACTTCACACGGTACCACCTTGTGTTTAACTCTCGCCCGTAACGCTGGTCTGCGTCTTACTCATCATAAGAAGCTCGGGAATGGAAAACAGCATCTCTTTGTCGCACTTCCAGCCATGGTGCAACTCTCTCCAAAAGAAATCAAGTCTGCATTTTTTCCGTCAACGCCATATGAGTGTTTGAATTATACAACTTTTTTGCAATTTTGTCAATAGATTTTGAAAAAATAACATCACCTCACTCACCAACACGAAAAAACATTCTTTGTTACACTTGTGTAACTTGACTTTTTATACTTTTAAGTGTATTATATATTATGTATAGGTATTATTCCATGAAAGGAAACAAAAAACATGACATCAGTACCCGAAATTTTTGCATCAAACGTTTTTAACGACGATGTAATGCGTGACAAATTACCAAAGGATGTATACAAATCCTTACGCAAGACAATAGAAGACGGCGAAGACCTTGACAAGAGTGTTGCAAATGTTGTTGCAAACGCCATGAAGGACTGGGCTGTCGAACACGGAGCCACCCACTTCACACACTGGTTCCAACCTCTTACAGGCATTACCGCCGAGAAGCACGACAGCTTTATCACCCCCATCTCCCCCAGCCATGTAATTATGGAATTTTCCGGCAAGGAGCTTATAAAGGGAGAGACGGATGCTTCGAGTTTCCCCTCGGGAGGTCTCAGAGCCACCTTTGAGGCAAGAGGTTACACCGCATGGGACCCCACAAGCTACGCCTTTGTAAAGGACGGCTCGCTCTACATACCAACAGTATTCTGTTCCTACGGTGGAGAAGCTCTTGACAAAAAGACACCTCTTCTTCACTCTATGGAAGCAATCAACGAACAGTCTCTTCGTATACTTCGCCTTTTTGGCAACAATACAGTCAAGCGTGTTGTTTCTTCGGCAGGTGCAGAACAGGAATACTTCATTGTTGACAAAGAAAGCTTTAACAAAAGAGAGGACCTCATTTTCTGCGGAAGAACACTTTTCGGTGCTAATCCCCCTAAGGGGCAGGAAATGGACGACCACTACTTTGGTACAATCAAGCCGAGAATTGCTGCGTTCATGAAGGAGCTTGACGAGGAACTGTGGAAGCTCGGCGTTCTCTCAAAGACAAAGCACAACGAGGCGGCTCCCGCACAGCATGAGCTTGCTCCCATATTCTCGAGCACCAACATTGCAACCGACCACAATCAGCTCATTATGGAAATCATGAGAAAGGTTGCCGACAAGCACGGACTTGTTTGCCTTCTTCATGAAAAGCCTTTTGCAGGCGTTAACGGAAGCGGCAAGCACAACAACTGGTCAATAAACGCAGATACCGGCGAAAGTCTTCTCAAGGCAGGCAAAACGCCCCACGAAAATGCACAGTTCCTGCTCTTCCTCGTTGCGGTTATCAAAGCGGTTGACGAATATCAGGATTTACTCAGGATTTCAGTTGCATCCGCAGGAAATGATCACAGACTCGGTGCAGGCGAAGCTCCTCCCGCAATCGTTTCCATGTTCATCGGGGACGAGCTTGAGGCTATCCTTTCGGCAATCGAATCGGGCAAGAGCTACGGCGGAGCTGAAAAGCAGAAAATGGAAATCGGCGTTCACGTGCTTCCCACATTCACAAAGGACACAACCGACAGAAACAGAACAAGTCCTTTTGCATTTACAGGCAACAAGTTCGAGTTCAGAATGCTCGGCTCTTCGCAGTCGATTTCCGACCCCAACATTGTTCTTAACACAATTGTCGCTGAGGAGCTCAGACAGTTTGCCGATGAACTCGAAAAGGCGTCGGATTTCCCCAAGGCACTCAACGAGCTTATAAGAAAAACAATCAAGGCTCACAAGAGGATTATATACAACGGCAACTGTTACAGCGACGAATGGAAGGAAGAAGCTAAGAAACGCGGACTTCACAACTATGCAAATACGGTTGAAGCGCTCCCCCACTTTGTCGACAAACAGAACATAGAGCTTTTTACTTCTCACAAGGTATTCTGCGAAGCAGAAATGCACTCCCGTCTTGAAATTCTTCTTGAGACATATTCAAAGACAATCAACATTGAGGCGCGCACATTTGTTGACATGATGAAAAAGCAGATTATTCCGGCGATTTGTGAATACTCTGCACATCTTGCAAGAGACATCGCTGCAAAGAAGGCTGTGGGAGACTTTATTGATTCAACCCCCGAAACCGAGCTTCTTACGAAGATTTCCTCTCTCAACAAAAAGCTTTACGAAACAGGCAAGGTTCTTGAACATAATGTCAAGAATGTTCCGAAGGATTTCGATGCCCTCAAGAAAGCGGAATACTTCCGAAATGAAATATTTGAAATCATGCAGAATATGCGTGAAATCGTTGATGAAATCGAGCCTCATGTACCCAAGACAATCTGGCCTGTTCCCACATACAGCGAATTACTTTTCAACATATAAAAGAAATCGACACCTTATCGGTGTCGATTTTTTGCGTGCAAAAATCCGCCGTAAAAACGGCGGATTTCTTATTTACCTTATTTTTTTGACAATAATGAGAACAGAACGGTAGGAATACACCATACAAGCTGGAATGCAATCAACGTAACTATTCCCATTCCAAAGAATCCCGTAACACTCATAAATGCAGACAGAAGAGCGCCTGCAATAGCCGAGAAAATACTGATAATCGTGTTGGAACGGTATACATTTCTCAGATTATCAAGTCTGATAAAGCCCTTAAGGAAATTGTGTGTGCCGGAAAGTGAAATGATTGCTCCCTCCGTACTCTTTGCAATACCGTCATTTTCCTGCTTTTCGTCATGCTTCTTTATAACAGAAACGGGATAATTGCTACCCTTAAGGTTTCCGCAAACAATTTCATTTGTAATACACGGATCATGCGTTTTTATACCAACACAGATACCTGCATCATAAAATGCTCTCAAAATAGGCTCGAAGTTTCTGGACATCGTATACTTAATGTAGAATTTCGCCGCGAGCTTTCCGTCTACCGCCATATACATTATACTTCCAAGCGAGCGTGTAAACGATTCATCAATATTATCAAGGGGTGTTTCAACATCATAAAGTCTCATGAAGTTGTCCGTTCCCACAAGAACCTCTCTTGTATCAACCTTGGCACTGATTCCGTCAGAAAAATGCTCTGAAATCTGCACATCCATATCGCGGTCTTCAAGACTCTGCACCGAATTTGCAAAAACAAACGAAAGAGGTCCCTCAACCTTGTCAAAAATTCTTGCCATATAAAGAATCACCTTGTCAATACGGTTATCTCCATACGTTCTTATGCTGGACACCTTAACACTCTTGGCAGGAAAAACTTCTGTGTCGTCAAAGGATATAACTCCCGCGCTCTCATACACATCGCATGCCGCTTCACCTATGTATGCAGTCTGTGTTTTTTTAGCCTTTGATGAGGCTGCAAAAAACGGAAGTGCCGTTGAAATAAGCGCGTTTGCAGGGAAAGATGCAAGACATACTACCGTAAATGTACACACGCCGGAATATGCTCCCTTGATTACTCCGCATACAACGCCTGTCACAATCGCTACAAATAATCCCAAAAGCACAAGTTTCAGAGTATTCTTTGAGGCTTTGGGTACTGACATACATTTTTTGAAAAATCCGTCTACAAAATCACTCTTTCCTACTGTGAAAAGTGATGTTTCTTTGTCAAGGTACTTTTCAAAGGCTTTGGCTTCTCCAGAAGCCACGTCAAGATCAACAGACGAATATTTCGGAGCCTTTGAGGCAGCAAAGCAAAACGCAGTAAGGGATGTATGTGCCTTAATGAAGCTGTTTACCGAAAGGAACAGCAATGACAGGCATCCGACCGAGCAGAAGGATTTGAGTTCTGTGCTGTGAGACACAAGTATCGCAGAAAGTACGCTATGTACGGTACACACAACCACTGCCGCCGCACAGAAACCTTCTGCTGAAGGCTTGGCAGGTCTCAGTCCCTTAAATGCTCTTCTCATACCATCAAGGTTGAAAATTACACAGATAAACATTATCTGGAGCATACTCATTGAATATGTTACGCCGAATTTGCCCGCCTCAAAAAATGCAGGATGTGCAAGCTTTGTGCCTGCAGCAAATTCAAAATAAAAACAAATTGCTGTTGCAATGAAAGTAAGAACAACGGACACCGCCGATAATATAGCACCCTTCCTTAGATCCTTGAGAATAGTTGCCTCCTGATTTCTGTCGGTATATTCCACCTCAGGCTCATCATCGCCAAATACAGCTTCAAATGTCTTAAAATGCTTTTTTGAACCTCCGAGTGCCTTTATCAGCTTATCCTCTTCGGATTCTTCCTCATTCTCATTATCGGTTTCATCATAAATTCCAAGCGGATTTTTGTGTTCAACACCCCGCTCTTCCGAAAGCACAGGCTCATCTGTATCTATTTCGTTTTCTTGGTTCGGATTCCAGGTTTTTACATCTTCGAAAGCCTGTTCCTCCGACACAGCCGTCGAAACAAGACCGCCCGAAAGCATCTCCATGTCATCGTCAAGAATAACTCCACGGCGTCGCAGCTTTCTGTCCTTTTTCTTCTTTTTTTCATCAATGACAACTTCCGACTTTTCAACAACAAAACCTTCGGTTTCGTCTTCACCGAATCCTTTGTCAGCGAGCTTGCAAAGCTCATTGACTTTTTCTTCTATACTATCGGAATGAGTCGCATCGTAATAGTCTTTAGCAGAGTCCTGAAGTTCTTTGACCGAAACATCTTTTTCTTCTGTGTTCTTTTCAGGCAAATCAAACACCGCCGTATCTCCGCTATTATGCGCAGCCTTTTCTTTGGTTTCCGACGAGTTTATTTCAACAATATCCTTTTCGACAAGTATTGATTCGGAAAAAGCGTTTTCCGCATCAAAAAGGCTCTGCTGGTCCTCATGAACATCGGTGCGTACTTCTTGTTCCTGCACATTTTCATTGGCACGTACTCCCGGTATTTCTTTTGTTTTGTTCATGGAATCTGTGTTGTTCTGCATCATTTGACCTCCTGTTCTATTTAATAACCCCTCTGCCTTATTGCCTCATAAAGAAGCACAGCAGCAGCAGTCGAAACATTTAACGAATTTACATTTCCTCTCATGGGAAGAGAAACAATATAGTCGCAGTTTTTCTTTACAAGTGCCGAAACACCGTTTTCTTCACTGCCAACAACAATAGCACAAGGTATCGTATAGTCAACCTTGGTATAATCCTCACCGTCAGCCTCAGCGGCAAACACCCAGAGACCGTATTCTTTGAGTTTTTTTATTGTTTCGGTAACATTTACACATTTAACACACGCAAGATGCTCCGTCGCACCGGCACTCGCCTTTGCAACCGCAGGTGTAATACACGCACTTCGTCTTTTTGGGATAACAACGCCATGGGCGCCTGCGCCCTCAGCACAGCGTATAATCGCGCCAAGATTGTGAGGATCCGATACGTTATCCGCAATTACTATAAGCGGCTTTTCGCCTCTGTCCTCGGCAATCTTAAGCACATCTTCAATTTCAACATACTCTTTTTCGGAAGCAATCGCAACAATTCCCTGATGCTGTTCATAACCGCAGAGCTTATCGAGCTTTGCCTTTTCAACCTCGATAAGAGGAATTCCTCTTTTTATTGCTTCTGCCGCAAGAACGGTAATTGAGCCTTCCCGTTCTCCGCTCTGCACATAAATTTTTTCAACAGTTCTTCCCGATTTCAGCAGTTCTCTTACAGCATTTCTTCCGGGAACAGAGCCGTTTTCAAGCCCTTCCTCATAGCCGTTTCCGTCATTATACTGTTTTGTGCCCCTGCGGCTTTCGGCGTAGAAGCCTTTTTTGCCGTTTGCACCTTTATGATCCTTTTTTTTGCCAACCAATCTGTTATTACTCATAATCTTCCTTTTTCAAACAGTTTTTTCGTACATTTTTCACTTAATTATAACATACAATACCACATTTGTACAGAGCATTTTGTCGAAAATACGGTTATTGGAAAAAATTGTATCATTTAATCCTTTACTGATGTCTGTTTCTGTGTTTTAAGATACTCTATTGCCGCCTGAAGCTGTGCATCTTCCTCTGACGGAAGCGACGTAAAACGAAGCTTTGCATCATCGGAAAGGTCAACCGTTTCATCGGGAATGACACCGTTTATATCAAAATCAGCTTCTGAGGACGGTATAAATTTCGTTGTTGAAAGGCTTACAGCACCGCCGCCGGTAAGTTTAAACACGCTCTGATTAGAAGCTTTTCCGTATGTTCGAACACCGAAAAGTCTTGTGGTTTCACCTGATGCCAAAACCGAAGCAAACACCTCCGCTCCACAAACAGTCCTTTCATTGACAAGCACTGCAAGCGGATACGGAACCGAGTTGGCATCGGAAATAATTGTATTTTTCGCCCCCGCCTTATCGGTAATTGCAAACATATTTCCCTCCGGCATAAGGAAATCAAGTATTTTAGAGACAGTCTCTATGTTTCCACCCGAATTATTTCTGACATCTATAACAAATTTTTCGCAGTCCGAGGTTATAAGAGAACGCATTTCTTCCTTGAAGGCTTCTTCGTCGCCCGTTTCAAATCCCCGTATAGTAATAAGACCAATTTTGTTTTTGAGCTTTTGCCCCTCAATTCTTTTGGCATCCACCTTACTTTTGGAAAGTGTAAAGGATACGTCAGTTCCTGTCCTTTTCCTGACATCGACAATAACCTTCTCATTTTCACTGCCCGTACCAAGCTCAGCCATAACACCGTAATAACCAAGCTGTTTCACCTGGACTCCATTGACGCCGACAATAAGGTCACCGGGAACAATTCCTGCAGATTCTGCGGGAGAACCCTTATACACATTTATCACACATATACCGTCAAGCGAAGAATCGTAAAGTGTGTTCACACCTATACCAACATTGCTTACCACATTTTCAAAATCAAGATAATTTCGATACTCGTTCTCATCCATGTACATTGAAAAGCTGTCAGGAAGTGCCTTGACATATCCTTCAATGACACCGGCTGTCAACGTTTTTTCATCCAACGGATACAAATAATTTTTATCGACAGTTTCAGATAATTCCGACAGTCCCTGCGAAATATCTGCCCCCGAAGTGTTGAGCATATCATCTATTCTGCTTTTCCAGAAATTGTCTGTCATTGTATATGTCACCTGAAATGTCAGAAAACATGCCGACACAATAAAAAACACAACAACAGGTAAACATGAAACAAGTTTTTTCATTCTCGCACCTCTGTTTCTTTCTCGGGTATATAAACAAACTCACGGCGGTGAGCAAAACCGCCGTAGTTTTATAAAATTAAACGTTTGAAGGCAGGTATTTCAGAGGATTCACCGCAACTCCGTTTTCATAAACGGTAAAATGCAGATGATTTCCCGTTGACCAACCTGTTGTTCCTACTTTTCCTATAGGCGTACCCTTGGCTACAGTCTGTCCCTTCTGAACTCCCCTATAGCTACAATGAGCATAGAGAGTCACAAGTCCTCCGCCGTGGTCAATCTGTATGACATTTCCCCAAGAGTTACTATATCTTGAGTCAATTACCGTTCCGCCGGCTGCAGCGTAAATCTGGGTTCCGCCGGGAGCCGCCATATCGAGACCGTTGTGGCTTTCTATTTTACCCGTAATCGGGCTTGTTCTTACTTCAAACTGCGATGTTAATCTATAGCTTCCTATGGGAAGAGGAATAAAGAATGTGCCGCCCTCGTACTTTTGAGTGTTTCCGTTCTTCAGCTGTTCTGCATAATATGCCTGGATTTGTGCCTGCATATCAGCCATTTCAGCACTCTTTGCACTGAGCTGCTCGTCATACTTCTTTCTGTCCGCTTCAAATTCGAGCTTTTTCTGTCTTGCAAATTCACTTCGTTCTTCAAGCTGCGCCTGAAGCTCTTTTTGCTGATTTGAGTAACTGTCTATTTTATTGATAGACTTTGTATACTGTTCGTTGGCAGTCTCAAGTTCATTTATAGTACCCGAAAGACTGTCAAGAATGTTATCATTTGCTTTGAGATGATATCCGATAAGGTCTGCCCTTGAGAGAAAATCTCCTATATCCTGAGAGCCGAAAATCAGATTAAAGTATGTATCTGAGCCATACTGATATGACATTCTCAGCATTGATTCAAATGCCTGAATTTCATGTTCTTTTTTTTCTTCAAGTGAAGCGATATTCTTCTCCGTCTCTTCCTTGTCCAGATTCCACTGTTCGAAAAGTCTTTCAACAAGTGTCAACTGTTCGGTAAGATTGGATATTTCGCTGTCAAGTTCTTGTATCTGGGCCTCATAAGATGCCACCTGTGCTGCAGCGTCTTGCTTTAACTGTTTTAATTTCTTTTCCTCAGCCTGCGCATTTTTCAAACTGTTTTCGAGTTCGTGTATGGAAACTCCGCTGCTTGCAGAAGTTGCCGAAACGCTCACTGTATCAAAACACATAAGAAAAACAGTAACCAAACTCATTACAACAATCATTGCAAAAGTTCCGATGAACCTGCGGCTCCTATATGACATCCGAAAAGCCCTCCTTTCTGACAAATTACACTTTCATGTACTTTCTGATTGTGACTATACTGCCGAATACACCTATAAAAAGACCGGCACCAAAATAAATAATAAGGAACAAATCATTCATTTCAGCAAAAGGAATTACCTTTATTATCTGGTACTTTGCAGTAATCCCTTCAACAAAACGAGTATAAGTATACCACTGTGCAAGATAACCGAGTCCCGCTGCAACCGCGGATATTATTATACTTTCAACAACAAATGGCATTGTTATATAATACTTTGTTGCGCCGATATATCTCATTATTCCGATTTCAAGCTCTCTTGAATGATACGTAATTTTAATCGTATTTGCGATAACAAACACCGATACTACAACCAACAGAACCATAAGCCAGGTGCCGCCGATTGTGATAATGTTCTTTAATTTTTCAATGTTTTGCGCAATTTCGTTGCTGTTACGGATACTTTCAACACCGTCAACACGGATAAGCTGTTCCTCCAAGGTATCAAGGCTGCTTACCGAATCGTATTCAACTCTGAAGGCATCGGGAAGAGGATTTGCTCTGCCGTTTTCATACATTTCAAAAAGTTGTTTATATTCTTGGTTGTTATACTTCTGTCTTTCCTTTTCAAGTGCCTCTTCTTTGGAAACAAATGTAACTTTTGTAGCATGACTGAAGCCATTGATTTCGGTTTGCGCATTCGCAATCTGCTCGTCGGTCGCATCAAGCTCCATATAGCAGATAAGCTCCTTGAAATCCTGCATCTCATCGAGATTATAGTTTACATTTCGTATAAGAGTTGTGAAAATACCAATTAGGAAAAGCGACGAAAACAGAACAAGAATTGAAGCAATACTCATAAGACCGTTTCTGAAAAAGCCTTTGAAGCCCTCTTTAATGAAGGTGAAAAGTCTAAACTTCATTTTCTGCACCGCCCGTTTCTTCGACAAGGTTTTCTTCCTCATCTTTTTTCACAAAATCACAAGGGTGTGAAGGAATGTCGCTTACAATTCCGCCCTCGCCTATAGTTATAACTCTTTTGTTGCACATGCTTACAAGATTCTGCTCATGAGTTACAACGATGACTGTCTTTCCGAGTTTTTCGTTGAGTGTCATGAGAAGGTCCATGATTTCACGGCTCATTTCCGGGTCGAGGTTACCTGTAGGCTCGTCCGCAATAATAATATTGGGATTATTTACAATGGCACGTGCAAGGGCAACTCTCTGCTGCTCGCCTCCCGAAAGCTGTGTGGGAAAGGATTTCATCTTATTTGAAAGCCCCACAAGGTTCAAGAAAAACGGCACTCTTTTCTTTATAGAACTCGAAGATGCACCAATAACCTGCATGGCAAAAGCAACATTTTCATATACGTTTTTCTTTGGGAAAAGACGGAAGTCCTGAAAAACCATACCGATTTCTCTTCTGAGATACGGCACCTTTCCTTTTCTCATCTTATCAAGGCGGAAACCGTTTATAACAATTCTTCCCGAGCTCACCTTTTCTTCTCTCAGAAGAAGCTTTGTAAGCGTGGTTTTACCTGAGCCCGATTTTCCCACTATAAAAACAAATTCTCCATCCTCAATACGAAGATTCACATCGTTGAGGACGTATTCTCTGTTGTCATATGTTTTGGATACGTTCTTAAATTCAATCATTTGGGTATTCCTTTATTAGTATTTGACGGGTTTGGAGGTAAGATACTTTTTAACCATGAGTGCAACCTTGAATGTAATGGCATGCTCGAATTCACGAAGGTCAAGTCCTGTAATCTTTCTGATTTTTTCAAGCCTGTACACAAGAGTATTTCTGTGTACAAAGAGCTTTCTTGATGTTTCAGAAACATTGAGGTTGTTTTCAAAGAATGCCTGAATTGTCATAAGGGTTTCATGGTCAAGACTTTCAAGACTGCCCTTCTTGAACACTTCCTGCAAAAACATTTCACAAAGTGTTGTGGGAAGCTGATAAATAAGTCTACCTATACCGAGGTTCTCATAGCTGATGACACTCTTCTTGGTGTCAAACACCTTTCCGACTTCAATCGCAACCTGGCTTTCTCTGAAGGCGGTTGCAAGGTCTTTTATGTTTTCAGAAACGGAACCGATACCGATTGTCACGGAATGGAAGAACTCTGCACTTATTGTGTCAACAATGGAGTGCGCAATTTTTTCGAGTTCCTTCTGGTCAATTCCCGTCTTTACTTCTTTGACGAGAACAACATCGTTTTCGCCGATGCTTATAACATAGTCCTTGTTTTTATCGGGGAACATATTTTGCATTATATCATAGGGAATAACCTCTCCCTTTTCTGCAAAACGTACAAAGAACACTGCTCTTGAAGCTTCGGCATTGAAATGAAGCTCCTTTGCCTTTATATAAATATCACTGGGAAGTATATTGTCAAGGATAATGTTCTTGATAAAGCTGGATTTGTCGTATTTTTCTCCGTAAAGATTCTTGATATTCATAAAGGAAACTGCAAGAACAGCGCACACATCCGCACTTTCTCTGTCCTCACCCTGCACCATTATGATATTATCAATCTTTGCGATGCTGCCTATAAGTCTGTATGTATTTCCTCCGGCCGTAACAACCTCATCATCGGAAGAGAACAAGTCAACAACGCCTGTCTGCTTTTCTCCGATTCTGACGAGCTCGCTACAGGCAATTATAACGCCTGTGTCGTCAATTACGGCAATTGTTCTGTCAACCGTATCCTTAAGCTGATTTATAACACTCTGAAAAACTCTTGTAGACATTTATTATTTCATCCTTTCTGATTGTCCGTCTTAATCCTTGATGCGTCTTACGGTATAAACCACCGCAAACACAATATACTGTGCAAAGACTACTATGAGCATCATGCTTCGATTGAGGAAAATTGCCCGCTGAATACTCATCAGCATATCGCTTGTTCTGAAAAATTCCATATTTTGGAAGTAAGCCCAGAACATAAACACTATTCCGAATATCAGCGCTATGTAGCATGGAAAAATCAAAAACGATTCTTTTCTGTGTTTTGAAATTTTCAGTCCCGAAACATTCTTCTTAAACATCACGCATACCGCAATTCCTGCCGCCGCGATTATAAGCTTAAGAATCACCATGTGCGTTTCAAACCGCATCGCCCAAAGGTACACGGCAACCGCCACGGCCAGAGTCATGGACGAATAAACAACAAAGTCAATATTATATATTTTTGAAGAATAATACAAAAGAGCAAGGCAGATTGTCACTACAATGAAAAAGCTGTGGAGCGAGCTCGCACTCCTGAGACCGAAGCAAGCCGAAAAGAAACCGAGGTAAAGAACAACCGCAAGGCAGTTTGTACTCGAAAAAATCCTGTACGTTTCATCAACTTTTTTTGCTTTGCAATATGCAAACCAAGCCACGGCGCCCGCCAAAGCCACAAGGGATATTACCGCAAACAGCGGTGTATGACAGAAGGAATAGAAATTATGGGTGAGATTTTTACCCGATGCTATCCTTTCGAGTCCCGTATCCTGCATTTTTAGCACCAGCAGAACAAAAACGCAGGCAATGGCAAACACGCCTGTCATTTTGTAAAAGTCAATGTCTGCTTTTTTCAGGACATATCTGTCATTCTGTTTTTTCTTAAATGATGACAATACCAACACTCCGTATCTGAATTAAATTTATTTTTAAAAAGTCAAATTTCTATATCATATTTCCGGACAAAAGCATGAGAGATGACATTACACAAAGCGGTGCTGTTTCCGCCCTCAGGATTCTCGGTCCGAGGCTTGCAAGAAAAACATCATTTGCAATTGCACTCCCTGCCTCTTTTTCGGATATGCCGCCCTCCGGCCCTATGAGAAAGGATATATTTTTTATCTTTCCTTTCTCACCGCATTTTTCATATATCTCGTTTATGGGGATATGCGGATTTGCTTCATAGCAGACAAATCCGCAGTCTGAAACCTTTAACCGGTCAATGGCTTCTCCAAAAGAAACCGCATTTTCGACCGCAGGTACTCTTCCTCTGCCGCTTTGCATTGCTGCTTCCTTCGCGATTTTGTTCCACCGCAAAAGTTTCTTTTCCAAAGACGCATCATCCGGTTTTGACACACATCTGTCAGTCACAACCGGGACGATTCTTGAAACACCAAGTTCTGTACATTTCTGCACAATAAAATCAAATTTATCCGATTTTACAAGCGCCTGGTAAAGAGTCACCTCTACATCGGGTTCTGCATCACTCTTTTTTTCTTCGAGAACCGAAAGAGTTACCTCGTTTTTCGTTATATCCGATATTTCACAGTCGTAGTCCGTTCCCTGACCGTCACAGGCAACAAGTCTTTCTCCGACCCGTGCCCTGAGTGAAAGGGATATATGCTTCGCATCCTCGCCGCCGATTACAATCTTTTTATCTGCAAGGATGTCGCTTTTGTCTACAAAGAAGCGTGGCATAACACTACCGCCGCCCATTCCTGACTTTCGGCAAATTCCTTAACCTCGAGTCCGTTTTCTCTGAGTGCATCCACAACCTCAGTGCTTCTTTCGGAAATTATTCCGGAAACAAGAAGATACCCGTCATCTGCCAGCACCTTTTTGAAAACCGGTGCCATCCATATAAGGACATCGGCAACAATGTTTGCCGCAATAAGGTCACATTTCCGTGCTGTCACTTTATCATAAAAGTTCTGATCGTTAAGAATATTACCTGCCAGCACCTTATACTTGTTTTTTGCAATCTTGTTTTCCGCAAAATTTTCTCCTGCTATTCTTGCAGAGTTTTCGTCAATATCAACAGCCGTTATAAACTCAGCGCCCAAAAGAGATGCCGCAATGCCTAATATTCCGCTTCCACAGCCCATATCAAGCACCTGCACATTGCCACTCGACTTTTCCATGTACTTTTCAACCATTTCAAGGCAGAGCCTTGTGGTTGTGTGAGAACCCGTGCCAAACGAGCTCGACGGATCAAGTTCAATTACCACCTTGCCCGCAAGCTCTTCCGGAAGTTCTTCCCAGCTTGGCTTGATGCAAAGATTCCTTCCGACAGCAAAGGGCTTGAAATACTTTTTCCAGTTGTTCTCCCAATCCTGTTCCTCAAGCTTTGAATCGGTTGTAAGAAGAAGAGTTCCGAACTCTCCTTCTGTGTCCATATTTTTCAATTCCTCAAGGGATTTTTTTACCGCAAGAAGAATCTCAACGCCCTGGGAATTCTCTGCAACATAAAACTTCACCGTTGTTTCACAATCCTTGAGTTTAAGCAGCTCATCCTCGACATAATCAAAGAAGACTCCCTCTCCTTCGAGGAATTCCTCAAACTCAGCACTGTCCTCGACAGCATATCCCGTAATTCCGTTCATAAGCAGTCTTCCCGCAACAGGCTCTATTCCCTTGCTGGTTGTATGAACAACCGCTTCTATCCAATACATAAAACGTTCCTTTCGGGAGCAGTTACAAAGCATCAAGTTTCCGCTCGCATTTTTGGTTATTTTGCCAATTAGCAAATATGTCTATCCTATTTTATCGTTTTTTGTAGCAAATGTCAATAGCATAAGGAGTATTTTTTATGAAAAATTCATATATTTCGTCCTCAAAACTGTGCAATAAGTCTAATTGGCAAAAATATCTTGACAAATCAAAGGGAAAGTGGTAATATACAGGTAAGAAAGTATTGTGCATTTTTACATATTACTTTTTAGCATTTTCAGGAAAACAAAATATAATGTAGATAGAGGAGCATTTGACATCAGTAGCTTTTTCTTGTAAAACTTTGCAGTGTCAGCAAAGAGAAAAGGTCAAAGGGGAAAGTGCCGAAGCGTCGGAAAGGACAATTCCGAAAGCTGGGCGTAAGGTTAACAGCCTTGCGACTGTCACACAAGAGTCTTTGTGTGTTGTGCTATCGGATGAAAGAATGCCGCAAAATGAGGTGCGGTGTCAGAGGATTCTTTACCGCCGATAGTACTTTCGGCGTTTTTTGTTGCAAATCCTGTACTACTTACTTTTTCATCCGAAGGGAGATTTACTTTTATGAAAAACACATTCAGAGGGGCCGCAACCGCCCTTATCACCCCAATGAAAGACGGCAAAATCGATTATGCAAGCTTTGAAGCTCTTATCGAAGACCAGATAAAAAACGAAATAGATGCGCTTGTTGTATGCGGTACAACCGGTGAATCCGCAACGCTTGATGACAAGGAGCACAGGGATTTAATCAAGTTCTGTATCGACACGGTTAATCATAGAGTCCCTGTCATTGCAGGTACGGGAAGCAACGATACAAGATACGCAATCGACCTTTCGGCTCATGCCTGCGAAATGGGCGCCGATATGCTTCTTCTCGTTACTCCCTACTACAACAAGACAACACAGAGAGGCTTGGTTAAACACTTCGAGGCTGTGTCAAATGTTGTTGACAAACCCATGATTGTTTACAACGTTCCTTCGAGAACCGGTCTCAACATCCTTCCCGAAACCTACAAAGAGCTTTCCTACAACGAAAAGATTGTAGCGGCAAAGGAAGCAAACGGAAACATTTCTGCAGTTGCGGAAACAATCCACCTCTGCGGCGAAAACCTTGAAATAATTTCCGGTAACGACGACCAGATAGTTCCTATCATGGCTCTCGGCGGCGTGGGCGTTATTTCGGTGCTTTCCAACGTAGTTCCCAAAGAAACACACGAAATGTGCAAGGCTATGCTCGAAGGCAGAGTGGCAGATGCCGCAAAGCTTCAGCTTGATTATCTCCCCCTCATCAACGCTCTCTTCTGCGAAACCAACCCCATTCCCGTAAAGGCTGCTATGGCAGAGCTTGGCTTCTGCGGCGAGGAAATCAGACTTCCCCTTTGCGAAATGTCCCAGGGCAACAGAGCTAAGATGGTGCAGATAATGAAAGAAGCAGGAATTAAATTCTAAACTCAAATGTCGGGGCGGTCATTTCTGACCGCCCGAAAAAATATCAAGGAATGGTAAAGATATATGGTAAACATAATTGTAAGCGGTATAAATGGAAGAATGGGAAGAGCTATTGAAGCAATGTGTAAGAACAGTGACAAATACACAATCGTTGCCGGGGTTGATGTAAACCTTGGTATCCCCCATGAATTCCCAACGGTTTCCGATATAAACGAGCTATCCTGCAAAGCAGATGCACTTATAGATTTTTCGCATCACTCGGCGGCAAATAAACTTTGTGAATATGCCGCAAAGACAAACACACCTGTAATTTTCTGTACAACCGGTTATACAGACGAAGAGCTTGAAATCATAAGAAATACAAGTGAAAAGGTTGCTGTTTTCAGAAGCGGCAACATGAGTCTTGGCATCAATCTTCTTATTGAACTTTCGAAAAAAGCCGCCGAAATACTCGAAGACTTTGACATTGAAGTAATCGAGCAGCACCACAACCAGAAGCTTGATGCTCCCAGCGGTACGGCTCTTATGATTGCCGACGGCATAAAAGAAGTGCGGGAAGACTCAAATTATGTATATGACAGAACACAGGTACGCCGCAAAAGACAGGCGAATGAAATCGGTATTCATTCGGTAAGAGGCGGCTCCATTGTCGGCGAACACGAAGTGATTTTCGCCGGAAGAAATGAAAATGTTACCCTTCGTCATTCGGCGCTTTCACGTGAGGTTTTCGCTGACGGCGCACTTAAGGCCGCAGAGTTTATTGCTGGAAAGCCCGCCGGTATGTACAATATGTCTGATGTGCTTGAAAATCTTTTTTAAAAAAGCATAATTTAAGGAGTCGCTTTTGCGACTCCTTTTTCGTTTTATTTTCTGTTTTCAAGTTTTTCTTTTATTGCACGAATAATTTCGTCCTTGTTTTTCACAAAACAACACTTCAATCTGAAAGACGGTGCATAAATACCAACCGTACTGAACAGAGTTCCCTTTACTCCCGTAACAGAATCGATGGGAAGATATAACTGCTTTCCAAAAAATGTTTTATAACAAATGAATTTTTCATCTATTTCAAGTTTGGTTTTCATTGCATAAACGCCTACAAGCGTTCCCAAAACCGAAAAAACAAAAGCTGCAACACTTAGTGCAATACACGTTTTAGGCATTATAAGCGACAGCGCACGAAGCGACAGAATCACGCCTGCAACCGCAAAGGCCCAAAGAGTTATCCATGCTCCTTTTGAACTGAATTTTGCCGAAATCACACCATTTATGTTATCCAATCAAAAAACCTCTTTTCTACAAAACGTGACTGTATTCTACCACAAATTCATGTATTCGTCAAGTGTTAAAATTATCATTTGAAATTCATCCCGGCACAACACAGAAAATTTTGTTCAATTTTCACAAAGTTTCCGGTCAATATCTATGATTATTGTGCATTGAAAACAAACGCCATTTGTTATATAATAACTAATAAGGACAAAGCTTTCAAATAAAAATTACCAAATCCAATGAAAGAGCGTACCCCATTTTTTAACAAAACTACGCTTCCTTATAAAGCTGTGAAAGGAGCTAAAAGGTAATGGGCAATTTAATTGAAACCAAAAACATCAGAAACGTGTGTCTTCTCGGACACGGAGGTAACGGAAAGACTTCTCTTGCAGAAGCAATGCTGTACATAGCAAAGGAAACCGACCGTCTCGGAAAGACAGATGACGGAAATACAGTATGCGACTTTGACGCAGAAGAAACAAAGAGAAAGTTCTCATTATCGACTGCTGTCGCTCCCCTTACTTGGAAGGGCGTAAAGATAAACTTAATCGACACCCCCGGTTACCAGGATTTCTCCGGTGAAGTTGCGCAAGGTCTTCGCGTTGCAGGTACTGCACTTATCGTAATGGACGCAAAGAGCGGTGTTGACGTAGGCAGTGAGCTTGCGTGGGAATATGCAACAAAAGCAAGAGTACCCAAGGCATTCTTCATCAACAAGATGGACGACGAAAACGCAAACTTCGGTAAGGCTATTGAAGCTATGCGTATTAAATTCGGCAACTCCGTATGTCCTATTGAAGTTCCCATCATCATCGACAGACAGCTGAAAGGCTACGTTGACCTTGTAACAATGAAGGGCTTTGAGTACCTCGGTGACGGTAAGACAAGTGAAATTCCCGTTCCCGAAGAAAGTGTTGACAAGATTGCACACTTCCGTGAGAGACTTGTAGAATCAGTTGCTTCCACAAGCGACGAAATGCTTGAAAAGTTCTTTGAAGGCGAAGAATTCACCCTCGAAGAAATGCAGGAAGCTCTCAACAAGGGTATTATTTCAGGCGCTATCTCTCCTGTATTCGTGGGTTCTGCCGCAAAGGCAACAGGTATCGCTTCATTCCTCGACATCGTTGCTTCCTCCTTCCCCAACCCTCTCGACAGAATGGGAGAACGTGATGCTGAAGGAACGCAGGTTAAGCCAAGCGAAGTTGGCGAAGCATCAATTTTCGTATTCAAGACAGTCGCTGACCCGTTTGTAGGTAAGATGTCTTACTTCAAGGTAATGAACGGTTCTCTCAAAAAGGACGCAACCCTCACAAACCGCAGAACAGGCAAGCCCGAAAAGTTCAGCCATATTTATGTTATCCGCGGTAAAAAGCAGACAGAAGTAGACGAGCTCGCTTGCGGTGATATCGGTATGACTGCAAAGCTTTCCGACACAAACACAAACGACACTCTCGGCGGCACATTCGATTACGAAGCAATCGTATATCCCAAGCCCTACATGAAGAAGGCAATTCTTCCCAAGGACAAGGGAGACGAAGATAAGATAAGCCAGGGTATTGCACGCCTTCTCGAAGAAGACAGAACAATGCTCTATGAAAACGATCCCGAAACAAAGCAGCTTACAATCTCGGGTCTTGGTGACATTCACCTTGATGTTATCGTTTCCAAGCTTAAGTCAAGATACGGCGCAAACGTTGAACTCAAGGATGCAAAGATTGCATACCGCGAAACAATCAAGAAGAGCGTTCAGGTTGAAGGTAAGCACAAGAAGCAGTCGGGCGGTTCGGGTCAGTACGGTCACGTTAAGATTACATTCAGCCACGGCTACGAAGACGGCCTTACATTTACACAGTCGGTTGTCGGCGGTGCAGTTCCCAAGGGCTTCTACCCTGCAGTTGAAAAGGGTCTTCTCGAAGCCATGAACACAGGTGTTCTTGCAGGCTATCCTGTAGTAAACCTTGCAGCCGATCTCTTTGACGGTTCTTACCACGATGTTGACTCCAACGAAATTTCCTTCAAGCTCGCGGCAATTCTCGCATTCAAGGAAGGTCTTCCCAAGGCAGGCCCTGTAATCCTCGAACCTGTGAACTCACTTAAGGTTACAGTTCCCGAATCCCTCGTTGGTGACGTTATGGGTGACCTCAACAAGAGACGCGGAAGAGTTCTGGGCATGAATCCCGTTGAAGACAGAAACGGCTACACGGTTATTGATGCTGAAGCTCCTTTGGCAGAACTTGCAAACTACGTAATCAGCCTCAGAGCCATGACTCAGGGTCGAGGTAGCTTCGACATGGAGCTTGCAAGATACGAAGAAGTTCCCGGCCCCAATGCTCAGAAGATTATTGAAGAAGCAAAGAAGGCGGGCTTCGCCGGATAGCACCCGTGGCAGTTTCGCACAGAATAGCACTCGTGTAAAACAAGCTTCTTATTCACGTAAATACGAATCCCTTGCATCAAACACCGATGCAAGGGATTTTCACGTTTTTATCCGTAATTCCTAATTCCTAATTTCTCATTTCTTAATACTCTTGTCACATAAGAGGTTTAGAATATAATAAATATAGTTAAAAGTGTGGTGAAGCCGATGAACGGTCCCGAATTTCTCGATGAGGATTTTTTTGACATAAGTGATGCCGAAATAGAGTTTGACCTTACGGCAATATCAGCAGAGCCGTATTTTGAATATGACAACAGGAGGATTTCCTGTTCCTTTACAGGACACAGAATTATTACGGATGAAGAGAAAAAGACTCTTCTTCCCGCTCTTAAAAGTACAATTCTTTATCTGCTCTCACAAGGGGTAAAGGAATTTCACTGCGGCGGAGCAATAGGCTTTGACACACTTGCGGCAAGTGTTGTTTTTGATGTTTCGAGAGAACATCCTGATATAAAGCTCGTCCTGGAGCTCCCTTACGAAAACCAATCGTGTAAGTGGAAAGAAAATCAAAAAAAGTATTACAAATTTCTAAAATCAAAAGCAAACGAAGTCAATATTCACTTCAAAAATCCAAAAAACAAAGAAGAAGCCGTAAAGGCGCTTCTCGGCAGAAACAGAATTCTCATCGACAAATCTCATTATTGCGTGTGCTATCACAAGCACGAAAAAGGCGGCACGGCTTACACTGTAAACTACGCAAAACTGCATGATGTACAGATAATAAATCTTGCTGAATAGAGGAAAGAATTATGGACAAGAACAAGTATGACGTTATAAGACTCAAGATGGAGCGAACAGCAGAAGCGCTTCGTGACAACAACATGTATTGCGAGTGTGTTGACAGCGCAGAGGAAGCTCTCGATGTAATTGAATCTCTCATGAACGATGGTGATACGGTAACTGTCGGAGGCTCAATGACTTTGTTTGAAGCAGGAGTTATAGACATGCTTCGCGGCGGAAGATACAATTTCCTTGACAGATATACAAAAAATGCCGATGTTCAAGGTATTTACGAGGCGGCATTCACAAGCGATGTTTATCTCATGAGTTCAAATGCAATCACAGAAAAGGGCGAGCTTTACAACGTTGACGGAAATGGAAACAGAGTTGCATCTCTCATATGGGGACCGAAAAGCGTTATCGTCGTTGCAGGCTACAACAAGATTGTAAAGGATATTGAGGAAGCAAAGGTAAGGGTGCAGGAAATTGCAGCCCCCGCAAATGCCACAAGACTTGGCTGTGAAACACCCTGCACAAAAACAGGTCACTGTATGAACTGTTCATCGCCACAGAGAATCTGTGCGACAACCGTCATTACGGGAAGACAGCGCGTACAGAACAGAATAAAGGTTATACTTATCGGAGAGGAACTGGGTTATTGAAATGGCAAAGCTCAACGTTGTGCTCTTAGAGCCTGAAATCCCCCAGAACACGGGCAATATTTCAAGAACCTGCGCCGCAACGGGTGTTTCCCTTCACATGATAGAGCCTTTCGGCTTTGAAATCACAGACGCGAAACTAAAAAGAGCAGGGCTCGATTACTGGCAGTATCTTGATGTACATTATTACAAAAACATAGAGGATTTCTACGAAAAAAACAAAGGCGGGAATTTCTATTATCTCTCCACAAAAGCACCAAAGTGCTACACAGAGGTGGAATATCCCGAAAATACATATTTAATCTTCGGCAAGGAATCGGCAGGAATACCCGAGGAAATACTAAAGAAAAACCTCGACAAATGTGTCAGAATCCCAATGCTTGAGGATATAAGAAGTCTGAATCTTTCAAACTCGGTAGCCATTGCTGTTTACGAAGTGTTAAGACAGCAGAATTTCAGTGGTCTTGAGGGTGAAGGATTCTTGAAATTATTCATTGAATGATTTCAAATTAGGAATTAGAAATGAGGAATTAAATGTTAATAGATTTATTCAGAAGCGGATTTTCAAGAGAATCCGTAATTTCACTTATACTGTTCTTGCCTGTCATTCTCATATCCTTAACAGTTCACGAATACTGTCACGGATATGCTGCATATAAGTGCGGCGACAATACTGCGGCATGGAACGGCAGACTGACGCTAAACCCCATAAAGCATCTTGACCCGATAGGCACAATAATGATGCTTCTCTTCGGCTTCGGGTTTGCAAGACCTGTGCCGATAAATCCCAGAAACTTCAACAATTACAAACGCGATTTGTGTATTGTTTCGATTGCGGGTCCGCTTTCAAATGTTTTTCTTTGTCTTATAGGACTTCTTCTTCATTACGGCGTTTTGCAGATTGTTTTTTTACAGGACACAAGTACACTTATATCAATCACAACCTCAAATCTATTCATAATGTGGCGTACCTTTATATCCATGTTTATAACCAGTAACGCAACTCTTGCTGTCTTTAACCTTATCCCTATACCACCTCTTGACGGCTCAAGAATTATTTCAACAATTTTGCCTGCAAAGGTCGCGTACTTCTTTGACAAATACGAAAACTACATTATGCTTGTCGTACTCTTTCTTCTTTGGAGAGGAAGCCTTGACAGTATAATTATTTTCCTTGGCGACAAATTACTTGCAGGACTTGACTTTATTGTAACGCTTATCCCCTTTACATTCTTATAAACAGAGGTAACAACAAATGTCCGAAACAATGCTTCCTGTCGGTCAGGAACAAATTGACGAGGCTGCCATTGAGCAGTACGCAAAAGACGATGGCGCACTTTCCTTCAAACTTGAAATTTTTGAGGGTCCTTTAGAGCTTTTGCTGTCCCTTATTACAAAAAACAAGGTAAATATTTACGATATTCCGATAGCCTTAATCCTTGAGCAATACATGGATTATCTCCATACCATGGAAATGTTCAACATGGAAATAGCCAGCGAATTTATTGTTATGGCCAGTCAGCTTATGGTTATAAAGTCAAGGCTTCTTCTGCCTAAAGTCGAGGACGAGGAAGACCCGAGGCAAGAGCTTGTTGATATGCTTCTTGAATATCAGAGAGCAAAGCAGACTGCCGAAATCCTCCACGACAGAGAGCTCACTTACAGCGGAAGATACGAAAAGCCGCCGGAAGAAATCAAAAACATAAGCCAAAGCGAATATAAGCTGACTCATGACATCAAGATTCTCCAAGAGGCATACATGAGAATATATCAGAGACGGCTTGAGCTTATGGAGGCACAGGCAAACACAGAAAAGCTCGACAATCTTCTCAAGTCCACACGCCATGTTCCCGTAAACGAAAGAATACTTCATGTGATGAAGCTCCTCGTAAGACGTGGAAATTGCTCATTTGCAGGCCTTTTTGAAAAAGCGGAGTCAAGAAGCGAAATTGTAGCAACATTTCTTGCCGTCCTTGAGCTTATAAAGGGCAGACGAATCATGGTTGAGGGTGTTTCCGAAAACTATGAGGACTGCAAAATAACACTCATAAGAGACAAGGAAAAAGAAACCATAGAGGAAAACAAATAAAGATAAAACTCCCAAATCATCTGACTTGGGAGTTATCTTTCACATAAAGCATTTAGGATTTAGTGTGTCGGGATAAACCTTTTCAAGGCTTTGAGGATTCTGAAACTCAAAACTTCCATCCTCCTCCATTTCAAAGCACAGACGGCTTAGCCCCTCAGAGAGAATTATTGTTTCTCCGTCCTTGAAATTCTTGATTTTTCCTGAAATAATATTAAGCAAAATTTCTTTTCTTTCAAGGCACGGCACCTCAAGAGAAATAACCTCTCCGGCATTTGCAAAAACAACGCCGTTCCTTGAAAAGAATACTTCATCTGATGCTTCAAATGCACCCACCTTACTATCACCGCACTTATACGAAAGCTCGCAGGCAACTTCAAATTCATATTCGGTTCTGCTGTCGAATATTCTGTCGACAATTTCAAGCTCGCATATTTTGCTTCCACCGAAAATCCTTGAATCCTTTGATACGGAAAAGTTTATCTGCACATTTGTTTTACCTTCTGCCGGTAAAATCACATCAAAGCTCGTCTTGGTCACATCTATAAACGAGCCTGGTTTTATATTACAGGATAGCGGTAAATCGTATTCAGAATCGTTTTGGAAAACAATTTCCGCTTTATGAGATTTATAGGGAGATACAACTATGCTGTCACAAAGCTCTGCATCAAAGGGAGCTTCTCCCAGTATTTTCTTTAGCATTATAGTCTCCCCTTTCATTGTGATACTAAAAAGATAACATACTTTCTATATTTATTCAACACCTTATTGTAAACTCTCCATTTGCAATAAAATTTATGGTAGACTTTTTAACAAATAACCATTACAATAAGTATAAATTGAGTGTTGAGTGAAAGAATAATCACAAAACCAAACGGAGTGAAAGAAATGAAAATTGCTTTATTTGATGCAAAACCCTACGATAAACCGGGGTTTGAAAAATTCGGAGAAGAAAACGGAATAAAGTTCAAATATTTTGAAACAAAACTGACAGAGGACACAGTAAATCTTGCCGGAGGCTTCGACGGCGTATGTGTTTTTGTAAATGACACTGTAAACAAAGCTGTCATCGACAAGCTGTGCGAATACGGAGTAAAAATAATAGCCCTGCGTTGTGCAGGCTACAACAATGTCGACATACAGTACTGTTATGGCAAAGTTCACGTAGTTCACGTGCCTGCCTATTCCCCGTTTGCCGTTGCAGAGCATGCCATTGCGATGCTTCTTACCTCAATCCGACGTATTCACAAGGCATATATCAGAACAAGAGATTTCAATTTCAGCCTAAACAATCTTGACGGCTTTGATTTACACGGAAAAACCGTAGGTGTTGTGGGTACAGGTAAAATCGGGCAAAGCTTTATAAATATCTGCCGGGGTTTTGGCATGAACATCCTATGCTTTGACAAATATCCGAACGAAAACCTTGGAGTAGAATATGTAAGCCTTGACGAAATCTTTGAAAAGTGCGACATAATCTCGCTTCACTGTCCCCTTACAGACGAAACGCATCACATGATAACCCATGACAGCATTGAGAAAATGAAAAAAGGTGTTGTCATTATAAATACCTCCCGCGGTGCTCTCATTGATACCGAGGCTCTTATTGAGGGAATAAAACAGAGAAAAGTGGGTGCTGCGTGCCTTGACGTATACGAAGAAGAATCAGACTTTTTCTTCCGCGATTTTTCAGGACACATTGTTGAAGACGACACCCTTGCTCGTCTTATCTCAATGCCTAATGTTATTGTAACAAGCCACCAGGGGTATCTTACAAAAGAAGCGCTTTCAAACATTGCCGAAACAACAGTCGAAAATATAAAAATTTTCTTCGAAAAGGGTGCTTGCCCCAACGAACTTTGCTATCATTGCGGCAAAATTGATAACTGCAAATCAAAAGGAATTGAAAAATGCTTCTAAAAAGTCTTGCAAATCCAAGCCCAATGTGATATAATTTAGAAAAATATATCATTCTCGGAGGATTTTTTATGAGCAAGAGACTTCAGGGTATAGTTATCGGCTTCCTTCTCGGTGTACTTCTTACAGGCAGCATCGCAATAGGTAAAGTCGCAACCCAGAACATTCAGGTTAACTATAACAATGTAAAGGTTTACAAGGACAAACAACTCACCACACTCAAGGATGCAAACGGCGCCACAATTGAGCCTTTCATCTACAACGGAACAACATATCTTCCCGTAAGAGCGGTAGCAAATCTTGCAGGTATGGATGTAACATGGGACAACGCCACAAAGAGTGTTTATCTCTGGCAGAACATGAGACCTTCTGATTCCTACTATCTTGTTGCTGTAGCTTCTCCGTATGATTCCAAGAACTGCTCCATTTACGACGCAGATGAATATTTCTACATGGACAATGTAGCATACCACAGCGGTTTCAGACTCTGGACATCTTCCGGTTACGCACAGTACAACCTCCAGAACAAATACAGCACAATGGAAGTAACAATCGGACACACCGATTACTTCGACAGATCAAAAACCGTCACCTTCCTCGTTGACGGAAGAAATGTCGGCACAGTTTCACTTCCTGCAGGCTGCAAGCCTCAGAGATATGCCGTAAACCTTTATAACGGACAGAATCTTAAAATCTCCGTAAGCGGTGCCGGCGAAGTAGGCTTTGGTAACATTGTCGTAAAATAAAACTTAAAAGACACCTATGAAAAAAGAGATGCTGCGGCATCTCTTTTGTTTTGTATTCATCTGTAAACATGGAATCCGTTACCCACAATCTGCGAGGATTCAGAGAAAATTATAAATGCCATAGGGTCAATTTCAAGTACCTTTCTTTGAAAAGCAGGAAGCTCATTATCCTTTAAGGCACACACAAGCATTTTGTTATTCTCCTGTGTATATGCACCAACCGTATTTATGATTGTACAGCCTCTCGGTGCTGTTGTAACAAGCATTTTTGCTATTTCGTCTCCCTTTTTGGAAACAATAAAAGCAAGTTTTGATACATTGAGTTTTCTTATTACCGAATCTATTGCATAGGTAGAAACAGCAAGTGTCACAACGCCGAAAAGGGTGAGTTCAAGATTACCGAAGAATACGTAAGAAAACGCGATGACAACACCATCAACAAACATAATAAGTGTTCCTATAGGAAAATGAGGGAAGAAATGCTGTATAAGTCGTCCAAGGATGTCCGTGCCGCCCGACGAACCGCCTGCCGCAAGTGCAAGGCCTATACCTACACCGTAAAACACTCCGCCGAAAACAGAAGCAAGAATAATATTTTCGGTAATTGGCGGAAGATATGAAAAGAGTTCAACAAGCACCGACAAAAGCGAAACGCCTGCAAGTGTTGCCACGACAAATCTTTTACCCAGCACCTTTATGCCTATAAGCAAAAGAATTGCATTTATTACCGCCGTTGAAATACCGGGACCTATGCCGAGAGTATGGTAGAGAATGGTAGATATACCCGACACGCCACCGCCTACAATCTTGTTCGGAAGAGTAAACTGTGCTATGGCAAGTGCCGTAAGCGCAATCCCGACAGCAAACATCAGTATGTTTTTAAGATAAGTTTTTCTGATTGTTTCTTTCATTTTTAACCTCTGTTAAAGTTTTACTTCTATTTTTTGTGAAATTTCAAGTGTCTCCGGCGTCACATTACAGTCAACACATACTATTTTTACTCCGTTTTTGTCACATTCGGAAAGCATTTCTGCAAATTCCCTGTGGGTCTGTACATTTGGCGTAAATGTATGTACGCCCTTCATCTGCACCACAAAAACAATATATGCTTCAAAGCCATCCTCTACACATTTGCAAAGCTCTCTTAAGTGCTTAAGTCCCCTCTCCGTTGGCGCATCGGGAAACATAGCTGTTCCGTTTTTTTCAAGGGTAACCCCCTTAATCTCTGCAAATATTCTTCTGTCACCTGCTTCAATATAGCAGTCGAACCGCGAACTTCCGTATGTGGTTTCGGGTTTTATAAACGTCACATTGTCACAAAATCCGCCATTTTTCACCCACTCATAAAACACCTTGTTGGGCGCCTGGCTGTCAATGTTGACAAGTTCTTTTTCCTTTTTGACAGCAATAAGACTGTATTTTGTTTTTCTTTGGCTACTGTCATGCTCCTGAACATAAATTTCTGCGCCCTTTACAAGAAGCTCACGAAGCCTTCCCGTATTCTTCACGTGGCACAGCACTTCCTTGCCGTCAATCTCAATCTGAGAGACAAAACGGTTCTTTCGGCTGACAAACACAGCATTTCTCATATTGTCGTATTTCATTCAATTCATCCTCTGCGGCTTCTAAACTATATTTTACCACTAAAGAATGAAAAATCAAGTCTTTTTTTCAGTTTAATCTATAAATCATGAAATTAAGATATGCCGCAAAGCTCACCCAAAGGAAATACGGAATATTTACATATGCGGAAACTTTGCTGATTTTAGAAAAACGGTCAATCATTATTATTATCAGCACCCAAAGCAATAACAGCCATATGAATGAAAACAGAAACGCCCTCATATTAAAGAAAATAATGCTCCAGAAAAAGTTGACCGCAAGCTGGAGTGCATAGATTTTGACACAGGGAACAGTATATATTCCGTTTTCCCGTCCTTTGATGAGAATGTTTGCAAGAGAAGCGCCCATAATGACATAAAGAATACCCCACACTATCGGAAAAAGAATTGCGGGCGGTGCAAGCGGCGGTTTATTTATTGTTTCGTACACATCCATGTTGTTTCGTGTAAGCAGTGCTGACAGTCCGCCTACAGCAAGTGTTATGAGTATGCAGTAGACATATGTCTTTGTTTTGGTTTTCATAAAATCACCTCGAAAATATTTTATGCAGTGAAATGTATAAAAATACTCTCTTTATTGCATTTACATTTGTCGAAAAAATCTCTTGAATTTTTTATATTTATCTGTATAATAAACTGTGGTATATCTAATTGGAGGTTTATAATATGGACATAACACAGGTTTTGTTTATTGCTTTAATGATAGCACTTTATGTTTTTCAGAATTTCTTCTGCAAGACATTTTCTTACCATTATAAAGGTAATGCGGCATACACAACCCCCGTACTTACTGTATTCGGAGGAATTGTTGTTGCCATTATTTCCTTTTTCTTCTCAGGAATGAAATTCGAGGCACAGGGACTTACGGTTGTCTTGGGTATACTTAATTCCGCCGCGTTCTACGGATACAACTATTTCTTTCTTAGGTGTTCAGCCACCGGCCCCTATTCTGTGCTCATGGTGTTTGCCATTTTCGGTGGAATTGCTTTCCCGTCCGCAACAAAATGGATAGGCTTTGAAGAGGCTATGACCGGCCCTGCAATCTGTTTCCTTGTGCTTGTAATGATTGCGGTATATCTCGTAAGCAAAAAGCCTGGTGGTGACTCTACAAGCAAAATAACAATTAAATTCATTTTATCCTGTCTTGGTCTTTGTGCAAGCAACGGTATATATAACTCAATTCTTGTTCTTCAGCAAGAATTTACGGGTGCAGATGAAAAGGAAGAACTCATCATTATTACCTTCATTTGTGTCGCGATAATTTCTCTTTTATCTCTGATTTTCCAAAAAGCAGATTTGAAAGCAGCATTAAAGCAGACAAAAAAATCCGCACTTCATCTCATTGCTTACGCTCTCTGTACAGCCCTTGCGATAAATTCACTTGTAATTATTCTTCTTCTCGACATCAATACAGGCGTACTCTACACAATACAGAGTGCAAGCATCATGTTACTTAGCGTTGTTCTTTCCATGATATGCTTTAAGGAAAAGCTAACACGCGTAAATGTTATAGGATGTATCCTTATGGCAATAGGACTTGTGGGAATCACGGTTTGTGAGAAGGTTACCTTTGCACAGCTCGGCGAAATTCTCACAAACCTCATAAAATAATACATATAAAGCAAACCCAAAGCAGTATGGCTTTGGGTTTGCTATTGATTTTTTCTTTTTTTGATAGTACAATAATTGTAATGTGAAGGAGCGAGATTATGGAATACCTCTGGGTAATATTTGTGTTAATATACAGCATACTCAAAAGCACGCGCGACTGCATGAAAAAAGCATCTCTCAAAAAGAGCTCTCTTTTTGAGGTTTTATTCTTTTATACATTCATAGGCTTTCTGCTTGCTCTGCCGAATATTACACAGGCTCTTACCCTCTTACCCAAATACATATTCCTTGTGTTTATAAAATCGGTTGTCATATGCCTTGCGTGGGTATTCTCTTTTTTGGCTCTCGGCAAAATGCCCGTAAGTCTTTACGCAATCATGGATTTATCGGGTGTTGTTTTCTCAATACTGATGGGAGTATTTATTCTTGGCGAGGACATGACGGTTGCAAAGGCTGTGGGAGCTTTACTTGTAATCACGGGAATTCTGCTTGTAAACTTAAAGAAAACCTCCTGCGTTAAGGAGGCATCTTTTTCGGTACTTGTCTGCGCCCTGCTCTGCTGTATATTCAACTCAATCTCAGGAACTATGGACAAGGCACTGATGAAATATATGAGCTCGGGGCAGCTTCAGTTCTGGTTTATGTTTTTCATAAGCACGATTTACGGCTGTATACTTTTTGCAAAAAGAGAAACCATATGCCTGAAAAAACTAAAAACAAACTTTTGGATTCCTCTTATGAGTCTTTCGCTTGTACTTGGTGACAAGTTTTTGTTCGAGGCAAACGGCTATCCTTCGAGCGAAGTTACTGTAATGACAGTAATAAAGCAGTCGGCGGTTATTGTAACGGTACTTCTCGGCTGGCTTATATACAAAGAAAAAAACATCCCTTACAAACTTTTCTGTTGCCTTATTGTCCTTTCGGGTATTTTTGTGTCTGTATTTGCATAACAAAAAACTGCTATTGCCAACAGTGCAATTTTATGGTATACTTACAATATCAGAAGAAACGGAGGCTTTGATATGGCGCAAAGCAGAAAAAGTGAAATATCGTATCTGAATATAATTTTATGTTTGTTTGTAATTTTCATACATATAATCTCATTTGCCGTATCAAACTTTCAGTACGGCACGCTTTCCTATAACCTTGCCATGTTCCCGTGGCGCATGGTATCGTTTGTTGTGCAGGGATTTATTCTGCTGTCGGGTGTCAAGCTGTTTCTGACAAAAAAAGACGAGCAGAAATACGGGCATTATCTTGTATCAAGAATAAAGGGAGTCATTCTCCCATACGTTTTCAGCTATGTAATTTACTATGTTTTCTATTTTTTAGTATACGACTACCCTCTCGACATTGTGTTTATCACAAAGCACCTGCTTTTAGGTTCGCTTGTCTGCCACTTCTATTTTATCCCTCTGCTTTTTCAGTTTGACCTGCTGTTTCCTGTATGGAAAAGGATTATAAATAACTGTTCTCCAATAATTGTTATCCCATTTATTCTTCTTTTTTCACTTATTTTTGAAATCTATTTTCCTAACATGGTAAGCACGGCTTTCCCTAATATCAATTTTATATACAATGACAGACTCTTTACCACATACCTTGCCTACTGGATAATCGGGTGCTATATAGGCAAATATTACGACAAGTTTACAGAAATTCTCGAAAAAAACTTTAAGGCAATTTGTGTGTGCTTTACAATTTCCCTTGCTCTTTTCTTTTACTACACATATCTTGCCTTCAATTATATCACATACATTCCTTTTATGAATCAGGTTCATAGCCTGTATTCGATTTGTGTAATTGTTTTTCTTTACGCGCTCTTTATGAAGCTGCCAAAGAATATCCCCTCTATTTTACAGAAAATGGACAGAGCAAGCTATGACATTTATCTCTGGCACATGCTTTTCGTTTTCTTTGCAAACTTCATTATCGAAAAGCTTGCCGTTCAATCACAGCTTCTCGGCTTTGGTGTCAGGGCTGTCTGTGCATATGGACTTACAATCACTGCATGCTTTGTATGGAACGACCTGAAAAAGCGTATTTTCAAAAAGAATTCATAACTATTAAAGCACTTGCATTTTGCAAGTGCTTTTACTTTTTTATTTACGTCTCAAAACCATACCGGACCTTTTACCTGTATGCTCCCCGTTTTCAATTACGGGAGTACCGTTGACAATTACATAGTCAAAACCGGAGCAATATTTACAAGGCTCGGTAAAGGTCGCATTGATTCTGAGCTTTTCAAGCTCAAAAATGTTTATATCGGCAAAGTATCCCTCTTTGAGCTGTCCACGCCCCTCAAGGCGAAAATGATCAGCCACACGTTTTGTTGCTTTGTGAACGGCATTCTCTATCGAAATAACCCCCAATTCCTTTACGTATCTTGTAAAGAAATAAAGATAGCCCATATAGTCTGACATATTTCCTGTTCTTGCGTCGCCCTCTTCTACCGCGGTATATGAGTCTGCCATCCAGAAATAAAGCGGGTCTTTGACAACCGTGTCAATCATGGTCTGTTCGTCAAACATAACGCCTACCATCTCGGTTGCTCTAACCTCTTCGATTGTTTCTGTTTTCATGAACACATCAAGAAAAGCATCACAAGGCTCTCTGTTCCATTCCCGGCAAATCTCGGAGAATGACATCGCCGTAACATGCGGCATATGAGGCGCAATAATCCGAAGTAATCTTGACCACTGACCGTAACCAAGAAATCTCCAGTAGCGGTCCATGTCAGCCTTTACTCTTTCTCTGCCCTCTTCATCAGCCAAAATCTTCCTTGCCTTGTCCCAACCGTTTTCATACAGCCAAGGCGGAAGCATTGCCTGTGCGCAGCCTGTGCCATAGGTGGTGGAAAGCATATCGGTAAATACATCAAGATTTTCTTGTTCTCTTGCACACTTCAGCATATTCATGCACTTTTCGAGGTAATCATTTGGAATTCCGTTGTCGTACTTCACATTGAGATGCGAAACCATTCCTCGCATTCCTGTTTTGCGGATAACGCTTAAAAATTCCTCGACGGCCTCTATTATATATGTTCCCTCATCACGCATGTGGGTAGTGTAAATTCCGCCGTATTCTGCAGCGATGGCGGCAAGTCTTTCAATCTCTTCGGGACGGCTGAGAATTCCGGGGTCAAATTCAAGACCCGTTGAAAAGCCTATGTATCCCGCCTCCATTGCCTCTCTGAGAAAGCCCTCCATAACAGCAAACTGCTTTTCTGTATAGTCCTCTGTATGAAGGTCCGCAATCACCCTCAAATCGTTGTGTCCGCAAAGCCATGCCGTGTTTATGGATGCGCCCATTTTTTCCATTTTCAAAAGTGTGTTTGCAAAAGCACCTTTTGGTATTTCCACATTCTTGTTCGCAAGGTCGTAGACACACTCAATTCCATCACCCGCTTTGTCGAAGGGGACGCTTATTGTATGGCGCATTGAAAAACCGCAGTTACCTACAATTTCCGTTGTAACCCCCTGATGAACAGAGCTTTGTGCCTCGGGATTTATCCATATGGACGAATCGGAATGGGAGTGGGAGTCAATAAAACCCGGGGTTACGTATTTTCCGCTTGCATCAATGATTTTCACTGCGTTTTTTTCGTCAGCATCTCCGATAAATGCAATTTTTCCGTCACAAATTGCAATATCTGCAACAAAGGGAGCGTTTCCGGTGCCGTCAACCACAAGACCGTTTTTTATTATTATGTCGTACGTCTTCATTCTCTATTACCGAAAAACTCATCAAAGTACTTGCTTGCCTGCTTAATCCATGAAAGCTCAGGACTACCATTCTGTACCTCTATTATAAAGGGAACGTCTTTGTTGTTTTCATAAAGCTTTGAGAGCATAACGGAAAGGTTTGTCTGTCCCTTGCCAAAATCAGTATGTCTTACATATCTTCCGCTGTCACAGCCAAGACCGCCCTCGATGCCACAAAGCTCCAGTTCTTTTATATGAACCATCTCAATTCTGTCCTTCAAACGTTCAAAAGCCTCGGTGGTATCATCAATTCCCATGCACAAAAAGTTACCCGTATCAAAACAGAAACCGAGTTCTTTGACATTGTCAAGAATATACTCAAGGTCCTCTATTTTTGAAAAGGGAAGAATGAGTTGTGAAATATTTTCGATAACCACTTTTATTCCGTACTTTTTCGCTTCTTCCATGATAATTTTAAGTCCCTTGATAAAGCTCTGCATCGCTCTTGGTCTGTCATCAAAGCCCTCTACATCTGTTGGTGTGAAAGGTACAACCATGAAATATTCACAACCAAAATAGTTTATGTATTCCAGCGCCCTCTTACATCCGTTTATTGCACTTTCGAAAACTGTTTTGTCCTTTGAAAGAAGACGTGCAACAATATGAGTGCAAATAAGCCGCGTGCCGCTTTCATCAAGTCGTTTTTTGAAATCTTCTTTATCAAGCGCGGTGAGGTTGTCATAGGGTATCTGAAGTCCCTTTATGTTCTCCTCTTCCAAAAGATTAAACATCTTATCAAGATCGCCCGCAATATCGGGACAGTCATATGTGTTTACAAAGAAAAAGTTCTTTTGCATTTTCAGTTTATCTCCATTCTCCGCACAGCACTTCTTTATTTGTGCCGTAGAATATATCTTTTTTGCCACTCATCATTTTACAAAACTCTTCAAAAATTGCCCATCTCTCGGGGAAAATATCAAATTCATATGCATGTCCCCATATGTAAAATACCTTTGGTGTGTCCGTTTCAAGTTCAAGGAACTTTTGCCCCATATCAAAAAGCTCATTCCAGTTTCCGTGGTGATAAAGCGTTCCCTTGTACTGATACAAATCTTCATAAGGCTCAAAGCTATGAGTAACACCTATTGTACGGGCATATTTTATAATTGTATTGTCCTTTATTATTTTTGCAACTCTGTCGTCGCAATTAACGCCGCCGCTGGGGTACGCCATGCCTTCAACCTCATAGCCAACAAGCTGTGATAGATTTTCCCTGTCCTTTTTAACCTGACGTAAAACTTCCGCATCATCCTTGACTTGTGTAAGATTCGGGTGTGTAAGCGTATGCACTGCCACCTCATGTCCGTCATAAATATATTTTACGTCCCCGGGGTTATTCTTTATGTGTTTGATATTTACCCCTTCACGCACAAGTGTATGCTCAATTCCGAGAAGCTCGGAATTCAGGTTGAACGTAGCTTTGAGATTATACTTGTTGAAGATTTCTATGAGGCGAATGTCTTGCGTTACACCGTCATCATAGCTGAATGTTATTGCTTTGTTAAACATAGTACAAATTCCTTTCTGTAATTACTTTCATTCCCAGGGCAATGCCTTATCACATATCACTGCATCAACATCATCCTTGGAGCATAATGTAAATGTTTTCCTTAGTCCCAGTTTTGTGGAATCACAAAGAAAAATCTTCTTTTTCGCCCGTGAAAGCATCACCCTCCTAAGAGAAGTTTCCTCTTCAGATACATCACTTATCCATCCGTCATCCGAAAGTGCCTGACTTGAAAAAAACAGAATGTCGGCGTTGATATTGTTGACATAGCTCTCTGCGGTACTACCCACAAAAATATTACTCTGATTTACAAAAAGCCCGCCTGTGCAATAAAGCTGAATTTCGGGATTGTTGTTTTCCTCAAAAACTCGCTGATTGTTTGTTATTATTTTGACCCCTTTACAGTGACTCATGTATTTGATAATTCTTCTGACCGTAGAAGAACCGTCCATGAAAACCGTTGCACCGTCAAAAATATATTCTGCCGCCCGTTTTGCAATTTCTTCCTTGATTACAGAGTTATAATTATCACGAAGATTTACGGGGACAGTGCTATTTACATACTCTGCCCATACAACACCACCGTATATCTGGCTGACATATCCTTTCTGTTCAAGAAGCTTTATATCGCGCCTCACCGATGACTCGCTGGTAAAGACAAGCTTTGCAAGCTCTTTTACCGTTGAAAACTGATTCTTTTTGAGATAATTCATAATCTCCCGCTGACGCTCATATACAACCATATTCTGTCCATCCTTTTGGCAAACTTTGAAAATGTTTCAAGATTTTCACCACATCTTGACCGCCCTTCTTGCTTTTCGTATAATTGATTATATCATAGCATTTCAACTTTTTCAAACATTTTCACAAAATTTCAAAAAAATTCGAAAAGGAGCAGAAAAATGGCAATAATAACAATTGTGGGAGCCGGCATGATGGGCTCGGCGCTTGCTTTTCCCGCAAGAGAAAACGGACACGAGGTAAGACTTGTAGGCACTCACCTTGACAGAGAAATTATAAATGGCTGCATAAAAAACAACAGACACCCGAAATTTGAAAAGGATTTTCCAAATGGAATCAAATTCTATCAGCTTGAAGAGCTTGAAAACGCACTTTGCGATACAGATGTTGTAATCGGCGGTGTCAGCAGTTTTGGTGTTGAATGGTTTGCTGACAATGTGCTTCCCGTAATTCCTGAGGATGCACCGGTTTTGACCGTTACAAAGGGACTTATGGACACAGAGGACGGAAAACTTTTGACATATCCTGACCTGTGGAAGAAAAAACTCAATTCTATCGGCAAAAAGCTTTCTCTCAATGCAATCGGCGGCCCTTGCACAAGCTATGAGCTTGTTGCCCACGACCAAACAGAAGTCGCTTTCTGCGGCGAAAACATCGAAACGCTTCGCTTTCTTAAAGAGGTTATGCAAACAGATTATTATCACATAAGCATAACAACTGATGTTACCGGTATTGAAAGCGCCGTTGCATTAAAGAACGGATATGCGCTCGGAATTGCCCTCACAATAGGACTCAATCAGAAATCTTTTGGAAACGACACTCTTCACTTCAACTCCCAAGCAGCCGTTTTTGGCCAGGCAGCAAAGGAAATGTACAAACTGTTAGAGTTCCAGAATGCGCTTACTCTTGACAATTTGTGTGTAGGTGTTGGTGACCTTTATGTTACGGTTTACGGTGGACGTACCCGTCTCGTCGGAATCCTTCTCGGCAAAGGACTTAACATAGATGAGGCGAAGGAAGAACTTTGCGGTGTGACACTCGAATCTCTCGTTGTTGCAGAAAGAGTTGCAAGAGCCGTAAAGAAAGGTATTGCAAAGGGAACACTTAAGGAGGAAGATTTTCCGCTTTTGCTTCACATTGACGAGATAATCTGCGACAAAAAGGAAGTGAATATCCCCTGGGAGGATTTTACTTTTACTGTTTGTTAAATATAAACCCAGCAAGGGCATACACTAATGTGTATGCCCTTTAAAACGCCGTTTAACAATCAGATATTGTTATTTAATCCCTGAATATACCTGTGCATAGTTTCCGCAACAATTTTACTGTGAGCAACTGCTTCAACTACAGTACGCGCACCGTTTACCACATCGCCGGATGCAAAAATGCCGGGTCTGCTTGTATTTCCATACTCGTCTGCCACCAAAAGTCCGGATTTACTTGCTTCAAGCCCTGTTGTTGTAGACACAATAATATTACGCGGTCCCTGACTGATAGCAATAATAACAGAATCGGAAGAATAAACCTTGTCACTGCCCTCAACCTCTTCAAAGGAACCGTCCTCATGCTCAATTACTTCACGGAAAATTACTCCATCATCAAGAATTTCAACGGGTTTGAGGTTATACATGAAATTTACGCCCTCGAGTTTTGCGTAGCTGAATTCATAATCACTTGCCGCAACCTTTTTTTCAAGTGAAAAGCAAGTCACCTGCCTGCTACCGCTTCTCACCGCAGTTCTCGCAACGTCCATAGCAGCATTACCGGCACCGATAATTGTTACTTTTTCACCCAATTTGTATACAGAAGGATTATTGAGATAATTTATAGCAAAATGAACATTTCCAAAGGTTTCGCCCTTAATATGTAGCGTATTTGGACGCCAAACACCTGTGCCTATAAAAATAGCCTTATATCCGTCTCTGAACAAATCATCAATACCGATAGCATCGCCTATGCGGATGTTGGGACGAATCTTTATTCCCTTGAGCTCTATATGACGGTACTGAAGGTCGTCAAGCACGCTTTTGGGCAAACGAAATTCAGGAATTCCATGGCGCAAAACGCCACCTATTTTGTCCTTACTCTCGAAAATCGTTACCTGATAGCCATATCTTGCAAGAATAATTGCTATTGTAAGTCCTGCAGGTCCTGAGCCTACAATGGCAACCCTTTGACCGTTTGATTTCGCAGGACCTTTTACCATTTTTGGTGCATATGCACTCGATATATAGTTTTCAATTGCAGAAAAGTGGACGGGAGTCCCCTTTTTGTTAAGTACACAATTACCCTCGCACTGCTTCTCGTGATTACATACTAAACTGCAAATAGTAGTAAGAGGGTTGTTTTCAAACAGCAACCACCCTGCCTCATCGAGTTTGTTGTCCTTCAAAAGAGCAATAACCTCAGGAATGGGTGTATTTATCGGACAGCCTTTTCGGCATGACGGATTTTTACATTGCAGGCAACGGTTTGCCTCGTCTAAAACATGAAGTGCCATCGTATTATACTCCGTTCGTTAAGGGTTTCATTCTGTTACAGCTCGGGTAGCTGTGAAAAATCAAATAAATATGTTGAAAATTTCATGCTATCTCACCATTTCATCCTGTAGTCCTGTTGCTCTGTGAGATTCAATGATAGAATTCACTTCATCAATTGAGCTGATTGACATATCACCCGACACCGTGTTTTTAACGGCACTCAAGGCATTACCGTAGGACATACAGTCTTCAATGTTCGCACCCGAAAGAATCCCGTAGAGTACTCCCGCTACATATGCGTCTCCGCTTCCTACGCGGTCAATTACTTCAATGTTCTTATAGTGAGGTTCTTCATAGAATTTGCCGTCAAAATAAATTCTTGAGCCAAAATTGTGCCTTGTCGGGCTTACAACCTCTCGGCGCGTTGTGGCAACAATCTTACAGCCATATTCGTCGGAGTAGCTCTTCATTATTTCGTCAAGAGTTCCCACCTTCTGCATCATTCTTCTGGAGGTTTCCTCTGATACGAACAGAATGTCAACCATAGGTAATATTGTCTTTATAAGCTCTCTTGCATCTTCTTCACTCCACAGAGCTGCACGGTAATTAACGTCAAAGCTGATAGCAACGCCGCTTGCTTTCATTCTTTTAATCACTTCTATTGCCGTCTTTCTCAGCGTTTCACCGAGCGCCAAAGATATGGAGCTTATATGAAATATCCTTGTTTTTTCATATATTTCGTCGGGAATTTCCGAAAGGTCAAGGGAACAAACAGATGCTCCTGCCCTGTCGTAAACAACAGCAGATTTACGGGGATATACACCGCTTTCGTAATAGTAAATACCAAGTCTTTTGCTGTCGCTATTATCCCATACAACGTAATCGTCAGAAACAGTTCCGTATCTTATTCGTCTTGCGATAAAATGCCCCATTTTATTCTTTGGAAGTTTTGTAATAATTGCAGAACGGATGCCGAGATTTGCCGCACCGGATGCAACATTAAATTCAGAACCTCCACAGTTTTTTTCAAAAACCTCACTCTGCGAAATCTTTTCTTTATCGGGCGGTGACAGTCTGAGCATAACCTCACCAAAACTGATTAAATCAAATTCTGCTTTTGGCTTTATAAAATCCACGCAAATCCCTCCGTCAACAAATCATATCGTTGATTTAATTATACTGTAAATATGTCTAAAAATCAAGTATATTGTGCAAAAGAAAAGCACTGCTTTGGCAGTGCTTATACGGATACCGGATGTTTTCTTTTTTCTGTTCTGAACACGATAACAAACATAATTATATGAAGACACATTGTTCCTACCCACGAAACAGGATAACACAGGAAAAGTGCTTCAATAGTGCCTACTGATTTGAACACTGTCATAATCCACACAATTCGTATTCCGCAAACGCCAACAATTGATGTTATCATGTTGACAAAAGAAGCTCCCATGCCTCTGAGTGCCCCGCTCATGATATTCATAAATCCTAAAAGTGCATATGTATATCCTATTGTATTTAATTTGCGCAGACCCCATCCGAGAACCTGAACGTCATCACCCACATAAAGCCCGATCAAAGATTCACCAAAGAAATATGTCACAAACGATTGAATGATGCCAAGACATACTACATACGTCATACACACAAAAATGGTTTTCTTGATTCGGTTAAACTTTGCCGCACCGAAATTCTGGCTGGTAAACACCATTGATGCCTGATACAAGCTATTGACCATTACGTTATAGAAGCTTGTAATGCTTGTTACAGCCGAGCTTGCCGCAATAGCAGCCTTGCCAAAGCCATTTACACTTGCCTGAACAATCATTCCGGAGGCAGAATACACCGAGCTTTGTATGCCTGACGGCAACCCAAATCTTAAAATCCTCAAGAACTGCACCTTATAGATACGAATATTTTTAAGAATCAGTCTTGTTTCATCATTTTCCTTGTAAAGAATGTACAAAATCGAAACAGCAGTAAAAATCTGTGAAATCACCGTTGCCACAGCAACACCGCTTGCTGTCATTTTTACAACACACACAAAAAACAGGTTGAGAAGCACATTGATTATGCCGGAGGCTGTAACAATATAAAGTGCGCGCTTTGTGTCTCCCTTGGCACGAAGAATAGAGGCACCAAAATTATATAAAAGAGATGGTATAAAACCAATTGAAACAATTCTTAAGTAGCTTGATGCCTCGGGGAAAATATCCTCGGGAACATCAATCATGCCGAGAAGCTGTCTGTAAAAAACTTGACAAATAAGTGTTACAAAGAATCCGCACACAACCGCCGTTGCAATCGAGGTGTGTGTAACCTTTGATATTTCTTCTTCGTTTTTGGCTCCGATGGCCTGACCGAGGACAATTGTTGCACCTGCGGAAAGTCCAAGTATAACGTTAATGAAGAAATTTACAATTACAGTACACGTTCCGACTCCTGCAAGAGCCGCATCACCTGCAAAATTCCCAACAACCATAACATCTGCCGCGCTGTACAGCTCCTGAAGAAGTGCCGTCAGCATGTATAGCGCCGAGAACTTTAATATTTTGCCCCAAAGAGAACCGTTTACCATATCAACGCTGTTACTTTTTGTCACTGCCATATCCTCACCTCGTTCTATACTATTTTAGCATTTAAATAGAATATGTACATAGAATTCTTGCAACAACATGGACTTTTCGCAACAAAAAATCACTGGCGGTATTGAATATATCTCGTTTTTATGATACAATACAGACAGTATTAAAAATGATAGGTGAAATGTATGTTCAAAAACATAGAAAATCTGAGAATTGAAAACATCTACAAAGGGGCTTCAAAACGGCAGGGTTCGGTGCAAAAACGCAAATACAACTCCTTCGTTTTTCGTACCGCAGGATGTGTCAAATACACATTTCCCGAAATTTCTATTCAAGCTGAACAAGGTAAAATTCTTTTTTTGCCAAAAGGATGCAACTATGATTACGCGTGCGTTGCAGATACCCCATGTGAATATATCATAATCAGCTTTGATGCGGAACTTGAAAATGCCGTTCCGTTTTCATATCCCCTTGAGAGTTTTCAGGACATGGACGAGTTTACAAACAATCTTACTGATTTATGGAAATTCGGCGGAAAAGCAGAGCATTACAGATGTTACTCTGTTTTTTACAATCTGCTGGCATACTTAGAAAACCTCGAAAATCTGACATACATAGATAAAAAGAAAGCAGATATTATTTCCCCTGCCGTTTCATACCTGAAAAAGCACATTTATGACTGTGAGCTGAAGGTTGAAACGTTAGTAAGTCTTTGCGGAATATCCGATACATATTTTCAGCAAATTTTCCGTTCCAAATACGGCACAAGTCCTCAGAAATACATACTTTCAAAACGCCTTTCCCATGCAAAATCAGTTATTGACAGCGGTGATTACGATACAATTTCGCTTGTTGCCGCCTCCGTCGGTTATAGTGACCCTCTGTATTTCAGTAGGGCTTTTAAGAAGAAATATGGAATGTCGCCTGCACAGTATGCAAAGGGATAGTGCACTTACAGCTGACGGTAAGGAATTTTCACGAATAACACTTTAATAATTAGCAACAAACACGACGAGCCCGCGGTAGAAATGCTGTGGGCTTGTTTCTTTGCGTAGGTTTTTGAAAAAGACATAATAATTATGCATAAAAAAAGCTATGCTATCGCAAAGGCATCTTCATTTCTTCTTTTTCACTATTACTTTCCCAAAAACAACATTTTTTAGTGAAAAGCGAAGAGTAAAGAAGTAAAAAGAAAAAATCCGCACACTGTTGTGTACGGATTTTTGGAAGAGCCGAATGGTTTAGATGTCATCTGATTCAGCTGAAAACTTCTCACCATTTAATTCTTTTTCACTATTACGCCAATTCAAATAATATTGCTCTTTATTAGAATACATAATTGCATCAGCTTTTTTCAAAGCGACGTGAAAAGGTTTTGCGTTATTGAAGTCCACCTCTGAACAACCGTGAGATAATGTAACATTAATTAAATTAACTAATTCTTCATTCAGCTTTACAATTAGATTCTCGACATAAGATAATTGTATATCTTCTATCAGCAAAACAAATTCATCGCCACCAAATCTAAAACTTTCACAATTATAACTCTCAAAATATTCAGTAATAACCTTACCTACTTGTTTTAAAATTTCATCCCCTGCGACATGTCCTCTTGTATCATTGATATTTTTAAATCCATTGATATCAAGCATAACAAAAATAAACTGTGCACCGGGATTCTTTCTGTGGTTTAATACTTGTCTTATGGTAAATCTCTCATATGCTGCTCTATTTTTCATATTTGTCAAAGCGTCTGTGTACGCAACATTTTTCAGTTCATCATTTTCATATGTTTTTTTATTCATTTCGGCGCTATCTTTTACTAAATTAAAAATCAAAATTAATGTTAAATAAAAAATAATACTGAAAATAACAAAATCAAAAACTATATTACGAGCATTGCTCATATCAATACTGAAAGCATATTGATTCAAAAACTGTATGAAAAAGAAAACTAATATAACATTAAGTTTCCACCAACCAGAAGAAAAGAACACCCTGGCTTTTTGATAACTCGGAAGCAAAATCTTGTATAGAAACAGAT